>JANSYO010000024.1 GCA_024742395.1 Cytophagales bacterium
GAGGGTTACATTTTTGGGGAGGGTTACACTTTTTTAAAAGATTACACTTTCACTTTAATCAGCTATTTTAGTAAAACCCACGTCATGAGATGTACGCAAAATGGCTATAAAACTTAGGACAGTCAGTGGTTTCCGGAAGTTGCGGGCTTCAACAGCAGCTTTTGTCTGGGATGGCAAGTATGCCCTTCCTAATTGCCGTACAGAATAAATACAAACTGTTAACAGCGAATTAAAAAAGCAAAATGAAGAAAAACTTAATCACAATACTTTTACTATCAACTTTCTTTGGTTGCAATCAGAATGCAAATCAGAACGAAATTGACAAGGCTTCAAATAATGCTGAAGAAGTTAATTCTGAAAAAGAAATGTTTGCTAAAATGGAGGCAGACGCACTCAAAGAACCCTATACTGGCATTTTTGCAAATGGTATGGATTCTACTGATTTATTTCAAATTCGTTCAACAGGCGTCTCTACGTTACCAATTCAAAGAGCGGCTGAAAACTTTTTAAGTCGATTGTCAGCATCGCAAATAGAACGAACAACATTTGATATTGATGATGAAGAATGGAGAAAATGGTGTAATGTGGATAATGGAATATATGATAGACAAGGAGTTAGCTTAAAAGAGTTGACCGAAAATCAGAAGAATGATGCATTTAAACTAATTCAAGAGTCATTAAGTGCCAAAGGTCTTCAATTAAGCAAAGACATAATGAAAACGGATCAAACGCTTAAAGAGCTTAATAATGGCTCGCTAGCTTTTGATGAAGAATTGTATTTCCTGACTATTATGGGGAAACCTTCAGATACTGAACCTTGGGGCTGGCAATTAGATGGTCATCATCTTGTTATTAACTATTTCATATTAGGAGATCAAGTTGTCATGTCGCCAGTATTTATGGGTGGTGAACCAATAATTACAACTTCTGGAAAATATGAAGGGAATACACTTTTTCAAGATGAGCAAAATTTTGGTCTTCATCTAATGCAGTCTCTAAAACCTGAGCATCAAAAAATAGCAACAATATCGAACTTAAAAACTGAAAATAATAATGTAGCTGAGGCCAATAAAGACAATATCACTCTAAATTATCAAGGGCTTCAAGTTTCAAAGCTTTCAGATGAACAAAAGCGAAAACTATTAGATTTGATTTATTTGTACGTTAGCAACATTCGGGAAGGACACGCTAAAGTTAAAATGGATGAAGTCCTTGAACATCTAGATAACACCTGGTTTTCTTGGGTTGGGCAAATTAATGAGGATGCTGTATTTTACTATCGAATTCATAGTCCAGTCATATTAATTGAGTTTGATCATCAAAGAGTAGTAGGCGTGCCAAATGCAGATGACGGAAAACCATCGAAAAATCATATTCACACGGTTGTAAGAACACCTAACGGAAATGATTATGGCAAAGACCTATTGAGACAACACAAAGAAAAACATCACTTAAATTAAAGCCAACAGCTAATAATGGCAATAAGTAATTGCTTGATCTCGCCTACTTTAGAGCCCCAAAAGCTTTCGGGACGCAGATTTTCAATTTGGTGTGTATTTACATAGTGCGTTCCAAACCACCAACCGGGGCATAGCCGAGACAGTTGTAAATTGTTGACTTGAGAAGAAGCTCCAGAATTGATTCAAAAGAAGAAATTACTTCTTAGGAAACAGATTAAATTTCGCCTGCTAACCGAAAATAGAAAATAAATGAATCCTTACATCAAGAGAATCAAAGATCTATCTAATCATTTAGACCCACATGTACTTGATGAACTGGAAGGCGGCTTTGTTGATAAGCACTTTTCTAAAGGTTCTTTTTTGCTCAGATCGGGGCAAATATGTAAATCACATTTACTGGTCAAGAGTGGGATTGCCAGAAAGTTTTATAAACACAAAGACAAAGAAATTACCACTGAAATATATTTTCATGATGATGTAGCCATCTCCATGGATAGCTATATCATGCAAAAACCGGCCGATGTCTACATAGAAGCTCTGACAGACCTGGAAGTAACCATCATTGACTCCGGACGTTTTGGCAAGGTTAAAAATAAATATGCCGAAGTAATGATTTTAGACAAAATGTTCATTGAGTACTATGCCGTCTGGTTTGAGCAAAGACTAAAAGAGTTTCAAACCATGGATGCCTCTGAAAGGTATCTACATTTGTTTGAAAAGGAACCCATGATTGTGCAGTTATTACCCGTAACAATTATTGCTTCTTATCTCAATGTATCGCTTGAAACACTATCCAGAATCAGATCAAAATTGGCATCCGGGTAATATTTGACCTAAGTCAAATTTCTGTGTTTAAAGCTGACTTACTTTTGCTTAAACCAAAATAAGTCACTGAGATGAAAGCAGTTGTATTCAAAAAATACGGAGGTCCCGAAGTATTGCAATTAACAGAATTAGAAGCCCCCACTCCTAAAGATACGGAGGTACTGGTAAGTATTCATGCCACCACGGTTACAGCAGAAGACCCCAAGATGAGAGGCTTTAATCATCCACCTTTACTAAAACTTCCTGTAGGATTGATGTTCGGGTTTAAAAAACCTAAGAAGCAGATTTTGGGAATCGAATTCGCCGGTGTAGTGGAAGCTATCGGTGCCAGAGTTAAAAGCTTTACACCCGGCGACCAGGTTTTTGGGTACACCGGTCTGGATTTTGGGGCTTATGCAGAATATAAAAGTATGCCTGAAGATGGCTTGATGCATTTTAAACCTAAAAACCTGTCTTTTGAGGAATCTGCAAGCATGGTTAACGGGCCACTTTCTGCACTGGTTTATTTAACGAAAAAAGCCAAAATCAAAGAAGGCGACCATGTGCTGATCTATGGAGCCTCAGGATCTGTAGGTACGGCTGCTGTTCAACTCGCTAAATATTTTGGAGCCAATGTTACAGGAGTTTGTAGCTCAAAAAATTTGAAGCTTGTAAAATCAATTGGGGCAGATGATGTGATTGACTACACACTGCGAGACTTTATGAAGGAAGACAAAAAATATGACATAATCTTTGACACCATTGGTAAAACATCCATGAAGGAATGTTTGAGCATTTTAAAACCGAAAGGAAAATACCTATTAACTGAATTTGGGTTTTTACATATCTGTGCTGCTATTTGTACCTCCTTCTTTACAAGCCGGAAAGTGATTGTGGCCTCCTCCAATTTCTATTGGAAAAAACAGGATTTGATCTTTCTAAAAGAGCTTGCGGAAAAAGGCCATTTCAAACCTGTAATAGATAAGATTTTTCTGCTTGAAGATATTGTGGAAGCCCATAAGTATGTTGAGCTCGGTCGTAAGGTCGGAAATGTGGCAATTTCAGTCAGATAGTGTATTTTAGTCCTCAAAAGCACATCAAAGTTGACGAGCCATTAAAATTGATTTGAATGGATTATACAGTTTTACTTGTCATTTTTTTTTTGATTGGAGGTTGGCTTATCGATAAATGGATATTCAATCTGAAAAGAAAACGTAGACGAGATTATTACAGGAACGTTTATCTAAAATCAGACGAGTGGAGAAGAAAAAGATATGTAGTGCTTCAAAGAGATAATTGGACATGCGTTTACTGTGGCAATCGGGCCACTCAAGTACATCACAAAAGGTATGCGAAAAAAAATATTGGAAAAGAGCCCATAAAATGGCTTGTTTCAGTCTGTAAGCCCTGTCACGATAAAAAACATTAGATTACTAAGCACCTCAAATAAAATGGATACGTATCCAAGCCGATACCTACTCGATAATTTTGAACACCATCCGGAATGAATGTCTTCCTTTTGAAACTGACGTTTACCCAAAACCGTTGTTATCCATTACTGTAGCTACATTTTGAATCTTAATTGTATCCGTTTTGACGACCGACTTAGAGCAACAACTTAAAAATCCCGTTTGGCATTCTTTAAAAGAGACACATAAAGACTTTGCTGTAGAATTTGACGGAGTACTTTTCTATCCTCCTGAAATATGTACTTTCGGCTCCTTTTATGAGGAAAGCAAAACAAGCGAAGCTTCTGCAGATTACATAACAAGCTCCAATGAGTTCTTCTTTGTTTCAGAGAATCAAACACCCATCGTTGACGAAAGCAAAGTGTACTTAGAAAAGAAAATTGATGGTTGTCAGGTGGTTCTGGATAAGCTTCCTGATGTTCAGATAACAGAGGAAATTGTGCTTTTAGATGAGAGCTATATGGAGCAGATTTACGCTCTCGTTTGCTTGGTAATGCCCGGTTATTATAAAAAAAAGAACCTACGAAATGGGTAATTACTACGGGATATTAAAAGATGGAAAACTAGTCTCTATAGCCGGTCAGCGAATGCAAACTTCACTTTTTATTGAGCTTAGTGCGGTGGTTACCCATCCAGATTACACCAAAAAGGGACTGGCGAAACAATTAATAGCCTACAATTCCCGTGAGATTCTCAAAGAAAATAAAATCCCCATTTTGCATACAAACAAAGGAAACTTAGCAATTTCATTGTATGAAAGACTAGGTTTTAAGCTTACCAGAGATATGAACTGGTGGCTGTTTAAAAGGCAAAAACATGAATAACCAAGGAGCAACAGTAGTCATTAGCCATCATATTGCAGACAATAAGCTGAACCAATACGAAGAATGGTTAAATGAAATAGGTCCCCTGTGCCGGAGTGCCATTGGGTTTGTGGATTGGCAAATAATTCGACCAATTCCTGATTTGACCTTTATTTATACTGTCATCATCAGGTTTGATACGCTCACCAATTTAAAAAATTGGATGGAGTCTACCACCAGAAAAATGCTGATAGAAAAGATTAAACCCATCTTAAAAACAGAAGACACTTATCATATAAACAGCGGACTGGATTTTTTATTCGCTCCTAAGCCAGCGGGCAGCAAACCACCAGCTAAATGGAAACAATTTCTTATTACCTGGTCTGCAATTTATCCGCTTTCTATGCTTATACTCATACTTATTGTTCCGGTATTAAGTCAAGTAAAAGTCGATGGGAGTCCTTTGATTACTTCATTACTAATCAGCGGTGTCATTGTATTTTTAATGGTGTATCTCGTTATGCCTAATTACACAAAACTTATTAGAAAATGGCTTTACAAGTAGCCTTGAAGTCATCAATATTGGCCTTAAAAAACCAAACCGTAAGCTAAAAGCCTACGGTTTGCCTGCTCTCTCTCCCTCCTTTCCAGTTCAGGTGAAAAGAACGGTGGTTCAAAGATTCTTATTCGAAATCACAAGGTTTGCCTAAATCTTCAAACTTAGCTAACTCCTCAATTAATCCATTATTCACTTTTCCGAAGACATCATATGCAATTTTACCCAATGGTAAATGTACCGGAGCATCTTCCAGCTGAGTCAGTTTATATATAGCAGCTGCCGCTTTAGCAGGATCACCCGGTTGATTTCCGCTCAGGTTTTGCAAACCTCTTATACGCTCGCCTACAGTGCTTTCATAATCGTCGATTTTGGTGTTATCATAAGCAGCAGAACTTCCTGCCCATTCGGTTCTGAATGGCCCCGGCTCCACATTGGTTACTTTGATATTAAGTGGCTTCAGCTCAGCAGCCAAGGCCTCCCCTATGCCCTCCAGGGCAAATTTAGACCCGTTGTAAATTCCTAAACCCTGAGACCCGATACGTCCGGCAATAGAAGTAATGTTTATGATATGCCCCGTACGTGCCTTACGCATGTTTGGCAAAACAGATCTGAGTGTAGTCAACACACCAAAAACGTTGACTTCAAATTGTCTCCTGACTTCTTCATCAGAAATTTCTTCAACACTTCCCATTACGCCATATCCGGCATTGTTTACCAGTACGTCAATCTTCCCAAATTGATCAATGATACTTTTAACACCTTCAATAATCATCTGAGAAGAAGCCACATCAATCAGTACACCAAAAGAACTTCCGGGATTTTGTTTGTTAAACTCCTCTACCTGAGCCTGTTTTCTAAAAGTGCCCACCACAATTTGCCCTTGTGATAAAACCTCCTTAGCCAACTGTTTACCTAATCCAGAGGAAACACCGGTGATAAACCATACTTTTTTTTCTGTACTCATTTTTCTCTCGTTAAATTTTTGCAGTAAAAACTGAAATATTATCCTCCAAATTACAAAAGGATTTATACTTAATGGGGACCTTAGCCTTATAAGCAATAGCTAAATCCACCAAAAATGATACGATTAATTTATATAGTTCTTTTCTCACGTGGAAAGCCTTTAAGGACCCGACTTTCTTACTTTTCACGGATAAAACTTCCCATATCCAACAGCCTTTCCCTTTTCAGTATGACCATTAAATAAATGGGCATTGCAGATTTAGAATAAAGTTTTGAACTTGTTTATACAATGTAGTTTGATAAATAATTAGTGACGTTTTTGTAAGTAGTATTTTTAAGAGATGTTTATACCAACAGCTCATAATAAATGAAACTGAAAATTGATAATGTAGACAAAACTGAATATAAGGAAGTAGTAAATGTTTGGGAAGCTTCGGTTAGAGCAACCCACCACTTCCTTAAAGAAGAAGATATTGAATATTTTAAACCGTTAATCTTAAATATGTATTTAGATGCGGTAGAATTAAGGTGTATAAAAAATAATGAAAATAACATAGTTGGTTTCATGGGTGTTGCAGAGGGTAATTTAGAAATGCTTTTTATTCACCCTGAATACAGAGGTAAGAAAATTGGCCAAACTTTATTGAATTACTCTATTGAAAAGCTAAATGTTACGAAAGTCGACGTTAACGAGCAGAATGAACAAGCCCTTGGTTTTTACAAAAAAAATGGATTTGAAGTAATCGGCCGTTCTGAATTGGACTCTTCTGGAAAACCTTATCCTATTTTACATATGAAGCTAAAAAAATAAGGAAGCTAAACTCAGGCTTTGGGCCATGATACCTAAATCTTAACAAAAGAGAAGTTATCCTTTTAAATCCCGCTAAAAAAACTTGCGATAAATGGCCAATCAAGTTAGGAGCCACCTGGAAGAATTGGACGCTTTTGAAAGAACGGCTGCCTCATCCTTTTAAAAAATTGCTAGCTTTATCTTAAAACCATATCAATTTATCAATTCACTCCAATAAGCAATTCCCACCTAAAACCCTTATTATCCAGGAAGAAAGCAAACTAAATAAGACCTCCTCAGTCAGGCAAAAATTATGATTTACCACGAATTTGCAGACCAACTAATTACACTAAGAAATGCTGACTTGGCATTCCGCGAAAAACTTGCGAAAAGCGGCCAGTTGGGAGAGGGTAATCATGCAGAAATGGCGAAAATTCACAAGCACAATGCAGAGGCTTTAGACGAAATCATGGAGACCATCGGTTACCCAAGCATTGATAAAGTAGGTCAGGAAGCAAGTGCGGCAGCCTGGCTTATCATAGAGCATGTCATTGGCCATCCTCAGTTTATGAAAAAATGTACAGTTTTACTGAAAAAGTAGCCAAGGCTTAATTGCCTCGGCTATTCTTTTATGCAGCCAGTAGAGCTCATGAAATAGATATTCAAGAGCAGTCCTTTCACTCCTTTTGGTTTGATATTTACTTAAGCTAAATTGTCTCCCCAAATAATCTTTGCTTTAAAAATTTGAGTTTAAAAATGAATGGTAGAACTAATTTGTTCTCCATCTTTCACCCTATTATTAATTACCATAGCATTAAAAATGAATTTCAATAATTTAAGTGACATGATACCCTTAGACTTAGCTTCTGAGGTTTTGAGTCTTCTGGAAACACATCATTTACCCAAAAAACATTTATTACACAGAGAAGGTCGGATTTGCCGCCATATCTACCTCATTCAAAAAGGCGTGGCCAGAACATTCTTTTATAAAGAAGGAAAAGACATCACAGTTCATATTGCCGCCGAAGGTGAGCTCATAACAGCTATTGATAGTGTAATAAGCCTAAAAAGAAGTCGATACAATGTGGAATTACTGGAAGACAGTGAAGTGCATGCCCTTTCCTATCAGGCTCTGCATTCCTTATTAGAAAAGCATCCTCATTATGAAAAATACATGAGGTTAATTCTGGAACAGCTTTATGCCGAAGGAGCCGATAGAATTGAAGAATTTTTATTCTATTCTGCTAAAGAACGGTATGATAATTTAATGAATAACAAGCCAGGGCTTCTCAATAGAGTCAATTTAGGTCACATTGCCTCTTACCTTGGCATTACCCAGGAAACCCTAAGCAGGATAAGAAAAAGTCCTTGATTTTACATTCTTTGACATTTGTCAAAAGGCAGGCGTTTGCTGCTTCTTAGTTTTGTCAAGAACAATTTATCACTCTTAAAAACGATTATCATGAACAAACGCAGCCTACTGCCTCCCTTACTTTTTCTTCTCCTGTTTCAGTTAAAAGTAAATGCTCAAAATGAGAAGATGGCTTCAGGAATAAAGCTTATTTCTGCGGTGGATATTGAAGAAAAAGTCGCCGGTCAGGCAGCTCGCGTTTCTACCGTTGAGCTAATAATTCAACCCAAACAAGAATCCAGTCCGCACCGTCATCCCGGGCCAGTTTATGGCTATGTGTTAGAGGGCGAGTATGTTTTTAAAGTGGAAGGACAGCCCCTTAAAACACTTAAAGCAGGCGAAACATTTTACGAGCCCTTAATGGCTTTACACGAAGTAGGCAGAAATCCCAGTGCAACAACAATAACCAAGTTATTGGCTGTAGTAACTCATCCAAGAACAGCCAAAGAACTCATACTCCCGGAATAATCTTAGGATTGCAGAGCACAAGCCCCTTAATACCCTCACATACAAACCATTAACCTTAGGCTGTACACTTTAGAGTAGGTATACACTAAAGTGTACAGCCTAAGAATGTTCAACTATGATTTTAAAACGAATAGAATGAAAACACACCTAATCAAAACCTATTTAAGATTCGGAATTGCAGCAGGTTTCTTATCGGCCGTAGCTGACAGACTTGGCCTATGGCCGGCTGAGGTTTCTGCCTGGGGCAATTGGGGAAGCTTTGTAGAAAGTACACAGGCAATGAATCCATGGGTACCACAGGTATTTATCCCAACCGTAGCTCTCATAGCCACTTTGGCCGAAGCACTCTTTGGTTTATGCCTTATCGTTGGCTTAAAAACAGAATTAATTGCCAGGTTAAGTGGATACCTCATGTTGCTCTTTGCTTTGGCTATCACCTTCTCTACGGGAGTGAAAGGAGCTTTTGACTATTCAGTCTTTGCTGCCTCAGCTGCCGCTTTTGGGCTGAGCACTATGAAAGAAAAATACCTGGAAATTGATTCAATACTTTTCAATAAACTGCATTAACATTTAGATGAATCTTAAAAAAAGAATTATTGGACTCTGCGGCAGTGCCAGTCAGAATTCAGGCAATCTTGCCATTCTACACTACCTTAAAGAAACGTATAGTTCAGAAATGGAATTCGAAATCATTGACAACCTTAGTGAATTACCACATTTCAGAACGGAATTAACGGATCACAAGGTACCAGAGGCCATTAAGAAGTTTCGAAATGAAATTTCAAAGGCAGACGGAGTGCTCTTTTGTACACCAGAATATATATTCGGCATTCCAAGTGCCTTAAAGAACGCTCTGGAATGGAGTGTTTCCACAACAATTTTCTCTAACAAACCCGTTGGAATTATTACTGCCTCGGCCAGCGGCGAGAAAGGACATGAAGAACTTAAACTAATTATGAAAACTCTTCAAAGTACCTTCTCAGATGATACGACACTGCTAATAAGTGGTATCAAGGGTAAAATAATTACCGACAAGAAAATACCTGATGAGAAAACAAAAAAAGAGCTGAACAATCTGTTTACAGCATTTAAAAAAAGTCTAAGCTAATCTGAAATCAAATCCACCATTATTGACCTGTAAATTTCTACCTGGAAAGGTCAAAGAATCGTGAACTCCATAGGACTTGTAGTGGCTTAAAGGAATTGTATTTACACTCTGGCCTATATTTTATCTATCTTTGAAAGCAATTTAATGCCAGATAAAGTTTACAAATAGACCTTTCTTCACCTGAGAGCTCTTTTAAATTAAGCTGTCTTTAAAACCACTAAAATGGATTTTTTTGATATTAAGAAGGTGAAATTCTTTAAAAAAGGAACCGTTATTCTGCAGGAAGGCGAAGTATGTAAGTTTGGCTGTAAAGTAATTAAGGGTTGTTTAAAAAGTTACTTCATCGATGATGCGGGCAAAGAACATATCATTCAATTTGCACCTGAAGGTTGGCTCATTTCTGACATGAACAGCCTTTTTAATAAAGTGCCCTCCACCATTTACATAGATGCCATAGAAGACACAGAAGTGCTTTGGGTACGTACTGATATGAATGATTTATGGGAACTGGCCAGCAGAGAAGATCTTCTTGACCAAATTAAAACCCTTACCAGAAATATAATAGCCGGTAATAAACGTACCCGCATGTTACTCAGCTCTACTGCCGAAGAACGTTATCAGGATTTTATCCAGACCTACCCTACACTTACACAGCGTTTACCTTTAAAGTTAATCGCCTCTTATATAGGCATTACCCCCGAATACTTAAGCGAGATACGCAGAAAAGTGGCAGGTAAATGAATATCTTAAACTACCTTAAGTTTTTATTGTTTTAAGCTGGCCAATTTTGCGTCATCAATTTAAAACAATAAAAAATGACGACACTTGAAACAAAAACATCAAAGCCTTTAAACATAGTCTTGTGGATTGCTCAAACAATTTTAGCTGCCATGTTTATTATGGCAGGTTTAATGAAATCAGCTCAACCGATAGAAACCATAGCTGAATCATTGCCTTGGGTTACAAACACACCAGAGGCACTCGTTCGCTTTATTGGACTGAGTGAGCTTTTGGGCGGTCTTGGTCTTATACTTCCTGCCCTTCTCCGTATAAAGCCATTTTTAACAGGTTGGGCGGCCGTAGGTTTAGCTACTGTAATGCTTCTAGCAGCAATCTTTCACGGTACCAGAGGAGAGTTCTCCGGCATAGGAATGAACTTGATTCTCATGGCAATCGCTCTTTTTATAGCTTGGGGAAGACTTAAGAAAGCACCTATTCAGCCAAAATAAACTGAATAAACCTGAATTTGTCAGAACCACCCACTAATCCGGGTGGTTTTTCTTTTTATGCATTATAAGAATCTGCTGAGCCATTTGAATTTCTCATAATACTGAGATAACCTCTTCTCATTTTATATGCTTCCCACATCCTGAGAAAAATTTGGAAGAGGTCTACTGGTTAAAATAAATACGTATCAGATTTAAGATTAATGTTATCTTAGAAATTAGATAATTCAGCCCTTAGAAATGAAAATTAACCCCTGTCAAAAAAGTCAACCCATTTATCCTTTTACCGGATATAAACACATTTATCTTCTAATATTTGCTCTATGCTTTATACAAAGTCTTAGTATTGGCCAGACGTTCAAAACCATAGAAAAACAGGAACTCCGCGATAAAATTGAAGCTTACTGGCTAGGCCAATTAGTAGGCAACTACATGGGATTCCCCTTTGAAAACGTATATAGAGAGGAGCCTATTCCTATCATTATTGACCGATACTTTACAGTAAATGATCTGGAAACCCATCAGTTAAATATGAATGAGAACGATCGCCGTTCTTACGGACATATTATGGCCGATGCCATGGGTGGAGCATGGAGTGATGATGATACGGATATTGAGTTTGTTACGCTTCATGCCGTAGAAAAATACGGACTTGATATTAGCTACCAGGAAATCACAGATATGTGGAAAGCCCACATAAACCGTTTTATTTGGGCAGCCAACAGACAAGCCAGAGATTTAATGGAAGAAGGAATGCTGCCACCGGCCACCGGCAGTAAAGAGAACAATCCCTATTGGTATCGTATTACTTCTCAGCTCGTGAACGAGATCTGGAGCGTTTTTTATCCAGGCATGACCTCTAAAGCGGTAGAAAGAGCCGAATGGGGAGCAAAAATAATGTGTGACGGTTGGGCAGTAGACGCTACCAAAGCTTATGCAATAATGTACAGCAAGGCGTTTTTTGAGAAAGACGTTCACCTTCTTGTCCAATCAGCCGCAGCTTCTCTACCAGACAGCAGTCCTTATAAAAGAGGGATGATTGACGTAGTCAGATGGCACAAAGAGAATCAAGATTGGCGTGAAACCCGAAAATTAATACATCAAAAGTATTACGACTATGTAGATGATTTCAAGGTGCCTGACCCTTATTTATCGTCTTTTGTGAACGGTCTGGCCGGAATTATGGCTATACTTTACGGAGAAGGTGACTTTTTAAAAACGGTAGGCATTGCGGTTAGTGCCGGCTATGACTGCGATAACCAGGCCGCTACTTGTGCAGGTCTATTAGGCGTGATCAATGGATCTGCCGGAATACCTGAAAACTTACTTTTAGAACTACCTTCAAGGGGTAAGTGGACCGTACCATTTAACAATACCTACATTAATTATTTAAGAGATAATTTGCCAAACTATAACCGCATCTCAGACATAGTCGATAGAATTCTGGCTGTTACTGAGCAAGCCATTCTTGAAAACGGCGGAAAGAAATTTGAACGTTCAGGCAAAACATACTTTGAGATTCGTCAATAGTTCGGATTAAACCTGCACAGAATTCCTCCATTTTATTTAGATTGGATGACTATTGAAATTACTCAATAACCTGTCAATAAAATTCCAGGTGGTTCGCCACCTATGTATAATTCAACCCTGTAATGAAAAACAAACGCCTGTCCTTGCTTCTGATTCTGTTTTCCTTTTCGGCCTTTAGCCAAAAGCTACCCTTACTGAAAATCACAGATGATAAACAGTATATAGAAACTGAAACAAAAAAGCCATTCTTCTGGCTTGGAGATACAGCCTGGGAGCTGATTCACCGTCTGGAAAAAGAGGAAATTGACCGCTATCTTACCAATAGAGCTGAGAAAGGTTTCACTGTCATTCAGACAGTAGTTTTAGCAGAACTGGATGGTCTGAATGAACCAAATGCTTATGGTGAAAAACCTTTGATTAAAAATGACCCTACTCAAATCAATGAAAAGTATTTTGAGCTTGTAGACTACGTACTGAACAAAGCCAATGAGCTAGGCCTGTATGTGGCTTTATTACCTACATGGGGAGATAAGTTCAATCTGAAATGGGGCGTGGGTCCTGAGATTTTTAATGAACAGAATGCCGAAACATATGGAGAAATATTGGCCAAAAGATACGTCAATCATAATAACCTTATCTGGATTTTAGGCGGAGACAGACTTCCTGAAACTGACGGTCACTTTTCCATCGTCAGAGCAATGGCCAAAGGAATCAGGAAAGCAGACAGCAGACATCTGATTTCCTATCATCCGGCAGGAAGTAAAAAAGCAACAGATTTCTTTACAGATTCCTGGCTCGATTTAGACATGTATCAAAGCGGCCATAGCCGTCTTGCTACAGAATACAAATACGTACTGGAGAGTAAAGCCTCAGAAATAAATAGGCCCATCATTAATGGTGAGGCTCGCTATGAGAATATTTTGGATAGGTTTTGGGAAAACAAATATTACGGATGGCTGGATGACGCAGATGTGCGGATTTCTGCCTACTGGAGCGTACTGGCAGGTGCTGCCGGATATACATACGGCTGCAACGATATCTGGCAAATGTATGATTCAAGTAGAAAACCAATGCTAAAAGCCAGAACAGACTGGTTTGCTGCCTTGGATTTACCAGGTTCTATGCAAATGAAATACATGAAAGAACTCTTCGAAGCCTTGCCTTGGCAAGAGATAAGATCAGATCAGAGCCTTATTACCAGCGAGAATCCACAAGGTCAGAAATACGCCCTTGCTGCCCTAGGCCAGAACCGTGATTTTGCTCTGGCGTATACTCCGGTAGGTACAGCTTTGGAAATTGATTTATCAAAGATGAAAGCCAAAAAAGTAAAGGCTTTTTGGTTCAATCCAAGAAGTGGCCGCATGCTTTATTCAGGAACATATGAAACAAAAGCAATCAGGGAATTTAATCCTTGGTCAGATGGATGGGGAAGTGATTTCCTGTTGGTTTTAGTCAATGAAAAAATGAGTATAGACTTTGACCATTTTTTAAAATAGTGTGACGTATAGCGGACGCTATCAAGTGCAAAATCTTTACCTATTAAAACGAAACAGAATATGTTCAAGAATACGGCCCTACTTTTGATAATGCTGATAAGTCTCTCTTTCATGGCTTTTGAGAAAAGCACCAAAGAGCAAAAGCCTCCTAATATCTTATTTGCCATCAGCGATGACCAATCCTATTTTCATACGGGTTTTGCCGGAGCCACATTTGTAAACACCCCTGCTTTTGATAAAATCGCCAGTGAAGGAATCTATTTCACCAATTGTTACGCAGGCTCGCCGGGCTGTGCCCCTTCCAGAAGTGCATTAGTTACCGGGCGTCATCATTGGCAAAATGAGCAGTCTGGTCAGCATGCCTCTTCCTGGATGGCCAAACATGTCCCTTTCATTGACCTCCTGGATAATAACGGCTATGTTACCGGCCGAACAGGCAAAGGTGTAGGCCCATTTCAATATGCCAGAAATGAAAAAGACTCTTTATGGCGAAGAACTGATGCCGGTGGTCTTTCTTACAGTGAAATAGACTACACCACAGAGAACGATGACCGTTTTAGTACAGGAATAAGAAACCTCAATTATTACGAGAATTTCGAATATTTTATGAAAAATGTGAGAGGTGAAAAGCCATTTTTCTTTTGGTATGGTGGCTCTGAACCACACAGGAAATATGAAAAAGGCTCCTGGAAGCGAATGGGCAAACAGCTTTCCGACATCAAAGAAGTTCCTGCTTTTCTACCGGATAATGATGAAATCCGGGGAGATTTGCTGGACTATGCGGTGGAAATAGAGTGGTTTGACCTACACCTTCAAAAAATGCTGACCTATTTAGAGCGTATTGGCGAGCTCGACAATACAATCGTTATTGTGACAGCAGATAATGGCATGCCTTTCCCAAGAGCTAAAGCCAATAGCTTTGAATACGGTGTACATGTGCCTTTTGCGGTTCGCTACCCAGCAGCCTTTCCCGGAAAAAGAATTGTAGAAGATTTAATAGGCTTTGCAGATATAGCTCCAACAATCCTGGAAATGACCAATACCAGTCCTGAAGGAATGATGCCGATTACTGGCAAAAGTTTTCTTAATCTACTCAGAAGCTCTAAACAAGGAAAAATAGATAAAAACAGAGACTTTGTACTGGCCGGAAGAGAAAGGCACTCCAGCTCGCGATATGAGAATTGGGGATACCCACAAAGGATGATTCGTAGCAACGATTATATTTATATCTGGAACATGGAGTCGAGAAGGTGGCCGGCTGGTGCACCGCAAAGGTCTGACCAAAGAGAAGATGGTTCTTACTGGCCACTTTATGGCCTGGATGAAAAGGGAAATTATATCCCTGACGCTGCCTTTACTGATATTGATGATTGTCCTTCCAAAACCTTCCTTATCGAAAATTACAAAGACCCTGAAATCGCGAAATACTTGGAACTTTCTTTCGGCAAAAGACCTGAATTTGAATTGTACAATATTGTCAAAGACCCAAATTGCCTGAATAACTTACATGGAAAAGAGGACATAAGGGCCATTGAAACTAAACTAATGACCACCTTAATTAGTGAGCTAAAACGAAGCAATGATCCAAGAGTAACAGGACCTGATCCGGGCGTTTTTGATAGCTATTTGCGGTATTCACCTATTAGAACTTTCCCTAAACCTGAATGGGCAAATTAAAGGGCCTTTTTGACTTACAATATTAAAACCTCTTCCCTATTTGCAAATGATTATATACGAACTTCCTGGTGTTTAAACCCTTGACTTTAAAAGGTTAATTAATTATTAGCAAATTAAATCAAGCGATCATTTCTTTTGAATAAATTCATTTGTTTTTTCAGGTCTTAAATCGACCTTAAAACTGTTAATAGTGAACAAAACGCCTCCGCCATGAAAAGTCTTCAAAAGCTCTTTCAATCGACCCTGATTTTTCTATTCATAACGATTATTGCCTGTCAAACCAAAACAGAGAAGACGCCACTTATTGTTCCAGAAGGGAAGATTGGACTCATAGGATATGGATCGCTTACTTCAAAGGAGAATGTCATGGATCAGCTTGGCCATCCTTATCACGATTCACTTTACTATGTTCACTTGAATGGTTTTATTCGCGAATGGAATTTTGTCGGCTCTAACATGGATCCCAATTTACCTAAGGAGCTTCTAGAGTATGATTCATACTATTTACATGGAGAGGATACCCTTCCTTTTCAGCAAAGCATCTTTCTTAATATCATGTCAGATAGTTCACAAAAAATAAACTGCGTTCTCTATTTTATTGACGAGTCTGAACTTACAGAGATAGATAAAATGGAAATAGGATACAACAGAATAGAGGTGAGCTCCAGTATTATTGAATACGCTATTTCGGGCGGGCCAGTTTATGCGTACAAAGCCAAACCTTCTTATGAATATCATACAGAAACCGATAGCCTGAATTCCATTATTGATTTGGCATATGCAGAGCTGGTTTTCGATGCTTACGACCGACTTGGCAAAGAGGCAAGAAAGGAATTCGACACCTCCACAAAGCCATTTGCTCCACATCTTCTGGCTCCTGTCATCAGGTTAAAAAGGAAATAACCTGAGGCATTTTTTTAATCAGCCGTGCCATTTTACCTTCAGATTTGGAGAATCAATGTAAGAAAAAAGTAAAAAATCTATGCTTAACGAAAGCCTGAAGAGTTCAGAGCTTTTTCATACCAAGCTTATTTTTATGATCTAGTCACATCTTTTTTCTCAAAGATTATGAGTTTACTCACTATCAGCTGCAAAACCCGCCAAAAACAGCAGAGAGAATAGATATCTTTCTATCTTAGACATATAGATGATAAAGCATGATTAAGCCCTCTGTGTTTAACCCACCTTTGTTATTCAGCGATCTTAACCATCTCATTTATCTGTGAAGCACATTGTTTTTAGCTACTGACATTGAAAACTCAACTACTACGATTTAACATTTGCACAAGCGAAGAATTCTAAAAAATATGAAGATACTTTCTGCACTGACATTGCTTTTATTTCTCAGTATTTCCTGTAATAATGATGCTAAGAATGATAGAGTAAAGCCCGCTTTAAAAGACATTACAGAATCTGTCTATGCTTCTTTAAAGCTTAGCCCTGAGATCTTCTATTCCCCCCAATCTATCCGCTCTGGCATTATCAAAAAAGTATACGTCAGCGAAGGCGAATTGGTAAAAAAAGGACAGATCCTTTTTGAAATTACTCCAACAGAAGATGTTAAGAGTCAATTGACTACTGCTGAGTTAAATCTTCAAGAAGCCAAATCAAATTATCTTGGGAATAATAACCTTCTGAAGAATATCAATTTGGAGATTCAAACCACAAAAGATCAGCTGGCATTAGATTCTATCAATTTTAAAAGGCAGGAAAATTTATGGGCACAGAATATTGGTAAAAAGCTGGATTACGAGCAATTAAAACTTAAATATCAAGCCACACAAAAACAATATGAGATTCTTAAACAAAAGTATGCTCAAACCAAAATCAGTCTTGAAAACAATTACCAAAAAGCCCTGAACAGAACCAGAACAGAAAGAAGTCAACTATCTGATTATATCATCAGATCTGAAATAGACGGTAAAGTGTACTCGATTAATAAAGAAGAGGGAGATTTAATCAGTTCACAGGAGGCTTTTGGAGAAATTGGTACTGCAGATACTTACAAACTCCTTATGGATATTGATGAAGTAGATATTGCCAAAATTAAAACCGGAGATACGGCCTATGTTGTATTGGATGCACTTCCTTCCAAAGTATTTCAGGCAAAAATTGACCAGATTTTACCCAAGAAGGATGAACGAACACAAACCTTCAGAGCTGAAGGCAGCTTTATTAATGCTCCCGATAAACTTTACAACGGACTAAGCGGCGAAGCCAATATTGTCATTGCTAAACGAACCAAGGCCATGGTTATACCAGCGGGGTATTTATTGCCAAATAACAGGGTAAAAACCACAGAAGGAGAAAAAGAAATTCAAACAGGTATAAAGAATCTGGAATTCGTAGAAGTTATATCTGGCATTGACTCCACTGACACGCTAATAAAGCCAACTGAAGATGAGTAACTTTCTAATCATTCTTGATATCTCAAAGACTCATCTTTTTGCTAAAAAAAAGCAAACAGCGGTAGCGGCATTGGGTGTCACTTTCGGTATAGGCATGTTTATTATCATGATGAGTTTTATGACCGGCCTCAATGAGCTTCTTGACGGACTAGTACTTAACAGGACTCCTCACGTACAGATCTACAATAAAATAGAGCCTACGGTGACTCAGCCCATAGACCGTTATTTAAACGCCGCGAACCAGCTAAATCATATTGAATCTGTAAAACCTAAAAGCCGTTTGGAGAGAATACACAATGCTTTACCCATCCTTTCAGAACTTAAGAAAAACGATAAAGTAAAAGGAGCTACACCACAAACCACCTGTAAAGTATTTTACCGGGCGGGCACAAATAATCTGAACGGAATTATTAACGGAATTGAAGTAAATGAAGAGGTCAGACTATTTAACTTCAAAGAATACATTGTAGAAGGTGATGTCAACAGTCTGATCAAGAAAAAAAACAGCATACTTCTGGGTTCTGGAATTGCAAAAAACTTATCTCTTCGGGTAGGAGATAAAATTCAGGTTTCTAATACCAATGGGGCCAACTTTTCATTGACTATAGGCGGTATTTACCAGAGTGGTTTAGCTGATGTAGATGATATTCAAAGTTATGTCAATCTAAAGATGGCTCAGCAAATATTGGGAGTAGGTGGTAATTACATAAGCAGAATTCATGTGAAACTAATTGATTTGGAAGATGCCGTCCCTTTTTCAAGAGTAATTGAGAATATTTATGATGTAAAAGCCATGGATATCAAAACGGCAAATGCCCAATTTGACACCGGTTCAGACATCAGAACCTTGATTTCGTATGCTGTATCCATCACTCTTTTAATTGTAGCAGGATTCGGTATTTACAACATCCTGAATATGTTTATTTATGAAAAAATGAATGACATAGCAATTCTAAAAGCCACCGGATTCACAGGTACTGATGTTATGCTGATGTTTATTGTTCAAGCCCTGGCTATAGGTATCATGGGAGCCGCCTTAGGCCTTAGTTTGGGATATGGTGTTTCTGTCATTATTGACAATATCCCCTTCAATACGGAAGCTTTACCCACCATTAAAACCTATCCCATAAACTATGATCCATTGTTTTACTTAACAGGAATAGTTTTCGCCTTAATCTCCACTTTTCTTGCCGGCTATTTACCTGCCAGAAAGGCCCGAAACATAGATCCAGTAGAAATTATCAGAGGCCAATGATCACTAAAAACACTCCCATATTAGAGACCAGAAACGTCAATAAATACTTTCTAGAGCCTGTCAAATTTCATGTCTTGAAGGATGTCTCTTTACAGCTTTATCGTAAGGAATTTGTTTCTATCATGGGGAAATCTGGCTGTGGTAAATCTACATTGCTCTACATCCTTTCTACAATGGATACCGAATATGAGGGCGAGCTTAGGATAGATGGTGAAACGATGTCTCATCAATCACATGATGAATTGGCCAGAATACGGAACGAAAAAATTGGTTTTGTTTTTCAGTTTCATTACCTGCTTCCTGAATTTACGGTTCTGAAGAATGTCATGCTGCCTGCCCTTAAACTAGGAAAAGAAAGCGAATCAACCATCAAAAAGAATGCCTTGCAGAAGCTGGAAATCCTGGGTATCCAAGATCAGGCTTATAAAAAAGCATCGAGAATTTCAGGGGGGCAGAAACAGCGTGTTTCCATTGCCCGGGCACTCATAAACAACCCCAAAATTATAATGGGCGATGAGCCCACAGGTAACCTTGACAGTAAGAACTCAAGAATAGTATTTGATGTGCTCCGAGAACTTAGCACAGAGCTGGATATGGCAATGTTGATTGTTACGCATGATCATGACTTCGCGAACAAAACCGATAGAATTATCGAAATGGAAGATGGCTATATCTTAAACAATAAATAGACGGAACTTCTTGACGCCTCATTTACGGAAGAGCAAAGGCTACATAGAAGTCGCCAGATTTTGTTTTCAGCTTTCCTCCGCCACAAGCTATCACCACATATTGTTTACCCTTAACAGCATACACAGAAGGCGAGGCATAACCGGCTGCCGGTAATTTCGCTTGCCAAAGTAATTCACCAGTCCGTTTGTCAAAGGCTCTGAACATTTCATCTTTTGTGGCCGCAATAAATAGTAGGTTCCCCGCGGTTACGGCTGGTCCTCCATAATTATCTGTTCCCGTTAATGGTACTCCCCTTTCCGTTAGCTCGGGGTATTCGCCCAAAGGCACTTGCCACAAATGCTCCCCTGAGTTCATATTAATAGCAGTGAGTGTTCCCCAAGGTGGATTACTAACCGGATAGCCCTGATTGTCATACCAGCGATTATATCCCGTGGCTACATATTCTACACTTGATTCCTGAGTATTTTCTCTCAATTCTTCACTTTGGCCATTTAAATATTTATAAATCGAAATCTTATCTGCCTCTGAAATATGAGCAAAGGAGGGCATTCTTCCCCTTCCTTTTTGAAGAATCTGAACATACCTTTCTTTTTTCATTCGCTCCGAAATATTGACAATTCCGGGAAAGCTGCCGTCCTCATTGCCCTCAGCATTCAATCCGTGGCAGGTCTGACAGTACTGATTGTAAAGAGACTTCCCTACATCTTTCCCCCTTTCTTTTGTAATGGGTCTTAAACTACTGTACACCGGATTTTGCTTGGCAGGAATATACATGACTCCTTCTTTATCAACAGCTGCTCCTCCCCACTGCGGCCCACCATCTGTACCCGGATAAAATATAGTCTTTTTAAAACCCAGCGGGATGAAAGGCTGTCCGCTATGCATATTGCGTAAAGTGTCCCGGATTTCTTCCCTATTTTCTGCCAGGTAACTTATGTCATCTTCTGTAAATGTTTGTCTGGTAAATGGTTTAGGGACTAATGGGATGGGTTGTGTTTCAGATGTTTGTTCTCCAGGAATTAAAGACGCCGGGAAAGGTCTTTCTTCAATAGGGAAAACGGGTTTACCTGTTTCTCTTTCAAAGATAAAGACAAAACCTTGCTTACTAAGTACCGAAACTACATCAAGTTTTTCACCATTCTTATGGATGCTGAAAAGATTAGGCGGAGCGGGTATATCCCGATCCCATATGTCATGATGTACGGTCTGAAAATGCCAAATCCGTTTGCCCGTATTCGCATCTAATGCAAGAAGTGTGTTGGCAAATAGATTATCCCCCTTTCTGTTTCCTCCATAGAAATCAAAAGCTGCCGAACCTGTAGGTGCGAAAATAATTTCTCTTTCTGTGTCGATGGCCATCCCCATCCAATTATTGGCACCTCCTAAATTTTTGTAATTATCTTTCTCCCATGTTTCATACCCAAACTCTCCGGGCCGGGGAATAGTATGAAAAGTCCATACCAGTTTGCCTGAGATGGTATCAAAAGCCCTGATATCTCCTAACATAGCCGAAGATGACTCTGCCAGCCTCCCTCCTACAATAAGTAAATTCTTGAATATGGCTACAGGGGTATTCAGAGCAAAGTATTCATCACTTCCTGGCCTTCTGACACCGTGTACCAGGTATATCTTCCCTTTATCGCCAAAAGTTTTGACTGGCTTTCCGTTTTTTGCATTCAAGCAATATAAATAGGCTCCGTACCCAAAGTAAATCCGAGATTCCTGACCATTGGTCCAATAGGACAGCCCTCTGCTGGTCATATTGAAAGTTTCTATTTGTAAATTGGTTTTCCAGATCTCTTTTCCCGTTTTGGCCTCCAGGGCAAAAGCCTGTTGATCGGCCGAGACTCCATAAAGTATACCTTCAATAATAATAGGGTTACATTGAATCTGAGTTTTATTACCTGACAGATCTGCCCCACCTGAAGAATAACGCCAAACCTCTTTGAGCATCTTGACATTTTCCGTGTTAATCTGATTTTGATTTGAGAAATGGTTGCGGTCATAGCCTCCATTATAGGAGGGCCAATCGTTGTCTGGCGTCTGCTGAGCAGAAAAAAATACGATCAGAACAAAAGAAAGGAAGCTAATAAATTTCAACTTGTTCAATGGCTTAGTGGTTTCTGTATTAAAAGAGATAATGAATTTAAGGCTTTAGACGCAATTTAACCGATTAAGCCAGTATCTATTATTTTTTGGATACAACAAACGTAGATTTAGACACAAGTACCCTTGCGACTTTTCAGAGTTTTGCAGAAACAAAAATCACTTATTATGTCAGATAAAACTATAGCCCTAATAACAGGTGGAAGCCGTGGTCTTGGAAGAGATATGGCTCTTAAACTAGCAAAAAAAGGTACAGATATTATTCTTACCTATCACTCAAATAAGTCTGCCGCAGAAAAGGTAGTAGAAGAGATACAGAAGTCTGGTCAAAGAGCCTTTGCCTTACCTTTAGATACATCAAACATTAAAGGGTTCAATGATTTCTTTAAGAAACTTGGTAACTGCCTCGAAAATGAATTTGCCAGAAAAGACTTTGACTTTTTAATTAACAATGCCGGTACTGGATTGAACAAAACTATATCAGAAACTACTGAAGAAGAGTTTGATGACATGTTAAATATACATTTCAAAGGTGTATTTTTCTTCATTCAGAAAGCCCTGCCAATTTTAAATGAGGGCGGTAGGATTATCAATATTTCCTCAGGCTTAACAAGATTTTCTTTTCCCGGCTCCTCTGTCTATGCCAGCATGAAAGGAGCAATTGAAGTATTTACGCGTTATCTTGCCAAAGAATTAGGTGGAAGAAAAATCACGGCCAATGTTATAGCTCCAGGTGCCATAGCCACTGATTTCGGAGGTGGAACCAACAGGGACAACGAAGAGAAGCGAAAGATAATTTCAAACCTTACTGCCTTAGGAAAAGTAGGCGAACCTGAAGATATTGGAGGGATTGTAGCCTTCTTGTGTACACCTGAAGGCTCCTGGATTAATGGTCAGCGAATTGAAGTTTCAGGCGGAATGCTGGTTTAAATACTCATTAATGATGAGATGAAAAAATTAAGAAAAATAGAATCAATCAATGATTTTCATAAAATAAGGGGGCTTGCCAGCCCCCTCCATCCGCTCATAAGCCTAATTGACTATGCTCTGGTCAAAAACCTACCTGAATTCATGGGAGAACGCTGGTTGTTGAATTTCTACTCCTTAGGACTAAAAAGGAACGTTGGAAAGTTAAGATACGGACAGCAAGAGTATGATTTTGATGAGGGCTTAATGTCGTTCATTTCGCCCGGTCAAATTTTAAGTATAGAGCCCAATACACAGGCGGGTAAGAAACCATCGGGCTGGCTATTACTTATTCATCCTGATTTTTTATGGAAGACTCCTCTAGCTGCTAAAATTAAGAAATATCCCTTTTTTGGGTATTCATTAAATGAAGCTCTATTTCTCTCTGAAAAGGAAGAACTGATAATTATCGATATTTTCAAGAACATTCAACAGGAATATGAAACCAATATTGACAGTTTCAGCCAAAAAATCATTGTGAGTCAAATAGAGGTGTTATTAAACTACTCTGAACGATTTTATCAAAGACAATTTATTACCCGAAATAAGAACAACCATCAGATATTAAACCAATTGGAGAAACTGTTAGAGGACTTTTACGAAAAGAACTTACAGCTGGAAAGTGGTCTTATTTCTGTTCAATACATCTCTGAAAGACTAAATGTTTCTCCAAACTATCTTAGCAATGTCCTGAAAACATTAACAGGCCAAAGTACACAGCAGCATATTCATGAGAAACTTATTGAGAAAGCAAAAGAAAAGCTTTCAACCACAGATTTATCTGTTAGCGAAATAGCTTATCAGCTTGGTTTTGAACATCCACAATCGCTGAGTAAACTTTTCAAAAGAAAGACTGAATTATCTCCTTTAGAGTTTAGAAACTCTTTTAACTAAAAAGGGATAAAAGCAGATTTTATTCCGTCACAAAACGAAAACCCACCCCATGAACATTCTCTATTTTCAGGCTTTCATCAGGAGCTAACATTTTGCGTAGGCGAGTAATAAAAACATCAAGGCTTCTACCAAGAAAATAATCATCTCTACCCCACACCTGGGTTAATATTTCTTCTCTCTTAATTACAGAATTTTGTCTGTCGCATAGAAATTTAAGTACCTCAGCTTCTCTATGTGTTAGCTTTTGTTCTCCATCTTCTGAATCAAGCATTAACTGAGAAAAGCTAAAAGTATATTTCCCAATAGAGTAAGTATCTTTCTCTTTGTCGTTGTCAGTTATAGTGTTTCGCTTCAAAAATACTTTCATTCTTAAAGCGAGTTCTTCAATACTAAAAGGTTTTGTGATATAATCATCACCACCGATTTTCAGTCCCTCTATTTTATCTTCCTGAAGAGTCTTGGCAGTTAGAAAAATGATCGGAATATGCTGATTTTGTTCTCTGATTTTTTCTGCCAATGAGAAGCCATCCAGCTCAGGTAGCATCACATCTAACAGGCAGAGATCATATTTCTCTTTTTTAAAATTCTTAAAGGCTTCTTTACCATCAGAATAATGAAAAATCTCGAATCCTTCTTCTTCCAGGTTGTCTTTGGTTACAAAACCCAGATTTTCATCATCCTCTACGTATAATATTTTAGCCATTATATATTTAATTCTCTTGTGGTATTTCTATTTTAAATGTACTCCCTTCTCCATAAATGCTTTTCACTGCTATTGTCCATTTATGGGCTTTTACTATCTGTTCTACGTAGTTCAGACCTAAGCCAAACCCCTTAACATTGTGAACGTTACCAGTAGGAACCCGATAGAACTTATTAAAGATTTTACCCAGATACTCTTTCGGAATTCCTATTCCTTTATCGGAAACGCTCAAAACCAATCCATTTGGCGAATTAAAGGTTTCTACCGTTATACTTACCGGCTTTTTAGAATACTTTACGGCATTTTCGACAAGGTTTCTAATTACGGAGAGCAAGTGCACCCTATCCGCAAAAATTGTTGTTCTAGTGGCATTCAGATTTAAAACTAAACCCTCTCCCAGTTCAGCTTTGGTACTCCCTAATGTTTCATTTATCAAAGCATGTAATTCCTGCATTTGAATATCAAGCTTTAACTTACCCCTACCTACTTTTGCAGTGGTGAGAACGGCTTCTTCCTGATTTTTCAATCGATTATTCTCCTGCCTGATTATCTGAACATATTTCTTAAATCTCTCTGGCTGTTCCAGAATTTTTGCCTGACTCAGCACATCCGTAGCTACTCTGATCGTAGAGATAGGTGTCTGAAACTCATGAGTCATATTATTAACAAAATCACGCTGTACCTCGCTCAGTCTCTTTTGTCTTAAGATAACCATCATGGCATAAACGAAGAAACCGGTTACCAACAACGTTATCAGGGAAGAAATAATCCAGAAATCGAGATTTTTGAAGAGAAGTTTATTTTTGTCAGGAAATTTAACTGCGAAATAATTAAGAAACTTATCTGTCTTTTCAAGAATAGCCGGATCTACATTTTCTGTTACAAAATCAGCATTTACATGCCCTCCATACCGAATTTCATCAGTGTCACAATCGTAAATTCCGTACTCAAAATTGGTATTTAAGTCATGCTTTTTGAATTCCTGCTTAAGATAATGTTCCAGAACAGGAGCGTCTAGTGGCGTTCTTAAATTTACCACGTAGTAGTCGTCAGAAAGCTGCTCCACAGGCGTTTCTATTTCGGCTAATTGATAAACACGGGAGATATTATTGGCAACTTCACCAAGTGCGTGAACTGCAGATTGCCTGAATTCATTCTCTTCCAGGGTGAAAGCACGTTTTACCCAATAAATCTGAACAGCTAGAATTCCGGCTATGGCTAGAGAGCCCAAAATTATGATGAGCCGTATGGTATTTCTTGTCAATGTTTGTCTTCTTGGAAAGTCTTGTATTAAAACAAATATAGTTAAATGAATTATAAAGAGCTATATATCACTTATTCAAGGCATATTTTTTCTCTTAAATGGTATAAAAGTGTCCTTATTTGCATTTAAGACGTACCTTAAACATAAGAGTAACAAGAAAGGCTGAGAAATACTTTTGAGGTAAATTGTCAATCACTATTTCATGAATATACTACTAACAGGAGCTACCGGATATATTGGAAAGAGAATTTTGCCAGCACTGGCAAAAGACGGACATCATATTTATTGCGGCACCAGAGATATTCAAAGACTCTCAGTGCCTGAAGCATTTGCAGATCAAATCACCGTTTTAGAAATGGATTTGCTAAATGCAGAAAGTTTAAATTCTATCCCCTATTCCATTGATGTAGCCTTTTATTTGGTCCACTCCATGGCTTCATCTGGTAATTACCAAAAAATGGAACAACTATCGGCTGAAAATTTCAGAATGGCCATAGAGAGAACGTGTGTTCAACAAGTAATCTATTTAGGAGGAATCGTTAATGAAGATAAACTCTCAAAACATCTGGAGTCCAGAAAAAACGTAGAAAATGAATTACGAAAAGGGAAATATAATTTAACCGTTCTTCGTGCCGGAATAATCATAGGTTCTGGAAGTGCGTCATTTGAAATAATCAGAGATATAGTGGAGAAATTACCAGTAATGATTACTCCCAAATGGCTTAATACCAAATGCCAACCCATCGGCATATCTGATGTTATCTGCTATTTAAAAGCATGCATCCTGAACGCCAAAACCTTCAATCAAAATTTTGATATAGGTGGGCCTGACATCCTGACTTACAAAGAAATGCTGCTGGAATATGCCCACGTACGAAAACTTAACAGGTATATTTTTACAGTGCCTGTAATGACGCCAAAGCTCTCATCTTATTGGTTATATTTTGTAACCTCCACATCTTTCAAATTAGCGGCTTCTCTGGTAGATAGTATGAAGGTAGAAGTAGTATGCAAAGACAATAGAATTAGAGAGATAATTAAGACCGAAACACTAACGTACAGAAAAGCACTCAAAAGAGCTTTTAACAAAATACAGAATAACGAAATAGTCTCTAGTTGGAAAGACTCATTTAGTAGTGGCGATCTGGCCTACAATATCTCCGATTTCATTACCGTGCCTTCTTATGGCTGCTTTAGAGACAACCGAAGCTTAAAAATCAAAGATAAGTCTTACACTATTGAACGGATTTTTGGTATTGGCGGTAGTAATGGCTGGTACTACGGAAACTGGATGTGGCAATTAAGAGGATTTATGGATAAACTCGTAGGAGGTGTAGGATTAAGAAGAGGAAGAACATCTCCAGACAAACTATTTGCCGGAGATGCCGTAGATTTCTGGAGAGTACTTTATGCTAATGAAGAAGAAGGCAGACTTTTGCTTTTTGCAGAAATGAAATTACCCGGTGAGGCCTGGCTTGAATTTCGGATTAAGGGAGACAAACTTTTTCAGAATGCGACTTTCAGACCACATGGAATTACAGGTAGACTGTATTGGTACGCTGTCTTGCCCTTCCATGGCTTCGTATTTAATGGCATGATTAAATCACTGATTAACAAATAGATACATCAGTAAATTTGATTTCAAAAGAAAAAATATAAAAATGAAAACAGCATTAATTGCAGGATCAAGCGGACTCATAGGACAACATCTCTTAAAAGAACTGTTGGCTTCTGAGCAATATGCTAAAGTAATAAGTCTGGTAAGGAGAGAACAAGACCTAAATCATCCTAAACTAGAACAAAGGATTATAGATTTTGAGAATTTATCAGCCACAGACCTGAAAGCCGATCATGTTTTCTGTACGCTGGGAACAACCATAAAAAAAGCAGGCTCTAAAGAAGCTTTTAGAAAAGTAGATGAAGAATATCCTTTATCCATAGCTACACAAGCCCAAAAACAAGGAGCTCAATTGTTTGCGATAGTAACGGCCATGGGCTCTAACCCCGATTCATTTTTCTTCTACAATCAAGTGAAAGGAGAATTAGAACAAGCTCTAAAAAAACTAAACTATACTCATTTAGGAGTTTTCAAACCATCTATGTTAATGGGAGACAGAGAAGAAAGCCGTTTGGGGGAGTCTGTAGGTCAGGCCGTGATGTCGGCAGTTAAGTTCTTATTGCCAGCCAATACAAAGCCAATAGAAGGAAAAAAGGTGGCGAAAGCAATGATCCAATATGCAAAAAGCCCCAAAACGGGGCTTTCTGAAATTCTTTCTGGCGAGATGCAATGATTGCTTATTCCCACTTTAGTTCAGAGTTGCTAAAAACATCTTCTTTTTCATCCGGAGTATCATCCTTTTGATTAGAATCTTTTTTAGCCGCTACCTCGGGACTAGACTCCTCCTCCTGATTGTCGTATTGATCATAATCAAACTCAGGAAGGAGTTCCTCCTTAATATGATCTACCGTTTCCTGAAGTGCCTCAACAAACTTATTGAAGTCTTCTTTGTATACAAAAAGCTTACTCTTCTCATAAATAAACTCTCCGTCTCTTTGCTGTCTTCTACTCTCAGTTACCGTCAGGTAATAATCGTTTGATCTGGTGGCTCTAACATCAAAAAAATAAGTGCGTTTACCTGCACGTACTCTTTTTGAAAAGATCATTTCTCTATCTTCGCGTTGCACTATCCTTGTAGGGTTTAGAGTTAAATACTAATTTCAAAAATAGGTTTTTAAATCTTGCAATTCCAAGTATTAATCTAAATTTTCTGATGGGTGTTAAGAATTAGTTTAAGATTTTTTAAGACAAGATCACCAATTTCTTAGTCTTTGAGAGCAACAATTACTCAATAATGCCGTTTGTGACTTGGAAATTAAAGAAATATAGCTCAGAAGTATTTCTTTATTAAACCTTTAGGTAAATTTGCAGTCATGATTTTAAAAACTCTTTATATCATACTGGCACTTAGCTTTTCTTTCAATTTTTTGGAGAATTGGAGTGCCAATAACAAGGAGGAAGAGATAAGTCCTCTTCTTGGTATTGAGATTAAAGGCAAAGCCTCTTATTACGGGCCAAAATTCCATGGTAAAACCACGGCCAATGGTGAAAAAATGAATAAATATGATTTCACCTGTGCTCATAAAACATTGCCCTTTGGCACTATGATTGAAGTCAAAAACCCTGAAAACAATGAGACGGTTTTAGTACGTGTCAATGACAGGGGACCTTTCGTAAAAGGAAGAGTCATTGACTTATCTTCAGCAGCGGCAGAAAAACTAAAAATGAAGTCAAGAGGAATAATCAATGTAGTAGGTACTGTGGTAGGTCTTGACGGAATTGTTTATGTTAGTCCGGCAGATCCGTCTAACTTTGGATTTGTAACGGAGGCAGAATAATTCTGCCCATCAATAAACCAATAGTGTATGTCTAAGCTGGATCTGGGTAAAATCCGAGAGTATGGAAGTGTAGAATTACTGGCAAAACAGCTGGTAGAAGGATTTATAACAGGCTTACACAAATCTCCCTTTCATGGATTTTCTGTTGAATTTGCAGAGCACCGCCTGTACAATTCTGGCGAAAGCACCAGACATATCGACTGGAAAGTATACGGTAAAACAGACAGACTTTTTGTAAAAAGGTACGAAGAAGAAACAAACCTCAGATGTCATTTACTGATTGACACCTCCTCTTCAATGTACTATCCCACAGAAAATAAGGGTAAGCTGCTCTTCAGTTGCCTCGCAGCCGGAACACTGGCAAATCTGATGCAAAAACAAAGAGATGCGGTAAGCTTAACCACCTTCTCGGACAAAATCGAAACGCAAACTCCTGTAAAATCTACACCAAGCCATATTCACCAGATTTATCTTGAGCTGGAAAAATGTCTTAATAAGGAACAACCCAATAAAACTACCTCGGTAGCAGAGACACTACATCTGATTGCAGATAAAATCAATAAACGATCATTAGTTGTTATTTTTAGTGACATGTTCGAAAACATGGATGACATCAATGTCTTGTTTTCTGCACTGAATCACCTGAAACATAATAAGCACGAGGTACTACTCTTTCATGTCACAGACAAAAAGACTGAGCGGGAATTTGACTTTGAAGAAAGACCTTATGAGTTTATTGACCTTGAAACCGGCGATAAGGTAAGAGCTCAACCTTCACAGGTAAAAGAATATTATCAAAATGCCGTTACTTCGTTTTACAAAGAATTAAAGCTTCGTTGCGGAAAATATAAAATTGATTTTGTTGAGGCAGATATCAATGAGGGTTTTGATCATATCATGAATTCCTTTCTTGTCAGAAGGTCAAAAATGAAATAAGTCAGATTCATTTCCTGAAAAACTTCCTTTTATAAATTCTTCAATCCTCTTGTAAATCTCTTTGATTCTAAACCCGCATTTAAGTGTATATTAGACTTGAATCAAACGAAAAGCTATGTTATTAACTACCACCCCAAATGTTGAGGGAAAAAGAATCACCTCATATAAAGGCCTGGTAACGGGCGAAACCATTATTGGAGCAAACATCTTCAAAGACTTCTTTGCAGGAATTAGAGATATTGTGGGCGGCCGTTCGGGCTCTTACGAAAGAGTATTAAGCGAAGCCAAGAACACGGCTGTCAAAGAAATGGCAGAGCGTGCTCAGAAATTGGGTGCAAATGCCATTGTGGGTATAGATTTAGACTACGAAACCGTAGGAAGCAATGGTGGCATGCTTATGGTGACCGCCAGTGGAACCGCCGTAGTCCTAGAACCTTAATTTTCTGTACAATTAAGTGGATGGAGCTGGCAGATAACTCTCCAGCTCTTTTTTTTGTCTTAAATGATGCCTGAGATGTATTTCCATATTATAATACCACTCTGCTGCATTCAGAAAACCTAAGACAGGATGTTCTGTTCTATACTCTCCTTCATCTTTACTTACTAAAGACTCCTTTTCTAACAATTGGGATAGTATTCCGGCAAAGTTCTTTTGATAGAAAGGTAAACCCTTTGAGCTGGGTTCTGGCGTTTTACCTGTGCCGGGTCTTATAAATTTTTTAGCCGGAAAAGCATTCTGTTCCATCACAAACAAACCTGCCTCGTTAGGACCTTTACCAAATTCACCCTTTCGCTTCTCAAGGCACCTGTTAATATTCGCCATGAAGAAGAATATTGCAGAGAGGTATAAATGCTCGTACATTTGAGCCAATGACCAGATTTCTTCTGAATGCTTGTATTCAAATTCTTTCTCAGAATAGGAATGAAGACTCTCTTCAAAAGCTTTAAAAGTTTCTTTTAACTGTTCACTTACTTCCTTAGGATGTTTCATACCGGCTAATTTTCCAAAAATACGGCTGTACTTTCATTTTTATATCGATCCAAAGCTGTTAAAACATACACCGATTTCCTTGAAGGACTTTTATCAAGATATTGATTATCAGTAAGAATAGAAAGTATCTTAAAAGGATTCTCCAGATTAAGCTCCTCTCCTTTTTCAAACTTATATAACACAAAAGCATGAGCATCACCTTTAGTCCAGCTCAGTTTTAACTGTCCGCTTCCTTCTGAAGAGCTAAAGTTTTTTGGTGGCTCTACTTTCGCATCAGACTTCCAAGGCATTAAGGGAGCCAGTGCTGGTGTTTGATAGCGGGTTTTGATAGAATCTGCTACCCCTAATTTGTTTTTTGCAAATCCATTAGCTGAGAAAAATATACTTCCGGTTACGTCTTTACTGTATCTGTTATAATCTATTTGCCTCACTATCTGGTTTGGATCTTTCCAGGAGGTACTGTTTTCTTCATCTACTCTGTACATACCATGCCCAATGTACAAGTGGGCTTTCCCATGATTCTCAGCCCACCAATCTGTCAATGTTCCATAAGGAACCAATCTATGCTCAAACGGAAAATAAATTTGCGGTGCAATGTAATCTATCCACCCTTCCTCTGCCCATTTTTTTGTATCGGCATAAAGCAAATCATACGATGGCTGACCGCCCCGGGTATCAGACCCCCGCGGATCATCACTTTTGTTACGCCAGACTCCAAAAGGACTAATACCAAATTTCACCCAGGGTTTTTCTGCGGCTATGGCCTCAGATATGTCTTTGACTATCAAATCAATATTATTCCTTCTCCAATCCTCTATATCTCTAAAACCATTGGGATACTGTCTGAACGTGGCTTCATCTTTCAATGATTGACCGGTCACTTTATATGGGTAAAAGTAATCGTCAAAATGAATTCCATCTACATCGTACTCTCTCACAATATTGACGACAATATCCTTTATATAATTTCTTACCGCAGGCAAACCGAAATTGAAAAGTGTGTAACCATCATAGGAGAGAAACCACTCCGGTTTTCTATTGATCAAATGGTCATCCACAATTGAAGTGGCATTTTTATGCCGTCCCCTATTCAAGTTTAACCAGGCATGAAACTCCATCCCTCTGGCATGAGATTCTTTAATCATAAAGTCCATGGGGTCATAATATGGGTTAGGAGCAATTCCTTGTTTACCCATCAGCCATTCAGACCAAGGTTCGGCACTTTTGGCATAAAATGCATCTGTAGCCGCTCTTACCTGAGCCAATAGGGCATTCATACCATGATTTTTCATATTCTCTGCCAACTGAGAAAACTCACTTTTCTGCTCTTGAGTGCTGAGGGCTCTACGGCTTGGCCAGTCAATATTAGCAATGGATGCTATCCAAACTCCTCTGAATTCCCTTTTGGGAACCAACAAAGGTTTGTAGACCGCCTCGTAATGCGGTATCTCCGGTTTTTGTACCACATCGGGTACTACTTTTTTGCTACAAGCTGAGAATAAGAAGGATATCGAAACTAAATAGGAAAGCCATTTAAGCATAAAAGCTTGGTATTGAATTTTGGTAAAAATAACAAGGTTACATGTATTTTTGCTACATTTGCACGTTAAATAACAAAGGTTTTCCTCCCAAACTCCTAATGTTTCAGAAGGATTATCCCCTATAGAATTTCCAAGATTTATTCATGAAAGAATACGGAAGTAATGTCCAGAAGCTGGTAGAGCATGTAGTTTCTGTAGAAAACAGAGAAAAGCGTACCAAGCACGCCCATATACTTATAGAATTAATGCGTCAGATTCATCCCCAAATGCGTGATGGCAATGACTATTCTAAAAAGCTATGGGATGACCTTTACGTCATGGCTAATTTTGAGCTTGACGTAGACAGCCCTTTTCCTCCACCACCAAAAGAAGCCGTAGGTAAAAAACCTATGCGTATTCCTTATGGGCAGTCTAAATTAAAACACAAATACTACGGAAGAAATCTGGAGTTACTGGTTCTGAAGGCAACTGTGGCCCCTACAAAAGGAGAAAGAAAAGCCTTTATCTCTTACCTAGTTAAGCTCATGCAAGCCTTTTTCCTTCAGTGGAATAAAGACACCATTGAGGTAAAAACCTGTTTAGATCAGATACTGGAATTGTCTGGATTCAAATTACAGGAAGAAATAGATGAGCTACGTAGAGACGGTATCATTCTGGATGCCAACCCTAAAGATGGCAACCGTACGCCAAACAGATTTAATAATGCCAAAACACCGAACGGTTCACTGGGTCAAAATAAATCGGGCGGTAAGCGTTACAACAAAAACCGCAACAACCGCGGCAAATTCAACAAGAAAAGAAGAAACTAACACCTAAGACTTTCCTATTACATGTCGTCATTTAAAATTACCGGAGGCAATAAACTCAAAGGAGAACTCATTCCTCAAGGAGCAAAAAACGAAGCACTTCAAATTCTTTGTGCGGTTCTATTAACCAAACAATCAGTAAAAATCAGTAATATCCCGGATATCCGTGACGTAAATAAGCTCATGCAGCTATTAGAAGACATGGGTGTAAGACGAACGAAGCTGGGAGAAGGACACTATGAGTTTAAGGCTTCTGATGTGAACTTTGAATATTTTGAGACGGATAGTTATAAAGATAGAGCTGCAGAGTTAAGAGGTTCAATAATGCTTCTTGGCCCAATGCTTGGTCGTTTTGGAAAAGGTAAAGCACCCAGACCGGGGGGGGATAAAATAGGAAGAAGGCCGTTAGACACACATTTTATAGGCTTCACTAAATTGGGTGCCACTTTTGAGTATGAAGCAGGTGATGCTTTTTATACTGTAGAAGGCTCTCAAATGAAAGGAGACTATGTCTGGATGGACGAAATCTCTGTAACCGGTACAGCCAATGTGGTAATGGCCGCTGTAATGACGCCTGGCATTACGACAATTTATAATGCTGCCTGCGAACCATACTTACAGCAATTGTGCAAGATGCTCAATAGTATGGGGGCAAAAATCAGCGGAGTAGGCTCTAATCTTTTGACCATAGAAGGAGTGGAAGAATTAGGCGGATGTGAGCACAGAATGTTGCCTGATATGATTGAAATTGGCTCGTTTATTGGTCTGGCCGCCATGACTGGTTCAGAAATAACCATAAAAGATTGTCAAATAAGAGAATTAGGAATTATCCCGGACACCTTCAAAAAGCTGGGCATTCAAATGGAGTTTAGAGGAGATGATATTCATATACCAGCTCAGGATCATTACAGAATCAATACTTTAATAGATGGCTCTATACTCACCATCTATGACGCTCCGTGGCCTGGTTTTACCCCTGATTTGATTTCTATTATTCTTGTTACAGCTATTCAGGCTAAAGGAACGCTTTTAGTTCATCAGAAGATGTTTGAGAGTCGTTTGTTTTTTGTAGATAAGCTAATAGACATGGGGGCACAAATTATCCTGTGTGATCCGCACAGAGCGACCGTAGTAGGCTTAGATAAAACGCATCCTCTAAGAGGAATCAGAATGACATCTCCGGATATCAGAGCAGGTGTAGCTCTTCTCATTGCGGCACTTTCTGCCGAAGGCGATAGCATTATTGATAATATAGAGCAAATTGACCGCGGCTATCAGTTCATTGATAAGCGATTGAACGCGATTGGGGCTGAAATTGTGCGTTTGTAAATGATGGACGGTACACAAAGAGAAAATATAAAGGTAGGCTCTGAAGTGGAGATAGTGCAGAAGCATCATCAACGCAGTGGAGAGCTTACCTCAGGATTTGTAAAGAGAATCTTGACTAAATCTGCCAACCACACCCATGGCATAAAAGTAATGCTTGATACCGGAGAAGAAGGACGGGTAAAGAAGATAATAGAAGACTAATCATAAGTAGATTAACGCCCGTCTCTTACCACATCACTTTCGACAACTTATGTTTATATTGCTTTCAAAGACAAGCAATATGCCCCATCTATTAGGCTTCGTTTTATCGATATTTGTTTTCTCCCAAGCTTTGTCTCAAAAGCCTGTAGGCAAATAAATGCAGGATAGATTAGCAATTCCTTCTGACAATCTGGAGATTCAAATTTTTAATGCCTCTTAAAGTGGCGTCTGAAGGTTGCTTCGAAAAGAAGTAATTTAATATTCGGCTATCATCAGCAAAATTCATTCGCTAAACTCACGTAAGGGCAAACTGTGAAAAAAAAGTTCTATTCTAATAACATGAACTAAAGAAAAAAGAACTGATATTGAATTATTTCAGAGAATTAAACGAATAAGTTCTAATGTAAACGGGCTTTTAAACTGACCCAAATGATGAAACAAGCATTGACCACTCAATCAAAAATAGGCTAACCGTATACGATTAAAGATAATCTATTGGTATCTTGTTAAACTTTATAGCCATGAAATTATACTCACTGCTCTAGAATTTACCTCCACACTACATTTTTGTATTCGTTTTTCGTATAGCGAATGAAAAAGTTCGAATAAATATTTAGACAATCATCGAACTTTATAAGTCATTCATTAGGAGTTGATTGTACAATTTATTATATTAGTACAAACCTAATTTACGAAATCTCAAACGCTATACTATGATGGAAAATTCTACTCTACAAAATTTGCCCTTCTCAGAATTGAGAAGTAAAAGCAAAGCACTCAGCAAAATGCTGTATGTGGTGGGAGCAGCCACAATGCTTAGTATTTTCGCCATGCTCTATTCTATTTTAAATACCTCAGGGGTTGGAATCTCAAATTTAGTTCTTGGTATACTAGCTTTGAGCCTTACCATTTACCTGTATGCACTTTCAAATAGAGACTCTGTACTTCATCAAGAAATGTGGAAAAGGAAATTTCGAAAATAATATCCTTTCCAATTTGGTTAGTAAAACTTAAACTTGAATTATGATTAGAGCCTTTGCAATTTTGCGAAGGCTTTACATTTTTATAAAACATGAGCAGCACAAACGGAAACTATCTTCAAAGTGTAATAAAGCAGTTTGAATATTATAAACACCTGGGCGAGGCCACGATGGCTCAGCTTTCTGATGAAGAAATGTTCTTTCAGTACAACGAAACCAGCAATAGTATGGCCATCATCGCAAAGCACCTTTGGGGCAATATGCTTTCACGCTGGACAGACTTTTTAAACTCTGACGGAGAAAAACCCTGGCGTAAAAGAGATGATGAGTTTAAAAATGACTGGAACTCAAAAGAGGACGTATTGATAAAATGGGAAGAAGGATGGAGCTGCCTGCTTAACACCCTAAGATCTCTAACCGATGAAGACTTGGACAAAACCATCTATATTAGAAATATGGGGCAAACAGTGACCGATGCCATTAACAGGCAGCTGGCTCATTACGCAAGCCATGTAGGACAAATGTTATTTTTGGGTAAAATGATCAAGAACACCGACTGGAAAGCTTTGTCAATTCCTGTGGGCCAGTCTAAAGGGTATAATAAAGAGAAGTTTACCAAAGAAAAACGCATAGAACATTTCACTGACGAGTGGACAAAAAAATAACCCAATTTATTAATGAAACTGATTTCTGTACTAAGCGTTTTTATCTTTTCTATGACGACCTATGCTCAGTCTGAATGGAAAGTCAATTTCCCAACTTCTTCTGAGAAAGTAGTGAACCCACCTGATAACAATAAGGTTTGGGTGTTTTTTCTTGCAGGGCAATCAAACATGGCAGGCAGAGGTTTTGTAGAACCCGCTGATACTTTAAGCAATCCAAGGATTCTAACAATTAACTCTGAGAACGAACTAGTCTATGCTAAAGAACCACTTCATTGGTATGAGCCCAAGCTTACAGGACTCGATTGCGGGGTTTCGTTCGCCACTAAACTCTTAAGTGGCATTCCTTCTGAAGTTAGCATCTTACTTATTCCTACAGCGATTGGTGGCAGCTCTATCAGCCAGTGGATAAACGATGAACTTTACAGAGGTGTTAACCTATTCTCAAACTTTGAAGAAAAAGTGTCAATTGCCCGGAAATACGGGCAAACCAAAGGCATTCTTTGGCATCAGGGTGAAAGTGACGCAAAACCAGAAAGAATTCATGCCCATGAGCACAACCTATCTATTTTGATGTCTGCTTTCAGAGAATCAATCAAGAAGCCGGAACTTCCCATAATTTTAGGCCAGTTAGGCTCCTATTCAGACAACAATAAACACTGGCAAGCCATCAATCAACAAATTAATTCATACGTAGAGAAAGACGCTTATGCCTATTTGATTAATACTCAGGACCTAACTGAAAAGGGAGATAAAATTCATTTTGATTCAGTTTCTCAAAGAGAAATGGGTAAGCGTTTTGCTGAAGTCTATCTTTCTATTAAACAATAGGTAACTCCTGCTTTTTGAGTAAATCTGACAGGTAAGCATCAGAATAGTCAATTTTCACCTCTAACCATAATGGTAGGTGATCGCTCATTTGGTGGGTAGACCACTGCTTATAATTTGAATAAAACTCATCAGGGTCTGTTTCTTTCTTTTTCTTTTTTAGCATCAGGGGCCTGTAAACCGGTTCATCTGCCAGTGTAAAAAGTGCTTTAGTGAAATCAAAAGCTCCTCCTTTTACTACTTCAAATCTTTCTTTTCTTTCTTTTAATAATATCTGATCATAGGTACGTTTTTCCTTTCCTAAATTAGTATATGTCTCAGTTAACTCTTTCGGGCTCTTGAAACCTCTTTTTTCAAGTTCGGCATACGTTTGATGTTTCTGTGAGAATATGTTAAAATCCCCCAATAAGATAAGCTTGCGTGCCCAGGCAGTTTCATCTTTTGACCTTCTTTCTAAAAACTTAGCTACATGCTCTATTTCCTTGATTCTCTCTGCACTATTTGCATCATTGCTTCCCCATTGTATATGAACTGAGCACATCATAAATCTGGCCCATCCCGCCTCAAAACCACTGATCATCGGAGTTCTCCAAACTTGCCCTACCGGTGTTCCATCACTCATAGGAGGAATCACCATTTCGCCGCACAGACCGCCAAACCTAACCTTTGATTTATCAAAAACATAGGCCATACGTTCACTGTTGCCTCTGCCCCCTTCTGTGGTATCTGTAAAAATATAATCCCAACCAGAACCCAAAATCTCCATGACTTTATTGAGGGCGTTAAGATCCTTATACACCTCTTGGATGGCCACCATATCAAAATGAGAAATAATCTCTGCTATATAGTAGAAAGATTCCTTTAATCTCGAATTATAAGAAGGCTTATCAAAGTCTCTAATATTCCAGGTGGCAAAAAGCAAATGTTTTGATTGCGTTTTCTCTGGAACTTCTGCTTTTAATTGAGCCCTTAATTCTATCAGCTTGGTTAAACATCGTTTGTTTTCGGCTGAAGGGTGTTTCAATTTATGGTAAAAAGGCATGACTACTTTTTTTATTTAATTTAACCAATGAGCTGTATATCATACAATTAAATTGGATCAATTAAGTATTAAATCTATTATACGGTTCTCTCATGTAGCAAATTTTACATCTCTAAGTGGTTGGGAATAACGCCCCGGAATAACATAGTCTCAGATGATTTTCCTAATTTTGACTACTTGATGAATCTATAAAAACAAAGTCTTCCAGTCTTTACAATGGCCAAAGCAAAAAGCCCGAAAGAAACCCCTCTTAATAAACAATACAACCAAATAAAGGCTAAATATCCTGGTGCTTTGTTGCTCTTCAGAGTGGGTGATTTTTACGAAACTTTTGGTCAGGATGCCATAAGAGCTTCCAAAATTTTGGGAATAGTATTAACCAAAAGAAACAACGGTGGAGCGAATCAGGAACTCGCTGGTTTTCCGCATCATTCTTTAGATAATTACCTGCCCAAATTGGTACGTGCGGGAGAACGAGTCGCTATTTGTGACCAACTGGAAGATCCCAAAACAGTTAAGGGCATTGTGAAGCGAGGCGTAACAGAACTGGTTACACCAGGTATATCCTATAACGACAATGTCCTCGAAACTAAACAGAATAACTATCTGGCCTCGGTTCATTTTGGTCAAAAGGACAATTTCGGTATTTCTTTCCTTGATATTTCAACTGGTGAATTCTTGACCACAGAGGGATCGGCAGCATACATTGACAAACTTCTCCAAAGCTTTGCTCCTGCAGAGGTCATATTTTGCAAACAGCATAAGAAAAGGTTTGAAGAGTTATTCGGTGACCGATTTAACACCTACGGTTTTGATGATTGGGCTTATACTTTTGACTTTTCTTATCCGCTCTTAACTCAACATTTCAAAACAGCAACGTTAAAAGGGTTTGGTATTGAAAGCTTAAGAGATGGTATTACAGCGGCAGGAGTTATTCTTCAGTATCTGTCGGATACCGAGCATAAAGAAATTAATCATATCTCAAACCTCACCAGACTTGATGAAGATAAGTTTGTTTGGTTAGACAGGTTCACTATCCGTAATCTGGAGTTGGTTTTTGCACAGCATGAAGGCGGTGTACCCTTAATAGATATTTTGGATGATACCATTACACCTATGGGAGCCAGAATGCTTCGCAAATGGGTGGTGTTGCCTTTGAAAGATTTGAAACCAATACAAGACAGGCAAGATACCGTAGAAGTACTGGTCAAAAATGAAGAAATTCTAGATGATCTGCGATTGCTGTTTAAACCAATCGGTGACCTGGAGAGACTTATTTCCAAAGTTGCCGTAGGAAGAATAAGTCCTAGAGAAATTATACAGTTAAACAGGGCTTTGAAGCAAATAGCCCCGCTTAAGGACTTGCTTTTGTCTTTATCAGAAGAGTATCCGGTTTTCAGGAAATATGTAGATCAGCTGGCTGATTGCTCATTATTGGTAGAAAGAATTTCAAAAGAAATTAAAGAAGACGCTCCCCATGTAAGTAACCATGGAGGTATAATACAAAGTGGCGTAGATCCTGATTTAGATGAATACCATAAAATTGCCTTCTCAGGCAAAGACTACCTTGTAGATATACAGAGAAGAGAATCTGACAGAACAGGTATTACGTCTTTAAAAATTGCATACAATAAGGTTTTCGGCTATTACTTAGAAGTAAGCAATGCCCACAAGGATAAAGTACCCCCTGAGTGGATAAGAAAACAAACCCTTGTTAATGCGGAAAGATATATCACTGAGGAATTAAAGGTATATGAAGAGAAAATACTTACAGCTGAGAGTAAGATTTTTGAAATAGAATTCAAATTATATCATGAATTGGTTTTGGCCGCAGCCGAGTTTGTTCCGCAAATCCAGCAAAATGCACGAACTATCTCTACCCTCGACGCACTATCAAGTTTTGCGGTAGTGGCCATAAACAGTAAATACTGTAAACCTATCCTTGACGAAAGTACAGACATTGATATTAAAAATGGTCGTCATCCGGTTATTGAGAACCAGCTGCCAACCGGTGAGAGTTATGTACCCAATGATCTCTTATTAAATGATTCAGAGCAGCAGATAATCATTATTACAGGACCAAATATGGCTGGTAAGTCTGCACTTTTAAGACAGACCGCCCTTATTGTCCTGATGGCACAAATAGGGAGTTTTGTTCCTGCTGAAGCTGCAAAAATAGGTCTGGTTGACAAAGTATTTACCCGTGTAGGTGCCAGCGATAATCTTTCCAGAGGCGAATCTACTTTTATGGTAGAAATGACCGAAACGGCCTCTATATTGAATAACCTCAGTGAGAAGAGTTTGGTCATAATGGATGAGATAGGCCGAGGAACCAGTACCTATGATGGCGTAAGTATTGCCTGGAGTATTTCAGAATACCTTCATAATCACCCGAAATATAAACCCAGAACCTTGTTTGCCACTCATTATCATGAGCTTAACCAATTAACAGAAGACTTCTCCAGAATTAAGAACTTTAATGTTGCCGTAAAAGAGGTGAATGGCAAAGTAGTTTTTCTTAGAAAACTAAAAAAAGGTGGCAGCGAGCATAGTTTTGGTATTCATGTAGCTCAAATAGCCGGTATGCCGCAGTCCATTGTACTGAGAGCCAGCGAGATACTGCATCATCTTGAAGAAGACCATATCAAGGAAAAGAACAAGGAAAAAATAAAAGAAGCTCCAAAAAATAATTATCAACTTAGTTTCTTTGACGCACCTGATCCAAAAATTGTGGAATTAAAGGAGAAGTTGTTAAGCATAGATGTAAACAGCCTCTCCCCTATTGAAGCACTTCTAAAGCTTAATGAGTTAAAGAATATAATTGATTGATAGTAAATCACCTCTTGACTTTACCTTAGTGTGACTTTACACAAATTCTAACTTTCTTCTCATAGACAGAAATACCCAATTCAAGATATTATCTACTGCAATAATTGTCTTTTACTTAGCTTATATTTTAGTATTTAAATAAAATACAATATTTATACTAAACAATATTAGGTTTTAGCAGTATTACATTTTCCTTTACATCGTATTCAGATTCTACTAAATCAGGATAAGGCTGGACCGCTACAGACTTTTCATTCTTGATTATCCTTCTGAATCGATCTTATATCTGCACACCCTAGAATAATTTTTCTGTCAAACCTCTAAAAGTATAAGTATGAAAAAAAACTACTTGGCATTCGCTTGCCTAATCCTGTCATCAAGCTTAGGTTTCAAAACTCAAGCAGAGACTAAGCTTACGGAAAGCAAATTAAGCTTCAATGTAGAAAAGCTCAACTCAGAAAGCCGACTGGCAAAATCAGTTACTGGTAAAGTTCTGGATGACGAAACCGGTATGGGAATACCCGGTGTAAGTGTTATTGTTAAAGGAACTTCTATTGGAACTATTACTAATGGAGAAGGAAAATATGAACTAAGCATAAATTCTGATGATGCCTTATTGGTATTTTCTTCTATTGGCTATCAAACCATGGAGCTACCGGTTGGAAATCAATCGGTAATTGATGTTAAACTCATCGCTTCAAGTAAAACACTCTCTGAAGTTGTAGTTACGGCTCTAGGTTTTAAGGAAGAAGCCGACAGACTTGGCTCTACCAGCAGTAAAGTAGATGGAGAAAAAATAGCTAAATCAGGAGAATCCAGTTTTATTAACGGACTGGCCGGAAAGGCCTCCGGAGTTCAAATTTCACGTGCAGCCGGAGACCCTGGTGCTGCTTCATTTATTCAAATCAGGGGCCAAAACACCCTGACTGGCAATACACAGCCATTGGTAGTAATTGACGGGATACCCGTAAGTAGTACTACTGAAGGCGGATCCTCAGGAGGCGTAGTACCACAATCAAGACTTAATGACATCAATCCAAGTGACATTGAATCTATGCAAATTCTTAAGGGGGCTTCAGCAGCCGCTTTATGGGGATCAAGAGCTGCCAACGGAGTAATCATTATAACTACCAAAAAAGGTAGCAATCAAGGCAAAATGTCCGTCTCCTTTACCTCTACTGTTTCGATTGACAAAATAAACAAATATCATCCGTTCCAGGACAACTTTGGGCAGGGCTCTAACGGTGTAGCAAACCCCAATGCCTCCTCAACATGGGGCGATAAAATTGCGGATAGAGCTGGTGGACCAGATGAAGTAGATACCAGTGGAGAATATTTTGAGGCAGAAGATGGCACGCTGTACTACCCAATAATTACCAAAAACTCTACTGAAACTTATAATGATTCAAATTTTGATCTGGTTTTCAGAAATGGATTGTATGTAGACAACTCTATAAATATCAGTGGTGGAGACAAGAAAGGCACCTTTTTCTTTGGTGTAGGTGATGTTAGGCAAAAGGGTATCCAAAGAGGTAATAGTAACTATAACAGAACATCAGTCAGACTGAATACTGAAAGAAACTTTACTGATAATTTCAAACTCAGCATAAATGCTGCATACACTAAAAGTATATCAGACAGAATCCAAAGGGGAAATAACCTTTCGGGTGGAATGGTAGGTCTGGCCAGAAACTCAGCCGACTTTGACATCTCAGATTACAAAGGAAGTTACTTTTCAAGCCCCACTGCCTCACCCATTGAAAACAGACAGCGTGGTTATAGAAGTTATTTGGGTGCAAGAGCCAACCCGCCAAACAACAATGCTTTGTGGGCTCTTTATGAGCAAACTAACTCTACAGAAGTAGACAGGTTTATCAATAGTGCAGAATTAAACTACAAACCATATAATTGGCTGAACATTATTGCACGTACCGGTATAGATACCTATACTGACAACCAGATGTATTATTTCCCGGTTAATGATATCAGAGGGGCAGGAAATGGAGAATATAGTGATCAAATCACCAAGGAATCACAGTTTAACACAGATCTACTGGCCAGAATTTCCGGTGACATTACAGACAACATTTTCTCTACTTTTATCATTGGTGCCAACTATAACAGCAGAGAGTACTACAATATCGGGGCTACGATATCAAACTTTCTGATTGCAGATGCACCGCCTAATTTCTCAAACGCCATTACCACAAATAAAAACCCTGAAAACTTCAGAAGTACGGTAAAGACGGCCAGAACATACGCAACGGCCAATCTGGGTTACAATGATTATCTGTTCCTAAATTTGTCAGCTGCGGCAGAATCTGCCTCTACATTTGGAAAACTGGCAGATAAGACCTTTTTCTATCCCTCAGCTGATGTAGCCTGGCTGTTTACAAACCATGACTTTTCTAATAGTTTACCCTTTCTGAATTTTGGTAAACTTAGAGCTTCTTACGGGATTGTGGGTGTTCAGCCACTTCCTTACAGGTCAAATACCATCTTTACTTCTACTACTTTCTCCGCCAGCCCATGGGGTGATAATTTAGTGGGGGCTCAGTTTGGCGAAGGTGCTTTCAGTCAGGGATCATCACTAGGCGACCAATACCTTAAACCTGAAAGAAAAACAGAGTATGAAGTTGGGCTTGATTTACGTTTGCTCAAGAGCAAACTAAAACTTTCTGCCACTTACTATTACAATAAGGTGGAAGATGTCTTAGTACCTGTTACACTGGCTCCAAGTACAGGGTTCTCAACCAAATATACCAATGCTGCTTCCCTTCAAAACAAAGGATTTGAAATGGAACTTGGCTACGAGATTCTACAGAAAAAAGATTTCGATTGGGCCATCAATGCCAATTTCACCAGAAACAGAAGTTTAGTCTTAGACCTTGCAGGTACTCAATCGTTATTCCTTCAAGGTGGAATAAACAACTTCTTTGATGCTCGTGCAGTTGTGGGCGAACCAGTAGGTGTCTTCTGGAGCAGTAAGTATGCCAGAGATGAGTCAGGCGAAATAGTTTTGGATGCCAATGGATTTCCTACCGCAGACCCTGTAACTGGTGTGGTTGGTAATCCTAACCCTGATTGGATAGGCGGCTTGGGTACTTCTTTGAAATGGAAAAACATATCACTGAATGTTCTTTTTGAGACTTCTCAAGGTGGTGACTATTTCAATGGAACACGAGGGGTAATGTACACTTTTGGAACTCATGCGGATACAGGTAATGAGGTTACTCTGACCGAAGACACCAAAAACTATGCGGGTACGGTGATTCCTGCCGGAAGCACGGTGCGTGGAAACCTTGAGGACTTCGGTGCCGGCAATGTACTTCTTGATCAGGCTTGGTATACGACCTTAGGAAGCGGATTTGGCTCTTTGAAAGAACAATTTGTAGAAGATGGTAGCTGGACAAGACTGAGACAACTCTCTTTGTCTTACTCATTGACTTCTCAAAAATTCAGAGAAAAGACCAAACTTCAATCTATAGATTTCACGATGACAGGAAGAAATCTATTGCTATGGACCAAAGTCGTAGGAATTGATCCTGACACCAATATTTCAGGTGTACCTGCCGGACGTAACATGGACTATTTCAATTCTCCGGGTACCAGATCATTTATTTTCTCACTGAGAGTTAACTATTAAAAAATAGAATCAAAATGAAGAATATATATATAAAAGCATTTACACTTATTTTACTTTGTTTCAGTTTCTCTTGCGAAAAGCTGGTAGATAACTTAAACACAGACCCAAACAATCCTACAGATGCTTCGGCTACTTTACTTTTGACTGCTGCACAATTAGGAAACGTTTCGGTGCAGGAAGGACATTTGGCCAGGGTAGCCTCTATGTGGTCTGGCTATTTCACAGGTAGCGACAGACAATACAAGGACGTAGGCAGTTATAACGTCACAGGTTCCGATTTTAACAATGTTTGGGGTTTTGTTTATCAGGGAGTGGTAGAACAAACCAAATTAATCATTGCTAAATCTGAGCAGAATAATAATCGCCTTATTCAGGCTATTGCCAAAATCACGAAAGCCAATGCCTTAGGAACTGCCGCAGCTTGTTTTGGAGACATTCCCTACTCAGAAGCTTCCAATATCACGGAATTCCCTAACCCGGCATTCGAGCCACAGGCTTCAGTATACGCCAGCCTGCAATTACTGCTGGATGAGGCTATTGCCGACCTGGAAAGTGGACTGGGCTCTTCACCGGGCATTGCCGATATTCATTTTAACGGAGATTCGGACAAATGGCTTCAAACTGCCTATACCTTGAAGGCCAGATTTTATATGGAAACTAGAGAATATGAGCTCGCAGAACAAGCCAGTCTCAATGGCATAGCTTCTCCTGACGCTTCTTTAAAAGTAATTCATGGCAATTCTTTGAATGTAAACGAGAACTTAATGTATGCCTTTATCGGCCGTAACCGTGTAGGTGATGTCAATGCAGCCACTGCCTTACTTCCTAAACTGCTGAACCCATCCTCGGCTTTATATAAAGGAAATGAAAAGACCGATGAAACAGCACGATATAATTATCATTACATCACTGTAAGCTCTACAGGTACAGAAATTCCTGTTATGCCCAATATTAACAGCACGAGCTCAAAAAGAGGTCTTTTTGGTCAAACTACAGCCTATTCTTTGGTGACATTTGAAGAAAACCTTCTAACCTTGGCAGAGGCAAAGGCAAGACTTGGAAAAGTAGATGAATCGCTTGAAGTACTCAATAGTTACAGAGCTTACCTTAACTCTGGGGGTGGGCTTGATCCTACTTACAGTTCAGGAGAGTACTCTTTTAAATATGAGCCATACACTGTATCTGACTTGAGCAACGGAGGCATGTTAAATGCCGATGGATTAAAAGTGGCAGAGGCTCTTCTGAAAGAAATCCTGATGGAAAGATATGTAACCTTCAATGGTCAGATTCTCGGATTTAATGATTTAAGAAGAACACGAAAAGAAGTGGTGGGTGTAAGCTTGACACCGGAGGCCGGAGATACACTTCCGGAAAGAATGATATACAGTGAGGCAGAGGTAAACTCAAATACCAACGCCCCCAATCCAGTACCAGGTGTATTTGTTCCTACTCCATTGAATTCTTTCTAATAAGCACAAAAAAATCACATAAAGCACATTTCGATGTTTTACATAGAATCAAAAAGGGAGCAGTCTTACTGCTCCCAAAATAACAACCCTCGCTTCAACAGCCTGGTAAAGTCACTTCTGTTTATTGTCTTCTGGGGAGTACTGGTTTTACCAGCCTTTCCTTCGCCTTTTATTGGCGACACCACCACCGTTGTGGTTACAGAAGGTACCAATATGGCTGCTGATTTATCTTTTGATAAAAAAGAAATAGTCATTGATCTTCAAGGAACTATATGGTTATTACCCGCCAAAGGCGGCAAGGCCAAAGCTATCACTGACGGAATGGGTGATGACAGACAACCAGTATGGTCTCCCGATGGACAAAAAGTAGCTTTCCAATCATTTCGAGATGGCTATTATCACATATGGATGATTCATAAGGATGGTTCAGATTTAAAGCAAGTTACTTCAGGTGTCTTTGATGAAAGAGAACCCGATTGGTCACCTGATGGTAAATACATTGTTTATTCCAGCGATGTATATGGCAACTATGATATCTTCAAGATCAATTTAGAAACAAAGGAAACTAAGCAATTGACTTCAGACCCGGCAAATGAATATTGCCCAGCTTACTCTCCAGACGGTTCTGAGATACTCTACGTTTCTGAACAAAATGAATCACCGGGAATCTATAAAGTTTCCGCCGATGGCTCTTTAAGTCAGGTGATTGAACGCAAAGGCACACTTACTGCCCCTTCCTGGTCTTTTGACGCGAAGACCATATATTTTACAGAGTTTACTGGGAGTTATAGTAGTTTGGTAAAAACCACCGCTCAATCAGGAAAAACAGAAATCATCACCTCAAAAGAGATAGATGTCTTTCCTTTTAGAACCAGTTGGTTTAACGCAACCGAATACCTTTTTGTAGCCGATGGTAAAATCAAAAAAAACAGTGTCAACAAATCAAGCTTTCAAAACATTGAATTTACGGCAGAGCTGGATGTTGTCAAACCGAAATACAAACGAAAAAGCTACGATTTTGACGCAGGCACACCGAAAAAAGTTAAAGGAATCAAAGGACTTTCTGTTTCCCCTGATGGAAAGAAATACCTGTTTACCGCTCTGAGCGATATTTGGATTCTCGAAGAAGGTGAAAGTATACCTCTACCATTACTAAAAAGTCAATTCATTTTATCTGACCCAATTTGGTCTCCTGATGGTGAATCCATTGCCTATTTGTCAGACGAATCAGGAAGTATGAATATTTGGACCTATGACTTAAAAAGCAAAAAAAAGGAGCAAATTCTCCAAACTGATTACGATGTCAACTATCCCAGCTGGTCGCCCGATGGAAGCAAATTGGCTTTCTATGCAGCAGATGCCAGAAACATTTGGGGAAAAGGCACCTTACAGTCTATTGATCTCAAAACAAAACAAGTAGAAAAGCTTCATGAGGCCTTATTTGTACCCAGTCAACCAAGCTGGTCTCCTGATGGAAAAACGATCGCACTTTCTGCCCTTGATGTTTATTCCAGCAGATTTAGAGAGGGTATAAATAAAATTTTGCTCCTTTCATTAAAAGACAAAACGGAAAAGTTTATTTCTCCTGTAGAGGAAAGATCACTGGGAATGCGTGCCAAAAACGGCCCGGTTTGGTCACCAGACGGCAAATGGATGGCTTATGTTCAAGATGGATTGTTATGGATAATCAATGTTGACAAATCAGGTAATATAATTGGGCCACCAGTCAGACTAACCAATGAGTTAGCCGAGGTACCAAGCTGGACAGCCGATTCTAAAAGCATCGTTTACTTAGCTACAGATACGATTAAAAGAATTGAGATTGAAGACCAAAAAATTCGCACAATTGCCCTGGATTTTAATTATGACTATAAGGAGCCCAAGGGCAAACTGGTTATCCATGCAGGCAAAGTCTTTGATGGCCTATCAGAGAAATACCTAACCAATGTCGATATCATCATTCAGGATAACAGAATTGAAGCAATATCAGAACATAAGCAAGGCAGAGAAGGCAAATTGATAGATGCCTCTGATAAAACGGTTATTCCCGGATTGTTTGAAATGCATACTCATCAACATGAAATGACGGGAGAGAAACTGGGCCGCCTGTGGCTTTCATATGGGATTACCTCACTAAGAGAAACAGGCTCAGACCCCTATGATGCATTAGAAAGAAAAGAGTCATGGAATGCAGGTACGCTAATTGGTCCCAGAGAATTTTTCACTGGTGGCCTAACAGATGGCACAAGAATTTATTACGGACTTGCCAATAGTATTCAGTCTTCAGCTCAACTTGATCTCGAACTTGATAGATCAGTTGCTCTTGAGTATGACTTGATTAAAACGTATGTAAGAATGCCGGATATTCTTCAAAAGAAAATCACGGCCTTTGCCCATAAAAATGGCATTCCGGTTTCCTCTCATGAGATTTACCCTGCTATGCGTTATTCTGTGGATGCTGTTGAGCACATTGGAGGAACCAGCAGAAGGGGCTATTCGCCGAAAATCACTAAAATGAATCACACTTATTCTGATGTAATACAACTGTTAAAGTTGTCGCAAATGAATATCACCCCTACCGTTTCACTTCAAGGTGGTTTCTATTCTATGGCTGCTAAATTTCCGTGGTATTACAAGAACAAACAGTTGCTTTATTTCTTTGGTAAGGAGTATGTAAGTGAAATGGAAAAGAGGTCTAGTCAAATTGCAACCATCTTCCCAGGATACTTATCTAATTTTGGCAATATTCAAACTACACTAAAAAAACTTGTAGATGAAGGTGCCAGTGTTACAGCTGGTACCGACAGCCCTTTTATTCCATATGGATATAGCCTTCATGCCGAGCTACATAGCTGGGTTGACGCAGGCATTTCCCCTTACATCACTCTGAAAGCAGCAACTTATGGAGCAGCAAAAGCCGTGGGCGTACTCGATGATCTTGGTACTCTAGAGAAAGGGAAACTTGCAGATATGGTGATTATTGATGGTGACCCACTAAAAGAAATTACAGATGCCTTAAAAGTTGAATCTGTGATAAAAAATGGAGAGCTGTTTACCATTGATCAGCTCTTGACCAGACCGGAATAGTCAAAACAATATTGTAAAAAAGGCCAGGGTTTCCCCTGGCCTTTTTGCTTTATTTAACTCCTTTTATGTTTACTGTTTACCTCTTCAATGAGGTCTGCCACAAGACCGGTCCATCCTGTCTGATGAGCCGCCCCACAGCCTTCGCCGGTATCGCCATTAAAATACTCATGGAAAAGATAGTGATCTTTGAAGAACTCTTCTTTATCATACGTTTCATAACCACTAAGAGAGGCTCTTTTTCCTTCAGCATTTCGTTCAAAAATCTTAATCAAACGTTCTGAAATGGCGTATGCACTTTTAGAGATTGTCGTAATTTCACCAGAGCCTGTTGGGTACTCTACCTCATAGTCATCGCCATAGTATTGCGAAAACTTATGCAATGCATCAATGATGAGGTAATTCAATGGAAACCATATGGGCCCTCGCCAGTTGCTGTTCCCCCCCATTATTGAAAGGTCAGACTCTGCCGGTGTGTACCTTACGCTCAGATCCTCACCGTTCAGATTAAAAATAAACGGATTGGCTTCATGAAATTTAGAAAGAGACCTGATACCATAATCTGAAAGGAATTCGTCTTCATTAAAAAGACGCTTAAGCACCATTTTCATCCTATGGCCTCTTAGTAAGGAGAGTAAATGTGTTTCGCCTTTACCGGGCTCGTGCCACCTTGAAATAAGCGAAGCCAGATCTGGTCTGTTCTTCAACACCCACTCAAGCCTCTTTTTAAACTCTGGCAACTTTTCTAATAAATCTTCATGTATTACCTCAACTGCACACAAAGGAATGAGACCCACCAGAGATTTTATTTTAAGAAAAACTGTTCGGCCGTCAGGAGTATGAAGTTTATCGTAATAAAACTGATCCTCTTCATCCCACAGTCCCAGCATGCCTTGCTCCATGTTATTGTTTATGGCTGCCGCTATATGAAGAAAATGCTCAAAAAACTTAGATGCCATATCCTGATACACTGGTCTATCTAAAGATATTTCCAGCGAGATTCTAAGCATATTCAAGGTAAAAATTGCCATCCAACCTGTGGCATCAGCCTGACGAAGTTTCATGTTTGGAATCTGTGCATTTCTATCAAACACCCCGATATTATCCAGACCTAAGAAACCACCACCAAAAATATTATTTCCGTCTTCATCCTTTTGATTTACCCACCAGGTGAAGTTCAGCAGAAGTTTATGAAAAATTCTTTCAAGAAAAGCGAAATCACCCTTGCCACCACGCTGCTCTTTGTCAATTTCATACACTTTCCAGGTGGCCCAGGCATGTACCGGTGGATTCACATCCGAGAAGTTCCATTCATAAGCTGGAATTTGCCCGTTAGGATGCATATAATATTCCCTTAAAACTACCGCCAATTGCCTTTTGGCGAAATCGGCATCTATTTTAGCCAGTGTGACAGTATGAAAAGCCAGGTCCCATGCTGCGAACCACGGATACTCCCATTTGTCAGGCATGGAAAGTATATTGTGCATGTAGGCATGTTTCCAGGTTGAGTTTCTTTCAAAGTTCCTCCCTGAAAACTTAAAAGGCATTTTCGGATCGCCGTTGGCCCATTGATTGATATTATAATAGTAGAACTGCTTGTTCCACATCATGCCGGCAAACGCTTGTCTCTGAATTCTTTTTTGTTCTTCAGATTTGATATCTTCCTGCACCACAGCATAAAACTCATCTGCATTTTTTTGGGCTGCTTCAAAAAGAGTATCAAACTCCTGAAAAGGCTCTTTAATGTCAGTTTGTTCAGAGAATCGTAATCTTATTTCCACTGATTCGCCTGCCTCCAAATTTTTTTCATAGAGGCCGGCCATTTTTGTCCCAATATTGTTCTTATTGACGGCCTTCTTATTGTCGTGAATAAGGTATTGATCAAAAGCATCTTTAACATGAAGGCTTTTATTTGGCTTACCAAAGATACGTTTCATGTCTGTTTCATTCTCTGTATAAAGGACATCATCTGCATCTTCGAGATAAAGCTTATACTTTGAAAATAAAGGATGACTTACTTCCACCTGCTTTTTAGCAATACCTGTCAGCATTGGTTTTTGACTGTAATCCTTGTAACCCCATGACCAAGTATTTCTAAACCACAGTGTAGGTAGGATGGCCAATTTAGCTTTCTTACCCGATCTGTTATAGGCAGTAAGTTTTATTAAAATATCATTCTGATCTGCTTTGGCATATTCAATGTATATATCAAAGTAGTTCTCATCATCAAAAATTCCTGTATCTAAAATTTCGAATTCCTGATCATGTTTGGTACGGGCCCTGCTCTGTGCCAATAGTTCCTCATATGGATACTCTAAAATTGGATATTTATAGAGCATTTTCATGTAAGAATGCGTGGGTGTGCTATCTAAGTAATAGTATAGCTCTTTTACATCTTCCCCATGATTCCCTTCTTTTCCTGTCAGCCCAAATAACCGCTCTTTTAATATCGGATCGTTATAATTCCAGAAGGAGAAAGAAAAACAAATGTGCTGTTTATTGTCAGAGATCCCACCTATTCCATCTTCACCCCATCTGTAGGCTCTGCTTCTGGCATGATCATGACTGAAGTACTCCCAGCTATCTCCATAGACAGAATAATCTTCTCTTACCGTTCCCCATTGACGCTCAGACAAATACGGCCCCCATTTCTTCCATCCTCTGTTGTCAGGCCTGTCATTTAATCTTTGTTTCTCTAAAGTATCTTTCATATAATCTAGTAAGACGCACAAAAAGCAAATTTATCTAAATAGCTAAGCAGGCAGCTAAAATTATTCAGTTTTTAAAGTATATATTCAAATTCTTTATTACCAAATTGAATTAGTCCTAATTCTGTTTCCATAAGAAGACTACCAGAGGCTGTTATCCCTTTAATTCTGCCATTAAACACCTCATTTTGACTTCTAAATTGATGCCATTCATCTCTTCTGAAGAGTTTTTCCAAAAATCTTTCCTTTTGCTTTTCAGTATTTCCCTCTTTCAGTTCTAAATACTCGATCTCCAGTTTTTCAGCCAGACTAGTCAGCAAATCTTCTAAATTAAATTCCTGATTTACAACATTCTTAAGTGAAGTGGCATGATCAATTAGAAATTCCGTTTGATTAATATTGAGGCCAATCCCAACCATACTAGTCCCTAAACTTCCTGAAGAAATGAGGCTTTCGATCAGGATACCTCCTATCTTTTCATTATCAATGTAAATATCATTAGGCCATTTAATCTTCAGGGAATCCTTCTGTATTATAGCCTTTAATGTTTCATAAATACCTAATGAAACAGCCATATTAAGCTGAAATTGATCTTTCACAGAGAGAAATGATGGCTTAAGGATAAGTGTAAATGTTAGGTTTTTTCCTGCCTGACTTTCCCATTTATTACCTCTTTGTCCTTTCCCTTTGGTTTGATGGTCAGTTATGACAATTAGCCCTTCTTCCAGCTCCCCTTTTTGAATTTTTTCTGAAGCATATTCGTTAGTTGAGTGACAAGATGGCAGATAAATTGACTTTTTGCCTGTAAAAGATGTTTTGGGCTGAATTTTGTACAAATTGTTCTAAATTAGCTTATCTAATTTTTGAATAGAAAAAGCGTTTAAAATTGCATTCGAAATAAGAAATGCAAAATTAGTTGTAAATCATACTTAATGAAAAAAGAAAAGCAACTTTCGAGTTCTGAACTAAGCCAATATGTTGTAGAAGGAATGCTCGAAAAAAAGGCAAGTAACGTCGTCGTGATGGATTTGCGAAAAGTTAATAACGCTATTTCAGATTATTTTGTGATTTGTTCTGGAAACTCTGACACTCAGATTGAGGCAATTGCCAGCTCTGTAGAGGAAGTAGTTTACAAGAAAACTGCACAAGATCCCTGGAATAGAGAAGGACGTCAGAATAGAGAATGGATTCTGCTGGACTACGTAGATGTGGTAGTACATGTATTCCAGAAAGAAAAGAGATCTTTCTATGACATTGAATCCTTATGGGGGGATGCAGACTTCACATATTTTAGTGAAGATATGAAACCTTCTAAGAAACCTACCGTTTAATAAGTTAGCACAAAGATAATAAACCATAAATATGTCTAAAGAACAAAAACCATTACCCAACGGAAAGAAGAAAGCCCCTTTAGGTAATGGTCCGGGATTTCAAGGTTGGATAATCCTTGCATTAATTGTTGGTATTATAGGCGTTATGCTTTTTTCAAATAACAAAAGCTTATCTCCTATTAAGTACAAGCAGCTGGAGCAGATGGTTACCAAAGGCGAGGTAAAAAAAGTAGCTGTAGTGAGTGATGCTAATGTAGTAGAGGTCACTTTAAGCAGTGAGGCTCTCCAATTACCAGAATACAAAAACCTATTGGGCAATAACAGATATACCTCTGGCCCACACATGAAAGTAGACATTGTGTCTGAAATTGCTTTCATGAATGAATTCAATGATTTTATAAACAAGTCGAGCCTGTCAGAAGATCAAAAAGCACAGTTATATCCTGAGCCAATACATCGTGAAGACATTATGAACACCTTGTTCAATTGGCTTCCACTAATCCTATTCTTTGGGTTAATGTATTTCCTGATGACAAGAATGGCCGGTGGTGGTGGTCCTGGTGGTGCCTTGTTCAATATTGGAAAATCAAGAGCGGCTCTTTTTGATACTGACAATAAGGTAAAGATCACTTTTAAGGATGTGGCTGGCCTGGATGAAGCCAAAGAAGAATTAACTGAGATTGTTGATTTTTTAAAAAAGCCTAAAAAATATACAGAGCTGGGAGGTAAAATTCCTAAAGGTGCTCTTTTAGTAGGCCCTCCAGGTACAGGTAAAACCTTAATGGCCAAAGCCGTTGCAGGTGAAGCCAGTGTGCCTTTCTTCTCTTTATCAGGTTCTGATTTTGTAGAAATGTTTGTGGGTGTAGGAGCGGCACGTGTTCGTGACTTATTCAAACAAGCCAAAGAAAAAGCACCATGTATCATCTTTATTGATGAGATTGACGCCGTAGGTAGATTAAGAGGTAGAGGGGCCATGCCAGGTGGTAATGATGAAAGAGAGAATACTTTGAACTCGCTTCTGGTAGAAATGGATGGCTTCGGCTCTGAAGCAGGAATCATTATCATTGCTGCCACAAACAGACCGGATGTTCTTGATCCGGCTCTTCTGAGACCTGGTCGTTTTGACAGACAAATAAGCGTAGATGCACCAGACATTAACGGACGTGAGGCTATTTTTAAAGTGCACATGCGTCCGTTGAAACTTTCTGATGAAGTAGATGCTAAAAAATTAGCTACTCAGACTCCTGGTTTTGCCGGTGCAGAAATTGCCAACGTATGTAATGAAGCCGCTTTATTGGCCGCAAGAAGAGAGAGAAAGGCCATTGAGATGAAAGACTTTCAGGATGCAATTGACAGAGAAATTGGTGGATTAGAGAAAAAGAACAAACTTATTTCTCCTGAAGAGAAAGAGATCATCGCCTACCATGAAGCAGGGCATGCTGTTACCGGCTGGTATTTAGAACATGCTAACCCATTAGTTAAGGTGAGTATCGTACCGAGAGGTATTGCGGCCTTAGGTTATGCCCAATATTTACCAAAAGAACAGTATTTGTACAGAACTGAGCAGCTATTTGATGAGATGTGTATGGCCTTAGGTGGTCGTGCGGCAGAAGATGTAATATTTGGAAAAATCTCAACCGGAGCCTTGAGTGATTTAGAGAAAATCACAAAAATGGCCTATAGCATGGTTACTATCTATGGTCTGAACAGTGAAATAGGAAATCTTTCCTTTTACGACTCGAAAGGCCAATCAGAATATAATTTTACTAAACCATATTCTGATGATACGGCTCGTAAGATAGATGAAGAGGTGAAAAAACTAGTAGATGAGGCCTACAAACGTACAAAAGATCTTCTTCTGGAAAAGAAAGATGATCTAGACAAATTGGCTCAGCAGCTTCTTCAGAAGGAGATCATTTATCAAAGTGATTTGGTAGAGCTAATTGGTGAAAGGCCATTTGATAAGCCTACTGCTTATCAGGAATATATGGATCAGAAACCTGTAGAAGATGCCAAGGAAGAGGAAGAAAAGAAAGAAGAAGATGATTCTGAAAGCACTGAAGCTGACAAAGAAGAAAGCTCAATTAAGTCTTAAGACTTAATTGAGTATTAATGAAAACGGCAGGCGATTCTACATCACCTGCCGTTTTTTATTGATCAATATTCTAATACTTCTTACAAGAAGATTACTTACCAAATAAGCCCCCAAGTAAACCGCCAAGACCTTTCTTAGCACTGCCACTATTTAATACCATTCCGGCTACATCATCTAAGATGCTACCATCTCCATCTGCGTCAAGGAATGACTCAATGAGGCTTTGCTGCTTGTTAGCATTGTCGCCACCACCTAATAAACCTCCTAAAACACTTGATAAATCATTTTGATTGCTCACATTTTGTTGTCTGGCTTGCTTTCCGATAACTCCCATTAAAATTGGAGCTGCAACCTTCATAATTTGAGCTACCTGAGACATATCCAATCCAGATTTCTGAGAAAGTGCAGCCTCTACATTCGTTTTCTTTGCACCTAATACATGGCCTAGAATGTTATCTCCATCCTGCATAACAGCATCATCTACCCCACCTTGGAATAAACCACCTAGATTATCTAAAATTCCACCATCATGCTTACCCATAACAGCTCCTAAAAGCCCTTGAGCACCCTCTGGTGTAGAGGCATTCTTTTGCATAGCACCCATAAGTACAGGCATAGCCATGCTTAACAGGTCAGCAGTTTTATTTTGAGGTGCTCCTGTTTGTCCGCTTACCCCACTGATAATTGTTTTACCTAAATCACTATTTAGTAAATCTAGTATTCCAGCCATTTGTATAAAAGTTAAAGTTTAGTGTTAAATACATTCCGTTAAAAATACATAAAAAAGCAGTATTTAACTATTGGTGCTTTCCGTTCATTATTAAGACTTCATTTTAAAATAAAGTCACAGTAAGAAGTTATTTAATCAGTCCTACAGACAAAATAAATTGATTTGAACCAAAAAAGAACTCTTTAGGGCTATTGGCAGGGCCAATAATAGAGGAGCCGTAATTCGTTATTCCACCTTCATAGCGTGCATCAAAAAAGAAGGTCTTGAATTCAAAACCCAGGCCGAAAACGGTATTGACTATAGGTCTGTTAAAAAAGGAGTTATCAAAGTCATCTCCGGTGTAAGGCTCCAAGGCCTTAATAAACTCTTCATTCTTTGATAAAGCGTAAGAAATAACAGGACCACCAAAAACTCTGGCATCCCTGAATCTAATTCCCAAAAGAACTGGTACATCAATAGCAGAAAACTTTGCATCTACCCTATTGAGCAAATTGCCATTACGATCTAAA
>JANSYO010000235.1 GCA_024742395.1 Cytophagales bacterium
AAAGAACAGGAAATTACCATGGTGGGTGGCCAGTGCACTTGTTGAGAAGACCAGACTAAAGAAATCTCAAACGGTATTAAACAAACATGGACTAGAACCCCAGCACAGAGCATTTCAGCAACATTTACTGGTTTCAGGGTTATCGGACCCTGATCACACGTTACATGATGAGCTCGAAAAAGGCAACATCGTAGTTAAAAAAGGAATTTCCAAGTTTACTAGTGACGGAGTTGTCTTCACCGGTGAAACGGAAGCTACAGAAGTTGATTTTGTTATCTTTGCCACAGGATTTAAGCAAGCAGCGTCATTTGTAGATCCCGATATTGTGGATTTCCGCTATGACCGAGTAGGTAATGATGTTCCCCTTTACAAGTATATCTTCCCAATGCATGAGAACCAGTATTCTTCGCTTGGTTTTATTAACTTTCTACAATCTGCTACGTTTATGTGTGCGGAGCTACAAACAAGGTATTTTGCCCAAGTTCTAAAAGGAGAACGAGTACTTCCTCCTATTGAAACGCAAAGAGAAGAATTACTGGCCGTTCGCAACACGTTATGTGCTCAATATATGGACCGTCAACAATTGAGAGTTCAAGCTGGTTTAACTATGAAGTATTATGACGACTTAGCTCGGCAAATTGGGTGTTACCCCAGCCTGAAGGCTTTGTTAAAGGAAAGGCCCACTGCAATCTGGCATGCTTGGTTTACTCCATGGCAACCATTGCAATATCGGCTAGTAGGATATGGAAGGTTAGAGAACTCTGAAGAGGCGATTGAACAATTGTACGAATCCAGATTCTATGGAACTTGCCCACGTACTGGCAAACAACGAACAGGAGCAAAGAATAGAGCCGGATTTATTGGATTTATCGCTACATCTACAACCATATCGCTAATAGGTGGTTTGTTATTCTGGTACTGGTTGAAAGGAGCAAGTATGGGGGATGATATTCAAGATAAACTGCAAGAAAACTTAGAATATGCTTCTTCTGATTCTGTTCCTCATGCCATGGAGTTTGGTGCGGATGCGCAAGATGTTACCATCCTCAAAGCTGAAACTACTGAAACTGCATAAACGGCACAATTTACTATCAACCTAATTTGCTTCTTGTGACGTTCGTAGAAATTATGGCAATAATATCCAAGAAGAGTGCAAACTACAACATTGCTTATAACTACTAGTGTTTCGTAAACGAATATTTATACCATTAGGCATTCAATTGATGAAGGAAACGAAAATCTCTGAGTGTCTCATCGCAAACATCAAGATTCTGCTCTGCTAACCATTCTGGATTATAAATTTTAGATGCATAACGCGATCCGCTATCGCACAAGAATGTGACTATCCTATGGCCAGGTCCTAATTTCTTAGCAAGCAAATAAGCAGCTACCAGGTTAATTCCTGCTGATCCTCCGATGAATATTCCCTCTGTGAAAGTGTCAAACTATGACTATGTAATTTCGTAACAAAGAGGTACCGTATTTAAGCATATAGTGACACATTTGAACACCAGTTTCATCGTTACATTCGAAAATTCCATCCACGATCGCATGAGCGAGGTTTCCATACAGTACTGAACTTCCTATACCTTCCATTACTGTGCTTACACCTGATTTTTCATGTTCAAATCGTTCTCGCAAAGTTTCAGAGAAGGAAAGTTTTTGCTTCTCCAATTCTTCTCGTTCCTCTGTAGTTCCTCCATTCATTGCAATTCCA
>JANSYO010000324.1 GCA_024742395.1 Cytophagales bacterium
GATCAATGAGGATACTGACCAAGAAATAGCCTACCTCAATAAGGCACTAAAACTTGCAGGTAAGGAAAATGAAAAACAATTGATCCAGCGAAAATTGGCTCGGGCTTTTGGAAAGTTTGAATCTGATTTAACAGACTTTAAGAAAACAAACTAAAGAAGAGAGCAACATCAATCGTTCTTACCGCAAACCTTGCTCTCAAAACATGCCAAATATTCGAAAAGTCCTGCGTTACGGACTACTCATCATCGTTATAGGTTTTGCCGTATTTCTAGCCCCCATCTTCTATCAAACCCATCAATTTTACTACACCCATCAGTATTCCTTCCCGGAAGAAATTCATGCTAAAACAGAAACGGAGGTCTACCTCATTGGTACCAGACACACTCCTAAGGACCACTACAATCAGGATACCGTGTATCGTTATCTTGAGAAACTCCAGCCTGACCTGATCTTGTTGGAATTGGACAGTGGTTTCTTCCGTGGAGATCGATTAAAACGGAAATACACCTTTGTCATGCGCATCTATCCATTTCTGAGAAAATATTGGAATCTGGAAATGTTGGCAGCGACCAAATATGCAAAATACCACCCTAAGACTGCTTTAGCCCCTTACGACTGGGAAGGAAGAAAGGAAATTTACAGGGAAGTAAGAGGAAAGAAACGTTCTGAAATGTTTGTTGCCCTTTTCAATATGAAAACGGACACAGTGAAACGTATCTTTCTTGAGCTAGCAATACTCTACAAGCATTACCGAGAATCAACAACCATTCATCATTTTAATTCCATTGATAATGATAAGATAGATATGCGTTCAGCCCATCTTGACTATTCATTGATACCTCAAATGGTATTGGCCACAGATTCACTAAAAGAACATCATGAGTTTGCCAGGAAATTTCAATATTACTGGCCCTCGAGAAATGAAGAAATGGCTGAAAATATCCTAAGAGCCATCAAATTGAACCCGAACAAAAGAATTGCCATATTGACCGGATCCAGGCATCGATACCTTTTACAAGACTTATTAAAGCCCAAGGAAGAAACTGCAAAATTCAAGCTTTTAGATTATCAAGGGAAGCCCTTATAGGTTTAAGAATTACGTTTTATCAAAGCTATCCTGTAATTTTGCTTCTACTTCGGGCAGTCAATATACAAATCTGAGAATGTAAC
>JANSYO010000280.1 GCA_024742395.1 Cytophagales bacterium
ACTCTAAACCCAGCCATGCTAAAACAACTAGGCGGTGCAACTACAGCAAAACACTTTCTCAACATGAAATAGCCAATAAACTCATACTAGCGTATCACGTGGGTCTACAAATCTCAAATCCAATCAAAACCAAACAATCTTCACTCAAATAGACAACACAGAGACAAAACAAAAGATGCATTGGGTTGCGGACAAAATCGAAAAAGAAGATAATGATGATCTTCGTTATATTATAAAGAAAATAATGATGTTGGTTATTTTTGTTTTAGCCAAGTTACTGGGAACATGTCTACTATGGGAATGTACAGGGTGCGCTGGCCCGCAACGCAATTCGGGTCAAAATATGAAAAGAAGCGTCCTAAGATTGCAAAAGACTTTAAGAAATCATGTGAGGGTCACTGGATTGCCGTGATGTCCTGTGTGAGGAAAACTTCGCTCACTGAGCGCGGGTTGTGTGATAAGTACATGAATGAGTTGTTTGATTGTGTAGATGCAGCTGTAAGACCATAAGGAAGATCATTTACATGCATAACTAACCCTCCTAACAGAGAGAAAGGAAAAAAGAAGTTCGATCAGCGAAGTATCGTCTCAGCAAGTTCATGGCGGGTCGTGAGAATCTTGGAATCATAGTATAGCATATCATACAGATGAATCGATAAGATAATAAATCAAACACAAGCTACCGCTTCTTCATTTTCAAGTTTCCCGGAACCAATGACAAAGAATGTACAAAAACCTGATACTCTGTGGGGTGGAAGAGCTACTACTGCTTTTAAAGTGTTCAATTGGGAGTTGTTCGTTAAACCACGCAGGTGGTTGATGGTTTCGGGCTTTATTATAATGGCTGGATGCACTGGGCGAATTCTTTATGAATTATACAGCGATCAGGGCGATCATCAGCGCATACAACGTAACAAAAGAGTTCTTCAATTAGCAGAAGAAATCAAACAGAAGGATGCCATGCGAGAGCGTCAGGAACAGAGTGAACAATAAGTTTTTAGTGATTTCTCTGTTGCTATGCATGGGATCGTCCTCCGAAAGGCAATAAAGAAGCAATTATGTACTTTTACTTGGTTGTACAAGATTACACACCAATTAGAAGAAATAGTGAGGAGAAAATCATTTTTTTTCCTTTCCCTGTTTAACATGCAATTTCTCCGCACTGCACGACTGTTTGGGCACCAAAAAAATCTTATACTGACTTCATTTCGTAGTAAATCAGATTCTTGGGTTATAAAGGGAGCTAACTTGGCTAGTATAAAGAAAAAAGTAAACGAAATGATAAAAAATGCTTCTGCGGTAGACCCTTCCTTGGGTTTACAAATCAGTCACT
>JANSYO010000162.1 GCA_024742395.1 Cytophagales bacterium
AACATAATCGCCAATTTCTACGGGCATAGGGTCTGTAGGAATTTCAGCTGAACCAATATTGGCTACTACATCCGTGATTTCAGGAAACTCTTTTAAGAGTTTTTTCTGAATCATTTTGGAGGTTTCAACACTCTGAGAAAGCGAACTACCGGGTGGTAAAATGTGCTGCATTGCCAAATCACCTTCTTCTAATGTTGGTATAAATTCGCCTCCCATTCGGCTAAAAACAAAAATGCTTATCAAGAAAAGTACGATAGTGCCTCCTACAAAAAAGTTCTTAAATTGCATTGCTTTATTTAGAATAGGCGTATATCTTCTTTGAAAGAAGTCTATGATTTTATCGGCAATTGTTCTTTTGTTCGAAACCTTTTTGTTTAGAAAAAGTGCTGCCATCATAGGCACGTAGGTTAAAGAAAGTATTAAAGCCCCAGTAATGGCTAACATAACGGTTTGAGCCATGGGCTTAAACATTTTACCTTCAATACCAACCAAAGCAAGAATTGGTATATAAACCATTAAAATGATAATCTCTCCAAAGGCAGCAGAGCTTCTTATTTTTTGAGAAGAGGAGATGACTTCCCCATCAATTTCTGATTGGCTTAGTAGTTTGCCTGAATGCTTTACTTGAAGTCGGTGCACTATGGCTTCAACAATAATAACTGCACCATCCACTATTAAACCAAAATCTATAGCTCCCAAACTCATGAGGTTGGCTGAGATACCCAATAAATTCATCATAGATACCGCAAAGAGCATGGCAAAAGGAATAACAGAAGCTACTATTAACCCCGCTCGCCAATTTCCTAAAAGCAGCACCAAAATAAATATGACTATAAGCCCACCTTCAATCAGGTTTTTCTCTACCGTTCCAATGGCAGTTGTAACCAATTTATCTCTTACTAAATAGGGTTCTATAACTACTCCCTTCGGAAGTGATTTTTGAATTTGAATTACTTTTTCTTTTACAAGCTCTGTTACTTCTGAAGAGTTGGCTCCTTTAAACATCATCACTTTTCCACCTACTACTTCTTCTCCATCGCGAACGAGTGCTCCATAACGAGGTGCTTTGCCAAATTGCAAGTCTGCTACATCTTTAATTAAAATGGGTACACTTCCAGCTTCATTTACTACTATGTTTCCAATATCATCTAATGATTTTGCAAGACCTTCGGAACGGATATAATAGGCATTTGAGTTTTTCTCTATGTAGGCACCTCCTGTATTTTCATTACTTTTTTCAAGAGCCACAAAAACATCTGAAATGCTAATACCTAAAGACTTAAGTAGGTCGGGGTTAATGGCTACTTCGTATTGTTTTAAGTAACCACCCATTGAATTGATTTCTGCAACGCCTTCAATGCCTAACAGTTGCCTTTTTACTATCCAGTCTTGAATGGTTCTTAAGTCAGTAGCCGAATATTTTTTTTCAAAGCCCTTTTCAGGTCTTACTACGTATTGATATATTTCGCCCAAACCTGTAGATATTGGAGACATTTCGGGTGTACCCAAACCTGTGGGAATAGCGTTTTCGGCTTCTTTTATGCGTTCTGTAACCAACTGCCGAGCTAAGTAAATATCATAATTTTCTTCAAAAACCACGGTGATAACAGAAAGCCCAAAACGGGAAATAGACCTTATTTCTTCTACTTTTTGAAGGTTTTGTAAAGCCAATTCTACTGGTGTAGTAATAAACTGCTCTACCTCTTGAGTAGCCAAAGTAGGAGAAATGGTTATGATTTGCACCTGATTGTTTGTGATGTCAGGTACCGCATCAATGGGTATTTGGCGAAGTGAAAACACGCCCCAAATTGTTAAAGCAGCCATAAATAGCCCTATAACAAACTTATTCTGTACCGAATAAGCGATTATCTTATCGAACATAAAATATTGATTTTATAAAAAGTTAAACTTACACTATGCTTAAAAAAGTCATAGTTATCCTTTAATGTATGATTTAACTTATGGCTGGCGGATGCCAAACTCCTTCTTTGAAATCAAAGGAGTAATCGAATGTGTAGTGAAATTGATATATAGTAGAAACAACTACACTTTGTTTGACAAATGAAAGTATATGCGGGATTACAATTAATGAGCCACAACAAACACAAGTACAAAAAGGCGTACAATCATCCTCATGCTCGGAATGCTTACTGTCATGATCACTTGCAGACACTGAAGTGTCAGTTTTAAGCGAGCTTTGTAGCATACCATCTGCACACGGTACTATCGACAGTGCCGTAATGTAAATTGATAATATGAGAGCTACTATTTTCATTTGTTGTGCAAATTTAAACTAATATTTCTGCAACTCAGTTGCAAAGTTTACTTGTGGCATTCTGCACATAGTCCTTTTATGACCATATTGGCTTGATGCATTTGAAAATTCTTTGGTAAATCTATTTTAGGTATGTTATGATTGGTGAGGCAATAGGTACTTTGACAGCTACTGCAATGAAAATGGTAGTGTAAATCGATGGCTTCACATTTGCAACTTTCTAGACATAATGCATACTTTAATTGCTTTGTGCCATCGTCAATTGTATGTACCAGTTTATTCTTCTCAAAAGTCTTTAGCGTTCTGTAAATAGTCGACTTGTCCGACATTTCCATGGCATCCTCAGTACTTCTCAGGGAAACGGCTTTGATCTGTTCCATTAAATACTGTAAAACGATAATTCGCATTGCCGTTGGTTTAATATCTCTAATTGAGAGTTTATTTTTCAACCTTTTTCATTTCCTGATAAATGAATTTATGGAAAGGTAGATCAATTCCGTTGGTATGAAAAAGGAAAGGAATGAAACATATTAAATGTATACAATATGATTTTTAATAGTGTATTTAAGCATTTGCTTATATAATAAATAAGAGTAAGTTTGTTCATGGAAAATAATTCTTGCATAAGACAACTCGCAGATATTGAACAGTTAAATCGTTGCAGGGACACTGTTTCGGTATTAAACGAGTCGTTCGACTATTTGGCAAATGGACTTTCATTAGTCGGAAATAGCGTTCGACTTAAAATACTTTACCTACTCTTTGAGGAGAAAAGACTTTGTGTTTGTGATTTGAGCGACATTCTCGGAATGAATATTTCTGCTATTTCTCAACATTTAAGGAAAATGAAAGACCGAAATCTGTTGGAAACTGAGAGAGAAGCCCAAACGATTTTTTATTCACTTACGGCTGAATACGAAAAAATACTAAACCCATTTTTTGAGATTCTTGATAAGAACAAAATTTTAGAAACGATATGAAAAGTGAAAACAAATTAATTGGTGCAGGTTTGTTAACTGCAATTACAGCTTCCTTGTGTTGTATTACACCAGTTTTGGCTCTAATCGCAGGAACAAGCGGAATTGCTTCTGCATTTTCTTGGATTGAACCTTTTAGACCTTATTTAATCGGACTGACAATTTTAGTTCTTGGTTTTGCTTGGTATCAAAAACTAAAACATCAAAAAGAAATTGACTGCGAATGTGAGACGGACGAAAAACCAAAATTTATACAATCAAAAAAGTTTTTAGGAATCGTAACCGTATTTGCAATTGTAATGTTGGCTTTTCCATACTATTCAGGAATATTTTACCCAAATACAGAAAAGCAAATTATCGTAGTTGACAAATCAGACATTAAAACGACTGAATATAAAATAAGCGGAATGACTTGTGCGGGATGCGAAGAACACGTAAATCACGAAGTAAATAAGCTCAACGGAATTGTAAACTCAAAAGCGTCTTACGAAAATGGAAATGCAATCGTTGAATTTGACAAAACCAAAACCAACGAAACGGAAATTGAGAAAGCAATTAACTCAACAGGTTATAAAGTAACCGCTAAAAAGGAAAACTAATGGAAGCTCAAATAAAATCAGAAATCACTTGTCCAAATTGCGGACATAAAAAAGTAGAAGATATGCCAACAAACGCTTGTCAATTTTTCTATGAATGCGAGAATTGTAAAACGGTTTTGAAACCAAAAGAGGGAGATTGTTGTATTTATTGCTCGTATGGAACTGTTGCTTGCCCACCAATTCAAGAAAAAAGAAGTTGTTGCTAGTTCTAACTTGTTTACAACAATTAGATGCCCAAAAAGAAAAAAAATAAACCGACAGCCACAATTTTAAAATAAATGATAGGCAATGGAATTAGATAGAAAAAAACATTGGGAGACTGTTTATGAAACTAAAAGTCCATTACAAGTAAGTTGGACGCAAGAAATACCTATAACTTCACTTCAATTTATACAATCATTTGGACTGAAGAAATCTGCAAAAATAATAGATATTGGTGGTGGCGATAGTAAGCTTGTGGATTGCTTGCTTGATGAAGGATTTGAAAATATAACGGTACTTGACATTTCGGCTAAATCACTGGAAAAAGCAAAACAACGACTTGGAGAAAAAGCAAATAAAGTAAATTGGATTGTAAGTGACATTACAGAATTCGAACCGAAAATGACTTATGACGTTTGGCATGACAGAGCAACTTTTCATTTTCTTACAAGGGCTGAACAAATAACAAAATATATAGATACTGCCAAAAAATCTGTAAACGGATTCTTGACAATTGGAACCTTTTCCAAAGTTGGGCCAGAAAAATGTAGTGGTCTTGAAATAAAACAATACGATGAAAAAGAATTAACCTTTGAATTGAATAATGGTTTTGAGAAAATCAAATGTGTAACGGAAGACCATTTAACACCATTTGATACAACACAGAATTTCTTGTTTTGTAGTTTTAAAAGACAGCTTAACTAATAAGTGAAATGTCTAACAAAAAAACTAAATGAAAAAACAAAATTTTTAAAGTTCCACTATTAACTTTAAT
>JANSYO010000200.1 GCA_024742395.1 Cytophagales bacterium
ACAATATTCACCATCGCAGCAGGAAGCATTGAAAATCTATGAAGAAGGGGTTTTGAGTTCTGTGAAAAATAAGGAATATAAAGAGGGAGAGGAAACACAAAAAGAAGAAGACGAGGCGATGTTGAAAATTGGTTCATCAGCGCAACCTTCGAAATCAGAATTGCAGAGATATAAATTATGGATGGAACAGCGTTACCGTTCTCCCTATACGGGTGAGATAATCCCGCTAAGTCGATTGTTTACCAAAGATTATCAGATTGAGCACATTATCCCACAAAGTCGCTACTTTGATGACAGTTTTAGTAACAAAGTAATTTGTGAATCTGTTGTAAACGAAAACCCCTATAAAGACAATCAATTGGGGTTAGAGTTTATTAAAAACCAAGGCGGAAAAATTGTTGATGAACTATCATCCAATGGAAAAATAGTAAGAATCTTTACAGAAGAAGAATACCGAGATTTTGTAACACTACAGTATGGTAAAAACCGAAGTAAGCGTACTAAACTTCTGCTGGATGAGATACCCGATCAAATGATCATGCGTCAACTTAATGATACGCGGTACATCAGTAAGTTTATTTCAAGTATACTATCTAATGTGGTTCGGTCTGATCAAGATGATGGTGTAAATTCTAAAAATATCCTCTTTTGTAATGGAAAAATTACTTCTATTTTGAAACAAGATTGGGGATTAAATGATGTTTGGAATGACTTGATTCTGCCTCGTTTTGAAAGAATGAATCAAATAACGGGTACGACAAGTTTTACATCTAAAAATACAAGCGGAAAAACGATACCAACCGTTCCGTTGGAGCTTTCCAAAGGATTTCAGAAAAAGCGAATCGATCATCGTCACCATGCTGTAGATGCGCTTGTAATCGCCTGTGCCACAAGAGATCATGTTAATTTATTGAACAACCAATCTGCAAAATCAGATATAAAACGCTACGACTTACAACGTAAACTTAGAAATACTAAAAAATGGGTTAATAAGGAAGGAAAAGAAAGGGACAAGTTCAAAGAATTTAAAAAGCCATGGAAAAATTTTACCGTTGACACTCGAAGTGAACTGGAGAAAATTGTAGTGAGTTTTAAGCAAAATCTGAGGGTGATCAACAAGACAACCAATAAATACGAAAGTTACAAAGATGAAAATGGGAATATTAGGTTGGGAAAAGATGGTAAACCGAAGAAAGGTATCGTTTCTCAAACTAAAGGAGATAGCTGGGCGATAAGAAAGCCTATGCATAAAGATACTGTTTCTGGACAAGTGCAATTATCGAGAGTCAAAGTACCAAAAGGTAAAATTATTACTGCAACCAGAAAAGCAGTTGATGCAACTTTCAATTTAAAAACAATCGAGTCTATTACGGATGAGGGTGTGCAGAAGATTTTAAAAAACTACTTGACTTCAAAAGAGGGTGATTCTGAGTTGGCTTTTTCTCCCGAAGGGCTGGAAGAAATGAATAAAAATATAGCTCGGTATAACGAAGGAAAACCTCACCAGCCTATTTACAAGGTTAGAGTTTTTGAACTGGGAAGTAAATTCCCATTAGGACAAACGGGTAATAAATCAGTGAAGTTTGTGGAAACTGCAAAAGGAACAAATCTATTTTTCGCGATCTATCAGGACGAAAAGGGGAACCGTAATTACAATGCCATACCTTTAAATGTTGTAATTGAACGGCAGAAGCAGGGCTTGTCTCCAGTACCAGAAATCAATAAAAAAGGAGAACTACTATTTACACTATCTCCACATGATTTGGTTTACTTGCCAACTGAGGATGAAAAGGAAAATGTCAAGGGTATTAATTTTGAGAATTTGAGTAAAGAGCAGATCAAGAGGATTTTTGTCGTTAATGATTTTTCAAGCACTTGCTATTTTACCCCAAATCATTTAGCGAAAAATATTGCTCCCAAAGAGGTTGATTTAAGTTTTGATGCAAAAAAGAAAAAACTATCAGGCTCATTTGATACAAAAACAGCAAGTTTTGAAGGAGTGCAAATTAAAGATGTTTGCATTAAGCTCAAAGTAGATAGACTTGGAAACATACAGCCTGCTCCTGTTTCAATAGTCTCTTAATAAGGAAAAGGCTTGTATGTTGGCTACACCTCATAAGTTTTAAAGGTATATGAGGTAGGTTAATTTAAAACGAATAAACGAAATCAGGAATGAAATAGACAGCCTATGCAACCGGAAGCATACTACCATATCTATAATCATGCAAATGGAAGTGAAAACCTCTTTCGTTCACAGGAAAACTACAGGTACTTTTTACAGCAATGGAGCAAATACATC
>JANSYO010000279.1 GCA_024742395.1 Cytophagales bacterium
CCCGAGTTCGACTCTTGGTGTCGGCACCACTTATTTAAAAAACCCGCTTATGGAAACATAAGCGGGTTTTTTTATGCCTTTAGAAAAGCACACTTTATTTGCCTACAAAAAAGCCAGCGTTAAGCTGGCTTTTAAACACACTCTTCGAATTAGAACTTAATACTGACGTTAACCTTATAGCTATCGTCACTGTCTGTGGTGAGATTCATGGTCATGGGCACTTCTTGGATCTCGAAATCTTGGTTGACGCCACCTTGGGCTAAAAACCAAGTGGTCGCACTGGCGACTTTCATCAGATCGACACTGTCGGTGCCACTGCTATAGCCATCGAAATCCGTTTTATTAGGGTAAAACGCATCGGCAACCTGCGTTAGCTCGTATTCAGGTAAGTGTTCGATTCGTTGCTGAGCTTGGCAGACAGTTGCCGGGCCGATAATCAGCGCGGTCAGAGTGGCCCATAGGCGCAATCGACTCTGCTTTCGCAGTGCGCGGGCGATCTGGTAGTTACTGGCTAAACCAAGCTCCACCAAAGCCTCACCTAAGGGCATTGCGCGGCGTGCTTGATACGCTAGGGCAGTATCAAGCTGTTGCTCAGTAATCACTTTACGTTTTAATAATATGTGTCCGAGACGTGCTGGCTGCTGCATGTGAGACAATCCGTTCTAAAATCGACTAATGTGAAGTGTGACACAGCAGCTCGAGATTGGCAGACGTTTACTAGATCAAAACAGACTGTATAGACTCAGATATATATCTCAATATTATTCTTAAGTGTTTGTTAGTTTTCGTAAATTTAAAATAAATATAATAAAAACAATAGTTTACGAGCCCTGGATATGGATAGACTGCTAAACGTCAAATTTCCTATTTACAAAAAAGCTAAGTCTCATTACAGCTGAGAACCGACGCACACTTCTATTGCTCTAAGCTAAAGCTTTCATAGCGTTTGTTTTTTCAAACTGCCTAAATAATGCGATTGCAATAAAGAAAGAGATTGAAAGATATGGATGGATTACTCATTGACGCTTCACAGTGGCTAAGGCCTTACAGCGCGAACATGGCGGTGGCCTTTGTGGCGACCCTATTGGTGATTTATGGCGATACCATTAATAGAACATTACGTGTCATTGTTAAGCCGTATCCCATGATATTAAGAGTCAGTGCATTTATTTTGTTGTGTACGCTAGGCTATGGTGCGATTACCGTCTGGGGTTCTGGGCAGATTGCTCAGCTTATGTATAAAATACCCGACGTTTATTTTGCGCTCGTGGTGGTATTGGCCTTCATCATTTTGGGGATACTGGCCGAGCGCTATCACAAATAATAAAAACAAAGTTGGAAC
>JANSYO010000167.1 GCA_024742395.1 Cytophagales bacterium
CCTGTCTTGTCATGGCATGTCCTGCCATGCCCGTCATGTTGTGTTGTGATCGTGTGTGTATGGCTGTGTGTTGTGTGTTTTTACCCGCGCTTATTTGAATTTCTTCACTTTGACATTCAGAGCACTGGGCAGAAATCACATTATGTTAAAATCGTTTCAAGACCATCATAATGCTTTGTTTTAATTAAACAGTCAGATTCCTCTTGTCAGTAACAGTTCTAAATTAATTATTCTTGATATAAAGTATGAGTAAACTCATTAGTTAAACTTGTACTATTCAGTAATCATCACAAAATTCTTGCGAACTTCGTAATAACCACATCCTAATATTCATTCAACTAACCCTTATATCTAATCTTTAGAGCCAATCTTTATCCCGAAGTTACAGATCTATTTTGCCGACTTCCCTTACCTACATTATTCTGTCAACTAGAGGCTTCTAACCTTGGAGACCTGATGCGGTTATGAGTACGACTATTCAAGAAAGTAATTTTTTCCCTCAAATTTTTATGTATTGTTAGAATAATACCAGACAATCCAAAATAATAGATTGCTTTACCAACATTTAAACTACTTCTCCAAATAAATTGATTCCATAGTCTTTTGAGATATTCGAAAATATTGCTATTTTCTTGTTGTTAAAAAGAAAAGAGAACTCTTCCTGGGTATTCTACCAATGTTTTTGAGATCATTTGTGTTGCCACTTTTAATAGCTCCTTGATATAGTATAGGAATATTAACCTATTTCCCTTTCACGAAACAGAATCATAATGATTCAATATGAGGAATTAACCCTTCGTTTAGGATCGACTAACTCACATACAATTGATGTTCATGTGAAACCTTTCTCCACTTCAGTCTTCAATGTTCTCTATTGAATATTTGCTACTATCACCAAGATCTGCACTAAAAATAGTTCAAAACCTCTTCACAGAAGTTCTTCAATACTATTAATACGCCCTCCTACTCGTTAGATTTTAGCATTTAATCTAACGGTCAAGTATAAGTAATACGTTTAAGCGCCATCCATTTTCAGGGCTAATTCATTCGGTTGGTGAGTTGTTACACACTCCTTAGCGGATTCCGACTTCCATGGCCACCGTCCAACTGTCTAGATGAATCAACACCTTTTGTGGTATCTGATGAACGTATTTTTAGGCACTTTAACTTAACGTTTGGTTCATCCCACATCGCCAGTTCTGCTTACCAAAAATGGCCCACTAAGAACTTTTTATTCAATGAGTCAATTCAATTAAAGTAATTGACCCATCTTACCTATTTAAAGTTTGAGAATAAGTCGAGGATGTTTCATCCCCAGAGCTTCTAATCATTCGCTTTACCTGATAAAACTATTTATAAGTTCCAGCTATCCTAAGGGAAACTTCGGAGGGAACCATCTAGTAGCTGGTTCGATTAGTCTTTCGCCCCTATACTCAAATTTGAAGATCGATTTGCACGTCAGAACCCCTTCGAACCTCCAACAGAGTTTCCTCTGTCTTCGTTCTATTCAAGTATAGTTCACCATCTTTCGGGTCCTATCATATATACTATTATTCAATTCTTTCACTTAAAGATCCAGATTGATCGATAATGCAGACTATACAGTCTTCTTACCATCTTACTTTCATTACGCCTACTTGTTTTTAACAGATAGACTTGTATACATGTTAGACTCCTTGGTCCGTGTTTCAAGACGGGTCGATTTAACTCTTTATCTCAACAATCGTTAATTTATTTTACTAGTCAACTCATAATATCCATACTCTACCAACACTTCTTTGAAGTCAAAGCAGAGCATAAACATTATGGCTAACATCGTAGCCTAGAGGCATAAATTTGACTGGTCAATCACAATCAATCTATCTAACTAAGGTTTCATGTTTAGAACAAGTTCCAACACTACCTCCCTCAATTTATTTTCGATTGATTGTAATTGATGTTGAGTCTTTTCACCAAAACACCCTACAAATGGTTTCAACATAACTTGCATAGAACACAAGGCAACTATACAAACCATCTATCACAATTCGTAAAGCAATTGAATGAATAGAAAAAGGGTTAAAGCGTTTCCCTGTTAACAATTTCAAGTACTTTTCACTCTCTTTTCAAAGTTCTTTTCACCTTTCCCTCACGGTACTTGTTTGCTATCGGTCTCTTGTTAATATTTAGTTTTAGATGAGATATACCACCCATTTAAGATTGCATTCCCAAACAACCCGACTCTAAGACAAATAAACATATGATTTGCTGTTATAAATGATAAACAGGATTGTCACCTTCTTTGATACCCTTTTCCAAAGGATTTTCATTTATACAACTCGTCGATTACTTATCCAAAAACTACAATTCTACCATTGCTGGTTGATTTTAAATTTGAACTATTTCCACTTCACTCGCCGTTACTACGGAAATCCTTGTTAGTTTCTCTTCCTCCGCTTATTAATATGCTTAAATTCAGCGGGTATTCTCACTTGATTTGAGGTCGATCATGATATGAAAGGTATTAGACAATAAAGATTTTACAAAATATTGTTATCAGTTTCATTAAAACGTTCAAAAGACATTCAATTATCTATAAATAGATTTTGAAACGACACTCAAACAAGTGTACTAACATTACTGTTAGTGCAATTTGCGTTCAAAGATTTGATGATTCACTGAGTTCTGCAATTCACATTACGTATCGCATTTCGCTGCGTTCTTCATCGTCACAAGAGCCTAGGTATCCGTTGTTAACAGTTTTTTCATTATTTTGTTTTTAATGTATTTGTTAAATAAATAGATTATAAAATGATGTATGTAAAATAGATAATACTTTACATAATGTAATAGAAGAATAACATATCCTGTTATCTTCAGTAAAAGATAAGAATTAAATTAAATTCGTTAATGATCCTTCCGCAGGTTCACCTACGGAAACCTTGTTACGACTTTTGCTTCCTCTAGATGATAAGGTTTAATCAACTTTTAACAAGAAACTTTACAAAGTAAAGTATTTCTCGCTATCCGAAGATTTCACCGGATCATCCAATCGGTAGCAGCGACGGGCGGTGTGTACAAGGGGCAGGGACGTAATCATCGCACACTGATGATATACGATTACTAGGAATTCCTGGTTCAAGATAAATAATTGCAAGCATCTATCCCAAGCACGATAAACGTTTAAGATTAGCCAATCCTTCCGGATAAGCAATAAAATAAATATATACTCGTTGAGTCTATCATTGTAGCGCGCGTGCAGCCCAGAACATCTAAGGGCATCACAGACCTGTTATCGCCTTTACTTCCTTTGATTTAAAAATCAATAGTCCCTCTAAGAAGTACTAATATCTATTAAAAATAATAAATTATACTATTTAGTATGGTAAAGGTCTCGTTCGTTATCGGAATTAACCAGACAAATCACTCCACCAACTAAGAACGGCCATGCACCACCACCCAGTAAATCATGAAAGAGCTATCAATCTGTCAATCCTTCTAATGTCTGGACCTGGTAAGTTTTCCCGTGTTGAGTCAAATTAAGCCGCACGCTCCACTCCTGGTGGTGCCCCTCCGTCAATTCCTTTAAGTTTCAGCCTTGCGACCATACTCCCCCCAGAACCCAAAAACTTATGATTTCTCACAAGGTTCACAAGAAGAAGTTAAAACATTTGCATGTTTTATAACATCTCATATCCCTAGTCGGCATAGTTTACTGTTAAGACTACGACGGTATCTAATCATCTTCGATCCCTTAACCTTCGTTCTTGATTAATGAAAACATCCTTGGTAAATGCTTTCGCTTTAGTTTATCTTGAATGGATCCATGCATTTCACCGCTAACCATCCAATATAAATACCCCCAACTGTCCCTATTAATCATTATTTACATCATTCAAACCAACAAATTTATGATATGAATCCTATTTTATTATCCCATGCTAATATATTCAGTGCCCCAAGAGGCTGCCTTAAACACTCTAATTTTCTCAAAGTAAATGAACTAGAATTCCATTATAATAAACTTACTGATTCCCCTAAATAATCTTCATGACTTTTACACCAATCCAATTATTTGAGGAGCAACTCCACTATAACGATGATCCCGAAGAACCACTATACCATACAATTAAGTACAGTATCGAATTACTAGTAGGAAGAATGCAATCAAGTAGTTATACATAAAAATGCAAACCAAACTTAATGAACATTCAAGATTCAACTACGAGCTTTTTAACTGCAACAACATTAATATACGCTATTAGAGCTGGAATTACCGCGGCTGCTGGCACCAGACTTGCCCTCTAATTGTTACTCGTTAAGGTTTTTAAATTGTACTCATTCCAATTACATCACATTTAATGCAATGTATTGTTATTTTTTGTCACTATTTCGGAAATTTGTTTCCATTGAATAATTTGCGCGCCTGCTGCTTTCCTTAGAAGTAGTAGCCGTTTCTCATGCTCCTTCTCCGGAATCGAACCCCAATTCCCCGTCACCCGTTAAAACCATGTTAGTCCTATATACTAACATCTAGTTGATAGGGCAGAAATTTGAATGAAACGTCGCCG
>JANSYO010000245.1 GCA_024742395.1 Cytophagales bacterium
CATCTTTTTGAAAAAGGTTGGTGGTATCTATGCATGCCCTGTATCCCATTCCTGCATGCTCAACGTCAGTAACTTTTGCCTTAACAAGCTTCATTTTGTAGGTATCATCCTTTTGAAGAAGCTTATCCAGTGCTTTCAATTCATTAAAGCCATTATTCGAAAACAATACACCATCACTTCCCGACTCCATAACACCATAAGCAATTTCGGCATCTATGGCTTTGTCTACTTTCTTAATCAGAACCGTATCCGTGGGCTGTAATTTGGCAATCAAAAGTTCAAGTGGAATATTGGTTTCAGCCAGAAGCTCAATCACCAAATAATTGTAGTTTAACCCTTCCTGCCACGCTTCGTCCATTGTCTTTTGATCAACTATGGTAGTAGCGAAAGCTGTTTTATTACCTCTGGTGGCAGCGTTCTTCAATAAACCTTTATCCTCAGAGAGCACCACTGCTTCATTCGGTACTTTATCAAGATCTTCCTGGCTAAAAACTTCTACTATTAAATTGCTCTTCTTTGGAAGGCTCCGTTTGCTTAAATCTTTTGCGCTAACCAATATGTTTTCAAAACTCAGGTTATTTACCAGAGCTACTTTGTCTTTATTCTTGCTAATGTCTCTACAGTCTATCCAGACTATTTTCTTTTCTGACTTCATTCTATTTTAATAGTTTAATTTTTCTCGAAGATTCTTTTGTCTCGCGTCTTTTTTGAAAAAATCCGCACATAGGAAGACCTACAGATCAAAATGAACTTTCGATTTTTTCTGATTAGGAATTATGTTGGTATGATAAAAATTAACAGTTATGCAACTTGTTCCGATTTCGCATTTTCCAGAAACATGGCCATTTCAAAAACTGATTGATAATCAAATACAGTACTTAATTCGACTTCCATATTAAATGAAGAATGGATTTCATTGACAATTTCTGTTGCCATCAATGAGTTGCCTCCCAGTTGAAAAAAGTTATCGTGTACAGTTATATCTTCCTTCTCAAAGACTTTCTGCCATATGACTAATATTCTTTTCTGTAAATCGCTCTTTTCAACACTTTCCACTTTTTTCCTGCTGTTAACCAAGTCTTTATAACTGATTCTTGGCAGGCTGTTGCGGTCTATTTTGCCACTGGCAGTGATTGGAAATTTCTCCACCTTCACAAAAAAAGAAGGGATCATATATTCGGGAAGCTTTTCTCTCAAGCTGTTTTTAATCTTTTCAAGATCTGGCTTATCCTCAAAAGCCGTGATAAAAGCTACCAGAGAGATTTCGCTATTGTCATTCTTGACAGGCACCAAAACACTCTGTTCAATACTCTCGTCCGTATTTAGACAAGATTCAATTTCATTCAGGTTTACTCGGTTACCGTTGATCTTCACCTGACTATCTTTTCTACCCATCAGCTGAATGCTCTGGTCAGGGAGCAGCTTTCCCAAATCACCCATTCTTACAAGCTTTTCTTCCTCCCCAATGTCTAAAAACATCGCCTCGGTCATCCCCTTGTCTTTATAGTACTGAGGGTCTAAGAATTTACTGCTAAAATGAATTTCTCCAACTCCGTGAACGTGTACCTGGTTTTTATTC
>JANSYO010000413.1 GCA_024742395.1 Cytophagales bacterium
ATGATGATAGCGCACTCTTTAGAGCCCCCTTAGCACCAACACACTCTACCACCACGTCAAAATCAGGTTTCAAATCAGTTGCGTCTGCTGCTTTTGCACCAAATCGCGTGGCCTCCTGCTTCCTAGATTCTACTAAATCATACACATAGATTTCTATTTCTTCAGGGACTAAGTAAGATGCGCAAAGAGATGCAAGTAGGCCCACAGGGCCACATCCAATGATTAAAAGTTTTTTAGATACCCAGCATTTCTTCCACGGTGCTCTTATATCTACTTTCTCTTGAATACCATTCATAACAGAAAAGTATGCGGTAGATAGGATATCGCCGCATAACAGAGCATCCTCTGGAGTGATAGTAGGAGCAATGGTAGAAATTTCTACTACTGTGCTTTCCGCTAAGGGTATAAGAGCATACTCTGCTTGACAACCTTGTAGCCCTATCTTCGTTTCAGCGTCTACCCAGCCGAGTAACTGGCCATTCTCACAGCGAGAAGGCAGCGAAGCTTCACACATCTTACACGCTCCACAATTGGTTGAAAAAGGAACCACTACCGTTTTACCTAACCAATGTTTACAATCTACGCTAGTTTCGACGATAACGCCCACTGCTTCATGGCCAGAAATTGTTTTTACCTCGCATCCCTTCTCCTTACCTAAATACGCATGTAAATCAGACCCACACAACCCACAAAGATCTATCTTCATAACAACAGTATTCACTCTATCCCCAACACGAGGAATCGGAACTTCAGTCACCAAAACTTTCCCAACTTCTCCCGTGTAACAAACAGCCTGCATTGAGTATACTACGACACCTTGCCACCGATGTATAAAAGTGTAGGGTGGAAGAGAGATTCATTTTTCTTTGTGTGGTCATGGCAACAAGCAGATTCGAACAAGAAATTCAAAAGATCGCTGAAGAGCCAAGAGAAGTTCTTCTTGCTTTGATGGATACTGACGAGTTCAAACAAAGCACAAAGGATGCGTTTCAGGAGCATGATGAGGATAAAAATGGCCATATCGATGAGGATGA
>JANSYO010000296.1 GCA_024742395.1 Cytophagales bacterium
GATTTGAACTGCTTCAGGAAATCGTCGTTGAACAATTCTTCTTTCTTCATAATGTGCAAATATTTAAAATTAGACAAAAAATTAGCGGGGGCATGCCCCCGCTAATTTTCTATTTACACACTTTATGAGATAGTCCTATTTTTATCAACAAAACCTTCTTCCTCACAAGGATATATAAACCCCGAATTGATAACATTGTATTTATTGGAATAATATGCAACATAGCTTATCAATTGAAATCGATCTTCTCTATTGACCCCTTTGTATTTTCCTTCCGTTTTGAACCTTTTATATTTTACGTCAAAAACACCAATGTTGTTATCACCATAATCAATTATGATGTCAGGAAACAAGTTATTTTCTGTAATTCCATTAGGTACTTTGAACTCAACCAAATCTTTGGGCTTCAACATATATTTTCTTTTTAAAACCTTTCTGACATGGTGTTCAAACAGCAATGAAATATCAAAGAGAAAAGCAGAAAAATTCAATTTGTCACTTGATAAGTTCATGAACTTATCCTGTAAAATTTGTTTTGACAAATTATAAACTTCATTGTAGTTTTTATAATATGGATTGGAAACCCGGTCATCAACGAAGTTGTGATTCAAGTTTGAAAACGGAATATTCATAAAGGCTCTTTTGATTTCATAAATATCGTTTAACAAGTTTGAGTAAAGTGATTTTGAAATTTTCTGGATTGCCAAATAAACTATTTTATTAATGTTGTTATCATAGCTATGTTCTTTGAATTCACAAAGGGTTTTACCATCAAAAAAGTCCTTTTTCAACCACTGATTAATATCTATTGCTCCCCTTACAGTTGTCAGGTTTTCCCTTTTCTTTTTATAGCTTTTATATATTCCCTGTGCAAATGCATGTTTGAGGCGGTTTTTCCAGTACAATAGCAAAATCCACTCTCCCAGACTTTTCTGATTAGAAATGCCCCCAAAATTTTCTAATTCAATGTATCCACTAGTACTGGCAATCATATATGCAAGAAACTGATTTCCAAATCTGCAGTTAATATTGAGTTGTACCCCTTTCAAGGTAAAAGAACCAACAATATTCCCAGACGAAATTTTCGTGTCATCAAAATTCTTTCCAGAGATATTTAAAATGGTATTATCTAAATTCATTGCTGTCCCATTAAAGTTTAAAAAAGTTCTTTGAAATATTTGAAATATAGTTAGTTACAGAGGTATTTCGGTTAAACGGATTTCAATTTTAACTTTTGCAATTCCACAAAGAATTGCAATGCATCGAGATAAATAC
>JANSYO010000020.1 GCA_024742395.1 Cytophagales bacterium
ATGACCATGGATAGACTCACCAGATGCAATGGACTTTCGCCGCAGAATTATGAGTTTGATAAAAAGACTTTTTTACTAAAAGACGACCCAAGCGATAACCACTTAGTGCCCATAGTGGCCAGCTATAAATAAGTATTAATGAAGTTTAAATCCGGTCTTTATTTTCTGGCTCTTTCTCTTTTTTCATTTGCGGTACGGGGGCAAGAAAACCTTTTCAACGAGGAGAATACACGTAAGTTTGCTGAATACCTTCTGGAATCTGGACAGGCAGATTTTGCTGTAAAAGAATATGAAAGGCTTTTGTATTTAGATGCCAGCAAACTCAATACAAAACTGGGTCTGATGAAAGCATACAGACTGTCTGGAAGAAATGATCAGGGAGTGCAAAGAACGTATCAAATCTTTGAGGATATCAACACAATGCCCAGAAGCCATTCAATAGAATTCTCAAAACTACTTTTAAATGAAAGAAGCTGGGACCTGGCCAATACCTTTTGGGACAAAAGCCAAACGCTACCTTCAGATGATAAGGTACTTTTGAAGTCAACCGTATCCATTTTTGATTCAAAATTTCAGCAAGCTCACGAGCAGTTACTTAACTTGTCTGACACAACAAATTATTTAGGAAAAGGTTATATTTCTATTGTAGACAGAGGCCTACATGGTAAACGAAAAAGCCCTTTTCTTGCCGGAGTCATGTCAACGGCTATTCCGGGTCTTGGAAAAGCATATACCGGCGACTGGAAGGATGGACTGGTTAGTTTGATTTTTACAGGTGGTATGGCCTTTCAAGCCATCAGAAAGTTTAATCAGTTTGGACCAAACAATTACAGACCTTGGGTGTACACGGTTATTGGAAGTGGTTTTTACCTTGGTAATATTTACGGCTCTGTTAAGTCGGCAAAGAATAAAAATATCAAACGCATAAACCTGCTACAGCATGAGGCCAGCGATCTTTTTAATTCTTATTACTAGCCTTTCTGGCTTTTCGCAGGATATTGAACAAAGTTTTTTGTTTGCTAATACCCTATACGCCAATCAGCAATATCAGGAAGCTCAGGAAACCTATAAAAGAGTGTTGTTCTTTGACAAAGAGAATCAATACGGATCAAGGGTGTACAGAAATATGGCCAATTGTCTGTACGAAACCGGCTCTTTTGCAGAAGCGGCTTATTATTATGATTTAGCCTATTTCACGCACTCCGGAGACGAGCAGATTGAAATCACTTTAAAGAAGGCCTCTTGTCACTTGATTCTTCAGGAGTACAACCTGGCACAGATAGAACTCTTTAATTTACCAGAAGACCTCTCAAAAGGATATGCAGAGCAAAAGACCTTTTATGAGGCTATGATGGCTTTTGCAATAGAAGACTTTACTAAAGCAGAACAACTTTTTAAACAAGTGGCATCTGACACTTTGGTTATCGATCAGCTTTTTAGAGAAAATGACAAAATCAATAAGCTCAGCCCAAAGAAAGCTAAAATCTTAAGTATTATTTTTCCGGGTTTAGGCCAGTTTTATGCGGGCGATATCAAAAACGGGTTAAACTCTATGATCCTTACAGGAGGCTTGTTTTACCTGGGTCTTAGGTCTGCCATAAATACTTCACTAATTGATGCCACCATTTCGGTTTTGCCTTGGTTTCAGCGTTACTATAGTGGAGGTTTCAAAAAAGCCGAAGTGATAGCCGAAGCGAAAATAAAAGAACGGCGTTTTAAGGTTTTCAATGAGCTCCTGGATGAGGTTGAAGACTGAAACACCTATCTTTGAATTATGAGTACAGAGCAGTTTACCCATATTGACGCTTCCGGAAACCCTTCTATGGTAGATGTAGGGGAAAAGCCAACAACAAAACGAATAGCAAAGGCAAGAAGCCTCGTAGTTTTAGATGAAGCCATTTTGTCTAAGCTACTGAATGATGAAATTCACACAAAAAAAGGACCTGTATTTCAAACCGCGATTATAGCAGGAGTGATGGCCGCAAAGAAAACCGGAGAGCTTATTCCCTTATGTCATCCTTTAGGTTTAGAAAACTGTCAGGTAGAAATTTCTGTCAACGACAGAAATGAGGTTGAAATTATCTGTACAGCCTCACTTACAGGAAAAACCGGCATTGAGATGGAAGCCTTAACCGGAGCTTCAATAGCGGCATTGACTATCTACGATATGTGTAAAGCTTTCTCACATAATATAGTGATAAAAGAAACGAGGCTTATTGCTAAAAGTGGTGGCAAAAGAGACTTTAAGCTTTCTGAATAGATCCTCTCGAACGTATCACCTGTCACAGTTTGGCATAAAGAAATGTGCTTAATTGCTTTATGAATTTCAAATTTCTCAAATACTGGAAACTGGCCTTACTATTAGCAATACCCTTACTAATTCTCATTTTTCCACTCGAAACCTTTATCAATTCTCCTGCTATCTGTGACCCAAATGACCCCGGTTACAATAGCTGTGGAATCTGGCAGTCTATCTATTCTTTCTTTCACCTGGACTTTGAAGCTGTCAGCATGTATAATTCGCGTGGTTTTATTATGGCTCCCATAATAGGTGCTTTATGGAGTTGGGAGTTATGGGATGAAGTCGGTTCATTAAAGAAAAGTAATCTCAAGTAGTTATTTATAGAGCAGATATTGCCCTATTAAAAATGTGCAGCTTGTTAAGTGAAAACACTTAAGGCAGGCTTCTATGCTAAGGCTGGGCTTTGAATAGGATTAAAAACTACTCTTTGTTTACCTTTGTTAGTCACTTGAGTTTTGACGAAACCAACGGATTTTTAATCAAAGAGATTGTATTCAATGAAAAAGCACCAAAAACATGCAAAACTAGCCAAACCAACTATTGGCAACTTCCATAGAAACGAACTGGCTCTGGTGGGTGCTCCATGTCATTTAATCCAAGAGCTCTCTGAAGAAATAATCGCCCGTATCCCGGGTCAATCAGCTACCTACATTGATGCAGATCACGCCTTCGGAGACAGCAGTCCTGAAGAGCTTCGAAATAATTCGCTCACTGATAAAATCCGATTTTTCCGTCACGATAAAAATCGGATTAATACTTTTGATCAAAAAATTCTCCTAAATGATCAGGAGCTGATTTTAGTCAATGGAAATCACTTTGAAGCCCAAAGTCAAATCGTGCTTATTCATCCTAAAAAAGAGGCATCTTTAAAGAAAAGACACAGTCAACTAAGTAACGTTAAAGCCATAATTCTTTGTGAAGGTATTGATAAGCCCTTTGAATGGCTGGCAGATCGTATCCAAGGCATACCCGTTCTGAATTTATCGGAGATTGATTCGATTGCCAAGTTGGTTGATTCTCAGAAAGAGGTTCCCAAAATAAAAGGTCTTGTTCTTGCCGGAGGTAAAAGTACCAGAATGGGAGAAGATAAAGGTCAGATTGCTTACCATGGCTTAGCACAAGTAGACTACCTTATTGCCGAATTTGAAAAATTAGGAATAGAGCCACTAGTTTCTTGCAGAGACGAACAATATATTGATTATAAAAGAATTACGGATTTATTTGAAGGCCTTGGCCCATTTGGGGCCATTGCCTCTGCTTTTCAATACGACCCTAATGTGGCCTGGCTGGTTACCGCCTGCGACTTGCCTGCGGTAAACGCCTCTGTTTTTAATGAGCTTATTGCCGCTAGGGATGCCTCTAAAACAGCAACATGTTTTTATAATGAAGAAACCGAATTCCCCGATCCGTTAATTACATTATGGGAGCCCAAAAGCTATATGAGATTATTGGAATTTTTGGCCTTAGGCTATTCTTGTCCTCGAAAGGTTCTTATCAATAGTAACATTAAAATGATCAAACCTTCCTCGGCAAATATTTTAAAGAATATCAATACGCCTGAAGAGCGAGAGTCTTTTATTTCATAAGATACAGACCCATTATCCATGTATTATTCAAATCTCATTTGAATTTTACTTGGATAATATCAATTAACATCCATGAAATATTCAATTCATATTTGAATATTACTTGGTTAAATGCGATCATTTTTATTTAAGGCGTAGCACTAACCCACACCTCACCATCTTCGAAAATCTCCTTTTTCCAGATAGGAACCGTTTCTTTTAAGGTGTCAATACAATACTGACAGGCCTCAAATGCCGCCATTCTGTGTGGAGAAGAAATGGCAATTATTACGGGTATTTCACCGATTTCTAATACACCAATCCGGTGGTGCATCGCAATTTTAGTCACACCAAACTTCTCCAAAGCCTGCTGAGCTATCTTTGTCATTTCTGAAATAGCCATTGGCTTATAGGCCTCAAAATCAAGCCTCTCTACTGTCTTCCCTTTTGTTTGGTTTCTTACCGTTCCTACAAAATGTACAATCCCTCCCACCATCGGCTCTTCTACGAAAGCCTGGCAGTTTGGTAACGATAGCACCTCCTCAGTAAGTAAAATATTAATATGATTTTCGCTCATTATCATCCTCCGCTTACTGGTGGAATAAGTACCACCTCATCTTTTTCTGTTAATATCTGTTTATCGTCTCCGTATTCTTCATTGACGGCTATTTGTAATGAGCTTAACTTATGAAAGTCTGAATAAGTCTGCATCAACTGGTTTTTCAGGTCAAGCACATTGGCCCCCTCAGGGAGCTCAATGGTATTCTCAAAAGCTCCTAAAATATCACGGGTAATACCGAAACACAATACTTTAACTTTCATTTTTTTACGTTTCTGTGAGTAAATTTCTCTCCATTTATGTTAGAAACAAAATAGATAGACATCGAGTTTAAATATTGTAAGCTGAATCAGAAGTGAAGAGCATATTCGCTTAAAAACCAGAATTAATCTACTTTTGATTATATGGCTGGATTATAAACCCCCAGTGACAACAAAAGACCCAAGCCTGTTAACCCTGAAATGAAAGAAATAAAGAAAATAGTCTCTACTTATCAAAGCATTCCTGATGACGAAAAGGTGGCTCTGGCTACCGTAGTTCGGGTAGAAGGCTCTTCCTACCGACGAATGGGAGCTCGTATGCTGGTTTCTGAAAAAGGCACTTGGGTAGGTGGAATAAGCGGTGGCTGCCTGGAGGGCGATGCCCTGAAAAGAGCCAGAACAGCCATTCTCAAAGAGAAGTCGAGTATCATTACCTATGATACCAGCATTGATGATGACCACCAAATAGGGGTAGGTTTAGGTTGCAATGGAATCATTGATGTACTCTTTCAACCTATCAATCCATTGGATACACATAATCCACTGAATTTATTAACTTCTTTAACTCAAGCTGAGAGAAAGGTCAGAAAATTACTCACTGTTTCTAAAAGTAAAGACCCTTCCTTTCAAGGTACTCTTTTTGAGTTTACCGGGGTTAAAAGCCTATCTCCCCTCACACCTTTTGCAGACATTGAGACTCTTGCCAAAGAACTGGAAAGCCACTCAAAGTCCACCAACCTGATTCTTAAAGATGACTTAACACTTTTCCTTGAGGTTTTACCTCCCTCCCTTCAGCTGGTGCTTATGGGCCACCAATATGACTTGTACCCCTTGTTAGATCTTATAAATCAGCTTGGCTGGGAGTGTGTTATTGTAAGTAATCCAGAAAAGGTAAAGGCTCGGGCAGATATCCGGGTTATACCCCGCAATGAACTGAATAGTCTGGAGATCGACACGTTCACCGCCATTATTCTCATGTCACATTCGCTACATACAGATAAAGAAAATCTGCTTACTATATTAAACTCAGAAACCGGATATATTGGTATGTTAGGTCCGCGGGTCAGAGCTGAAAGAATTTTCAAAGAGCTCAAAGAGGAGGGACACACAATACCTGAAGAGGTTTTTAATAAAATATATGCTCCTACAGGTCTGGATCTGGGAGCTACAAACCCGGAAGAAATAGCTCTTTCTATCCTGGCTGAGGTGAAGTCTGTTTTCTCTCAAAGAAGTGCAGAACCATTAAGAAACAGACCGGTACCTATTCATGACCGTGACAAACCTATGACATTTAAATAATGGAATTTATCTCTGTTGAAATCGCTAGTCGGTTAATTAACCAATATCCACTCATATTAGAAGAGGAGAAAATACCTTTTGAGAAATCCACAGGACGAGTTTTAAGAGAAGATATCCTGGCAGATAGAGACTTCCCTCCTTTTGACCGTGTAACCATGGATGGCATAGCCCTTCATTCATCTTCCTATTTAAATGGTCAGAGAGTGTTTCCTGTTCAGGGAATCCAATATGCCGGAGAACCCGCCTTAACCCTTGAGAACGAAAACATGTGTATTGAGGTGATGACAGGCACACCACTACCCAAAGGAGCTGACACTGTGATTAGGTATGAAGATTTGGAAATTGCTGAGGGTAATGCCACTTTGCAGGACACACTTCCGGTCAAAAGAAATATACATGGCCTGGGCTCCGACAGAAGAAAAGGAGAAATAATTCTTAAGAAGGGAGCTCCAATAACAGTTCCAGATTTGGCCATTCTTGCCACTGTAGGAAAACCTGAAGTGCTGGTTTCAAGGCTTCCTTCAGTAGCCATTGTAACCAGTGGTGACGAGCTTGTAGAGGTTCACCAAACACCGCTTCCACACCAAATCAGGCGTTCAAACGTCTATGCAATAGCTGAATTGATTAAGCCATTTAGTAATATGGTAAGTCACTCGCATATTGCTGATAACCTGGATGCTACTACTTCAGAACTAAAACTTCTTCTAGAAAAACACGATGTAATCATTCTCTCGGGAGGCGTTTCTGCCGGCAAAAAAGACTTCATCCCTCAAGCTCTGGAAAACATTGGGTTTGAGATGGTCTTTCATAAAATAGCTCAAAGACCAGGTAAGCCAATGTGGTTTGGCAGAAAAGAGAACAAGCTGGTTTTTGCCCTTCCGGGAAATCCGGTTTCAGCATTTATGTGTGCAGTAAGGTATGTCAAACCTTGGTTTCAGGAATGCCTGGGCCTAGCTGAGAAACCTGAGTATGCCTTTTTGGGAAAGAATGTTAACTTCAAACCTAACTTGAGCTATTTCATGCAGGTGAAGCTGCAAAATGAAAAGGGTAAATTAATTGCTCTCCCGGAAGAAGGTCACGGAAGTGGAGATTTAGCCAACCTTTCAAATGCTGATGCATTTTTAGAGCTACCTCAAAAAGAAGAGAGCCTGTATGAAAAAGGAGAGGTTTTTAGAGTATGGAGGTTTTAATTCAGCCTTGGGTCTGTAGGATAATTACTCATGACTTTATACTCTCCACCCATGTTTCTAAGCACTTTTCTCCAGAACTGCTCAGGTGTTGAGTCAAAAACCATGTCGGCGTCTACGTGGCTAATTATCCAGGAGTTTCGTCTCATTTCATTGTTAAGCTGATCTTCCCCCCACCCCGAGTAACCCAGATAGAAGCGAATATCCTCTTCACTTATTTTGCCAAGGTTTATCAAGCCTTTTAAGGTCTCAAAGTCACCAGACCAATAGATGCCATTTCCTAAATCAATGGAATCAGGAATGGTTTCGCCCAGCCTGTGAAGATAGTGAAGCGTATTATATTCAACCGGACCTCCCACATACAGCGGAAACTCCATAAAAATATCATCAACGGCATCATTTAGCCTAAGATTAGAAAGCTGATTCAACACCAAGCCAAAAGACCCTTGCTCATTGTGCTCACAAAGCATAATCACAGAACGCTCAAAATTTGGGTCACCAAGATAAGGTTCAGCAATAAGTAAGTGACCTTTGGAAAGTTCTTTCATGAAGATGTTTTAATAATCTTAAGTTACGCCTGATTAATGAATTGATCAAAACAAAAGTACATTTTACCTGTTCAGATCAAAATACTTCACATCTGCCTTTACTTTTTCCAATATTCGTTTGGTTCTTTCAGGGCGGGCATCTGTTATAAAAATCTGACCAAAAGTATCGTCATCAATTTTTTGAATCAGTTTTGTAATCCTTTGGTCGTCTAGTTTATCAAAAATATCATCAAGCAGCAGGATAGGCTTTTGGCCACTTTTCTTCTCTAAAAGATCAAATTGAGCCAATTTTACCGCTAGTACAAAAGATTTTTTTTGTCCTTGAGATCCAAATTTCTTTAAAGGATGGCCGTCTAACTCAAAAATAAAATCATCTTTATGTACACCCGTAGTGGTTCTTTGTGCAGCCAGGTCTTTTCTTTGATTGGCTTTCAAGACTTTTGAGAAGTCCTCTTTTACCTCTGTGGCATAACTTATATTGGCCTCTTCCTTTGCCCCGCTAATTTCCTTGTAATGTTTCTTTACTAAAGGCTCAAAAAGCCCCATAAACTCATCCCTTTTATTTGAGATTTGCTTGGCAAAATTGGCCAAAGGCTCTGAATAGCTATCCAGCATTTGCTGGTCAAAGTAGTTTCTTTCAGCAAATTGCTTCAATAGGCTGTTCCGCTGATCCAAGACTCTGTTATATTGCTGATAAGCAGAGAGATATTCCTGATCAAACTGAGCCATGATACTATCAAATAGTTTTCTACGGGTATCGCTGGCATCACGAATCATGTCTGTATCGTCCGGAGCTATTAGTACCAACGGAAACTTCCCGATGTGCTGTGAAATTCGGTCATAAGCCTTTTTGTTAGTAAGAACCGTCTTTTTTTGACCTATGCCTATGCTAATGGTGATGTTCTCCGGAGTGTCCTCTTTTAAAAAATTACCATCAATTACCATTAACTGCTGCTCATGTGAAACACTAAGCATATCCTTCTTTTGGATAGAGCTCTTGGTCAAGGCCAGATAATAAACAGCATCAAGTAGGTTGGTTTTGCCGCTTCCGTTCTCCCCTACTACACAATTTACCCGCTCAGAAAACTCATACTGAGCATCCTCATGGTTCCTGAAATTGAATAGCCTTACAGACTTTATGTGCATATCGTGGCAAAATTGAGCATTCATTGCTCAAAAGCAAAGCCCTTCAACTGATTATCATATAGCACTATAAATATCTTCAATAGGAGAATTGGTCGATATTTTTCTTCAATAAACCTTTAAGCACTATCTTTGCACTCCCTATCAGAGACCTTTGATAACTAAAGCCCTGATTTCAACCGTTTTAAATTTTACAATCATTTATGGCAGCTTCAAAGAAAAAGGCGGCAGCTAAGACAAAATATAGTAAAGAGCAGTATCTAACCTGGTACGAATCCATGATGCTTCAGCGTAAGTTTGAAGAAAAAGCGGGTCAATTATATGGTCAGCAAAAAATCAGAGGTTTCTGCCACTTGAATATCGGACAGGAAGCCTGTTCTTCAGGTTCAGTATCTGCTCTTGAGAAAGATGACAAATACCTAACCTCATACCGAGATCATGGTCAGCCATTAGCTTTAGGAACAGACCCGGGTGCCGTGATGGCCGAGCTAATGGGTAAAGCCACCGGAACCACCAAAGGCAAGGGAGGCTCTATGCACATCTTTGATAAGAATGTTAATTTCATTGGAGGACATGGTATTGTAGGAGCTCAGATTCCTTTGGGTGCGGGTATTGCTTTCGCAGAAAAATACAAGGGTACCACAAACGTGTGTATTTGTTACATGGGTGATGGTGCTGTGCGTCAAGGAGCTTTCCACGAAGCCTTTAACCTGGCCATGACCTGGAAATTGCCGGTTATTTTTGTAGTAGAAAACAATGGCTATGCCATGGGTACCTCTGTAGAAAGAACTTCCAATGTAAAAGAGCTTTATCAGCTGGGCGAAGCATATGACATGCCTTCAGAGCCGGTAGATGCAATGGATGTAGAAGCCGTTCACGAAGCCGTAAGCCGTGCTGCAGAAAGAGCAAGAAAAGGGGATGGTCCTACATATCTTGAATTTAAGACTTATCGTTTCAGAGGGCACTCCATGTCTGATCCTCAAAAATACCGTACTAAAGACGAGGTAGCCGAGTGGAAACTTAGAGACCCGATTGAAATAGTAAGACACAGAATTGAGAAAGGAAACCTAGCTACTGAGGAAGAGTTAGCGGCCATTGACGCTAAAGTTAAAGGTCAGGTGGCTGATGCCGTGAAGTTTGCAGAGGAGTCACCATATCCTGATCCTTCAGAAGCATTTAAAGATATATATGTACAAGAAGACTATCCATTTGTAATGGAATAAGGTTTATTGATTATACGTAAGATAAAGAAGAGGCTTAATCGCCTCTTTTTTATTGGTTTTCAATAAGATCGGAGGTTTTACCACAGTAATTTTATAGAGGTTATTGAATTAATTAAAAATCAATTACCTAAATTTGCACCTCAAAAATTTAAGCGTAGGCAACAGATGGCAAAAAACGAAAAATCTGGCATTGAAATCATTGAAAGTGCTGAAGCACTTCAAAAAGAACTAGGGAAAGCGGAGAGTTTTTTCGAAAAAAACAAGAATATAGTTTTCATCGTAGGAGGAGTAATCCTTGCTGTAGTAGCAGCGGTGTTTGGATATAAGTATTTTGTTGGTCAGCAAAACAAAGAGGCTCAGGCCGCAATGTATGACTCTGTTTACTATTTTGAATCTGATTCATTAGATCTTGCACTTCAAGGAACTGGTGGAAACGCCGGTCTTATTGAGGTAGCTGATAACTACGGTAGCTCTCCTGCAGGTAACCTGGCCAAATTCTACGTAGGCGTAGCTTATATGAAACAAGGGAAGTTTGATGATGCTATTTCCTATTTAAAGGATTTCAGCTCTGGTGATCTTGTAATTCAAGGTAAGGCATATGCTCTTATAGGAGATGCTTATTTAGAAAAAGGCGAGGCAAGCGAGGCTATTTCCTATTATCAGAAAGCAGCTGATTATAAGTCAAATAAAGAAATGACTCCATCTTACCTTATGAAATTAGGTACGGCGTATGAAGTAGCCGGAGATAAAGAAGGAGCTATAAAGGCTTACTCTAAAATTGTGGATATGTATCCTAACTCCACAGATTACTTAGCTGCTGTTAAGTATAAATCGATGCTGGAAGCACAAGCTGGCAATTAACCCGAAGAAATTTATTCAAAAGGGATAAGCCGGCAGGTTTATCCCTTTTTTTATATCAAAAAACTATGAGTACAGCACATAAAAACCTTTCTGTTTACAACACTGCTGGCATTCCGGATGTTAGCGATAAACGTTTTGCTATTGTTACCGCAGAATGGAATGAAGAAATTACTTTTGCCCTAAGAGATGGTGCTATTGCCACCCTTCTAAAAAATGGTGTGAAAGAAGAAAACATAACGCTGGCTACGGTGCCTGGTAGTTATGAGCTTAGCTATGGTTCACAGGTTTTTGCTTCCAAAGAGAACATTGACGCTGTAATTGCAATTGGCTGCGTAATACAAGGAGAAACAAAACATAATGACTACATCAATAATGCCGTGGCTCAGGGTCTTACAGACGTGAGTTTAAAATATAATAAACCCGTTATTTTTGGTGTGCTTACACCTAACACTTATGAACAAGCTCAAGACCGAGCTGGTGGAAAGTATGGAAATAAGGGCGATGAAGCCGCAATAACCGCAGTGAAAATGTTGGGTTTAAAATAAGGCCTGTATTTAGAATAAAAAGATAAGTAACAGTTTACAAAAAGGAGAAATATACATGCAAGTTTGGAAATTTGGCGGGACTTCAGTGGGGAAGCCCGAGCGTATGAAATCTATCAGAGATCTCGTCACTGCAAATAGCGGTAGAAAGATCGTGGTGTTGTCTGCCCTATCTGGCACAACCAATGCACTTTTGGCAATGGGTGAGTCTTTAATGGCAAATAAGAAAGAAGAGGCCAAAAAGCTAATAGATGACCTTTATGCTCACTACTCTGATTTTATACAGGAGCTTTTCAATACAGAAGAAGGCCTGGCAAATGGTAAGGCTATCATTGATAAGGAGTTCAGCTTTATTCGTTCTTTAGCTAACCTCAAGATTTATACTCTGAAACACGATAAGCAGATGGTGGCTCAGGGCGAAATCATGAGTACCCAGCTTTTTACGGCGTATATGAAAGAACAAGGAGAAAGTGTTGTGCTTCTACCGGCTCTTGAGTTTATGAGTATTGATGCCGACAACGAACCAGAGCTTATCAAAATTGAAGAGAAGTTAGAGGGGCTTTTGGCTGGCCAGACAGATAAGCAAATTCTAGTTACACAGGGGTTCATTTGCAGAAACCCCAGAGGTGAGGTAGATAATCTAAAAAGAGGAGGATCAGATTATACCGCTTCTTTGATTGGCGGAGCCATTACTGCCGAAGAAATACAGATCTGGACAGATATTGACGGAATGCATAATAATGACCCACGAATTGTTAAAAGAACTTTCCCTGTTCGTGAGTTGCTTTTTGAGGAGGCGGCAGAGCTTGCTTATTTTGGAGCAAAAATATTGCATCCCAGCACTATTACTCCGGCTAAAATGAGAGGCGTTCCTGTACGTTTAAAAAACACAATGGCTCCGGATGCTCCGGGAACGGTAATCAAATCTGAAATTACGGGTGGTGCAGAAATTAAGGCCATTGCCGCAAAAGATAATATTACCGCCATTTATGTACACTCTACCAGAATGCTGAATGCCTATGGTTTCTTAAGAAAGGTGTTTGATGTTTTTGAAAAATACAAAACGCCGGTAGATATGATTACTACCTCTGAGGTGTCTGTAGCCGTTACTATTGATAACTCAGAGAATCTGGACAAAATAACGGATGAATTAAGAACTTTTGCGGACCTTGAGGAGCATGATCGTAATCAAAGCATTATTTGCATAGTGGGTAATTTCCTGGCAGATAAATCGGGGATTGCCATCAAGATTTTGGAGGCCGTTAAACACATTCCAATCAGAATGATTTCTTACGGAGCCTCTGAGCATAACATCTCTCTTTTAGTGGATTCTGCTCACAAAAACGACGCTCTTGAAGCACTTAACGAAGGATTGTTCCAATTTGACAAATAATACAAAATGAAATCACTTGCTGCCGTATTCATTAAAGATCTGAACAAATTAAAGGAAGAGGTTATAAGCTATGATTCGGAAGACTTGCTCTTTAAAAAAGCCGAAGGCATAACTAACTCTGGCGGAAATTTAGCTATGCATCTTACCGGAAACTTACGACATTTTATAGGTTCAGTTTTAGGTCAAAGTGGCTATGTGAGAAACCGTGACGAAGAATTCAACGGAATGTTTTCACGTGAAAAAATTGTGGCCGACATTGAGGAAACAAAAGAAGTAGTTCTGAAAACACTTTCATCTTTAACCGAGACGGACGCAGAAAAAATTTATCCATTAAATGTATTTGGGTCTGAAATGACCACTCAATACTTCATCTATCATTTGCTTGGTCATTTGAACTATCACTTAGGACAGGTCAATTACCACAGAAGACTATTAAATAATTAAAAAATGTTACAGTTAGCCTTTGTTAGAGAAAACAGAGAACAAACGATTGCCGGGCTTTTAAAAAAGAACTTTGCCGATGCTGAAAGCAGTGTAGACAAGGCTTTGGCTTTAGATCAGAAAAGAAGAGAAACACAAAACGAATTGGATAGTACCCTTGCTCAGTCTAACAGCATCGCAAAACAGATAGGCATCCTAATGAAGGAGGGTAAAAAAGAAGAAGCCGAAGCCGCAAAAGCTCAAACTGGCCAATTGAAAGCAAAGTCAAAAGAACTGGATGAAGAGCTAAAAGGAATAGTGGCAGAACTACAAAGTGTGATGTACACGTTGCCTAATTTACCTCATGAATCGGTACCGGCAGGAAAATCTGAAAATGATAATGAAGTTGTGGCTGAGTTTGGCACAAAACCAAGCTTACATGAAGGAGCAAAGCCTCATTGGGAACTAATCACTGATTACGACATTATAGATTTTGAACTTGGAAATAAAGTCACAGGAGCAGGCTTTCCTTTTTATAAAGGGAAGGGAGCTAAAATTCAGCGTGCTCTTATCAATTTCTTCTTAAACGAAGCCAGTGATGCCGGGTATTTCGAAATTCAGCCTCCAATTCTTATCAATGAGGCTTCTGGCTATGGTACAGGTCAACTGCCAGACAAAGAGGGTCAAATGTATGAGGCAACTGCCGATAAACTCTATTTGATACCAACCGCCGAAGTGCCCCTGACAAACATCTATCGCGATGAAATTATTAGTGATGCAGACCTTCCTATCAAAAACGTAGGATATACACCGTGTTTCCGACGTGAAGCGGGAAGCTGGGGTGCTCATGTAAGAGGCCTAAACAGACTGCATCAGTTTGATAAGGTGGAGATTCTACAAGTTAGAAAGCCAGAAGAATCTTATGCTGCCCTAGATGAAATGGTAGAGCATGTGAAAGGATTGCTTGAAAAACTCGAATTGCCTTACAGAATATTGCGTCTTTGTGGGGGCGACCTAGGTTTCACTTCTGCCCTTACTTATGATTTTGAAGTGTACTCTGCCGCTCAGGAAAGGTGGCTGGAGGTAAGCTCTGTCTCTAATTTTGAAGACTATCAGGCCAATAGGCTTATGCTGCGTCATAAAGTAGATGGTAAAACTCAATTACTCCATACATTGAATGGCTCTGCTTTGGCTTTGCCAAGAATCCTGGCAGCTATTTTAGAGAATAATCAAACTCCTGATGGAATTCAGATACCGAAAGTGCTACAGTCATATTGCGGATTTGACAAAATCTAAACAAGATGACAAAAGACGAACTGCGTCAATATTATCTAAAAAAGAGGTCTTCTTTGTCTAAAGAAGACCTCTTGTCTAAAAACAAGGCTATAAAAGACTTATTTTTCAGTCGACTCATGGTTCACAGGTACGATAAAGTCCACGTTTATCTACCTGTTATTGATAGAAATGAGGTAGATACCCGACCTGTCATTAGCACCCTTCTGGACGACTTCCCCGCTTCTGTTTATGTACCAAAAATTCAGAAGAACGGCATTCTTACTCACCATATTTTTGATAAATACACCTTACTAAAAAATAACAAATGGGGAGTGCCTGAGCCTGAGAATGAAGGTATTAGTTCCAAAGATTTCTTTAACACTGATGACGATATTCTGGTCATAGTGCCATTACTGGCTTATGACAAAAAAGGCAATAGAGTAGGTTATGGTAAGGGCTATTACGACCGTTTCTTAGCACATAAAACTAAAAAAACACTAATCGTGGGTCTCTCTTACTTTGAACCCGAAGAATTTATCCCAGACGCTGAAGAAACAGATGTGCCGCTGAATTATACATTTACGCCAGGGCGAGTCTGGGGTTTTTGACAGCGACTTCATTTCTGATTTACGTAGAAATATAATATACTCTACTTAGTTGGTAGAATATATATACTAAATGCTACATTTGCACAAGATTTAAACCATCGATGTGCTTACACGGTTCTTAAGTGTATTTTTTGTGATTTCCTTCTCATCTGCTATGGCTCAGAATAACCTGACTCATGATAGCCAGTATTGGTTTAAGTACTATAACCAAATCATCTTTACCAATGGATTTTCCTGGCATAATGAAGCAGATACCCGGCATTCTTTTGAGACCAATAAACAGCAGCAGTTTATTGGACATTCCAGGCTACATAAAAGCCTGAATGAGAACATAAACATTGCTGCTGGTTTTACCTATTCTTCAGTAGCAAAGACTCTCAAAGGCGAGCCCAATTCAACACGTTTAAACGAGTTTAGACCGGTTCAAGAGTTTAATTATTCGCTTCCATATAAAAGGCTAGTTATCCAGAATCGGCTAAGACTTGATGAGCGATTTCTTCAAAACATAAGCACCACTGGGCCTTCGTATTATTTTCTTCTACGGTACAGATACCGCTTGCAATTAAATTATATTCTCAAGCCACAAACTATTTATGAGGCAAGGATAAAACTTGGAGACGAAATTATGCTTCAAACCGGCAAAGAGACCCAAGGTAAACTCTTTGATCAAAACCGTGTTTCAATCGCCTATGACCAGAATCTTGGAAAAAACTTTAGTGTTGAACTTTCCTATATATACCTCTATCATCAAAAAATCAGTCGACAAGAATTTCTTTCAAGAGATATTTTGCGAGTGAGCCTAAATCATAAAATTAACCGAAATGAGCAAAACTGAGGACGTGTCAACCTCCAACATAGATTATAAAGAAAGGCTTTGGTATGTCGTACCCGCTGTACTCCTTCTTGGATTAATGATTTTTTTAGTAGTTGATAATTACGAAAAACTAACATGGTCTAATCTTCAGGAAGGACTAGATTCTAAGCTACTGATTTTTCTGGCTATAGGCATTTTTGCTCAGCTTGTAGATGGCACCATGGGAATGGGCTATGGAGCCACGTCTACCAGTTTTTTACTGGCCTTAGGAGTTCCTCCTGTAGCCAGCAGTATGGCGGTTCATGTAGCAGAGATGTTCTCTACCGGAGCCTCTGCCCTATCGCATTTTAAGTATAAAAATGTAAATAAAAAGCTGGTGCTCAATCTGCTCATACCAGGAGTTATAGGTTCCGTTTTTGGAGCTTACTTACTTGCAGATTTGATAGATGGCAAAGCCATAAAACCCTTTATTGCCGCCTACATGATTGTTTTGGCTATCATGATAATCAGAAAAGGCTTGAAGAAAAACATTAAAAAGAAAAAAGTCAAAAGGCTTAAACCGCTTGCTCTTTTCGGTGGTTTTATGGATGCCATTGGCGGAGGTGGCTGGGGACCCATTGTCACTTCTTCTTTGATGGGTAAAGGCCGCGACCCCCGTTATACAATCGGCTCAGTAAATACCACAGAATTCGGAATAGCCTTTGCCAGTGGAATAACCTTTATCCTCTTTGATGGAATAAACCATTGGCAAATTATCATTGGATTAGTACTTGGAGGCATCATTGCTGCTCCCATTGCCGCTTCTATAGTTCACAAAATCCCCAGAAAGCCAATGACTGTCATTGTCGGAGTGCTTTTGATTATTTTGAGTTTACGAACGATTCTCTTTAGTTGATTTCTCCCTTCAATTCATTGGCTTCGTTGTGATATTTGGAGAAAGTCGCTAAAATAATTTAAGTTTAATGAAAGAAAGCACTTTAAAAATGTCGGATGAAATTTTTTGACAAGGTCAAGGGCTTAAAGAGTTTCATAAAACCCAAACTCCGGAGTCTCATTTGATTAATTGAAAGAGAGCTTTTTTAAGCTATCTCCACCAAAATTGTAAAACAAGCTTTACTGTTTCCTAAAAATGAAGTCCATTCTAATTTTTGTTCTTTTGACTTTGTCGATAAGTGTGTTTGGACAACATAACACATATTCAAATTTGAAGATGAGCAATGGCGACAGCTTAAAAGTACTAATCAAAGATGTAGAGAACTACAAAGGCGTATATTACAGGTTTAAGAATTCCGGAAAAACTCACTTTTTAGAAGCCCATGAAATAACTTCGCACTCTTCAGGACACAGAAATTTCATTTCAAAAAAATCAAACCTACTGCTTACGAATACCAAGAACTGTTTGGACAAGAAATTCGAAAATCAGGATACCCTTCAAATAGGTACCTTGTCATAGATACTTCACAAATAATTATTGAAGATTATTATCTGTTAGAAGTATTACACGAGGGTAAGGCGACACTATTTCGATTAAACAACTTTTTGGGACATGATTTATATTTTCTGGAGTCCACCAATGGAACAATTCAAGAAATACCTCTGGACTTTTATAAAATCCGTTTAAATACAGAAGAAAGCACTCTGATTGATATGTCAGATCCAAATTACTTGTATTCTAATGTTCGATATGATATACAAAGGCCTCGCAATTACATACGTGTATTAGAAGAAAGCCTTAATGATGATTCAATTAGTCAAATCCTGCTCAACTATACATTCTCTGAAGAACTACTTCTTTCAATAATTTCACAATACAATGGTGTGAGCAATATCACTTTATCGAAAAAACTGAATAATTCAACTCCAATAAAGCCTAAGCTGAGTTTAGGAAGGCCTGCCCTGGGCATAATATACACACCAAGCGTAAATGTTAATAGAAATGGGGAGGTCTCAAAATCCAAATCCTCGAATATGGGAGTCAGCCTTTTTTTGTACAAACATTTACCACGTAATGGTAAAAACATGTATCTAAAGTATGGCATTAGTCATCTCTTTCTTAACGAATACATTGACTCTAAAATTGATTACAGTTCTTTTTTAGTAGGCCTAGATCATTACTATAACTTTAGTACTACAAGTTTGTTCTTAGGTTGGAATACTGGTCTGGCACGCTATAGTTCCGGTAACTACAGTGGCTTTCAGCTTCCAATTGGTCTTGAACTGGGAATGGGTTTCGAATTAGGTCATTCTAGAGTTAGACTATCTGCTGGGTTTTCAGCAATTTTTAAATCAATGGCTGTAGTAAGCTACAATCCCTTAAGCCTTTCTTGGGTTTTTTAGTCATTCTAGAATAGATATTTAGAGTAAAACCACTTCCCATTTCCCACTTTTAGCAGTACTTTTGCAGCCCTAACAGTTTAGAAAAGACCCTTTTAGGGGAAATCAATCGTAACAAAAGAGAATAGACCTGTCTCTTTATTATAAAATTAAACGCTCTGCCATGGGTCGGAGGGCTTTTGAAAAAATGAAAGTTGCAGTAGTAGGAGCCACTGGTTTAGTAGGTGGCGAAATCCTGAAAGTATTAGCGGAAAGAAATTTCCCGGTCACAGAAATCATTCCAGTAGCCTCTGAGAGGTCTATCGGTAATAAGGTTAGCTATAAGGGCAAAGAATTTACCGTGGTGGGCTATGAAGATGCAATAAAAATGAAACCCAATGTGGCAATATTCTCTGCCGGTGGCGGTACCTCTCTTGAAGTAGCCCCAAAATTTGCAGAAGCGGGTATTACGGTGATTGATAACTCTTCTGCCTGGAGAATGGACCCTACAAAGAAATTAGTAGTTCCTGAGGTAAATGCTGACGTTTTAACGGCAGATGATAAGATCATCGCCAATCCAAACTGTTCTACCATCCAGATGGTCGTAGTTTTAAAACCTCTTCATGAAAAATACGGCATTAAAAGGGTGGTTGTTTCTACTTACCAATCTGTAACAGGTTCTGGGAAAAAGGCCGTTGATCAGCTTTTTGGAGAGCGTGAAGGAAAAATGGATATTGATCCTGCTTACCCTCACAAAATTGACTTGAATGTCATTCCTCATATTGATGTCTTCCAGGAAAATGGATACACCAAAGAAGAGATGAAGATGATAAAAGAAACCAATAAAATCATTGGAGACGACAGCATCAAAGTTACTGCAACTACAGTAAGAATCCCTACTATTGGCGGTCACTCAGAGTCAATAAATATTGAATTTAAAGAAGATTTTGACCTGGCAACGGTACGTGAGCTTATTGCGGCAGTACCGGGTGTGGTTGTTCAGGATGACCCTAAAAACAATGTTTACCCAATGCCACTTAATGCTCACGGGAAAGATGAGGTGTTTGTAGGTCGTATCAGAAGAGACGAGTCACAGGAAAACACTTTAAATCTTTGGTGTGTAGCTGATAACCTTAGAAAAGGTGCAGCCACAAACGCTGTACAAATAGCAGAATATCTTAATGGCAAAGGAATGATATAATCTCTTTTTTAGAGATTACCATTTTAAGAAACCCCGCGATAATTACTATCGTGGGGTTTTTCTTTATTTGAAGTAGTCAACAACAGAGACCATTCCGTTGTAAGACACCAAAAAAGCAAAAAGCAATGATAAAGCCATACCTATATTCAAGAAAAGGCCTGCTTTGTGCTCTCCCATTAAACGTTTGTTATTGATCAGGATCAAAATGGAAATAATGACCAAAGGCAAAACAAAAACATTGAACACTTGAGAGAGAATCTGAATATTAATGGGATTTCCACCGAAATAAATTCCAATAATTGCTAATACAGAAGAAATGGCTGCAATAATTCTGAACTGTTTAGAAGAGGTATTCATCTCCCCAGCCTGATAATCTGCTATCATAATAGGAGTAATCATTAGAATTGGAAAGATGGAGGAGAGCCCGGCTGAAAGAAGCCCAAGGAAGAATACAACTACGGCAAACTTACCAGCTATAGGCTCTAATGTGTAAATCATATCCAGTACATTATCTATTACTTTTCCGTTCTTAAATAAAACAGAAGTAGCCACACCCATGATAGATGCACTTATGATAAATATCAGACAAGCCGCCCAAATGGCATCTTTTCGTTGATCTTTTAGATTAGCTAACGTCCAGCCTTTTCCTTTAATAAATAAGGGCCTGGAGATAAAGGTAGCCGCCGCCATAGTGGTTCCTACAAAAGCCGCTACGAGCATTTTGCCCCCAGGTACTTCTGGTATTTCCGGTATTAAACCTTTCGCAATATCCTTGGTTTCGGGCATCATGATAAAGAAAGAACCAAGAAAAGAAAGGCCTAAAAATGTGACAAAAAAGACCAAGACCTTTTCAAAAACAGTGTAGGAGCCTTTCCAGAGTAAAAAGTAAAAAACAGATATGATGAGAATAGCTAAACCAAGAACTATTGAATATTGTTGATCAGACAAGACGGGAAAAAACAATGAAAACACTTCGAAAACGGCATTGGCAGTAATACCCAGAATTCCAATAAGTGAGTTCGTTTGACCAAAGGCAATTCCAATAATGATGAACAAAGCCAACACTTTTCCATACTTAATGTGATTTCTTATAGCATTCAGGGCTGATTGACCCGTAACTAAGGCAAATCGACCATAGGCTTCTATCAAAACGAAAGAAAAAAAGCAACTGAGTACAAGCACCCAAAGCAAGCCCATTCCAAAACGACTACCAGCAACGATCATAGAAGTAACGCTACCGGTTCCTATTGTAAAGCCAATGGCCATAATTCCGGGGCCTATTCCCAAAAACAACTCTAACACTTTCTTAAAGAGCTTATTGACCATCTCGCCTGTTATTTATTTGGTGCCTAAAAATTCATGCAACTTCTCTATCATGTTAATACTCCCTGTATAAAAAGGGGTTCTTTGATGTAACTCGGTTGGCTCAATATCCAGAATTGAATTCTTTCCATCGCTTGCTTCACCACCTGCCTGAGTAGCTAAAAAGGCAATTGGATTACACTCATATAAAAGCCTCAATTTGCCGTTTTTGTCAGAGACCGTACCAGGATACATATATATTCCGCCTTTAATGAGGTTCCTGTGAAAATCTGCTACTAACGAACCCACATACCTTGCCTTATATGGTTTTCTTTGACCATTCGACTTTTTGCAATAGCTTAAATAGTCGTTCACTCCCTGCTCGAAGAACTCTGAATTGGCATCATTCACAGAATAAATGCTACCATCTTCGGGCTGTCTCATGTTTGGGTGAGATAAATAAAAGGTGCCTAAACCGGGGTTTAATGTAAAGCCATTTACGCCGTGACCAGTACTAAAAACCAACATTGTGGAGCTTCCATAAATTATATAACCGGCGGCAATCTGGTCTCTTCCTTTCTGAAGGAAATCATCTATGGTAACTGGTGTTCCTACGGGAGTCACTCTTCGATAAATGGAAAAGATCGTTCCTACAGAAACATTAACATCAATATTGCTGGAGCCATCTAGCGGATCAATAAGCAAAACGTACTTATTCTGATGGTTTTTGTCCTGACTATTTATTGATATGAAACTTTCCTCTTCTTCTGAAGCAATACCACAAACTATTTCTCTTTTTGAAAGTGTATCAATAAAGGTCTTATTGGCGATAAGATCAAGCTTTTGCTGTGACTCTCCTTGAACATTTATTTCACCTACCTCACCAATTAGGTCAACCAAACCAGCTTTGTTTACCTCTTGATTTACTATTTTGGTGGCAAGGCCAATGCCATTGAGGAGCTTTGTTAATTCTCCGGAAGAGTAACTAAAGGCATTTTGGTTCTCAATGATGAACTCGCCTAATGTTTGATGTTTTATATTCATTACCTTTTTAGTTTGCCGGAGAAATCCCCCTCCATTACTCTTTCAATTTCTGACACATCGGCCAGGTTTATATCACCTTCTATCGTGTGCTTTAAAGCTGAAGCAGCGGTACCGAAACGTATTGATTTTAAATTATCTTCATACATCAATTGTCCATAAATGAAGCCCCCCAGAAAGGCGTCACCACCCCCTACACGATCTACTATATACGATATGTCAGTTTCCTGAGAATTCAGTAGCTTTTCACCGTCAAAAAGCATAGAGGATAGTTTATTATGATGCGAACTTATTTGTATCCTTTCTGTATTAACTACCTTTTTGATAGTGGGATACTGATCCATTGTATTTCTACACGTTCTTTCAAACTGATCTTCTCCTTCCGGCATCTCCATACCCAGGAGGTCACGCATATTAAGGGCATTTGCCAGAAGTACATTTGAATAACTGGCCAGATCAGGTAAAATCTCCTGAGGTTTCTTACCGTATTTCCATTGATCACTTCTATAATAGATATCACTGGAAACTGTAACACCCAACTTCTGAGCTGTTTTTACTGCATCTAGACATGCCGTGGCAGCTGACTGACTAAGAGCCGCCGTTATTCCGCTCCAATGAAACCAGTCTGCACCACTCAAAATTTCTTCCCAATCAAACCATTCTGGATCCAGGTTTTGAAAGGCTGAATTCTCTCTGTCATAAACTATTTGACTTGCTCTCATTGAAGCACCTTTCTCAATATAGTAAAGACCCATTCTGTCTCCACAAAGCTTCACAAATCGGGTATCTAAGTTTAGCTCTTTTAAATAGTTTATGGCCTTTTGTCCTATCAGATTTTTAGGAAATACGGTAATGTGACAGGCTTCTAAACCAAATCTTGCCAATGAAGCAGAAACATTCATCTCAGAACCACCATAAGATAATTCAAAGCGTTTGGCCTGTTCTATTTTTTGATAATTAGGGGCTGAAAACCGTAGCATCACCTCCCCAAAGCTTACCACTTTTTTTGGTTTCATTTTATTAAGAGTGAAGGTCCGTGAAACAGGACTCTTTTTGTATTAATTCTATAATATTACACTAAATACAAAGCCTAATAATCAAATCTCGCTGAACTCTTCTTTAAAAAGAGATGCATAGAAGGGAAATGACTATTATTTAAATCAACTTGAGTCAGAAACACAGGAATGAGCCTAAAAAGGATCATTCCTGAAAGTTTCCAGACCTCAATTACCAATTGAAAACTTAACTATGAACTATTAAATTCCTAAAGCTTGTCCACCACCTATCTGAATAGTTTCTGCGGTAATAAAAGACGCATCTTTACTTGCTAAAAATGACACCACAGAAGCTACTTCCGCAGGTTGTCCGAGTCTGCCCAGCAGAATATTGTTTTTCCATGAAGCAAAAACCTCGGGTTTGGTAGATTTTATTTGAGCGTGGAATGGTGTATCAATTGTACCAGGTGATACTGCATTCACTCGTATTCCATACTCTGCTAAATCCTTTGCCAATGCTCTTGTGATAGCATGCACCCCTGCCTTAGAAGTTCCGTAAATTCCGGCACCGGGTCCACCTGCATTCCATCCGGCATTAGATGTATAATTAATGATGGTAGAGTTTTCACCTTTCTTTAAAAATGGAATTGCCGCTCTTGAAGCAAAAAATACGGAATCAAGGTTCAGTGCCATTACAAATCTATAAAATTCGGTGGTCATTTCTTCAAACCTTGATCTGCCCCCTAAGCCACCTGCATTGTTTACTAAAACGTCAATTCTGCCATATTTCTCACCAATAGCAGTAATGTTAGAGGTAACTTCATCTTCCTTAGTTACATCAAATCCATAATACTCAGCTGAAATTTCTTCAGCAGTAAGCTCCTTTATTCTTTCGGCACCGGCTTCATCGTCTATTCCATTTAAAACAACGGTAAATCCATCTTTGCCTAATCTTTTTGCTACTTCAAATCCAATCCCACCGGTTGCTCCAGTTATAACTGCTACTTTTCCTTCCGTTTTGCTCATTTATTTTAAAAGTTTTAATATTTTCTTGATAAAGTTTTAATCTTAGGTATTAATAACCAAACACTTAGCATTGTAATAACTGCCAGAGCTGCCCCGATGACAAATGCCGGAGTATAATTCCCGCCGCTGGTTAACCAAGGGACCAAATAGGTTAATCCGGCAGCTCCCAACTTGGCGGCCATTCCTGAAAACCCCGATAAAGTTCCTACGGTTTTTCCGCTATATATATCACTTGGTATTGTTTGAATGTTACCAATGGCAGTTTGAAAACCGAATAATATTACCGCCATAATTAATACAGCAGTTGTAGGTCCGCCTGGATTAGCCATTGCCAATAAAGCAGGAAGCATAATCAGACAGCCTAATGTGATGACCATTTTCCTGGTCTTGTTTACATCCCATCCTTTACTTAATCTATTCTGTGCCAACAAGCCACCAAACCAGGCACCAAGCATCGCACCTACATAAGGAACCCAGCCGTAAAGACCAATTGACTTAACATCCATTCCGTATACCTCATTCAAGTAAATTGGTATCCAGAACACAAATAACCACCAGATAGGATCAAGGGCAGCCGATGCTAAAATTACACCCCAGCTTTCTTTATGACTTAATAGTTCTTTTGTGTTTGGATTGTACTCATTGCTCACCTCATCTGCAGACTCACTAGTCGTTCTTTGACCGTTCAAAATGTACAGCCTTTCGCTTTCTGTCAGCCAAGGATGCTCTTTTGGCGGGCTTTTGACCAAAATAAACCATGGAATAAGCCAAAGCAGCCCCACTAGCCCTACAATAATAAAGATGTATTGCCAGCTAAAAAACACTGTTAATAAGCCAATTAAAGGCAACGATATGATTCCCCCAATAGCTGCACCGGAGTTAAACAAACCTTGTGCAAATGCTCTTTCACTGGTAGGAAACCATTCTGCATTGGCTTTGGCCGCACCGGGCCAGTTACCCGCTTCTGCAATTCCGAGAATGGATCTGAAAAGTGCAAACAAACCGAATGAGTTGGCTAAGGCATGCAGAGCCGTGGCGATAGACCAAACACCAATAGAGAGTGCAAAGCCCAATCGAGTACCGATCCAGTCAAATATTTTACCAAATATTGCCTGCCCGAAAGCATAGGAAAATACAAAAATTATAGAAATATAGGAGTAAATCTCCTTTCTTTCGTCACTGGTTTTATCAGGATATAATTCATCGGCTATATCTGGCCATAGCATGCTGAAGGTGTTTCTATCGATATAATTAATTATCGTGGCTAATGCAATCAGGCCAATAACCCACCAGCGTAATCCTTTTAGTTTCATGTTGATCTTTTATTAAATATGAGATACTCTAAGCTTATATATTATTACTTCACCATAATCTTCAGAATCTGCATTATGATTATTATTCTTGCCCCATGATGCCGACTGCGTGTAACATCCTGCCTTAAAATAAGAATCAGGAAACGCCAATGGATAGGTCTCCACTAATTCATCATTAAAATAAGACTTGATTACATTGTCCTCTACTACCCATTTAATCTTAAATCGGCTACCTAAGACGTAATTCGAAGTTAAGACCGTAGCGGCCTTTCCGTTGTGTGATAGAAACAATTTTCTCTCTTCCAGTCGGCAGGTAATCACATCATCAAAATCACCGGTACTATGAATTTGACCAGCTACCACATGTTTTTTATGTGCAGGCAGATGATTTATTGCCTGTTCTATCTCAAGGGTATGTTTACCTACTCCTGACTGCCATTTGGCTCTCTTGTTTTTTATCATTTCGCGGAGTTCGCAACGTGGATAACCTGAACCACTGGTATGGGCTCCTCCTGCATGTGCCCTAAAAACCACACCGTTTTTATTGGTATCAACATAATAATAGTTCTCTAACAAATATGTTTTTAAGTCGTCTCCCACTATTTCGCCTGCTACCTGACTATCAGAACCATCATTACCGAAATCATCAAAAGGAATAGTTATTTTCCAATTTTCAAGATCAATTACCTCTGAAGGTAATGTATGGTTGAAAACAGAATCTCTTGAAGCTTCCAGCTTTTCACAATTCAATATTAGTACCGTAGCAATACCTAGTGTAAAGAGTTTGAAAGGCTTCATACTATTCCTTCTAATGATTAAGAAAACTTAATTGAGAAAGTCTTTTCTCATTGGACTAAAAAAGTCTAATAACACACCTGTTTCGGTGCAAACCGCCCCGTGAGGTGCGTGAGGAGGTATATAAAATACATCTCCAGCTCTTAGCGTTTTTGTTTCACCATCAATAGTCACATCAAAGCTACCGCTTTCTACATAAGTAGTTTGGCTATGAAAATGATCGTGAATAGGACCAATGCCACCCTTCTGAAACTCTACTTTTACAAGCATTAGGTTTTCATCATAGGACATTATTTTTCTTTTAACAAGCTCATTTACTTGTTCCCATTCTACATCAGCATTTTTTATAAACGTTTCTGTTGCGTTATTAATCATTATTTAAGTGTTAAAAGGGTTTCAAAAAAAATTTATGAGAAGGCTAAGCCTCCGTTTATATCGATATTGTTTCCTGTAATAAATGAAGACTCATCTGAAGCCAGATATGCTACCAGATCTGCTACTTCAGCAGCCTCGCCTTCTCTTTTAAGAGGGGTGCTTTCGGCCACTTTTGTTCTTACCGCATCTTTAGTGAATGTATCATGAAAAGTGGTGGCAATCATACCCGGGCACAATGCATTGGCTCTGATTCCCTTAGGCCCAAGCTCCTTTGCTAAAGCACGGGTAAATGTTGTTACGGCACCCTTAGATGCTGCGTATATGGCAGAACCTCCCCCGCCTCCATCTCTGGCAGCCTGAGAAGAAAGGTTAATGACCGAGGCTCCTGATTTCATATGAGGCACTACTGCCTGAGAGACAAAAACCGTTGAATTGAAGTTTAGAGCCATCACAAAATTGACAAACTCTTCATCCATTTCTGACAAGGTTTTACGAGCCACCAGTCCTCCGGCATTGTTGACCAAAATATGAATTTCCTCTCCAAAAGCTTCTTTTGTCTTTTGCATCATATTGGCTATATCTGCAGATTTAGTCATATCACCCTGAACTAAAATAGCCTCTCCACCACTTGCCTCTATTTCTTTCAATGTTTGCTCTGCTGCCTCTTTTCCGCTGAAATAATTTACCACCACCTTGGCTCCTTTTGAGGCTAGTTTGATAGAAATCATTTTCCCGATATCTCTTCCACCTCCAGTTACAATTGCAACTTTTCCTTTTAAATCCATTTAGTTTTTAGTTTTTATAAGTTTTAATCAGATAATTTCCTTTCCATTTAAATGTGCCGGCCTCTGTTTCCAAAACATGCTCTAAGGCGTCATTTTGATGTGAAACAGCAACCAATACCTCTGTGTTTTCTTTTGTTTTTATGACCACTGCAGAATAGTCTTCATTATCTTTAATGATTCTTAGTTCTGATATCGTCCCATAGGGCTCTATTGCTTTTTCAGTTACTGGAGTGTATGATCCATGCGATTCTATAACATTAGCAAACAGTACAGAACCTTTACTTTTCTTCCTGATTAAGAACAATGGGTCTCGTCTTAAATTGAAGTTTGGATCTGTGGCCCCTGTGCGGCCAAAAAATAGGCTGTCGCCCAATGAAACCGCAGAAGAAAAAGTATAGAATACGTTATTACTCAATGAACTAAAGCTTATATGCTTTTTAGTGGCTACGGCCCCGGCTTCTTTCCAAATGTGCTGATAACCATTAGACTCCCCTAGTTTTCTTAACTCATCCGTTGCCGGACTGTAATGAAAATTTGTATTCAGAAGTTGGCCTTGATAATACAAAGGCAAATCATACGTACCCGACGATTCATTTTTCAAATAGAACAGGTCGATAACCAAAGGATTTTCAAAATATTGGCTGTCATTTATTAAAAGGAGAGTTCTTTCTTGTTTCACCCCTTCATATGCACTTGAATCAACTGCACTTATCACCTGAAGTTTTGGATTTGAAATATCAAGAAACCGTAAAGCAGGTGAATGTCTATCTGCCAAATCCGTATTGCCATTATATTGCGTTTTTCCGTTTACAACTACCGTATTATGACCTACAGTTTGCTTGGCAAACGTTGTGTTTTCAGGCAGATATACTCCGCCCGCTTTTTGCTCAATGTTAACAAACCGTGCCATTCCATAATCTTGAACCACCTCTTCGCCATTCTGATAAAATGAATATGAAAGCTGATCAAAATGACCATGCCCCATGCCATGTGTACCGAATTTATAAACCAGGTTGATATCTTCATCTGCTCTGAGAATACCTATACCTCCACTCCTTCCGTCAATCCCATCACGGTAAATCTTTGACTTTAATGAGAAGGGTTTCTTTTTATCCATATCTAGCGAAACTTTCATGCCCGCCTGATCTGGAGTAACTGAACCTTGCTTTTCAGCTATTGACAATAATTCGGGATTTCTTGCTCCATAATAATAAGCTATATCTACTGCCGAAATGAGGGACGTGTTATAAATGGACATTCCCTTTTGGGCATCGTTAAAGGGAAAGAAATCTCCTTTTGACGTTGACTGGTTCAATAAAGCATCGACAGATTTCAACAAAAGACTATCGCGATAAGCAAATATCTTATGCTCAGGCATTGTATTTTGAATACTAACTGCAAAAATCAAGAATGGATAAATACCATATCTATGGTAATACGCTCCTTCAGAATAAAGGCCATCAGGCGAGAATAGCCCATCTATTTGAGCAAAGAAGCCGCTTTTCTCTTGACCCTCTGCCTTGATTAAGGCTCCATCATTGTCTTTTTGCGTTGAAGAAATTCCATCTGAACTGATCCCAAATAAGGCTCGGTTAACTAATTCCTGATCATTCATTACCAGACCTATCATCCCTACCCCTGCACAGCCCCAGGTACTATGATTATGAATACGGTTAAAAAAATGAGGGTTTTCGATAGAGAGAAAGTCGGCGAAGGGCCTAAAAAGATCACCCTCCACCATTTCTCTTTCCTCTACATTCAACCTATGATATATGCAGTCGTACGCCTGACTTACACTTACAAGCCAGTTAGCGTCGTTTAGACATTGCCAGAATAGTTTTCCCGGCGTATACGATTTCTTTGATGGGTGCTTGCCTAATGATGGATAAAGCTTTGCATACTTTAGAAGTCCTTGTTTCACAAAGTCGGCATACTTTTCTTCACCCGTAATTTGAAATAAATAGCCAGCAGCTTCTAACAGACTGTAGTTCTTTCTATGGGTTTCATGTGTATAGCCTCCGGCCATATCTTTAGGCACAGGTACGTCAATTCCCTTGGCCATCTCTTCTTCTAATTGAAGTTTGATGTCAGCCAGTGAGCGATCAAAAAGCTCACTCCGTCCAAGGTTTGCTTTTATTTCTTGAAGCCCCTCTTTGGTAATAGTAAGTGATGGGTGCGTTTGTGAAAACGCAGTGCTTATTCCTGTAACCAAAAGGAATATGTGTATGATTTTTTTCATTTAATTATTCCCAGTGGTTTTCCATCATCACCATTCACGCAGCTAGAGGCAGACTCATAAATATTCTGAGAGCTAAAGCCTTCCCCTTCGACTTGAATTTTGCCGGTATTTACCAGACATATGTCATGTACTACACTTGAAGGTTCGCCTACTATTAGCTTAATTTTTATGGGTTTTGCATCAACAAACAAAGAGTTCTTAATTTCAGTGTTTTGAATACCCCATAAGTTAATTGAAGAGTTTACCGGATTTTTTGTACCGTGACCTACATTCTTAAACTGACAGTGGTTTATCTCAAGAAAACCTGCGGTAGTGCTCTCATCAGAACCACCTCTGTACATGCTTAATGCAGAACCCTCAACATCCTCAAAAACAGAATTCTCTATTATTACTGTTTCGGCATTATAAATGCCTATATCATCTAATTCTCTATCTAGTAGAAGCACAGACCCTGTCACATTTTTAAACAAGGAATTTTTAACAGAAATTGTATCAGCAAAAGTGCTGGCCGCTACTTTTAGAACATTGAAAGAGTGGTTTACATCAAGATTTTTGAACTCACAGTCTTCTATAAACAAGCGATAGTTCTGATTCATTGAATATTTGCTCGTACTAATAACAGAATTGAGTGGTGAGTCCAGACTGCTTCTGCCGTCCATAGTCAAGCCTTTGAGTAAGAGACTTCCACCATTTTCAATAGTAAACAGCACAGCATTCTCATAGGTGATCTCACTTTTTTTAGAACTGATGATACTGAGCGTATGGTTAATTACAACCAGTTTTGTTTGTTGATATGCCCCCCCGGTAAGATTTAAAATATCTCCAGGCTTTGACTTTGCTACTGCATCAGAAAGAGTGTTTAGGCCCGCCGGCACATCATGAACTTTCCCTATTCCAAAGGCCTTAGAATCTTTTTCTTTAGGATACCAGCTAACTCCGGTTATTTCACGAGTTGTTACCTTTCCCTCTAATTTGGCTCCAACATTGTCTGGATTATTAGTCAAATAAAGTAAGCCGTTCGCATCTCTTTCCGCCTTTACACTTGTCAGCTTAAAGCCGCTTTCAGTTGGCATTTTACCCTTTTGATTGACCAAGTTGTTTTTAAAACTTATTCCGCTAATGTCGTCGTACAATCCAAACTGCTGAGCCTTTTGTGATTGATAAAACAGGTTATTCTCAACTGTTGTGCTTTGGGGTGCCTGACTTCTTTCTGCGTCACTTCCCGCACACAATTCAATATAACTACAGTTAACAAAGGTATTGTTTGAAGCCACAGAGTTCTTTACGGGAACATATCTGTTTAATGGAGAGTTTGGTACCCCATTCATGATCGTTAGAGCCCCTCTAAATCTATTTCCGGTTAAGCCCTCACAGTAATTATTTATTACTGTTTGCGATTCATTAATTATTCTGATACCACCTGTAAAGGCTTTACCATTTCCTAAAAATGTGTTTCCTTCTACCAGCGTTTCGTTACCATGTCTCATGGTGAGGGTACCTTGACATTCAAAGAAGGTATTGTATCGGTAAGTGTTTTGATTTGACTTATTAGAGATGATCTCATGCTCGCCATCGCATCTATCAAAATAGTTAAATTCCACAATCGTCTGGGAGTTCATCATTGAGTAATGGCTGGTTCCTATCCTTAATGTTTCTCCACCGTTGGAGCCAAGGTTTTGTCTAAAACCAAAATAATTGTGGTCTATCAAATGCTTGTTCTCAACGCTTTCGGGTGAATTAAGACGTACTGTTAGGGTGACACCTTGATTTCTTTTGTCTATAAACTGGCAATGGTCTACACGATTGTTTTTACCGTATAATACCACCCATGCTTCCGGAGAATACCTCTCCGGGCCATTAAAATTATCAATGACTACTTCCGTTAACCTACAATTATAAGCAAGGTTTTTAGCGTCCTTCTTAAAAGAGATCAATTCTGAAGTAGGCGAAAAGCCATTCCTGAAAACTAAGCCTTTAACAATAAGATATTGGCCTGAGATTCTTAGGTTAGACTGCTTTTCAATGAAAACTTTCCCATTCTCCTGAGCCCTTAGGACTATAGGTTTCTTTTCTGTGCCTTCTGCCGAAAAGAGTATTTCTGTATTGTTCCAAACGCCATTGGCCAATACAATTTCATCACCCGGTTTGGCCATATTGATAGCCTCTTTGAGCTCTGAATCCGTTTTTACTAACCGCTCCACTCCCAGAGCCTGAACGTTAATTAGTATGAAGAATAGATAGAAAAGATTTCGCATGGTATGTAATTAAGAGAGGGGTTTTACGCCCTCTCTATAAAGGTTTAGTATCCTGGGTTTTGAGTTAATAAGCCCTTGCTAAGGTTAATCTCTCTCTGAGGAATGGGTAGCAATAAAGCTGTAGATGAGAAGCTGTAACCATTATCAGAAGAGTACTTAGAAAGAACATTCTCGGCTTCGTTGAAACGTACAAGATCAAAGAATCTGTGGTTTTCAAAAGCTAACTCAACACGTCTTTCTTCTAACAGATCTGCTTTGGTTACCACAGTAACCTGATCTGTTAAACCCGCCCTGTTTCTTACCGCTTGAAAAGAAGCTATAGCGGCAGCATCTGTAGTCTCAGCACCACCAGCCATTATCGCTTCCGTGTACATCAATAATACATCGGCATATCTAAGAACAATCCAATCATTTCCTGCAAGGTTCGGATTTGAAGAGGTTGGTGCTATCCCTAAGGTTTCGTCTCCATCTGGTAAATATTTTACCACTTGATCAAACTGATTTTGCTTGGCATCCTGACGATAAGAATATTTTGCTCTGTTTCCTCCTGATGCATCTAATGCGGCCTTCGCTTCAGCTGTTACGTAATTCACTCCGGTGGTTCTTCCTACGGCATTCAGCCACTCTCCTGAAAAGTTTTGTGAGTCAGAAGATAAGTCCGAAACATATCCGATAGCGAAGATCACCTCGCTGTTATCCTCATTATAAAAGATATCTTTAAAGTTAGACTCTAGTGAATAACCCGATGACATTACACTTTCTAATAATCCTTTAGCTTCAGCATACTTACCTTCTGTTAAATATACTTTAGCCAGTAGGGCTTGAGCTGCAGCTTTAGAGGCTCTGGTTCTATACTTATTGTCAAGACCAGCCACAGCATTAGTAAGATCACTTTCAATTAAACTGTAAACAGTAGACGTAGCCACTCGTGTAAATTGAACTTCCTTGTCCAACGGAGAAATTGTCTTGTCAATCAATGGAATATCACCATATAGCCTAACCAAATTGAAATAAGCATATGCTCTGATGAATTTTGCTTCAGCTTCAAAAGAAGCCTTTGTTCCGGCATCTGTAACCACATCAAGGTTTTCTAAAACTACATTGGCTCTTGCTATTACATTATAAAAGCTCGAATAGTAATCTGTTATGATTCCGTTATTTGGCGTTACACGGTAATTTTCAAATTCTGCGGCTTCACCTTCACTAGACTTAGTCTTGGTGTTATCGCTCCTCATCTCGGTTAAGTAGAACTCATACATTACACCATGATTGTCATCAGAATCTGTAGAGTTACGGCCTTGAATACCGTCATACATATTAATGATGGCCGTTTCAACTTCCGTGGCATTCTTGTAAAAATTTGCTGAAGTGATACCAGACGTAGGGGCTGGTTCTAAATAGGAGTCTCCACAAGAGATTGTTAGGGCTCCAAGTATCAGGAAAAATATATAATTTATCTGTTTCATAATATCCTAAAGTTTTTAATTAAAAGTTTACGCTTAAACCTATTGACTTGGTGCTGTATATTGGTGAACCACCTCTCTGATAGCCATAATTTGTAGGGCTTGTACGATCTATTGATTCTGGGTTCCAACCGGTGTAGTCAGCAGCCGTTTTATAGAAAAGGTTTTGTCCAGAAACATAAACTCTCAAAGAGTTGATATTCGCCTTGCTAATCAGTGATTTTGGTAGAGTATATCCAATATTCACATTTCTAAGTGCTACATATGATGCATCTTGAATTATGTCATCAGTGAATATTTTTTGCTTGATAAATTCCTGATCTGGTGTGTCACTTGCAAAATCCTGGGCACTATTAAATTGGTTAAACATATACTGATCTGCCATGTTTCTTACCTTGGCACCATGTGAACCTTGTAGCATAAAGCTTAAGTCAAAAGCTCCAATTTTAAAATCGTTGGTTAAACTCCAAATAAAGTCTGGATAAGGATCACCAAGAGCCGTCTTGTCAGCATCCGTAATAACACCATCACCATTTAAATCTTTCACGTACACATCTTGTGCCTGAGCTCCTACCGGATGGTAAGCATTTTTCAAGTATTCCAATGGAATATCTCTATCGACAACCCAACCATAGAATGTAGAAATAGGCTGACCAACAAGGTTGATCCATTCTGCTGCTCTTTTGCTATCTACTGCAGTAATTTGACCGTCAGAATCTGCAAAATCCACTAATGTGTTTTTATTCGTTGTTGCAATTATCGTTGTGTTCCAGTTGAAGTTATTAACGTTTACATTTCGAGTTCTTAACTCAAACTCCAAACCTTCATTTTTTACTTTACCCAAGTTTACCAGAGCAGAGTTAAATCCTGTAGTTACTGAAACAGGGTTATTTAACAATAACTGATCGCTGTTTCTTTGATAGTAATCAATGGATCCTGTAATTCTGTTATTGAATAAACCGAAATCAATACCAGGGTTAAATTCAACTAAACGCTCCCACTGTAGCTCTGGGTTTGCGATGTTTGCAGGGTTAAAGCCTCCTACAAGACTTCCGTCTACAACGGCCGTAGTAGCTGCCAAAAGAGCTAAAGATGGATAGTAGTCTACTAACACATTACCTGTACTTAAGCTACCGCCTGTACTACGATCCTGATCTACACTACCTGTGTTAAGAAAGTCATTTCCTGTGACACCGTAACTGGCTCTTAATTTCAAGTTTGAGAATACTCTACTACTTTTAAGGAAGTCCTCGTTAGCGATATTCCAACCCACAGAGGCTGCCGGGAAGTTACCGTACTTAAATTCGCTTCCGAATATAGAACTACCATCTCTTCTTAAACTTAATGAAGCCAGGTACTTATCAGCATACGCATAGTTCACTCTAGACACATACGACATTCCCGTTTTCTTCCAATCAAAGGCGTTGGCATTGGTAATAGTCGTGGCATTAGAAATGTTTTTTACCAGATCATTCGTGTAACCATTACCACTCATAGAGGAAAGGAAAAAGTTTCTGTTTTCACCTACAAAACCTAATACTGCACTGATATCACTCTTTCCGAATGAATTATTATAAGTAAAGAAGTTATCAGAAATCAAGTATAACTCACTTTCGTAACCTTCGCTCATTGATGCTGCTGAGGCTCCGTTTCTGTTAGAAAGAACTCCTTGCCATCTTGAACGTCTTGTGTCCTGATATGAACTGGAGAATGTAGTTCTAAAGCTTAGATTTTTTGTGATTTTATACTGACCATATATGCTTCCAAAAATTTTGAATTTGTTATCATATCTTTCTCTTTCTAATACTTTTGCCGCAGGGTTTGTATTTGAAGTATTACTAATGTCTATTAATTGACCATTTCCATTTAAGTTATAATTGTCGAAATGACGCTGAAGAGCGTAGTCTCCAATTTGAACATCAGGATAAGTTCCTCTGTCTACATACTGAATCGTATTGGCATCATGATAAAGAGGTAACCAATTAGTTTGTCTTAAAATATCATGTGTCGAGCCATCAAATCTTCTTCTTTTAGTAATTGAAGGAGAAAGGTTAGCCCCAAAAGAGACTTTATCCGTTATTTTGGTATCTACTTTAAGATTCAAAGCATACTTTGTGAAGTTATCAGTTAACAATACCCCTTCGTCATTCAGATAATTTAAACCTACACTGAAGCTTGTAGCCTTATCGCCACCTCTGAAACTTAAAGCGTGACTGTTGATATTACCACCATCAAAAATTACATCTTGCCAAGATCTATCAACACCAATTTGCTGCTTGTAAGCTGTTTGATCAGAAATTGAACCTGTTGCTGCTAATTCTGCTGCCGCCGTTTCTGCGATAGAGAAGGTATACGCATCACTGTGTCTGGCTGCCTTGATTCCGGTGAAAGCATTATAGCTAAATGATGGCTTTCTGTTACCTCCGGATTTTGTGGTAATCATAATGATTCCGTTGGCCCCTTTTGAACCGTAAATAGAAGATGATGCCGCGTCTTTAAGTACTTCAAAAGACTCTATATCATTCATATTTAAAGAGCCTAAAAAGTCAGAACTAACAATTACTCCGTCAACTACAACCAATGGTTGAGAATCGCCGGATAATGAACCCACACCTCTAATGGTAATAGTAGGAGCTGCACCGGCTTCGCCGTCTGTAGCCTGAATGTTTACTCCAGATACCTGTCCTACTAAGGCATCATCTACTCTGGCAACCGCAATTTGGTCCAGGTCTTCATTCACTACCTTAGAAATTGCACCGGTAGAATGACTCTTTTTCATTGTACCATAACCAATAACCACAACCTCCTCAAGGGCTGTTTCGTCAAGGTTAAGGCTTACATTAATAACAGACTGGCTGCCTACCTCAACGGAGGTAGAGACATAACCTATAAAGCTGTATACCAATGTTGCGTTCTCTGGTACATTCAAGGTATACTTACCATTAACATCGGTAACAGTACCCACAGAAGAACCTTTAATGATAACGCTAACTCCAGGAAGAAGCTGTTTGTCTTCCGAAGCAGTCACCTGACCACTTACTGTTTTGCTTTGTCCAACAGACTTGGTTACCACACCAAGAACCATTGCCACGGTAAGCCCGCTGATCAAAAGCCTTTTAAAATGTAAAATAAATCTTGATTTCATAATCAATTAAAGTTTAGGTTAAAAGTAAAATTCTTAGAATATTACAATTTTAATTTTTATAAGCTAGCGTCTTTACGCTTTAACTACTACACTAAACTAGGGGTAAAAATTGAACTATCAACAGATTTTGTTTAATAAAAATGGGTTTTTAAGCTGTTTTTCAACCGAAACGTTTCCGGTAACGATGTCGGAAACGTTTGCATAAAATACATGAAATATTGTTTTTTTACACTTTTTTGTCTTGGTTTTGATCATTTTATGATAAATCCACATTCTGAGAGCGTCCATCAGAGCAGGCTGAAACTACAATTCAGATATATAAATCTTGAAATAATGAAACTGAGAGCACATGAAAGTCTTAATAAGAACCATCATAGAATCTTCTAAACTGATAACTGCTTATTGTTTCATACAGCTAGAAGTTTATAAAGTACTTAGACCAACACCTAAATGTTTATCCGCTCAGAAGAGCATTCCTTATGCTCAACACATCAGGCATTTAAATAGACTATTTATGATTTTGACAAGCTTACGGCCTTATGCCTTTTGATAGATTCTGATTCAAAGAATGATTACATCTTCACCTCAGAAATCTTTGGAATTACACAAAATCTTCTCTCATTGGGCTGAAAAAATCAAGTAAGACCCCTGCTTCTGTACATATTGCTCCATGAGGTGCGTGTGGAGGTATATAAAAAACATCACCGGCAGTAAGCTTTTTTGTCGCACCGTTGATAGTTACTTCAAAACTCCCGCTCTCCACATAGGTAGTCTGGCTGTGATAATGATCATGTATAGGCCCAATGCCACCTTTCTTAAACTCCACCTTAACCAGCATCAGGTTCTTATCGTAAGACATTATTTTTCTTCTTACAAACTCGTCAATTTGTTGCCACTCTTTGGTTTGATCTTTTATGAAGGTTTCTATTATATTATTCATCACTTTTTTTTGAATTAATGTTTTTTGAATCTTGACAGGACAAGCTGTTAACCGAAGTCTTTCTGCTGCCTTACTTTTCCTTATCGTAAAATGTTCGCTTAACTAAGGAGTTTGACCTCTAGTTTTGGCAATTGCTCCTCTTAAATTGGCACCTTTGTGCACAAGAAAATACTTGAGTTGTATAAGTGTTTAAACTCTGTTTTAAGAACCTGAACTTGTTTGTGAACTTTGTCTGTGTGGTTAGAAGACTTTGAAAATCCCACCTTAAGGGGTTTTAATTGCGTTGTGCGTTTTTAACCATTCCTCTCCCTTTTTATCCAGAAAGAAATCCATCCAAACGTAATACATGTTTTTCCCTTGATCTACCTTAACCGAGTGGCTTGAGCCCAAAGGTATATGAAGTAAGGAATATGCCGGAAGCTCAACCTGGGCATCATCGGCAAATACTGTAACGTGGTTGTCGGCAAGGCCTAGAAAAAGTTGTTCTAACATTCCATGCTCGTGCGGATCTACCTTATCTGGCCCAGGAGCCTGAACGGTTCCCATAGCTATTCTTGGAATATATTTATTTGGAAAAATCGTTCTACTCACCGTATTAGGACTTTTAATTGGTTCTGTATAGGCTTGGCAGTCTGTAAACTTTCGGAAGTAAACCTCTTCAGTGTTTTCTTTTGGAAAACTCAGAAGGTCTATCTTGTCTTGCTCGGTTAACTTACTTGAAATTCTTAATAAATGTAATGTGTCTTTATCAGCTGCATTTATCCATAGGTTATTTATGGAATTCTGAGCGAGCACTGTCTCTGGAACAATATCAAAGCTCCTTTTACCAACCCTGGCTTTCCCCTTTCCTTTTACGAAAAGATAAATGTTTCTAAAATTTTCGTCTTGAATCTCATTTATTGCTTCGTCTCCGGTAAGAGAGAACTGAGTCACACTAATTCCGCCAATCTCATTCTCAAGAATCTTCTTACTGTAAACGGTAGTATTAGAAGGTAGGGTAGTAAGCAGGTTTTCTATTTGAATTTCCTGTGCGAAGCAAGTCTGAGATAACAATGTAAACATCAAAAATGAAACTACCTTGATCCTAAAATTTATGTATCCCGTTTTCATATTTTTTGATTTACTATTCAGTTCTTACTTTTAATAACCCTCCTTAAAATCCATCTCCTGTTGGAACTCCCTATTGACCATACAAATTCAATTGAAAGCCCCAACATAGAGAATGGATTTAGGTAAACCTGTTTACCTTCTATTCAACCTTTTGCCTTCTAAAAATTAATACCCTGCATTTTGGGTTATTACTCCACCACTGGAAAGAACTTCTGAGTTTGGAATTGGGAATAAATAATAGTTTTTATCTACCGTTTGTCCCATTTCAGAGTCTACTGTACCCGTTCTTACAAGGTCAAACCATCTTTGACCTTCCAGAGCAAGCTCCAATCTTCTTTCGTCCAAAATCACCTTTCTTACCTTTTCTTTAGTATCAATCTCTGCAGGATCCAATACACTTAGTCCGGCTCTCGTTCTAATAGGATCTAACACTTTAAGTACGGTCGCTGCAGGACTACCATTTTCATTTAAAGCTTCTGCATGTAATAAAAGAATGTCTGCATAGCGAAGTTCAATCCAGTCTTGATCAAGATTACCCCATTTCTTCCCCTTTCTATTGGCTACATCAATCGTTACATCTTTTCTCAAATCACCCGGATTTACATCAAATGCCGCAATTAGATCCGGATCTAAAGGATTAGGTGACTTGGTGTCTGTACCTTTAAACCATTCGGAAAACTGAGAATAGGCGTACAAATCATTTATCGAAGTTGAAAAACGAGTTGCGTAAAGAATTTCAGAATTCAAATCATTGGCTTCACCAAATACATCTGAGAATTTAGGTCTCAAACTGATCTTTGCCGCACTAGCAGTATTGACAACTTCAGCTAGCAATGGAGCAGCACTTGCAAAATTACCTCTTTGCATATACACCTTTGCAAGCATACCCTGAGCGGCAATTTTAGATGCTCTTCCAGAACTTACACTCGCATTGTCTAATGCAGCAATGGCAGCTAAGAAATCAGGAATAATTACTTCATCATATACTTTTGCTGCTGGCTGCCTTGTCAAAATAGACTTGTCAGATAAGCTGGGTGTGGCCGTTAAGTTAACCGTTACATCGCCAAACACTTTTACCAACTTGAAATAAGATAAAGCTCTTAAAAATTTAGCTTCTCCTACTTGTTTAGCATTTTTAGAATTTTCAATTACGTTATTAGCACTTAGTATAGACTTATATAAATTACTATAAAACGGACGGAAAAATTGCTCTACCAAGTCTCCACCGGCTAAGTCTTTATCAAACCTATCAAAAGCCGGATAAGGAGCTTCTCTCATTAACATATTGTCTGCTCTGAAATCACCCATTACCGCTAATGGAGTAACAGAGGGCTGCTGATAATGATACGCAGCATTTAATACCTCATCATACGATTTTAGGGATGACGATTCTGCCTCTAATGGAGGTACTTGATTCAGGTTACTCTCGCAGGATGTTAGAAACAACAGCGTTACTAGATATATACCAATATTTTTCATTTTCTTATTTTTTATTATTTATCAAATCAATATGAATCGACAATTCATGAATGATTCAAAACTTTTTTAAAAATTGATATTTAAGCCTAATGTAAAGCTTCTTACAATTGGGCTTGCCCCTTCTTGGTAGCCATAAGTTGTTGGTCCCAGATATCCAGTATTGGTGATTTCGACTCCTTCAGGGTTAAACGATGTGTAATTTTTTGCCATCTTATACCATAAGTTTGAAGCGGCTGCATAAACTCTCACAGACCCAATACCCACTTTATTAGCTAACACAGGGTTAATATTATATCCAAGCGTCAAATTTCTTAATGCAATGTATGAAGCATCCTGAACCATTGAACCGTGAGCATTTCTTGCCTCTTGATAGAACTGATTATTGTGATCTGCAATGCCATCTTTCTCTACATCAAAACTTGCTTTAAGTCTGCCACCAAACTGAGACTCCCAATAGATAGGATCTATATTGTAAATCTCCGCACCTTGTGAACCTTGAAATTGGAGTGTTAAATCAAAATCTTTGTAGTTCATTGAGCTATTCAATCCCCAGTAAAAATCAGGGGTGTTTGAGCCTAATTTAACATAGTCATTTTCAGGATCAATTTTACCATCGCCGTTCTGATCCTTTACGTAGTATTCTGAGCTAGTTATACCAATGTTTCGAGAAGGGTCATCAATGTATATTGACTCAACTTGTCCCAGAGTTTCATATCCCCACATTTCGCCTACTTCACCACCTACATAGTTTCTAAACTGAGGTCCTCTTCCGGCTGGTCCGCCATACACTACATATGGTAAAGACTCCAGATCTCCCAGGCTTGTGATTTCTGTATTAACTGAAGAAATGTTACCAGCAAGCTTCCATTTAAAATATGTTTTACTAATAACACTTGCACCTAACTCAACCTCTACTCCCGAACTTTTTACATCTCCACGGTTAAGAACAATAGAAGGTGTACCCAATACTTCAGATACACTTTGGTTAATCAGCATATCTTCAATGTTTGAAGTATAATAATCAACTCCAAGAGTAAATCTGTTTCTAAGAAATCCTAAGTTCACACCAAGGTTTGTTTCGGTATTGCTCTGCCAGGTCAGGTCAGGGTTAGCTACATTGCTTGGAATAAGGAATCCTGTACCAAATATTGTTGGTTGAGATGATAAAAGACTTAAAGAGCTATATGAACCTAAGAATGAAGTTGTTCCTAATGATCCTCTGCTAAATCGAAGTTTTAGATCGGTTAGTAGATTAGATTCATAAAATGCCTCATTATGCACATTCCATCCTAGTGAGAAGGCCGGGAAAACCTCAAATCTGTTATTTACACCAAAGCGAGAATCACCATCTCTTCTCATAGAGAATGAACCTAAATATCGGTCGTCGTATGCATAGGTCACTCTACCGAAAACACTCTGCCTAGATACTGTTTCGTCTCTTAACCTGGTGTTGATATCAGCCGGTGCCAAAAAGGAATAATTAAGAGGTAATCCAAGAGGTACGTTTGTTCCTGTAATGGATGTTCCTTTGATATAAAAATTCTGAAATTCTACTCCCCCTACTGCAGAGATATCACTTTTGCCAATCGTCTTGGCATAGTTTAAGGTTGTTTCACTTAAAACTGATGTTCTTCTAACGCTGGTTTGATCTAAAGCTGTTTGATTAAAGCGGTGCGTTCCGTCAGCTAGTACTCCTCTGTAGAAATTAGCCTGTCCATCATTCATATCAGCACCTAATATAGTTTTGATATTCAGACCCTCTAAAATTTTAAATTGCAAGTATGAATTTATATTTCCGAAGTAGGTAGTCTCTGTTTGTGAGGCATTGTCAAGCTTAGCTGCAGGACCTTGATCTCCCGTACCACCAATACCATTTTGGTTTCTTCCATAATGCCAATCGTGAGCTACGTCGCCTGGTTGCAAAGTATAGATACTTTGGTTACCCAAATTACCTCTTCTGTCCTGATCAAATGATCTACCCATATTTGCGATAGTTAATCCACCTGCTGCCAAAGCTTGTCTTTGAGCATCTAACTCTTGAACAAATTTGATAGACTCCTCTGTATGATAAATTGGGCTAATGCTATAAGACCTTAAAAGATCTCTCATATCCGTTGGCAGTATTTCTCTATCGCTGTAGCTTCCATTGAAACTTAAACCAGCACTCAATCTTTTAGAAAAGTTAGCATCTACGTTTAATCGGGCATTGTATCTTTCAAAACCTTGTTTCAGAGCAATACCCTGGGTATTTAAATAACCTACTGAAGCAAATGCTTTGACATTTTCACTACCCCCAGAAATACTTAAGTCGTGACTATTTGATGATCCTGTTTTGAATAACCAATCTTCCATACTTACTACATCGGGTGCATCTCTGTAGGCGTTTAGTCTATAATCTAATAGCTGAGAGTTAATTCCTGAAAGGTCATATTTATCTGTCACCAGCTCTTCAGCCCATTCTGAGGCCGTCTTTAGCATTGGAATATCTTTGACATACTTATTTGATATACTGGTGTAGCCATTATAGCTGAAGTTTGCCTTGCCTGAGCTACCTTTTTTTGTGGTAACCAATATAACACCATTAGCACCTCTTGACCCGTAAATAGCCGCTGAAGCTGCATCTTTCAATACTTCTAAACTTGCTATGTCATTAGGGTTAACAGTTGCCAAGCTTCCCGAGATCGGAAAACCATCTACCACGATTAGAGGATTAGAATCTCCTGAAAGAGAAGCTGCTGCTCTAATTTGAATCTTTGGATCTGCTCCGGGTTCCCCGCTCTGATTTTGAATCAAAACTCCTGAAAGCTTACCCGCTAAAGCATCATCTACACGGTTGGCTTGAATAGAAGCAATACTGCCTCCTTCTAGCTTAGAAACCGCTCCTGTCAGATGTGATTTTTTCTGAGTACCATAGCCAACGACCACGACCTCTTCCAATAATTCATCATCTTGCTGCATTACAATGTTAATTGTAGATTGTCCACCAACTACCACCTCTTGGTCTTTATAACCAATAAAACTGAATACAAGAGAAGCATCATTAGAAACTCTTAAAGAATACTCTCCATTCACATCTGTAACCGTCCCGGAAGTAGAGCCCTTTATAAGTACACTAACACCCGGTAAGATTGAATTGTCATCTCCAGCAGTCACTTGACCACTCACTGTTTTTTCTTGACCATAAGTCTGGGCCAAAACTCCCAAAACCATTGCCACGGTCAAGCCGCTGATCAAAAGCCTTTTACATTTAGAGATAAGTTCTAATTTCATAAGGAAATTTGGTTTAGATTAAATACATTTTTTGGGTAATTCAATTCTTTAAAAAATACAACTTTATAAGGTCCCGAACGCATTAGGCACTTCGTAACTATTTAGCTAAGCTATGAGCAAGAATTGAATTATCAGTAGATTTTTTTTAAAAATACGGACATTTTTTGCGGTATTTTTACCCAAACGTTTCCGGTATCGTTTCCGAGAACGATTGCACAAAATTTTCATTTTATTGAAATATTACATTATTTAATTGTATTTTTGACAAATGATTCAAATCCATGGTAGTTTTGAGAGAAACCATCAATTGAAAAAGCTTCTTAAACAATTTGACCCATCTTGAAAAAATTAAAATATGAGAAGTAAAGCACCCACAATAAAAGACATCGCTCGAGAAGTTGGAGTGTCCATTTCAACTGTATCAAGAGCCTTGAGGGATATGCCTGAAATATCCGAGGAAACTAAAAAACGAATTCTTGAATATTCTAAGGAAATTGACTACCAGCCCAATATGGTAGCAACGAGTTTGGTGAAGCGAAATTCCCACCTTATTGGTGTTCTGGTACCCAATATGGACTATTTCTTTGCAACAGCTGTTAAGGGTATAGACGAAGCGGCCATGGAGGCGGGTTATACTGTAGTCATTTCTCAATCTAATGAATCATACGGAAGGGAACTCGCTAATACACAAAGGCTGATAAATTCACAGGTAGATGGCTTAATTGTATCATTAAGCAGCGAAACACAGAATCTTGATCATTTTAAAAGGATTCAGAAAAAGGAAACACCTTTGGTAATATTTGATAGAGACTGCCCAGACATAGAAGCTTCTAAAGTAATGCTCGATAATGAACTTGGCGGCTGGCTGGCAACAAAACACCTAATAGAAGGCGGCTGCGAGAGAATAGCATTTTTAGGTGCTCAAAAAGGTTTAGCTATAAGTATTGGAAGAGAAAAGGGGTATCGCAAAGCGTTAAAAGAAGCCGGAATACCCTATCGCCCGGAACTTATCATTCATGGAGAATTTGATAAAGACGATGCCTACATAAGAACAATGGAAGAACTTAGAAAAAGTCAGAAGCCGGACGGAATATTTGCCGTGAGCGATAGACTTGCAATAGGTGCTTACATGGCCATTAAAGACAAAGGACTACGAATGCCCGAGGATATCGCTTTAGTGGGCTTTAATGACGAACCCATAACCAGTCTGTTATTCCCTTCTATCAGCAGTGTCTCGCAGCCGGCATTTGAAATGGGAAAAATGGCTGCACGCCTTTTTATAGAACAGCTCAATAGCGACGAAGAATATGAGAATAAAGTAGTCTACTTTAAACCAGAATTGAAAATACGTGATTCTTCAAGCAGGAATCGCTAAGCTACTTTTAAGGAACTACCTTGTAGACTTTTCCATCAGGTTTAGTAAAGAAATAAATTTCACCCTTTGCATCTTTCCCCATTCTGAGGTCTGCCCTACCCGGGTTTTTTGTGAGTTCGTTGAAGGTGACAATTTTACCATCCAGTGCCACTCTAAATTCTTTGACTTCTGCCAAATGCCCCTCCTGAATCTCTTTTTCCTCCACATAAAATTGTCTTGTCTGTGAGATGCTGGTAAATAGGTATTTGCCCTTCAGTGAAGGAATATTTTTACCCGTGTACTCTAAAGCGGTAGAAATAGCACCCATTTCGTCATGATCTATCTCTATTACCGGTACGTTATACATTCCTTCTGTTTCATTGGCAGGCAAAGGGTAAACTTCATTGATATCTCCTACCTCATCTATTCTATACCTACCTTCTCTGTAAGGCCAACCAAAATCATAACCTGGCTTAGCTAAATTAACAGACTCTATTTGCTTTTGGCCAATATTGGTCACCAGCAATTTGCCTGATTGTGTCCAGGTAAACCTATGTGGATTTCTAAAACCTATAGCATATACCTCCGGCCTGTAATCACTTCCGTCAAAAGGGTTCGTTTCAGGAATTCCATATTTTCCATTTTCGCTATTCCTTCCTGTAGGATCAATTCTCAGCAATGAACCCCATATTCCGTTTTTATTATGTGGAATAAACGGGTAACCCATTTCTACTGCTCCCCCATCGCCTAAGGCCACATAGAGTAAGCCGTAATCTTCCTCCCCTTTTGTAGCCAAAGGATTAAAGGCAATCTCCTGAACACCATGCATACCGGTTACCATATCAATTCTGAATAGCTCTCTGGGCCTGGCCTCCACGGGCACCGTACTTTCGTCTTTTACTTTCCATTCAGACAGAACCCACTGCACAGTCACTTTTATTGAGTCACTGTAATTGAAATCTGCAGGAGCAGACCCCGGAGCTTCTGTATGAGTAGTGTAAAGAAGACCGTTCTCCGCAAATTCAGGATGAAAAGTAAAGCCCCCAAACCCTGTTGCTAAACCGGGCTTATCTATAAAGTCTGGAAAATAACTCGCTACATCTAAATATTGCTCTGGTGTTTTACCCTTTAATCTATAAAGTTTCCCTCTCAAGTCTGCTATATAACTTTCTTTACTCACCGGGTGCACATTCATCAAGGCTATCCTGGTAGCATGTCTTTCATCACCACTTGGTGGTATTGTGGTAAAAAGCTCCAGGTTCAATACTAAATCTGAAAGTTCAATTTTCTTAGGGATAGGATTTTCAATGGCTTTACCATACTTCGAAGAAAAGCTTGGTGGGGCTGGCTGAGCCAAAATATATTCTGCCAATAGTTTTCTTTCTTTTTCTGAAAGATGAGAAAAAGAAGGCATTGTGGTACCAAACTTCTTCTTCAGACTTAATGACCTGGGGTTTCCCTTATCTATCAAAACTTGGGCATCGGTAATCATACCCAGTACGTAAGCATTATCTCTTAGCTCTGCCAAACCACCTAACTGTGGGCCTATTCCGTCAATCTTAAAATTATGGCAGGCACTGCATTGCTGTTCAAACAGCTTCTCGGCTTTTATTCCCTGCTGGGCATAAGACGATGAAAAACAAAGGGATATACTAATGAGGATGGCAAAGACTCTAAATGGCCTCTGTGGTTTATTAAATTTCATAGGGTTGAATAAAAAGTTGTCAAATATCCACTTTTTCATGAGTACTACCATCATAGACTGTGGTGTATAGCTCTAATCGTCCTTTTTATCGTTTTCTTGGTTAATCTGACTGTTCTTGTTTTTAGATTTGATCAATTCTCACACCTTTGCACTTCTAAAATACTGTTAGTGACTGTTACTCAGCGAGGGGTTTTATTTGTGGCCTTAGGTGCCATTTGTTTTTCTGCTAAGGCAATTTTTATAAAATTGGCTTACGCCCAAAATGACATTGATGCTATCAGTCTGCTAACCTTACGATTTGCCTATGCTTTGCCATTCTTTATTGGAATTGCGGCCTGGCAATACAGAACAGGAACATTACGAACAGTCAAAAAAAGAGATTGGGGATTCATAGCCATTCTTTCTATGCTGGGCTATTACCTGGCGAGCTGGCTAGATTTCAAAGGCTTACAATACATTACCGCCGGCTTAGAACGTATTATACTCTTTATCTACCCTACTTTGGTCGTACTTTTTTCTGCCCTTTTTCTTAAAAAATCGATTACCAAGAAATCCGTTTTGGCTCTATGTATCACCTATCTGGGAATCATTATTATTGCTTCAGAACCCAGAATATTTGAAGCTCCTGATTTTCTGAAAGGGGGTTTATTGATTCTTGTCTCTGCTATTACCTATGCTCTTTATCTGGTTTTTGGTGGAGAATTAATCAATAAATATGGCTCTGTCAACTTTAATAGCATCAGCATGATTCTTTCTTCAGTATATGTTCTATTGCATTTTGGCTTTGTCTCAGAATTAAACCTTTTTGAACTTCCAAAAGGGGCACATCTCTGGGGACTCACTCTGGGAATAGTCAGTACGGTCATTCCTACATTTCTGGTGATGGAAGGCATCAAACTTTTGGGTGCAAGCAGAGGATCTATTGTTGCAAGCATTGGCCCTGTTTCAACTATCATTTTAGGTTATGTTTTTCTTGGCGAAATTCTTTCGCCTCAAGAGCTTATCGGTTCTGCTTTAGTTTTAGCTGGTGTTCTGCTTATTGGAAAATAAAAAAACCGCTGTAAACTTCTTTTCCATTTTGTAACTTGAATCCACGTTTTCCTGTCACCCTTTGGGCCAAGACCACTTTTATTCAAACCCTATGAAGAAACTTTCTATTTTTTACCTCTGCTTTATTTTAACCTGTTTTTCCTCTTTTGCTCAGCAAGAGTTTACTCAGAAAACTGATTGGCTGGTCAACAAATTTGCACAGCCGGTAGAGATTACAAGCCGAAATAATATTCTTGAGATTAACAATGGATTACTCAGACGGCGTTTTGTGCTTTCGCCCAATTTAGCCTGTTATGATTTTCAAAATCTAAGTAACAACCAGCAGCTTATCAGAGCAATAAAGCCCGAAGCCCGAATTACAATTGATGGTAAAGAATATCAGATTGGTGGCCTTCACGGTCAACAAGAAATGGCCTATTTCAAACCTGAATGGATTCCTGAATTAAGCTCAGATATAAAAGATTTCCAGTTTGTCTCTTACTCAATATCTGAACTTAAACCCTACGTTGATTGGAAGGCAAGGAGTTGGCATCCAGATGCAGAACCGGCCAAAGGCAAAGAACTCGTGCTTCTATTTAAATCAAGCAATGAGCTATTAAAAGGCCTTGATGTGGAAATACACTATGAGGCTTTCGAGGGCATACCGTTATTAGTAAAGTGGCTAAAGATTATTAACCATTCTAATAAGTCCTTTGAACTAGGTACTGTTGTCAATGAAATTCTAGGTTTTGTGGAAGAGGAATCTGCCGTAGTAGGAGCTGTAGAAGATATGAAAAAACAACATGGGCTGTATGTGGAAACCAACTACGCCTTTAATAATGCCATGCGATATGATCTCAGCGATCAGACTACCCATTGGAAAGTAGACTCTTCCTACACTTCTCAGGTTAACTACAATTACCAAACGCCTTGCCTGCTTGAAATCTATCCGGAAAAAGCTCCGGGCATTCGTTTATTACCTGGAGAAACCTTTCAGTCTGTTCGTACCCATGAGCTGCTAATGGATAGCTACGATAGACAGCGAAGAGGACTAATGATCAGGAAAATGTATCGAACTGTAGCTCCCTGGACGGCACAGAACCCCATATTTATGCACCTGATTAGTAAAAGCGATGAGCAGGTAAAAACGGCTATTGATCAATGTGTGGCTACGGGTTATGAAGCCGTGATTTTGAGTTTTGGAAGTCACTTAAATATGGAGGATCAAAGTGCAACAAATCTGAACCGATGGAAAAAACTGGCAGACTATGCTCATGAAAAGGGTATTTTGCTGGGAGGTTATTCTTTGTTCAGTTCAAGACGAATAAGCGATGAGGATGATGTGATTGACCCTAAAACGGGTAAGCCAGGTGGAGCATTCTTTGGCAACGCTCCTTGCTTCGGAAGCAAATGGGGATTGGCCTATAAAGAAAAAATCAAACACTTTTTTGAGTATACCGGTTTTGATATTTGGGAAAATGATGGTCCTTACCCTGGTGACGTTTGTGCCTCTACCAGCCACCCTGGCCACCAAAACCTACATGATAGTCAATGGAGACAAATGGAAATTCAGAAGAGTTTGTATAGATGGCTCAGTGAAAGGGGAGTCTATATTAATGCTCCTGATTGGTATTTCTTAGATGGTACACACAAGATTGCTATCGGTTACCGAGAAGTTAACTTTTCGCTTTCACGTGAACAGCAACAAATCCTCAATCGACAGAATATTCATGATGGAACTCAGGAAAAAACACCGGCCATGAGCTGGGGCTTTGTGCCTCTTACCAAATACCAAGGCGGTGGACCCGAAGCTATTCTGGAGCCCCTCTCTGAACATTTAGATGATTATCGCCAGCTGATGATGCAGTATTACGGTGCTGGCGTACAGGCTTGTTACCGCGGGCCAAGACTATATGACACGGAAGAAACCCGCCAAGCAGTAGTAGAAGTAGTAAATTGGTACAAAAAATACAGAGAAATTCTGAATTCTGACCTCATTCAGCTCAGAAGAGCCGATGGCCGTGATTGGGATGGCTTCTTACACGTTAATCCTGAATTACCTCAAAAGGGATTACTAATGCTGTTTAACCCAACCAATAAAATCATAGAAAAGGAAATTGACGTGCCTTTATATTACTCGGGAATTTCTGAATCCGCCATATTTAGAAAAGAGGGGCATACCAAAGAAACGGTTAATGTTGAAAGAAATTATTCGGCCAAATTACAGGTTTCTTTAGCTCCTAATTCTTATGTGTGGTATGAGGTGGAGGGGATATAACCTTGCTCTATAAACACTCCTCATCCCCCCGCCCGTCCAGATGCCTGCTAATCCGTTTATCCGATGAATATTCCGATTCAACAAAAGCATATTTACAAAACATCTGATTTTCAGTACCTTCATGACAGTTATGAAAAATAAAAATACAGAACAGAAGTACATAGGAATTGGGCTTGCACTAGGTGTAGGTATCGGATCAGCCGTAGGCGTCGCTATGAATAATATCTCAATGGGTGTGGCATTAGGAACCTCTATCGGATTAGCCATTGGAGTAGCTTTACAAAGAACCAAAGAAAAGAATATGGAAGAGTAAGGCTTTTTAATGTTTTGAGGACATTAATTTTTTAGTCATGTATACTCTATAGTAAGGCAATTCGAACTTATTTTGCATTTAAAAAAGTGAATGTCTGCACTAGCAATCGTAAAACAATACTATCAGTACTTTAACCAAAGAAACTGGGAAGGTATGCTCAGCCTGCTTCATAAGGATATAAAACATGAGGCTAATCAAGGTGAAACCCGTGTGGGCATCGATTTGTTCAAAGAATTTTTAGCTCATATGGATACCTGCTATGAGGAAACATTGACCGATATGGTCTTTTTCTCTGAACCTGCAGACACTCGGGTAGCTGTGGAGTTTACGGTAAATGGTATATATAAAAGTACAGATGGTGATTTGCCTGAAGCAAAGGGGCAGCAGTACATCTTGCCCGCAGGGGCCTTTCTTGAAGTAAAGGAAGGGAAAGTAGCCCGAGTTACTACCTATTACAATCTCTCGCTATGGATGGATCTCGTCTCTAAATAGAATGGAGTTTAGAAAATATTTTGGAGGAGAAATTAAGGAGGTTCTAAACGAACTCGGAAACCTGCGAATTCATGTATTTCTAGATTTTCCATACTTATATGAAGGAAGCTTAGAGTATGAGAAAGAGTATCTTCAAACTTATATAGACTCTCAAGAATCAATGCTCTTTTCTGTTTGGGATGGAAATAAGATGGTGGGGGCCACCACTTGCATTCCGCTAAAAGATGAAACCATTGAAATCAAAGAACCCTTTGAAAAGGCCGGAATATCCATTGAAGAGATCTTCTATTTCGGCGAAAGTATCTTACTGAAGCCTTTCAGAGGTAAAGGACTGGGGCATCGTTTTTTTCAAGAACGTGAAAATCATGTGGCTACTTTTGACCATTACAAGAGCATGTATTTCTGTGGAGTAGAGCGGGCTAAAAATCACCCCCTAAAACCCGAAGACTATCAGCCTTTAGATAAATTCTGGAACACACGGGGCTTTGCCCCTACCGCCTTAGTAAGTTACTTTGAATGGAAGGATATTGACGAAGAAACACCTTCAAAGAAAAAGATGAATTATTGGAAAAAAGACCTTCCTCAATAAATTTGTCAAACTTTAAAATATGTGGTAAAAAGCCCCTATTTCGTATATTCGTTTAGGTTAAGCTTCGCTATTTGACTGCTAGTGGGCGTATATACAAACCATACTTCGACAAAACAGCCTCTTTTCAACATTGTAGGTCATTCTACCAAAAACCTTAACGTTAATGACAACCTATATTATTCCTACACAAACGCATCTTTAAATATTAAAAGCAAGGTGCTTTTTTACTGGTTCGGTTTCTCGAAAGAATAATTTTAAGTTAAATTCTATTGGAGCCAAATGACAAATAAGCTTTCCCCACATACATGCTATCTATAAGTCCGTTGCTAAGATCGCTTTGCTCTTCGGTTTTTTCGTATTGCACCACTTTATGGTATGCGTGAACTAATTGTGTAAAGATACTCTTTCTTACATCTGTACAACTATTTCAAGCGATAATCCTTTTTATTAACAAATCGTAAACAACCTACCGGCAACTTTCTGCATCTTACTACTAAACGATTTAAATTTTACGAATATGAAAAGGTTATTAACAGTATTGGTGGTTTTATTAGTAGGTGCCTCTACTGCCACCGCACAAAGATATTACGACGACAGGCACTTCTATGATGAGGATTTTGACTGGCACTGGGATGTGCGTGTGAGAATCTCTGATGGTATCAATTCAGGATACTTAACAAACTGGGAAGCCAACAGGCTGTACAGAAAGCTGGAAAAAATTGAGGACAAAGAGTATAGATACATGGCCGATGGCCGCTATACAGATTGGGAGCAGAATGATATATGGGAGGATGTAATCTGGCTAAACAGAAGAGTAGGTATAGAACTGGATGACTACGACAGAAGATTTTATGGCTTCAATGGTATTTATATAGGATTTAACAGTTACCCTTTCTGGTACAACAGATACTATAGAAACGGCTGGGATTTCTACCGATTTGACAGGCTAGGCTGGGGAAGCTATAGATATGGCTATGTGCCGAGATACTATGTGCCTCATCACAATGTATATGTGAATAACCACATCTACAAAAACTACAATAACAATGTTAAAAAGGGATATAACAACTCCCCGAGATACGACAACCGTAACAATAGCAATGTAATTAGGAGAGATAGAACCGACCCCGCCAATAGAGTTGGTGCCAACACCAGGAGCAGAAGTACCACTACTTATCCTAATACGAGAAGTAGAACCGAAGCAACAAAGCCCAATAGCAGAACTTACAGTGGCTCCAGAGAGGCTGCAAGAAGCGGCTCTTATACGCCAAGAGAAAACCGCTCTTATGGTAACTCATCCGCCACAAGAAGTTCAGGATCTAACGGGTCGCTAAGAAAGAGTAGCAGCTCATCAAGTTCTCGGTCTTCGGCAGTGAAGCCTTCGAGCAGAAGCAGTAGATCTTCCTCAACAGTGAGATCTTCTTCGCCAAGTAGAAGTAGTTCTGCCAGAAGTTCATCAAGTAGAAGCAGCTCTTCATCGAGTTCGAGAAGCAGCAGCTCAAGAAGTAGTAGAAACTAAGGTTTAAGTTTTGAATAGATCGAAATCCCTCTTAAGATTTAAGAGGGGTTTTTCATTTTCGTAAAATTGAAAAGTCCCCGGATCATGATGTTCCGGGGACTTTTTATTCTACATACTTAACGCTTTACTTCTTAATGCCTTTGCCCGTGGCGGCCCAATAAATACCCCCATACAGATGATCTAAATAGGCCTGGTCTTTATAAATGGCATCTATATGACCTAATCCTGTATAAAAAGCTCTTCCGCCATCATACTCATGATACCAGGCAATTGGGTGAAACTCGCCCATACCATCCGTGGTGCTTCCATCTCTAAGCTTTCTGGAGGGGTCATAGGTGCTTTCATCTACTTTAATTAAATAATGTAAGTCATCTGATAGAGCTGGCTGCCGATACTGATACCACTCGTCTGTCCAGATTTGACGGCTGGCCCATCGCTCCATACCAGGAAAGTTTCTGTCTATGATATCCAACATCGCCGTTTGTTCTCGTGGATGCGTTCTAAACATCATTCCCACCATTTTGGTATACCACTCCCAATCGTATTCGGTATCTGCAGCCGCATGAATACCTACCCAGCCTCCACCGTTCTGAATGTATCGTTCAAAAGCCGCCTGCTGTTCGTCGTTTAGAATATCACCAGTGGTATGTAAAAAGATAACCACATCATAATTCTTGAGGCGATTATCAGAAAAAACACTTTCGTTTTCCTCCCAGTCTACTTTGAAGTTATGGCGAGCCGCCAGCCCTTTAATGCCCTCTACCCCACTGTGAATGGAGTAATGATACCAGCCTGCAGTTTTTGTAAATAATAATGCCCTGAACTGACCTTGAGCTTCTGCCCCCAATGAAAAAGCCACTAAACAGCATATTGCTAAAATTCTTGATTTCATTTTTGCTCTGTTTAGATTTTACTTAATTCCTTTACCGGTAGCTGCCCAGTAGATTCCTCCATATAGGTGGTCCATGAAAGTCTGGTCTTTGTAAATGGCCCCAATATGACCCAAGCCTGTATAAAAGGCTCTTCCGCCATCATAATTTTGATACCAGGCTATCGGGTGAAAATCTCCCATGCCCTTTCCTTCATTATCACCCCATTTAGCATAAGGTTTGTAACTTTTCTCATCTACAGAAACCAAATAATGAAGATTTTTTGACAAAGCCGGCTTCTGGTACTCATACCACTCATCTGTCCATAACAAAGTTTTTGGAAACCTTTCCATACCCGGGAAATTGCTGTCTTCCACATTTAAGTAGGCAGTTTGCTGAGCAGGGTGAATTTTGAACATCATTCCCACCATTTTGGTATACCATTCCCAGTCGTATTCGGTATCAGCAGCCGCATGTATTCCTACCCAGCCTCCGCCGTTTTTGATATAACGCTCAAAAGCCGCCTGCTGCTCGTCATTAAGAATATCACCAGTGGTGCTCAAAAAAATTACAACATCATATTTCTTTAGTCCTTCGTCAGAAAAAACATTGGTCATTTCATGCCAATCTAACTGAAAAGAATGTCTTTCTGCCAAAGCCTTTACACCGTCCACACCTTCTTTTATAGACTCATGATGAAAGCCCGCCGTTTTAGTAAAAAGCAGAGCTTTCATTCCGCTTCCCTGTGCTTGAGATGCAAAAGAGATAGCAAAAAGGCATAGTATTGCCCATAATTTATTTTTCATTTCATTCTGTTTAGGTTAGAAAAAGTCCGAAGTAATTCAATAATAGAGACTTTGCCTAATCAAAGTAGATCAACAAGGCTTGTTTGGGTTTGAATTCTACCTTACTCTCCCCTATTATTTAGGGCAATAATCTTGCTTGTTAATTGTTTGGCAAGCTGCTCCATATCAATATCGAGTTCTTTCTTTCCTACCTCCATCACCTTTTTGCATTGTCCTTGTGGTAATTTATCAAAACCATGATAGGCCCCAAGAATGGTTCCAGCAACAGCTGCTGTGGTATCATTATCTCTACCATAATTGACCAGAAATTCCATTGTTTTTTGGAAATCAAAATCGGCATAAATCATTGCCGTCAGCACCTGAAGGTATATTTCACCTGCATGAAAAGGCATATCCTGAAGATTTTTATCTAATAATTCAAAGGCCATTTCCAGTGGCTTCTCGGCAGTCCTGGCCTCTGACACAATATGCCGTGCATTCTGAAAAATTCGCCAGGAGGTTCTTCCTACCAAACGGCTTTTGAAATATGACTCCGGATCTGTATTTCTTAAGACAGCCAAAATCTCAGGTTGAGTTACACCTTTTTTCATACACTGAGCGGTTAAAGCAGCTGATAGGGCAGTGATGTCTTTGGCATAGCCAATATCAAAAACACTCAGTTTATAGGCCTCTGCATAGGCCATTTCAGGATTTGAGGGATAAAAGACACCAAAAGCCGGAGCGTACAATAATCCTGCACAGACCATTTCACCCCCATAAAATTTCCCGAGTGCGTTACCGTACCCATCTAAATTATTTTCAGTGTAAGGCTTAGCTACTTTAGCCCACTCCTGAAGCCAGGCTACACGTAATGTATTTTCTTCATAGGGTTCGGGTTCAAAAGAATCAATTTCTTTATAATGGTCAATAGCTTTGGTATATCGATTCAGTATTTCATTGGCAAAGTCTTTTGAGCTCAGCTCTTTACGATCTTGCTTACTTAAATATTGATAGGTTAGTTCTTTCCAGCGAGTGTCATCTGTAGTGCCACCGGCCGGTAAATTCACTTTCCAGGTACCTTCAGGTGACGGTTCTCTGACCATTGAATCCAGGTCATCTACATAACCAAAATCAAACCTGATAGCCTCCCTGCTCCACATTTCAGTAGGAGCTCCCATGGCATCACCTATAGCCGAGCCAACAATGGCTCCCAGCACCTTTTGGTAAAGTTCAGCCTCAGTTAACTCAAGGTTTTGTATGCTGTTGTTTTCAAATTCATTGATTACGGGCTTTTCTTCCTTACAAGCCCACAGGCCCAAAGGAAGAAACAAAAGGTATTTTAACTTCATTTTTTTAGGGTTTCTGCTGCCTCCTGGCAAAGGTTTTCCTTTTTCTCTAAACTTAAAGTTAAGGGTAACTGAGCCAAACCTATGAGTCTTCTGAGAATTTCTACAGATGAGTATTGATTAAGTAGTTTTATGTCCAGATTTGATTTAGCCAAATAGGTCTCTTTGGTATAATTAACTAAATCGTCTGAAACCTCAGCCATTTTAAAATGAGCGAGCATCACGCCAAGGTCAAACTCCGCATCACCCTTAAAACCAAACTCAGGATCAATTACCTTTAAGCCAAGCTCAGAGTTTAGCCAACTGGCCGGGTAATAATCGCCATGTAAAAGCTTTTCGCCTGTAGTAAGGTATCTGTTTCCTAGCTTCTCCAGTGCCTCCTTTAATAAATAGTCTGTCTTATACGCCATAGCCAAGTTTTGTAGTCCCAGCTGAACGCTGTCAAGGTCAAACCCATTCTCCTCCATAAAAGGATACCTGAAAATGTGTTCATGATTCAATGCCTTCATTTTATCATTAGAAGGAAAACCAATGACTTTTATTTGGTGCAATTCCAGCAGGTAGTCTATTAAAGAGTCTATCTCCTCTTTTTCAATCTGCCTTTTGCCTGAATAAAGATTTGTGAAGTCTGCCGCCTTACCCAGATCTTCCAAGGCAAGAATATGATTTGAAACATCAAAACCTAGAACCTTCGGAGACATCTTTGATAGTAGAGCATCAGGATAAATGGCTTTATAGAAATCTCTCTCCACTTCAATTCTCTCAATAGGTGCTGCCACCTGCTGATACTTCTCCACATAGGGCCTGGATTGCTTCAGTATGAAACTACCCTTTGAAGTAACTACCCTCGCCACAAAGTTCATGTTTCCCTGACCAGCTACCTGATAGTACAGAACCTTTTCATTATCTGATATCCACTTTTGCGAAAAGAGATAGTCTTGCAAACCTGCATCCAGGTCTTGTGTTAAATGCATACTAATACCATTGTTGATTTATTACTCCAATAAACGGTTGATCCAGCATTTTGGATTTCCATTTCTCAATGTGCTCACTCACATTTGGGTACAGATTTAGCTCCCTTAACCTTGAAAAATCTACCCATTCGAAACCTTCTGCCGAGGTTTCAATCGGGTTTATCACAGGTTCTCCTGAACAAATTTCAGCCCTGTAAATTACATGAAGTGTATCCTGACCATTTAAATGCATTTCACCTGAGAAAATAGGCTCTTCAGAGACTGTCGTTTCAATCGTTAATTCTTCTATCAACTCTCTCATAAGGCATTCTCTCATTTTCTCACCAAACTCCAGGTTCCCTCCAGGAAGATTATGCACTACTGTACCGGAGTAATTATAGTGCATTAGAAGCACTTTTTCATCTTTCTCAATAACCGCCGCTACTCTTACTTTCATCTCTGTTGTGATTTATTTTTCAATAATAAAGAATGATCGCTAATAAAGATTATAAACGCTTCTTAATCTGTCAAAAAGCTCATTTTGTCTTTTGCTTTGCAATAAATTTCAATCGGTTGCATAAAATTCAAAATCGTTTAGTACTTTTAAATTTCATTCAACCCTATTCAATGATTCTTCGATTACTTACCATACTTATTCTGGGAGGACTATCTACTTGGGCACAGGCTCAATATGAGTTTCATGTACCACCCAGAGAAGCCCATTTAGGGAGTATGGCTCAGGTATATTCAGTTCAAATACCAAACTACCAGGAAGGAAAGTTTTACCAATTACAAGAAATTGAAAACGCATCCGGACCTATTGCCTCTCAGATTCTAGACGGGCGACTTTATTGGAGAGTTGAAGCAAACCGATCTGCCGAATTTATAACCTACCGCCTTTCAGAGGCTTCTTCTGTTTCAGAAACAGGTACCACCAAAATCTCAAAAGACGAAGAACAACTTTCTGTTCATATTGGGCAAACTAAGGTATTAGGGTATCAACAGGCATTGAAAGCGGTTCCAGATGGTGTTGACCCTGCTTACAGACGAAGCGGATATATTCACCCTTTAAACAGTCCTTCGGGAAAAAGACTGACCCGAATTCAGCCAAAAGATCATTATCATCATTACGGCATCTGGAATCCCTGGACGCATGTACTTTACAATGGCGATACCCTGGACTTTTGGAATTTGAATAAAAAGGAGGCAACAGTTAGATATGCAAAAACTCTTTATACCCTTTCTGGATCCGTTTTTAGCGAATTCCAAGTTTTACAAGAGCATGTTGTGTTAAAAAATAAGAAGGAAGAAATAGCCCTTAATGAAACTCAAACCATCAGAGTTACTCCAATTGATCAGAGCAGCTATCTTCTTGATTTTACCATTACGTATAATTGTGCTACTGAGAACCCTTTCAAAATACTTGAATACAGGTATGCGGGTTTTGGCTGGCGTACTACAGAAGAATGGGATAACAAAAACAGTATGGTTCTTTCTTCTGAAGGTAAAACAAGAAAAGATGCCGATGGAAGCACGGCCCGCTGGTGTATTGTAAAAGGTAAACTCGGAGATGGAGAAGGTGGAGCTCTCATGATGTCTCATCCTACAAATTATAATCATCCTGAACCCTTAAGAATTTGGCCGGAAAACCAATATGGACGGGGTGACATGTTCGCTAATTTTGCCCCAACTAAAACCAGGGATTGGCTTCTGGAACCAGGAAATAATTATACCTTGAAATACAGAATGCTGGTTTTTGATGGAGATATGACTCCTCAAAAAGCAGAAGCTGCATGGAAAGCTTACGCAAAACCTATTGAAATTACTGTTAAACAATAACCTTATATGAAATCACCCAAACTAAGTCGAAGAAACTTCGTTGAGAAAACAATAAAAACTACAGCGGCAGCCATTGCGATGCCAATGATTGTTCCATCATCTGTTTTTGGCAAAAACGCACCGTCAAATAAATTGCAAATTGGCCAAATAGGCTGTGGAAGAATTGCCCGCGATCACGATATGCCCGGCACCATGCAGCATGATGTAGCTCGCTTAATTTCTGTATGCGATCTTGATTCAAACAGAAAAGTAGATGGAAAGAAGCTGGTGGAAGACTATTACAAGAAAAAGGGAACAACTGTAAACGTTAGCATGTACGACGACTACAGAGAGATGTTACTCAATAAAGAAATTGATGCGGTAATTGTAAGTACTCCTGATCATTGGCACGCACAGCCAGCCATTGAGGCCGCTTTAGCAGGCAAACATGTGTATCTTCAAAAGCCTACTTCCCTAACTATTGCCGAAGGCAGAATGTTAAGTGATGTGATTAATCGTACGGGCAGAATACTTCAGGTAGGAACTCAGCAACGTTCCTCTCCGCAGTTTAGATACGCTGCTGAGCTGGTAAGAAACGGCAGGATAGGAAAACTTCATACCGTAAAGGTAGGTCTGCCAGGCGATCCGGGCGGGCCGTTAGCCGAAACTCAGCCTGTACCATCAGGTTTTAATTTTGATATGTGGCTGGGCTCTACTCCTGAAATGCCTTATTCTGAAATGCTTGTGCATCCGCAAAAAGGTTACGGAAGACCTGGTTGGTTAAGAAAACGCCAGTTTGGGGCAGGTATGATCACCGGTTGGGGCCAGCATCACTATGATTCTGCCGCATGGGGTATGGACACTGAATATACCGGCCCTATCTCAGTAGAGGCCGTAGCAGAATTCCCAAAATCTGGTAGCTGGGATGTACACGGTGACTTTATGGTAAAAGCTGAATACGAGAATGGAATTACAATGCTAACCAGCGGTGGTTTTCCTAACGGAATCAGATACGAAGGTACCGATGGGTGGATTTTTGTAACTCGTGGAGCTTACAGAGCCACCGCCTCTGATCCAATTCCTGAGAAAAACGGAGTGAAGTCTTTAGATGCCAGTGACCCTAAAATTCTTAATTCTGTTATTGGTAAAGATGAAATTCACCTTTACGAAAGTAATGAACAGCATGGCAACTGGCTCGACTGCATACAGTCAGGTAAGCAACCCATTTCACCCGCTGAAATTGGCCATAGAACCTGCTCTATTTGTCTGATTAGTGACATTGCGATGCAATTGCCACGGAAGCTAAACTGGAACCCAAAAACAGAGCGTTTTGTGAATGACGACGAAGCCAATAGCATGCTAAGCAGGCCTCAACGTTACCCTTATGGAACCAACTACGTAAAATATTAACCCTTTTTTAACTCCATAACACGGATTTAGCTTATTAGCCAAATCCGTGTTTTTCGATTAAAACCTATGAAGAAAATAACATTTTTAGCCTTAGCCGCTTTGGCCGCTTGTTCGCCGAAAGCCACAGAAGACATGACTGATAACAAAATACGCCTGATCACGCTGGATCCCGGGCATTTTCATGCAGCACTGGTTCAGAAGTCAATGTATGCAGACATAGATAGCACAGTGCATATATATGCTCCGGAATCACCGGATCTTGACCTTCACATGGCTAAAATAGATCAGTACAATAGTCGTGAAGAAAACCCAACAAGCTGGAATTCTGAAATCTACGAAGGCGATGATTTCTTAGAAAAAATGTTAGAGGAAAAGGCCGGAAACGTAGTTGTTCTGGCAGGTAGCAACTTAAAGAAAACAGAGTATATATCTCAGTCTGTTAACAATGGTTTTCATGTTTTGGCTGATAAACCTATGGCTATTAATTCTGAGGACTATGCACTGCTTAAAGAGGCTTTTGCTACCTCCAAAGAAAAGGGTCTTTTGCTGTACGATATCATGACTGAGCGTTCAGAAATTACCACTATTCTACAGAAAGAGCTTTCTCAAAACAAAGACCTTTTTGGTGAATTAGAAATTGGCTCACCTGAAAACCCTGCAGTAACCAAAGAATCTGTGCATCATTTCTTTAAATATGTTTCAGGCTCTCCATTGATCAGACCTTCATGGTTTTTTGACACCAAACAACAAGGCGAAGGCATAGTAGACGTAACTACCCACCTGATAGACCTGACCTTCTGGGAGTGTTTCCCAAATCAGATTATTGGCGATGAAAACGTAGAATTAGTGGCAGCCAGAAGGTGGCCTACTGTTTTATCTCCTACAGATTTTGAAAAAGTAACCGGCAAAACAGAGTTTCCGGACTTCTTACAAAGTAGTATAAAAGACGGCAATCTGGAGACTTACGCTAATGGAGAGATCAATTACACAATCAAAGGACATCATGCTAAAGTCTCCGTGATTTGGAATTATCAGGCTCCGGAAGGCACCGGAGATACCCACTATTCTATCATGAGAGGTACTAAAGCCAATTTGGTGATTCGTCAGGGGGCAGAGCAAAGTTATAAACCTACGTTATACATTGAGCCGGTAGTAGAAATCTCGCAGGAAGAAGCTCAGGCTTCTATTGACAAGTTATTGTCAACGTATGATGGCCTAAGTCTTGAGAAAAGCTCTGCAGGCTGGAAAGTGAATATTCCTGAAAAGTACAATATTGGTCATGAAGCTCATTTTGCTCAGGTAATGGAGCGATTCATTGACTATTACAAAAATGGTACAATGCCGGAATGGGAAGTGCCAAATATTCTTACAAAATATGGACTTTCTACCAGAGCACTAGAAATGGCAAAGAAGTAATTGGGAAGCACGCAAAATCCCCTCTCCGGAGGGCTTGTTTCCTTACAATATCTATTGATGTAGTTATTTACGTAAATATGTTTCACTAAATAAAAGGCATTAAAATGAAAAAAATCATTGTTTTCCTTCTTCTGTGCCCTATGATCTTAAAGGCTCAAGTAGCTTCCACAGTATACTCTTTTGAGAAACCTGCAGCAGTAGAAAAAGGTAAGATTGAAAAGAGAATGCATTTTATTGGTGAAACACTAGATTTTGAAACGCTCAGTATGGAGTCTTTTCTGTTTCATAAAAATGCGGAGAGAAATCTGCAAAACAACTTAATGGAACAGCTGGTCATAGTAAAAAGTGGAACTCCAACATTTTCCTTTGGCCAGGAAAGTAAGACAATGGGGCCCGGGAGCATTAGCGTACTAATGCCTGGAGAAAACCTCTCAATTAATGCTTCGAAAGATGCTCAAATCTATCTGATGAAATATAAAGCCAAAGAAGGTCAAAGCCTGGACAGGGGAAATGAAAACGGCGGTTCTTTTATGATTGACTGGAATAACGTCAGCTATAACACCCATGATAAAGGTGGCATAAGGAAGTTCTACGATAAACCAACGGCAGCCTGTAAACGTATGGAAATGCATGTTTCAAACTTAAACCCTGGTATCAAAAGTCATGAACCGCATACCCATAGAGCCCCTGAAATCATATTAATGATCAAAGGAAAATCAGAAATGGAAATTGACGGTAAAGTATACCCTGCAAAAACCGGAGACATTTACTTTGTAGAATCAATGGTACCTCATGCCATCAAAAACATGGACACCGAACAGATTCAATATTTTGCTTATCAGTTCGAGTAATGAAAAAAGAGCTGACCTTTTGCGATCAGCTCTTTTTACTTTACCATATTTTTGATATCCTTTTGCTTAAAAGCAGAATTAACCAATAATTCATTGACTAATTGAAGCAACTCCTTTTTTGCTTGCATATATGCCTGATTAAAATCCTCAGGAAAGCTTTCCATAACCCTAAAAAGGTGTTGAACTTCATCCTCGAAATAAGTAGTCTCCCCATCAAAATAGGAGTAGTTACTTATAGAAAACTTTTTATAGTCCTCTTCATTAACTCCGCCAATAATTTCTCTAAAAATCTTGTCATTAAGAAGCCTAACAATCTCTGTTTTCAACTCTCCTTCCTTCTCTTTCCAATATTTAACGTACTTAGAAATGTACTTATAGTCCGTGCTTTCTGCAAAGAACTCTATTCTTATATAACATTCATCTAATAAAGGCATTATTCGACCCATTGCGTCGAAATATTCGATCATTATTTTAGACCTATTTATTAATCGCTTTTCATTACCTTTAATTAGAGCTAAAGAGTAAAGGGTCCGCGATATCAACATATCATGCTCCTTAATTTTTATACGGTTTTTCTGCTGATTTAGTATGAGTTCTGAAATTAAGTTTTCGCATTGAATACTGGAGTACCTAATACCATCATATTTGAACTTTTTGGCTTTAATAATCTTTTGACTAACTAATTTTAATGTTCGTAAATCCTCTTCCAGATTAATATCTTCTTTCACTAAAGAAACCGCTTCGTCAGAAAACAATTCTGAAATAGACATCGAGGTGTCCTCTGGTGATTTTTCGAAATAAAATAGTGGGGTTTTATCAGTATAATAATTATTAAAAATATCACCAAAGTTTCTTTCAGTATAAAAGCCCGCATATTCTTTCCTAAACACATTCAGGTCAAGTTCGATTTTTTTTGAATCATGGACATTTTCAAATATTTGATTCGTTAAGTGTATTTGTAGCGGCTCTAAATTGGGAAAGATTGAAGTCGCGGGATTATCATTGATCAATTCATTTGATGATATGTGTTCATCTATTTTTGCAATCCTTTCATCCAAAGAAGGGTGAGTGGCCCATTGGTCTTCGATATTAAGTTTTGATTTTCCATACCATAATTGATCCTGCTTTTGAAGATCAGGATAACCATTAACCATGTTAATTTTATTTTTTACAGCCAAAAATTGTATAACACTTTCAAATTGAGAAAATAAGTTGGCTGGTATATTCTGATAATTTTTTGAGTAGAATGAAAAAACCTCTGCCAATGCTCTATCAGCAAAATCCATTCGATTAAGAATGGTCTTAAATTGCTTTTTACCAACTATTTTAACTGCAACTTCGTCCGAATTAAATTCCATTTGGCGAGATAATGCCAAGTAGTTAATATTCAGTAACTCATAAGCTTTCACCAGTATTTTTTGAATCCCCTCAACAATCATACTTGAAAAAGAGACAAAAAACCTAACAATACCATGAATCATTGATAAAGAGTCAGCGAGTTCGTTAAAAGACTCATTTTTATATAGAATATTATATATAATCGCATTTAGTCCAGAAACATACGTTCCTATAATCATGGATTTCTGGGCAAAATGACCAAATTCATGTGCTAATACTGCCTTTAATTCACCAGTTGTAGAAGAACATATCAACCCCATGCCAATATCCAAACTCTTATAACTTGGGAAAAAAAGGCTCAGAAACTTATTCTGATAAAAAACAGATGCATTTACACCTGGACTTATAAAGACTTTTCTAGGCGACTTGATTCTCGTTTTTAAAACTAACTCATCAATTATTTCGAATAACTCCGGAGCTTGACTCCTTTCCATTTCAAAGCGTATTTCTTCAGACTTATGACTTTTCGATGTAAAAAGAAATTTGAAAAGAAAAACCACAACTAGAATTCCGCATAAGATAATGCCTAAGGAAACTATTCCTACGATAATTGATGGGTATAAGAAAAAGAGAGTGTCCGCCAAATAGAAGCAAATGCCTGCGAATAAAATACCAATAGTATTGAGGAATAAAAAAAATACGATAAATAGAACTATACCAAAAACAGAGCGGTAAACATTGTCCTTAAAGCTTTCAGAAACTTCAACTTGCACGAGATTTACAATTTAGATTCGCACAAAATTGTAATTCCATAAAAGAAAACCAAAAGGAACAATGAAAAAAGAGCTGACCTTTTGCGATCAGCTCTTTTAAAATCTTTGATGATTTAGCTTTAAAGGCCTAATACCTCCACCCCTTGTTTAAATACAATATCTCTTGGAATACCGGCCTTCCCTACTCTATCAAGATCTTTTTGTAGGTCTGCACCCACAATTCCTTTCTCATCAAAAAGTTTGGTTACTCCAGCATAATCACCATTACCCTGTAGGTTTAAAATCTTTTCCGAAAGGCCATTCATAGCTTTCTGGAAAGCTTCAAAGTTTACTTTGTACGTTCCCTTTTCAGCATTATACGTAAAAGCATTTTGTTCTTTAAAATAATTAAAGCGAACCATATTGGCTTTGCCATGAGCACTGGATGCTCCAAAACGAATAGATCTGAAAATACCTGCAAGGAAAGTGGTGTAATAGTCCATTAATTCTCCTTCTATTTCACCTTTGCTATGCAACTGAGTGACCATGTACAAGCCCAAAATATCTGCCTTGCCCTCTTCCAGGGCCGACCCATGTTCCTTTAACGCTTCTCTTACGGTGCCTTTGCCATCAATGGTATTCTTAATACCTAAGCCATGTGCCACTTCATGAAACATGGTATTAGCAAAAAAGGCATCGAAAGTGACATGTTTTCTTTGTGATTTATCTATCAATAAATCGCTGATCGGCAACATGATTTTGTCAAATTTCGCCTGCATGGCATTTTTTAACTGAAGTCGGCGAGTACCCTTCTCTAATTGCACCCTTTCGTCGTTAGGAAGGTTTATCGCAATCGTTTTACTCCCGGAATTACAATCTCCTGCGTAATACACCACATCATAGGCGTTCAGGTCAGAGTCTGTACCCGGCTTTTCTTTTTTGTATTCGTCTGCTACGGGCAAATTTGCCTGAAGCTCGGGAAGAAAAGAAACAAATTTCGCCAATCGCTCAGACCATTTAATGTCTTTGATTAAAACATAGGCTTCATGTGCGGCTTTATAATTGAATAGCTGGTCTTCATAGTTTTCTATAGGTCCTACTACGAAGTCAATCCTATTATTTTTCATGTCCATCCATGCCAAATCACTCGCCAAATAATCGTCAGTAAGCAAAGCCTCAGACCTCAGCGTTAAATACTTTTTAAAACCTTCATCCTCTGCTAATTCTGCCGCTTGCTTAAGAAGTTCTGAAGCCCTCTTTATTTCATTTTCAAAGGCCTTGTGATAGGGAACCGTGTAAAGCTGCCCATCCTTATTTCTTTTAACCAATGTATATAAACTTGCCTTATCCTTACTATCAAAAGCCTCAAACTCCTCCTTGGTCATATCCAGCGGGTAATACTGAGCTCCTGCAGGTTTCTCTCCTACTCCGGCAATAAAAGGCTCATTCCCTCTTAACCTGTCCCACGGGCCATAATTGTATTGTACAAATGTTTTAGCCGCCTCCTCTGAAAGAGTATCTAAAAGGGCATTCTTATCTCCGTAGGCCTCTTTCCAGAAAATGTCATCCATTATCTGAGCCACTTCTATGAGGATAGGAATCATCTTCTTTTGATTCTCAGAAAGATGACTTAAATCTGTGGTAAGTGTAAATTCAGAATATTCGTTGACTTTTTTTTGCATCTCAGTCTCCTCTGGTTCAGAGACCGGTACACAAGCAAATGAAAGTGCACCAAGAAGAAAAAGGGAAGTAAGTTTTTTCATAGAATTATTGATTTTCAGGATGTTGATAGCGTAAAATAAACTGGATGTTCTTTATGAACCAAGATTTAAACCTTAATTCCATTTTACAGGCTTTAAAACAATAGCTCCCGAAAAGCAATGAAAAATCTCCGCCCAAGCGGAGTGGATGCCTGACGAAGGCGGCAGACGGGGTGAGTAAACGCCATAAGTAACATTGTAAGAAACCGACCCCGGCCTATGGCCAACCCTCCCTGGAGGGGATTTGCTATTGCCAATAAATGAATGCATAGAACACGAATATCCCCGCCCCGGCGGGGTGGATGCCTGACGTAGACGGCAAACGGGGTGGGTATACACCGTAAGTAACATTGTAAGAAAAACCCACCCCGACCTGTGGCCACCCCTCCCTGGAGGGGATTCTGCTTTTGTCAAGGTTAGTTATCGAAGTACCGGTAAATCCCCGCCTCGGCGGGGTGGATGCCTGACGTAGACGGCAAACGGGGTGGGTATACATTGTAATAAACGGATCAATACCAAAACTTGTGGAGAGGTGATGTTAAGTATAGATTTGACAAAGTCTAAAGAGGTAAAATTCGATGTTTCTAACGCCACGGAATTGAGCTCTGAATGCCTTGATCTTGGC
>JANSYO010000309.1 GCA_024742395.1 Cytophagales bacterium
ACTTGAACTAGTTTACAATTTCTTTCACCTCAGTTTTCAAATAGTTTACAATGAGTTTCATCTCGCTTTACATCTAATTTACAATGAGTAACAAAACCCTGAACAATTACAGCAAATTACAACAACAAATCGACCAGGTAATCGGCAAGATCGGATTAGACAAAACCATCTTTTTACTATCAAGTTTTATCGACTCCTCAGACATTGCCGTCTCTCAACCTCAGAAGTTCCAGATGCTATCCCGCTATCTGATTACAGAGTGCATCCGCGTCTTCGAACTCAATGACAAACTGTTCTTTACTTCCAACATCCAGGAATACAGAGACGCGAGGATGGTTTGCTATCATTTACTCAAAAAATACACGGGATTGAGCTATTCCAAAATCGCTGAAGACTTTGGATTAACAAAACGCAACATCCTTTATGGGGCAAAAAAGTGTGAGGAGAAGCTATCGGTGCCTTACTACTATGAAGGATTTGTTGAGAAATACGACTTGCTTGAAAGCACTTTCCTGCAATTCATTTCTAAGCTATCTCCAAAGACTGAAGAACCTAATTGAATGCTGATAAAAGAAATAGGATGAGCCAAAAAAAGGATACAAAAACAGGCAATTTCAGCTGAAAATAAGGAGCGCTTTTTGACGCTCAATTTATAGGAATAAAATGGGGCATTTTGACACGATAAAACGGGTATTATCATCCTTAGTGAGGATGAATCAAGATTTTTTTGTCAAACATTAGTTTATACCCTTGGTACAAAAGCGAACCTTGTCTTGTTTCCTCCTCACAGCTAATCTTATCCTCATAACAACAGTGAAAGGATTAGCTAAACGACATCATGCAGCAAAGCTCAATATCAAAAAGGAAAGACATACAGGAGACGAAGCTCACCATCGAAGAACTAAGACAGTTTGACGGTTTTGAGGATATTGATGAAGAACAAGGGCAGGAACTCATCGATTTTCTTCATGGCTTTTGCATCCTTATCTACGAAAACTACGTTAGTACACCCAAGACATCATAGCATTATGAGCAATAAAAACTTAGACAGGTTCCTGAAGTTCGCTAACAAAAACGTTCGTGTACCTATCAGGAATTCAAGGGATGTCGTCATCTATACACGTGTATCCTCCAGAGACCAAATGGAAAATGGGGCAAGCTTGGATACACAGATGAAGTACTGTAAGGAATTTGCTCGGAGAAAGGAATTGAATGTTGTTGCTTTCTTTGG
>JANSYO010000403.1 GCA_024742395.1 Cytophagales bacterium
ACCCCAAAGAATAAGAATTCACGTTGTCCTAAGTATAAACGCTCCAGCTCCTCTAAGGCTTCCGTTAAACCGCACATACAAACGTTCATCATCCATTTCACGCCTTCTATCTTATTACGCAGGATTCCACGACCTTTTAGTAACCTCAAAGCATATGCCAACATTCCTAATATGCTGGGATTCGAATGATTCACAGAGCGACTAAGATGAGCAAGAGCACGCGCCATGCTTTCGCTATCTGACATCTTATCACTACCAGGGACCAATTTTTCAAGATACATTAGGTATAAGTTGTATTCAGAGGCTGCTACAGAATTTTTACACGCTCTGGTGTACCATTCAAATGCTTTGCGATGATTAGGGATCCAATCTGCTGCGCTTTGTTGGTATAGCACTCCTAATGAATTCATAGCAACAGAATGTTCTTGATTCGCAGCCATTAAGTAATACTTCTCAGCCATGTTATAATCTCGACTAACTCCATGTCCAGTTCGAAACATATCGCCCACGTTCTTCTGTGCTGATGCATAACCAATCTCCGCTGCTCTATGAAACCAATAAAAGGCTTTTTCAATATTAGCAGGCACACCTTTACCAGTCTTGTACATATAACCCAAATTGTTTTGAGAAATCACATAATCTTGTTTTGCTGCTTTCTTGTACCATTCTACAGTTTCTTCATCATTCATAATTATACCAAGACCTCTTTTAAGCATCAATGCATAGTTATTTTGAGCAGGAGGGAAACCATTCGACGCAGCTCTGAATGTCATTCTTTAGAAGTGTACACATGAAATACATTGTGTGCTTACCTTAAATACCATTTCAAAGATTCTTCATAATCTAAAGGAACACCTAAAGCTTCTTCATAGAGAACACCGAGAGAATAAGAAGCATCTGGATCTCCTTCCTCTGAGCGAGCTAAAAAATATTCCACAGATTTGTTTGTTTCAATAGCTTTGGACCACCTCCTAAACGCGCACAAATCTTCATCAAAACCAGTGATAGTTCCCTTAGAAAGCAACGCGATCCATGCTGTTCCTCC
>JANSYO010000067.1 GCA_024742395.1 Cytophagales bacterium
GAAGGAAGGCAGGCAGGGAGGGAGAGGCAGGGAGAGGGAGGGGGAGAGGGAGGGGAGTGGGAGAGGGAGGGGATATCAAACCGGATCACCTATGGAGTAGTATAGCAGAAAGAGCCAGAATACAAGATGAAGAACTTCTAATTACACTGGAAGAAGGCTTTAGATACATTGAGAATGAATCCTTTGACAACTCCTTTAAAGGATTGTTCTCTGAGATCAATTTGAATTCAGAAAAGCTAGGGAAAACCCCCAAAGAGCGAAATAAAAAGCTATGTACTATTATCCGGAAAATTGCTGAAGGCATAGCCAGTTTCTCCACCGATACAGACACCCTTGGCGATGCTTATGAATACCTTATCGGTCAGTTTGCCGCTGGTTCAGGTAAAAAGGCGGGTGAATTCTATACTCCTCAGCAGATTTCCACCGTATTGTCAGAGATAGTCACCTTAGATAGTCAAGATCCTAGCACAGGTAAGAAGATGCACCTTGATAAAGTTTTAGACTTTGCTTGTGGTTCAGGCTCCTTATTGCTAAACGTAAGAAAGAGAATAAAAAAAGAAAAAGGTACCATTGGTAAAATCTATGGTCAGGAGAATAACATCACTACCTTTAATCTTGCCAGAATGAACATGCTATTGCATGGAATGAAAGACTCAGAATTCGAGATTTTCCATGGAGATACTTTAAGAAATCAATGGCCCATCCTGAATGAAATGAATCCGGGCAAAAAAGTAGTTTTCGATGCTATTGTCGCTAACCCCCCATTCAGCCTTCGTTGGGATCCGGGAGAAAGTATGGATGATGATTTCCGTTTTAAAAGTTATGGTCTAGCTCCCAAATCTGCAGCAGACTTTGCATTTCTTCTTCATGGCTTCCATTACCTCAGTAATGAAGGCACTATGGCCCTTATTCTTCCTCATGGGGTTTTGTTTAGAGGCGGGGCAGAAGAACGCATCAGAACGAAGCTTTTAAAGGATAATAACATTGATACTGTTATTGGTTTGCCTGCCAATCTTTTCTATTCAACCGGCATCCCGGTTTGTATTATCGTGCTGAAAAAGTGCAAAAAGGAAGACGATGTACTTTTCATTAATGCCGCCGAACAATATGAAAAGGGTAAAAGACAGAACTCTCTTAATGAGGAGGATCTTTCAGACATCATAGATACCTATAAATACCGTCAGGAGCGAGATCGTTACTCTCGCAGGGTTTCTATGGAAGAAATAGAAAAAAACGCTTACAACCTTAATATAACTCGTTATGTAAGCACTGCTGAAGAAGAGGAACAAATAAATCTACAAGAGGTAAACAAAAAGCTACAAGACATCGAAAAAAAGATCAAAGCCAAAACCGCTGAACATAATGAGTTTTTGAAGGAGCTAGGGTTGGATTTGATTAAATAATATGGCCTGATAATTCTGTTCAAGTTGTCCATATTTTGAAATAACAACTAACACATTAAAAAGACATCTATGGCAGTAGTTTGGAAATCAGGTTGTAATTGGGGAAAAGGAAGACCCAGTTTCTATTCAGTAGTTAAAGAAAGGCACATTGCATTGGGTTATGATGACTATCATGTATATAAACCAAGTGATGTACTGCTAATTGCTGAAGGTTTTGATGTAAAGGCAATTGGTGTTGTAAAGACTGAGAAAAAGAGACTTGATCAAAATTTAGATCTCGCAAGAGCCTTTACCCAGTTTGAAGTTACCCTTGATGAAAAGGTTATGTACTTTGAGGTTGATTTTTATGAATTATCGGAAAGTTTTGAGTATCAACTACAAAGAGGAATTGCACGAGTAAGGGATGAGGAAATACTGGCCAAAGTTAAGTCTCTGTATCCAGATTTTTCAGAATTATTGGATAAGGATGAAAAGAGGCTTGTAAGACTGACCAACAATTTAAACAACTGGGTAAAACCTTCTGGGCATTTATGGAGAAAACGAAATCAAGGGAAAGCTAATGTTGCCTTTGAAAATCAATACGGTTTTGGCTACGAGGAGTGGTTACTTAATCCTAGGTTTAATGTAGATGGAGTACAATATGGGTATATTGAGGGGGTGAATGGCTTACCAAATGATACAGATACTATCACTGAGTTATTCCTTTACACTATCACTTCTCAAAATAAAAGACTTCTAGTTGGCAAGCTCATGAATGTCCAAAAGATTAAAGAGTTTGATGATTTGGACCCTGAAGTTAGAACGCTTTACGAGAATAATACTTCACTAATGATAGAGGAGCTAAGAGCAGTAAAAGCTGATGAGAGAGAATTTATTAGATCAACTTTGAGACCAAATTTAAGCTTTTTGTTGGAGGATGCTGATTTTTTTGATATCCCAATAATCCTAAACGATGAGCTAAGTAGGAGATTGAAGAGATTTATTCCAATTAAAATAGAAGGGAAGGTTCAAGACCTATTATCACAACAAATTTCTGAGAACTATGAATTAATCAGACAAGAAGGAAGACGAAATAACAGCGTCTCATATGAACGTAATAACAGTGCTCAGAAAACAACTATTACACCCTTACATAATCTTATAAGTGATGATCTTTATGAATTCTTGAGTCGTGAGGAGGGCGTCTTATTTATATCCCAGGATAAAAGCAGAATTAATAACTGTCCAATTGATATGTTGCTTGAAACAAAAGATGGATATGATTTTTTCGAAATTAAGACATCTTCAGTGGCTTTGTCAAACATTCGTCAAGGGTTAGGACAATTATTGGAATACTCGTTTCTAGACCCTACTTTAAAAATCAATAAAATGGTCATTGTTGGTCCTGTGGCACTCAATAGCACTGAGCTAGAATATTTTCACAGGCTAAAAAGTGTTATTGGAGTGAGGTTAGAGTATTGGGCTTATAATCGATTCCGTCGAAATTTTTCCTTAGTGTAGGATCTGTTCTAGATTAAATAAAAAAATAAACTATCCATTTAACATAACTTAAATTGTTGCAAAAGATCAAAGACCACGATTTTCTTATTCTGTCAATTTTGTCCGATTCTTTAAAAGACTTGAAGGCTTTTTGAATTCAATAATATTTGTTTTCATACCGCAGTTTGTATGGATTTATAGTATTATAAACAATAAGTTGATAAAGCTTTGTAGAGAAATGGTGTAGAAGTGAAAGTATTATGGCCGAAGTAATTATTAATATTTTACAACCTAAAACATCTATTCCGTTAAAAATCTTTATTTTGCTCTTGGCTTCTATATTTATGATACACTGATCCTGATGGCTTTCAAAAAATAAGAATTAGCATGGCTGAATCTATTTCGCTTTTACTGGGTGCAGGCTTCTCCGTACCTAAAGGATACCCAACTGCAGTACAGTTAAACAAGAATCTCCTTGATTGCGATGATTCAAAATTTGGTTTTTCTAATGATGGAAAATTGGTTATCTCAAAAGGTGGTAGTAAACCAGATTTTGGATACACGACAAGTTATGATAATCAATATAAGTTCTGCCGTGATTTAATAAAATACTATTTTAATGAGTTTGGCGGTTTTGATTATGAAAAGTTTTATGACTTTTTCTCAAAGGATGCAATTAGCGACCCAAAAGTTAAGGAATTATTCAAAAGAAATGATTATGGTTATGAAAGGGACCTTAATCAATTACTTGGTCGTCTTAAAGATATTTATTCTCAATTGGTAAGCTACTATTTAGTTGATTCAGAGAGTAATTCATGGTATGACAATCAAGGATACCTGAGTGCAATCAACTATCAAGGTTATACTGGTTTTCTTAACTCTCTACATCAATGGTCTGAAAGTCTTATTATTCATGTACATTCACTAAATCATGATTTGTTTTTCGATAGTCTAAAGAATACTGAATGGCTAGAGGGAAAAATGTCAGATGGTTTTGAAGATCTTGGATCGCCTTACTACGGTGAACTAAATTGTGATGGTAGAAAATATAAATGTAGGCTAGAAAGATATACTGGCAAATATGATAAAAAAGTAAGGCTATATAAACTACATGGCAGTAAAGACTATGGAATTTTCTACGAATCAAAAGGTCATATTGCGGAATATGATAACTACATTAAAACTAGGTGGAAAATTGGGCATTCAAGGCTATATAAGGAGATTGAAAATGAAAATGGTGAGCGTATTTACACGGATTCCTTTATCAACTATCATTCTGATTTTTTAACAGGTACAACCTCAAAAATAATTAGATATTCTGAACCTTTTTACAATAGATTGTTTAACCTTTTTAGGGAAAATCTGAAAGCTGCAAAAGCCCTTGTTATTATAGGTTATGGCGGTCGTGATACAGAAATAAATAAAATAATTAAAGATAACTTTGATTACCAAAGTAAGCCGAGTTTCATCATAGACCCTTACCCAGGTGCGGAATTGAAATCATTAAAAGAACAAATTGGAGCTGAGTTATTGCAGGTTCAATTAGAAGATGTAAATCCTTTGCACTTTGATTTAAAATAGTACAAACTGCTATATAAATCTTATGACAAATTTAGCTCGGCCATTGGACGTGTCTTATTCTTAATGTCATCCTACAAAATTCTCTGTAAAAAAATATGTGTTGATATTTTTTGAATCTAGTTACTGTCTTGTCGCGATTGCCAAGAGTCTATCATCCTTGAAATTCAAATAGTTAATCCGCTTCAATGGCAATAAAGTGGAGATTACTTAGAGCTGAAGTCATATTGGGCTTTTAAAGCAGTACATTTTGTTATTCCGATCTGCTAATTTCTTGTAATTTAAATATACTATCGTAGTACGCTCATTTTATTAGCATTATTTGCAGGCAGTCCTTTTTAACTCTTGTTTTGCTTTTAATGATGGAGAAAGGTTTTTTTACAATCAGCGTAACCTTTAGAATTCAGAAATCTAAGGGTCAAACTTGGGCAGTTAAGTACTTCGAGAACTGTATTCTTATTAAGGGAAAGGTAGCACAGAAAATAGGGGATAGGTTTAAGCCTTTACTCTTCTTAAAAAGGGATAGGGATATAGAAGCTACACTTCTGAGGCTTTTAATTAAGAGTTGTGGTAGCCTTAATAAAGAAAACTATCAACCATTCTTACTTTATATGCTTGGTTTAAATAGTATTCATGAGGATTTTCTGGTTACTGAACTTTCTGCTAAAGATTATGCAATCATTAAATCGATGAGGATGTAAAATGGCCGATTTTATAGGCCGTAGGAAGCTTTAGGGAGGTGCGATAATGTAATCGGATGACTTCATTGGTTTGCTTATGTCAGCGGGCTTGAAAAAGCGTAGTGTGTAGTGGTACTAATTTGTACCAGAACACTCTGAATAATTTATTTTTATGATTCTGGAATAACTTTCCTTGATAGTATAATATATTAGTGTTGATAATTCCATTATTACCTGTGTACTAGTTTTCACACGATGGCTATGCATTCTGGTAAATGTCCATGAAAATGTTTTTTAACAACTTATAATATCCATGAAAGTACTATTTTGTCCAATTCAAATTTTGGGAAATGAACTAGTCCTAAAGTCTTTATTAACCATGTTCTTTGTTCATTTTACTTTCCTATCTTTTTCGCAGAATGCTGTTTTTGAGAAAATTGAGAAGTTAAAGGTTACCTCTAATTTTCAGCATTACAATCTCTTTAATCAAGCAAAAGGCACAATTTTAAATAATGTGCCTCAAGTCGAAAGTGGGATGAACCTTAATGATCAAGTTCTAGCAGAGATTTCTAAGACTAGGCCGAATGTTATGAGTTTTGACTTACCTATTGATACACATAAAGGTGCAAGGGTAGACTTAATTATAAATGACTTATATTCAAACAGATATAGTGTTGTTGATTCTAAAGGTAACCAGTTTAAATTAGAAAATTCTATTAGCTATGTCGGAGTGATTCAATCGGAAAAGGAATCATTAGTATCAATAAATATTAGTGAAGGAATAATTTCTGGTTTTGTCTCAAATAAAAAAGGTGACTTTGAGATTGTAGCAATTTCGGGTACAAATAAATACGAACTCTCTCCTTTTAAAATGTCCGATTTGACACCTTATGAATGTGCTGTTTCAGATGATCTAACCTTTGTAACAGATGTTGGGCAAACAGTCTTTAAAACAGCAAATAGCGAAATAGTAGAAACTATAAATTGTCGACCTCTGGAAATATATTTTGAGGCAGATTACTCCATATTCCAAGCTAAGGGTTCAATTCAAGGGGTAGCAACTTATGTCAATAATTTATTCTCCCAAGTTGCAGCGATTTATGAAAACGAAGGAATTGAAATCACAATTTCTCAAATTAAGGTATGGGATAGCCAAGACCCATATTTTAATATTAACTCTCCGCAATATATACTGAATAATTTTTCTTCAACCATTCAAGCTAATTTTTTAGGTGATATTGCCCACTTTCTTTCTTTCAAAGGGCCAAGAGCCGGAATTGCCTTTACAGATGTCTTAAATAATAAACAAAGTAGTTTTAGTGTCAGTACAGGACTTTCTTCTGAGGTTGTTCCTTTCCCTTCTTATTCGGCTTCAGTAACAATAGTGACACATGAAATTGGTCATAACATTGGATCGCCACATACTCATAACTGTTCATGGCCGGGAGGACCGATTGATAATTGTTCGCCTATAGAAGGTAATTGTAGTCCAGGTCCTACGCCTTTGAATGGAGGTACAATAATGAGTTATTGTCACACTGCAGAAGGTATAGGTGTTAACTTTTCATTGGGATTTGGTGCATTACCAGGTGAATTAATTAGGAATAAGGTAGCTGGGTTTATTGGAAATAATGTTAGTCCGTACAATTTTGTTGCTTCAAATATCACTAAGGATCAGGCGTATTTAGAATGGAATTATAATTATCCAAACTCTAGATTCTATGTCGAATTTAGGCCGCAAGGACAATCAACTTGGAATGTAGTAGAAGTCTCAAACACGTGGATCAACCTTAAGGATTTGCAGCCCAATACTCAGTATGAAATTAAGGTACGTACTAATTGCTCTGATTATGCTGTAAATTCATTTCTTACTAACTCAGATGATGGGTATTGTATGGCTCAATATGGATCAAAGAGCTGTGGTTTAGGGTTTGATACACCTCTTTCAAGTGTAATATTGGATAATTCAGTTCTTAGTAAGAACTCTGGATGTAATTCAAAAAACTATACTTTATTCAAAAATACGGGTAAGGAATTAAAAATAGGAGAGACCTATAATTTTAGCCTTGAACTGTATCATGAATTTCAGGCGTCTATTTGGATTGATCTTAATGGAGACAAAGAATTTGGCGTTGATGAATTAATGTACGAAGGGGGAATAGGTGAACATACTGGTGTAATTGAGGGCTCTTTCATTATTCCACTAGGAGTAACGCCTAGAAACTCTGTGAGGCTTAGAGTTGTAACAAATTTATTAGATGCACCATTATTTCCATGCGGACAATATTGGCTAGGAGAAGTTGAGGATTATGAAATAAATCTAATAGATTGTGTTTCTCAAACCTCTGTACCAACAAATCTTATCAGTTCTAATAATTTCGGGGGAGCAATAGACCTAACTTGGGCTTCAAATACTTCAGGTCCATTTTCAATTCAATATAAGTCTGAAGATTCATATGAATGGCAGAGGGCTTGGGTGTCGGAAAATTCCTTGCATTTAGATGGTTTACAACCATTAACAAATTATGATTGGTCAGTTAAGACCATTTGTTCAATTGATTCGGATATTTCTTCATTTTCTGTTCCTAAATCTGAATATTGTGAATATAAAAGATTGGCGGAAAGTGGATGTAATTATACAATAGCACTTGATCGTGTAGTTTTAGGAGGTACTGAATTGAGCAATTCCTCAGGTTGTTCAGCTTCTGACTATACTTTTTTTGATAACCCCAAAAAAGAGTTGCAGTCTGGACAAGAGTATGAATTTATTTTAGAGCGAACAGGATACTTTAATTCCGCTCAGGCTGCCATTTGGGTTGATATCAATTTGAACGGGATTTTTGAAGATGAAGAGCAGTTATTTGTAACCACAGAGCCTCAATTTAATGCAATTACCGGCAACATAAAAATTCCGTTCAACATAGAATATCCTGTTGAGACTAGAATGAGGGTAATGCTTCAGTTTGGCGTAAAACCAACTAATCCTTGCTGGGCAACATCTGTATTGTGGCCGGTTACTGGTGAAGTCGAGGATTATATAGTTCGATTAAAACCTTGTTCTCCTAATAACCTCTCAAGTCCTGAGAGTGCACTTGTCAAAAATATATATGACAGGGGTGCAGTTTTAACATGGGTAGCGGTATCGAATGAAGTATATCAAATCGACGTTAAAAAGAAGGGCTCTAGCATCTGGAAATACGCTGGAGAATCTGAAGGTAATAGTTTTCATTTAGAAAAGTTGAATCCAATGACAGAGTATGAATGGAGGGTTAGAAAGGCTTGCTCAATAAATTATTTAAATGGATCTTTTAGTACAAGAGCTGAGACAAATTTTTGCGAAATACCTTATACCCTTTTAGATGCATGTACTGGTAGAATCGCAATTGATGGATTTAAAGTGAATGATTATTCTCTAAGTGAAGGGTCTGGATGTAGTTCGGAAAATTATTCGTTTTTTCCTTATAAAACTGCAAACTTAGAAGGTGGAAAGTCATATTCTTTTACGTTGAATGTCTTGGACCAAACCAAATTGTTTCAAGCAGGAATTTGGATAGACCTAAATAATAACGGGTATTTTGAAGAAACTGAAAGAGTATTTGTAACAACAAATATTAGCAGTGGAAATATTTCAGGAATCTTTACTATACCGTTAGGTGTAGAACCTAATGAGTCTGTTCGATTAAGGATAATTTTAACAACCCAACATGAAATTCGCATTCTGCCATGCAGAAGTTATCAGTTAGGGGAAACTGAAGACTACTTGGTGAATATAGTGCCCTGTACCTCCAACAATCTTATAGCTCCAAGCAATGCAATTTCAGAAAATGTCTATGACACAGGAGTATTATTATCTTGGGAACACGAATCTACGGGCCCTTTTGAACTGAAATATAAATCCAATCATGATGTAGAATGGAATAAAATTCTTATCGAAAGTGGAACTTCCTATCACCTGAGTTCTCTTGAACCAAACTTGTCATATAATTGGCGAATTCAAGCATATTGTTCAAACAACTTTGCAGATAAAAGCTTTAAAACAAAGCCACTCAATACATATTGTGATGTAGCTTACCAGCGTGAATGTAATTTATACAATCATGCAGTCATAAATAGTGTATCTATTGACAATACTTTTTTGAGCACATCCTCTGGATGTAAGTCTGGAGCCTATGAATTTTTTCCTTATGTATCTAAAACGTTAAATGTGGGAAGAGCATATACATTTTCAATAAACATGTTGAATCCAAATGATTCATTTTGGGGGGCTTATATTTGGTTGGATTTTAATGGAAATGAAGTCTTTGAAGAAAATGAAATGCTATATGGCTCTAATCAAAGAAATATAGGAGTGATTTCCGGAGAGTTTACAATTCCAAATGGGGTTCAAACGGTTCTAGCTACTAGATTAAGAGTAACTACCCAACTTTTTTATGAGGATAACCCGTTGTCACCATGCTCAGTTACAGGTAGTGGTTATCCAGGAGAAACTGAGGACTATTTGATTAATATATATAATGCATGTCCATCTGAAATTGTTCTGTCCAACCCATCAGATAATATCTTATCTAATAATAGAGTTTTCCAAGCAAGTAAGTTAATTGGTAAGATTAAAGCTTCAAACTTAATTTCTGGTAATTCTAGCGTAATTTATCGAAGTAAAGTAATTGAGTTAGACCCAGGGTTCAAGGTAGGAGATCAGGCGGTATTTAAAGCTGAAATTGGCGGATGTGATTAGTGAAAAGGTACTATTTAGGCTTGTAGTAGTTAATTTTTTTAGACAATTGGTAATACTTGAATTGACAAAGAATCTTGTCTGCATTTATGAATTAAGACTACTAATTATAGCTAAATCATATTATTGAGTGTTTGGTAAAGTCTATTGACTACTTTTTAAGAAATACATTCAAAATTAGATATAAGATTTTCAGAAGTAACAAAGGATTGCCTTTCTTCCATAAAAGGAAAAACCCATATAATGTAAGTCTTGATATATTCGGTTTAGCTTGTTAGGGATCATTACAAGCGATTCTAGAATGAATATATCCTAAGCTAGAATAAAATTCTCAACTGTTCTAAAAACCTATTGGATTAAGTTTGATTTAATCTAGTTTCCTGAAATGCCGTTTTTAAAGCCTGTGCGAAGCTTTAAAGGTTACAGTAAGATATTTGATTAGTAAATAGATTTGAGCACGCCAGAAGGCATAGAAAGGCCTTGTTCGTTATGGTGCATAATTGTACCTGAACATGAGAGGTCATTTTCTGTTAAAATTAGAAACATGTCCCCTTTTTCGTTTCGCATAGCCAGTTAGAGGTATTTATAAGGTTTACGGCTAAATATCGGCTAAAATGTAAAAGAAAAAAGCGTAACTAATTCATTTTGAACTAATTACGCTTAGTAATTGCAGAGGGAGAGGGATTCGAACCCCCGGACCTTTGACAGTCAACGGTTTTCAAGACCGCCGCATTCGACCGCTCTGCCATCCCTCTAGTCAAATGAGGATGCAAAAGTATTTGTTGTTTTCTACAAAGTCAAGCACCAGCTCATTTTTTTTGAAAAAAAATTATTCCCACTGCGTGTGATACTTCTTGCCACTAGCATCATCTCTTCTTTCGTAAGTATGAGCTCCAAAAAAGTCTCTCTGAGCCTGAATAATATTCGCTGTAGGGTGATTGTATAAATTTGCATTTAGGTAATCTACTGAGCTTAAATGACATGGAATACTTATTCCTACCTGAATAGCAGCCGAGCAGACATTTCTTAATGCATTTAGCTTCAACAACAGATCAGACTTTTCAACGGTTTTTAGAAGATCGGTACTTGTTTTTAATGTTTCAATCAACGTTTCCATTAGTTCAGATCGAATGATACAACCGTTTGTCCAGATTCTGGCTAATTCAGAAAGGTTAAGTTCCCAGCCATATTTATCTGATGCCTCATTAATTAACTCAAAGCCCTGTTGATGGTTTACAATTCTGGCGAGCTCATAGGCTTGCTTTAGCTCATTTACCTCAATTTTAGCGTGCTCAGTGGCTTCTAATCCAAAGAAAGACTCATAGGCCTCTCTTTTGGCTTTAAAAGAGGAGATATAACGTGCAAACAGGGCAGAGGAAATCAAAGTGGCCGGTATCCCAAGTTCAGCCATGGATACGGTGGTCCAGCTTCCTGTTCCTTTGTTTCCTGCTTTGTCAAGAATGATGTCAATCAAATGTGTTTCTCCTTCTTTTTTGAGAAGCAGCTTATGAGTTATTTCTAATAAATAACTACTCAGTCCGCCTTTCTCCCAGTTTTGTAAGGTCTCAGAAATTTCCTCCGGGCTGTATTTGTTGACATACCTGAGAATGGCGTAGACCTCGGCCAGTAGTTGCATTTCGGCGTACTCTATACCATTGTGTATCATCTTCACAAAATGCCCTGAGCCCCCTTTACCAATGTATGTACAGCAATCACCGCCATTTTTATCTTTGGCCGCTATGGCTTCCAGGTAAGGGGCAATTTTCTCATAGGCCTCTTTGTCTCCTCCTGGCATAATTGAAGGACCTTTCAGGGCTCCTTCTTCACCACCAGATACGCCTGAGCCTACAAAGTGCAGTCCATGCTCCTTTAAATCAGCTATTCTTCTTTCGGTATCGGTAAAGTGAGAGTTTCCGCCGTCAATGATGATGTCGCCTTTAGCCAAAAGTGGTTTTAATTCATCAATTACAAGATCTGTTACTTTGCCGGCATTCACCATCAAGAATATTTTTCTTGGTGTGGAAAGACTGCCGATAAACAGGCTTAAATCTTCAAAACCCTTTGCCGCTGAAAGTTCATCATGCTCTGCAATAAAATTCTCGGCTACTTGTTCTTCAGATCCCTTCACATATCTGTTGTATAGACCCAGTTTGAAGCCTTTTCCTGCCAGGTTTCTGGCCAGGCTTTTACCCATAACACCCAATCCAATCAGGCCAAATTCTTGAGTAGGCTTTGGTAATTTTTCAATAATCTCGTTCATCATATCATCAGGATTTTGGTCAATAGAAATTCTAAGACCGTACTTAGGTTCTTCTAGTGTTTCAAATTGCGAAGCCAGCAGCCCCGGTGGCATAAAATGATTCTCACGGGCTTTCATTCTGCTGTCTATCAGATCATAACTGCCATGTAAATAAACAAGATGTGCTTTTCCTTCAAGCCCCTTGAAAAGTACCTTTCTGTATTTTTCTTTCAAAGCAGAACAGGCGAAAACCCCTTCTTTTATTTCATGAGCTTTTTTGTTTAATGCTTCCAGCCAACCTTCCCGGTCATTGTCATCAAGGGGTATCCCTTTTGACATTTTGGCTACATTTTCTTCAGGATGAAAATCATCTCCATCAAAAAAAGGAATAGAAAGCCTTTTGGCTAAAATTTCGCCAACTGTAGATTTGCCGCTACCGCAAACCCCCATTACATATATGATCATTTCTCAATAATTTGGGCAAATAACGTAAAAGGATACTTTTTTAACCAAGATTCTTGTCAGAGATTCTATCCGAAAAAGAAATAGGCTAGATTTGTACCACTGATTAGGAATACAACATGAGTTTATTAGAAAAAGTTAAAGGACTGGCATCAGATAATTTTGAGAATTCTGTACGTATCAGAAGACACCTCCATGCCAATCCTGAATTATCGTTTGAAGAGTACGAAACTTCGGCCTTTGTTAGAGCAGAGCTTGAGGCAATGGGTTTAAAACCTCAAAGTATTGCTAACACAGGTTTAGTAGCCTTAATTCAAGGTAAAAATCCATCAAGTAGGGTAATCGGATTAAGAGCTGATATGGATGCTCTTCCCATTTTTGAGGCAAATGACGTTCCTTATAAGTCTAAAAATGAAGGGGTTATGCATGCTTGTGGGCACGATGTTCATACCACTTCTCTCTTGGGCTCTGCCAAAATATTAACTGCCTTAAAAGATGAGTTTGAAGGAACAGTAAAGCTGGTTTTTCAGCCGGCAGAAGAAAAAGCACCGGGTGGAGCCTCCATAATGATTAAAGAAGGGGTACTGACGAATCCTTCTCTGTCAGGTATGATAGGACAGCATGTGGCCCCAAATATTCCTGTAGGGAAAATTGGTTTCAGAGAGGGAATGTACATGGCCAGTACAGATGAGCTGTATTTCAAGGTTATTGGTAAAGGAGGACATGGTGCAGCCCCTGATCAGTGTATAGACCCGATTCTAATAGCTTCACATATCATTATAGCTTTACAACAGATAGTTTCCAGAAATAGAAAGCCAACCAATCCGTCGGTATTAACCATTGGTAAAATAGAAGGACTGGGAGCTACAAATGTTATCCCAAATGAAGTGAATATTCAGGGTACATTCAGAAACATGAACGAGGAATGGCGGGAAAAAGGCCTTACGTTGATTCAAAAAATGGCTGAAACCATGGCCGAATCTATGGGAGCTAAATGTGAAGTAAACATTGTGAGAGGTTATCCATATCTGGAAAACAACCCTGAGCTTACCCGAAAGATCAGATCCTATGCTACAGAGTATATGGGTGAAGAAAATGTTGTCAATTTAGACTTGTGGATGGCTGGTGAAGATTTCGCCTTTTATTCTCAGGTGGTAGACAGTTGTTTTTATCGGCTGGGCACAATGAACGAGTCAAAAGGAATAATATCTGGTGTACATACTCCAACTTTTGATATCGATGAAAAGGCCTTGGAATTCGGCACCGGACTTATGGCATGGAACGCCCTGATGGAATTGAAACAAAAATGAGACTCTCCCATTGAAAGTCTCATTGACATGTAAAGATTTTGATCTTCCTATCTTCTGACTAAATTGACTCTTACTCCTGCATTAATTTGTGGGTGTAAAAAAAGTAAATCAGGTACAAGTTCTGTGTATACACCGCCATCTAAGAAGACACCCACGTCATTGCCAGGAATATCAAACTCTATACCTGCATTCCCTGCCGGTCCCAGAGATAGATGCTTCTCGCCGTCCTGTCTTGTGCCAATTATGTTTTCTTCGGAGGCATAATCTCTGTAATTTATTTGTCCTCCAAAACCGTAATAGACTTTCAGGCCTTCATTTTTTCCCAGGGAATAATGCCAGTTATAAAGACTCTGAAACATGATGCCGGATTTCTGATAAACTCCTTTACGGTATTCTCTATTGGTTCCATACAAAAAGCCGTATGTACCAAAGTTAATGTCAAAGGCTCTATCGCCGTATTGAAAATATTTCCTGATGTTTAGTCCAAGCGGTTCACCCACCTTGAGACCAATAGCCACATTTTTATCGTACTGAGCGTTTGATTGGAAAGCAAAAGCCAAAAAGAGGCTTAGGGTGATAAGTAATTTTTTCATTTTATTAATTCAGCGTCTTGTAATATGTAGTTAAGTTCTTCTAAGTCTTGTGTGTTTAAAACCAATTTGCCTTTTAAAGTCAATCGTTCATCTGTATCAAAACGTCTGCTTACTTTTTTAAATTTGATTGACATAACAGATTCTGGGCCCGCCCCTCCGCAGAAAAAACAAGAGGCATAAGGATTAGCAGAAAGCACATAATAGTTTGATTCAATATCAATAGGAATCATGTAGCCTGTAATTTCAACAGTTTTACCCGCTAACGCTTTCACGGTTTCCCCAAAGACAGGTTCAAGAATAAACATCTTTTCTTCCTTGTTCCATTTTTTATTAAAGTCCACATTGCTAAGTGTTTTCCAGTCTGTCTTGACAGGAACATCAGCAGTAAAGCCGCTATTAAAAAGGAGGGTGAAAGAGAATATAGTTACAAAAAGTTTCATCATTTGTTTTTCAATTTTCGGCCATAGTTTTCGATAGGTTAATCTTAAAGATGCCCAAAGAAGGCAAAGCCGCTGATAACAGTCCTATTAATAACGCTAAAAGAAAAAGATAAATTTCACTCTTGCTCAGCCCCGTGAAATTAAAATCTGCCAAATAGGCTGTTGAAAGTAACCTTTGAATAATAAACAAGGCAAGCCTTGAGATCACAATTCCAACCAAATAACCAATAATACTTAGCATAATGCCTTCGGCCAACAATAAACTAAAAACCTTGAATCGGCTGGCCCCCAATGTAATCATTAATGCCTTTTCTCCCCTTTCATCTTTGAGGGAGTTATAAAGCGAAATAAAAACACTGATGCCAGCTACTATAACAATCAAATAGGCTAAATACCCTAAGATTTTTATTCCATCGTCAAATAAAGTCAGCAAACGATTGATTTCAATAGCAGGTAAAGCGGCTTGCATAGTGCTGTTTTCATTAATAAGCCTGGGCATTGTCATCATACCCATTGGCGACTTGAAATTTACCAATGCGGCCGTAATTTCATGATGTACTTCCGTTTCCTCTTCACCTTCATGATGATGGATGTCCCAAATGCTTTCCAGATTGCAAATAATCAATTTATCCAGGACAGATCCGTTGGGCTTTAGAATACCTACCACCTTGTATTCTTCTTCGTCATGATGTTCTCCATCTTTGTCAAGACCATGAGAACTGGTGAATGAGTCGGCAAGCTTTAAACCCAAGTTTTTGGCAACCTTGTTTCCTATGACTACCTCCATAGGTTTGGTATACTCTTTCCCTTGTAAAATCTCTGCCTTATACTGTTTGAGCAAGTCTTCTGTGCTACCTACAATACGATAACCAGCATAATTATCACCATAGGACAGAGGGATAAATGTTTTAACCTGAGGATTGTTTTTGACTAATGAATTTACTTCTTCTAAGGAGATATTACCAGTAGGGGCGTCTAAATGGAAAACAGACGAAAGAATTAGCTGCAAAGGCGAGCCTTTAGCTCCTACTACCATATCAATGCCTGAAATGTTTTCGCTAAAATTCTTTTCTAACTCACGGCTTAGATTACTGATCAAAGAAATGATGGCTACCCCGATGGCCATTAGAAGAATGCATAGAAAGCTGCTCAATCTTTTATGCCATATTTTACTCAGAACTATTTTTATAAACATAAATTAAAGCTCAATATGGTTTTTAATAATATTCTTTAAACGCTGATCATGAGTAACAATAACTAAAGCAGCATCATTCGCTTCGCAAGAGGTTTTCAGTAGTTCATATACTTTAAAACAATTCTCATCATCAAGGTTGGCCGTGGGTTCATCTGCTAGAACCAAAGAAGGATTATTCATTAAGGCACGGGCTATTCCTACTCTTTGCCTTTCGCCACCGCTTAACTCAAATACCTTTTTAGAAAGCAAGTGTTCAATACTAAGAGAATAGGCTAATTCTATCGCTTTTTCCTTATTTTGAGGCTTATTATTGAAGTAATTGACAAGCAAAAGATTATCTAAAACACTCAAAGATTTGATATAATGATGATTCTGAAAAATGAGTCCGACATACTCAGACCTTAAATGAGTAAGCTTTCTATCAGAAAGATTTTTAATGTCTTGTCCTTTTAGGATGTACTGACCAGAGAAGTCTTTCAGTAGCATTCCCAAAATATGCAAAAGAGTACTTTTTCCTATTCCACTTTTCCCTAAAATCAATAACTGTTCACCACTCTTCACAGAAAAATCCGGGAAGGAGAACTCCGTGTTTGCATCATAGGCAAACGTTAGATTAGAGACTTTGAGAACTTGGTCCATTTTGCAAAGCTAGTAAAATGAGATGGTCAATTATAGAATTCCAAAAATAGGGAACCAATCACATTAAACGTTTGATATATTAGTAGCAATTATTTTAATAACCATAAACTTACAATATCATGTCTTTACGATTAGGAGATATAGCTCCAGATTTTACAGCAAATACCACAATGGGTGAGATAAATTTTCATGAATGGTTAGGCGATTCATGGGGAATGTTATTCTCACATCCGGCAGATTTTACGCCTGTTTGTACTACGGAATTAGGGAAAACAGCCCTTTTGCAAGGTGATTTTCAGAAGAGAAACGTTAAGACGATCGCTGTTTCAGTAGATGATATTGACTCGCACAATGGATGGGTTCCGGATATTGAAGAAGTGAATAACGTTAAAATGAATTTCCCAATCATTGCTGATGAAGACAGAAAGGTAGCTACGCTTTACGATATGATCCATCCTAATGCTTCAGCTAAAGCAACGGTTAGATCAGTATTCATTATCGGCCCTGATAAAACGATCAAGTTAATGCTAACATACCCGGCTTCTACCGGTAGAAACTTTACGGAATTGCTTCGTGTAATTGATAGTTTACAGCTTACAGCAGACCATTCTGTAGCCACGCCTGCAGACTGGAAAGATGGAGATGATACCATTGTGGTGCCTTCTATTAGTACTGAAGATGCTAAGGTTAAATTTCCCAAAGGCGTTACAGAAGTTAAGCCATACCTGAGGTATACGCCTCAGCCAAACAAATAAATACCAGAAGCCCTCAGTATCACGACAAAACTGAGGGCTTTTTTAATAATCTTCTTTTCATTTCTGCGTTTGAATATCGTTTATTTAAACGTATTTTTGTTCAAAGTTTAACCTTTGCGAAGAAGAAAAAATCATACTACACTTTTTGATTCTATTCTGAATGCAGTATTCAGGGTTAAAAATCTTTATATCCTTGTACTCACTTTTTTACTGGCAACGTATCCGTCATCAGTAACAGATGGGATGAGAAGCATAGCAGGAGATGAAGTAAATCTGAGAATTCCCTTTCACTACAAAACGCACGGTATTGATCTCTCTCATCACAATGGAGAAGTTAATTGGGAAAAAATATCTTCTCATTCAGATCATCTATCTTCTGTAAAGTTCTGCTTTATTAAGGCAACTGAAGGCACAGACTTGATAGATCCAAAATTTGCTGAGCATTGGGAAAGCCTGAAAAAACACAAGATCAAAAGAGGGGCGTATCATTTCTTCAATCCATCATCTGATCCGAGATTACAGGCCTTAAATTATATTCTTTCGGTAAAATTAGAGGATGAAGACTTTTATCCGGTTTTAGACTGGGAGGTTGTAGGTAATGGTCGCGACAGACGAAATATTGAGAGTAATGTAAAAATTTGGTTAGATGTCATTGAAAAACATTACGGAGTAAAGCCTATCATTTACACCAATAGGTTCATATACAGAGACTATATTACCAGGTCATTTTCAGAATACCCTTTATGGATATCCCAGTACGAGGTTCCAAGCCTTGAAGGATACGATATGTCAAATGTTTTCTTTTGGCAGTACAGCATGAAAGGAAAAATGGAGGGAATAGAAACGAATGTAGATTTTAATGTATTTATGAAGGATGATTTTCAAATTGAAAAGGTTACTCTTCGTCAATAATTGATTTTACAACACATTTGTTTTAACAATAAAACTGATCTTTCCAGATGCTGCAGTCAATAGACTTTACCCAAACACAAGCCTTTAAAACCTTAAAAGCACATCATAAAACCATTTCAAAGAAAACGATAAAGGATCTTTTTGAAGAAGATCCAAAGCGTTTTAATAAGTTTTCTGTACGCTTTCAGGATATACTTCTGGATTATTCAAAGAACAGAATTACCGGCAGAACAATGGGTTATTTGGTGAAACTAGCCGAAGAATGCCAAGTGCCGGACGCTATTCAGAAAATGTTTAGTGGTGCTGAAATTAATCAGACAGAGAAAAGAGCAGTTTTGCATACAGCATTAAGGAATCGATCAAATTCGGCTGTAATAGTAGATGGCAAGGATGTTATGCCTGACATTAATAAAGTGCTGGATCAAATGAAAGACTTTTCTGAATCTGTGCGTTCCGGAGAATGGAAAGGCTATTCTGGAAAAAAGATAAAAGACATTGTCAATATAGGTATTGGTGGATCAGATTTAGGGCCTGTTATGGTGACTGAATCACTTAAACCTTATGCAAAAAAAGGTTTAAACGTTCATTTCGTTTCTAATGTAGATGGTACGCATATAGCAGAAACATTAAAGAAGGTAAATCCGGAGTCTACGCTCTTTATGATTGCCTCAAAGACCTTTACTACTCAGGAAACCATGGCCAATGCAGAAGCGGCGAAGAAATGGTTTATAGAAAATGGTGGTAGTGAAGAAGATGTAAAGAAACACTTTGTGGCTCTTTCAACTAATGAGGCAGGTGTGTCTAAATTTGGTATCGATACCAAAAACATGTTTGTTTTCTGGGATTGGGTAGGAGGAAGGTATAGCCTTTGGAGTGCCATAGGACTATCTATCGCTTGCAGTATCGGTTTTAAGAATTTTGAGCTTCTTTTAGATGGTGCTCACGCCATGGACAAACACTTTGAAACAGCCAGTTTAGGAAAGAATATTCCGGTTATACTGGCTTTGTTAGGTATCTGGTATAATAATTTTCATGATGCCGACAGTCATGCAATACTTCCTTACGATCAATATATGCATCGTTTTGCGGCGTATTTCCAGCAAGGTGATATGGAATCTAATGGTAAATATGTGGATAGAAGCGGAAATGCCGTTTCTTACCAAACAGGCCCAATTATCTGGGGAGAGCCAGGTACAAATGGTCAGCATGCATTTTATCAGTTGATACATCAAGGTACAAAGCTCATACCTTGTGATTTTATTGCTCCTGCAGTAACACAGAATCCGGTAGGGGACCAGCATAACATGCTTTTGGCAAACTTCTTTGCTCAAACAGAAGCACTGATGAACGGTAAAAGTGAGGAAGAAGTAGACCAAGAGTTAAAAAAGTCTGGTTTGGACTCAAACGAAGTGGATTTCTTAAAACCATTTAAGGTATTTGAAGGCAATAGACCCACTAATTCAATTTTGATGAAAAAATTAACACCTAAAGCATTGGGTAGTCTAATCGCCATGTATGAGCATAAGATTTTTGTGCAAGGAGTCATTTGGAATATTTTCAGTTTTGATCAGTGGGGAGTTGAGTTGGGCAAGCAATTAGCCAAGAATATCTATCCCGAACTTCAGGATGATAGTATAGTAGCATCACATGATTCATCCACCAATGGTCTGATCAACACTTATAAGAAGTGGAGAAAGTAAGAGGAAAATAACTTAAACGCCTACAGTCAGGCGTTTATTTTTGTTTGAAACTTTCAATAATTACTGAAAAGATGAAATTTATTAAATTTATAAACTTTTTCCTTGGAAGTATAAATTCAATAAATTATGTTTGATCCATCAAGTCGTCAAACAGGAAATTATCTTCTTGAAATACAGCTTGATGAGTGAACAAAAAGATGGATTTACGTGCTCTTTTGATAAACCAAATTGAACCCGACACCCGAAAAAATGTCACTATCTGCCTGTTTGCTTTTTTTATAGTATTCTCTATTTCTAAAGCAAATGGGCAAGTTCAATTCTCAAAAGTTCCTTATGAAGTAGAATTTGCCGATGTGGTTTTTCAGTTAAATGATGCCTCTCGATATCTTCTAAGTCAAGAAATAAATAAACTTAGTGGAGACAGCCTGGTAAAGAAAGATCAGCTTGATTTTCTAACCTTATTCATACCAGAGGTAAGCGATGATTTAAAGAAATCTGACGTGCCGGATGATTTTAAGTTTCTTGTTGTCTATAACAAGTACCAACTGAGCACCACACAAATTGAACTATTAGAAAATGGCATTTTTTGGTGTTTAACTAAAGATCAGGCCATTGATGTGGATTTAAAAGTTAGCCATGTCATAGATCAAAGAAAGCACCTTGATTTAGCGACGTCGGGAGCCATGATGGTTTTGCTTCGCAATAATGTTCTTTACAATAATTGGGGTACCACCTTATACTCACAAATCGCCAGTAGATCGGTTATTAATCTTCTGGGAATAAATAAGGAATGGAATGGGAAAACATATCTGCCAGTAGACAGTCCGGCCTATAGTTCATTAATTCAATTTTTGGCCTTTAAAATGGTCATGGAAAATGAGCTTCAAACTTATAAGCCGGAATTGGAGAAGATAGTTTATAGGTATCCTTATGGTTCAGGCAAAAGCTTAGAGCTAATAGCCGCAGATTTACGACTAGATCCTGTTTATCTGAGAAATACGAATCAATGGATTAGTGGCGGCCGAATAGACGCTGATGATCTTACGGAGGTCATTATCATAGCAGAAGCGGACAGATTGTACGATCTGAAAGTATTAGCCGAGATATCATCCAACACAAATTATTCGAAAGCTGAATTGTATTTCCCCAAACTGGTGGCAGACAACAACCTAGATAAGGGCAAGGGAGGTAGTTTCTATTTTATAAACGACAGAAAAGGAATAAAGGCAGATTACTGTGATTCCTATGTTACGCTAGCCTTTAAAGGAGATATTACCATCAAGAATTTTCTGGAATACAATGAAATGACAGAAGATGATGTTACAGCAATAGGGCAGGTTTATTATTTGGAACCAAAGAAAAATAAGGCTGAAATACCCTATCATGTAACTAAGGAGGGTGAAAACCTTTGGGATATCTCCATGGTTTATGGTGTGAAATTGGAAGAGCTTCGAAAGCTGAATCGTATTGAGTCTGGAATAGACTTAAAGCGTGGTAGAGTGGTATGGATGCAGGATAAACGACCTAAGAAAGAGGAAATTGAATTTGTGATTCCGGCTGAACGAAAACTACCAGAATCTCTGAAGAATGATCCTTTATTATCCAGCTTGGCACACTTCAGTTTTGAAAAGGAACAGAAGACTGAAACAAAGGAAGAAGAGAATAATGTGAAGGGCGTACAGTTTGTACAAGAATCTAATCTGAATGCCGAAGTCACAGAAGAGCACCAGTTTGTTGCCCCCAACGAAATAGAGTTAGCTGAGCCAAAAGTACATATAGAACGTGTGAAAAGAGAATTGGTTTTAAAACCTGTCCTCAATGAAAGAAATACGATAGATATTAAGTCGAGATTGCTTGGAGAACAAGCAGAGGAGAAGCAGGATTTTGTAGTCCATACAGTTAAGAAAGGCGAAACGCTTTACAGGATATCAGTTAATTATAAAGTTTCTGTCAGTCAGCTGTATACTTTAAATAACCTGAAATCAAACATTATAGAGATTGGAGACAAAATCAAAGTCAAATCTCATTAGAAGATAGTAGTATAGATTCACTCAGTAGCTGGATTGGCTCCGATCGCTTGATTGGAGCTAATTTTTTTTAGAAATATGCAATGAGCTCCTTTGCGGCATAAAAGATCATAAAACCGCACAGAACGAGCTTAAGAGCTATTCCTGCTGCAAAACCAGCAAAGCTACCGATGGCTGCTTTCAAAGCATGCTGCTTCTCGCCAAACATAAATTCTCCCAGTAAAGCCCCAATAAAGGCTCCAATAAAGATACCAAAGGGGCCAAAGAACATTCCAACTATTAATCCGGCAGTAGAGCCTCTCATACCTGCTTTTGTGCCCCCAAATTTCTTAGTGCCCCAAATAGGGACATAGTAGTCCAGAACAGTAATTATTAAAGTGGCAGCTCCCAGCCCAAATAACAAATCTTCGGAGAATTCAGCATATTTCGAATAATGAAGCGTGAGAATACCGACAAAACTTAAAGGAGGGCCCGGCAATGGCAAGACCGCTCCGGCTGTTCCCACAAGCAAGAGAATAATACTCAATATGAGTAA
>JANSYO010000144.1 GCA_024742395.1 Cytophagales bacterium
ATTGATGGCGGTACCGTCATTTGTTGAATCATCATCTGGAGTGGAGTCTATATCAGTAACATCTTCTCCGCTAGGACCTTTTGTAGCACTTATTTCAGCAGAATTACTAAGGATTCCCAATGATGCGGTTTCCTTGATGTCAAAAGTGATGGTAATTTGATCAGATTGACCCTGAGCTAAACTAAGATCTGGAATATATCGGGCTGTATTACCATTTGGTAACCAGTTTAAGTCATTAAGAACCAGATCAGAAGGGAAGTAGTCAAGTACTTTGATAAAGTTAGCATCCATTGTTCCCTGATTGAAGATTTCAAGGTTAAATGTGATACTTCCTCCCGGCTCGTATGGTCCTGTAGAACCAATAGTTTTTCTAAGAGCCAGGTCAAATATGCCTGTTGGAATTTGAACTTCAATGGTTTCAAAGTCATAATCGTCTTCGTCTCCACCGTTTTTACCATCTTGGTTAATTTCATCGTTGATTGACACTCCATCGTTTGAATTGTCTTCATCCGGAGTAGAGTCAATATCTGTTACCGAAGAACTTGCAGGCCCTTTAGCTGCAGAGATTTCTGCACCATTTGAAATAAACTGAGGGGCTCCTTCATCAATTATGAAACTGATTTCTACTGTTTGAGTACCCCCAACGGCTACACTTAAGAATTGATCATATTTGGCAATTCCTCCCATCATTGTCCAGTTGCTAGAGGCAAGAGTAAAGCCTTCCGGGACATAATCTACCAGTTGAACCTGAGTGGCTAAAATATCCCCTTGGTTAGTAACCTGAATGTCAAATCTGATGGTATCTCCGTATGTATAAACTCCAGGATTGGCCAATTTTTTCGTTAAAGCCAGATCAAAATTGTTCAATGGAAGCAGTCCGGCATCAATTGAGTTATTATTACGAAGAATATCTGAATCGGCTCTTGGGTTGTCATTGTCATCAAAGATGTCAATAGTTATAGCCTGACTAAGTCCATTTGCTCCGGCATCAGAATCTAGTTCATCGTCTGAACCAGCATCTTGAGGAGAGAAACTGTAGGCTCCATTTGAAAATTTAATGTAATACGTTCCTTCTACGAGTGAGTCGAACTTATACAGTCCGCTACTATTAGTGACTACAGAATCTAATTTGGTTGTTGGATCAGACATTAAATATACCAGAATGCCTCCCAGACCATTTTCTGTTAAATCTTTTATCCCATCTGCATCTGTATCTGCCCATACTAAATCACCAATAGAGCCATAAGGCCCTTCCCATATTTGAATAGCACAGCAGCCAGATGCCGGGCAGGAAGAGATATTGGTAGAGTAGGTGTAGTCACCCGGACTTGATATAGTCAGTGAGGAGTCTACATTTATAGTAGCTCCTTCAGTAAATGCGTCTATTTCTATTCCATTCTTAAACCACTTAATTCCTGTACCAGATGCGTATGGTGCAGGAATACTTGCCAGGAAGTTATCACCAGGATACCAATACACCGGAATACTATGACAGGAGGTAACAAAGTCATCTTCAGCCACTGAATTATTGCCCGGGGTCGAGTCCGTATCTGTTTGATCTGCAGCAGTTACTTCAGCGGTATTATAGAAAATACCTCTGGCAATGGCCGCTGCTTTAATTTCCAGTTTTACAGAGTCGCCAGCATTCAGGCTACCAATGTTCCATGTTATTTCACCATCAGCTGCGTTATATACAAACGAGCCGGCTGCTGTTGAAACGGTAATACCTGAGAGTGCACCAAAAGGAGTTTGATCTTTTACCTCTATTCCGCTGGCATTGTTTAAACTTTCGTTTTTTACGTAGACAGAGTAGACCAATGAATCTCCTAGCTGCGGTAATGTGGTGTTCACTGTTTGGGTCATCTTCAGGTCAATATCCTGAGCGACGGAGTTGCTTAAGCCGAATGCCATAAAGAACAGCAGAGCAGCCAGAGCTTTGTAAAGTGATTTTTTCGTTGGGTAGGAAAGCATGCTTGTATTTGTCTTATTCAGAGCTGAGGCGGCTGTATGAGTGAAATCTTCATTTACAGATGGCACATAGTTATCATGGTTAAAATCTAACAAACCTTCACCAATGTTTTGGTTTGCAATCGTAACTGTCCTTTTCTGTTTCGTTTTTCCTGATGTAAATAATCTTACCATCCTATACTCTGACGTTAGTAAATCTCGGAAATAAAAGCGAGCAAAATAAATATTTGTCAAGCTCAAAGCCCCAAGACGGTTTTTTATTCAAGGATATATGAACTAAAACTATGCCAAAGAGGCTAATGCCAAAAATGAAAGGATGATATTTGAAGAGGCAGGCTTTAAGTGCCTGTGAAAGAGTAGTTTATAAGAAAGCTTTTTTTTCGTTTTTTTTATTGAATACGGGATTTTTCACCCTCTTGAAGTCAATTAAAATATGTCCAAAATTATGCCAATATTTGCCTATATGAGCCTATTGGATGTATCAACCTTGATAAATCTAAGTATGTATGACCTGATTTTTGGTTAAATTTAATTTTAAAAGTCATGACCCAAAGAAAGGTAGAATTTACCTCCATTTACTTCCTTATTTTCGAGTCCGAAAGCATAGTCAGCTTTGATAAAAAAGCCAAGAAGCGTTGTCCTTAATCCGCCACCGTATCCAATGAGGAATGGATTCTTAAAGTTAGTAACAACTGCATAAAAAGGATTACCATTTCCTATCACCTGAGTATTAAGACTGTTCTGACGGCTCCATGGTCCTTTGTTACCGTTCCAGGCTGTGCCTATATCGTTAAACAAAACCATCTGAAGGTTTCTAATGACTCCTGAGGTGATAGAGTTTTGAGGGAAATAGGTGGAAAGTGAAAGGCGTAATTCAAGGTTGATGAGCATATGGTTGGTACCATATAACTTGGCAAAGTCAAAACCTCTTAAATTGCCGGGATAGCTATAAAATACGATGTCTCTTAAATCTCCGGGTTCGCCAGGAATCTGTCCCGGATTGGGATGAATGGTACGATTTAGAGTATTTTCCATACCTCCCAAGAAAGTATATTTCGGGTTTTTGCCGCCAGAATTTCCGTAATTAAAACGCCCGGCCAACTGCAGCCCCTTAAGAAGTGGCTGGTAATGCCTAACATCTACAAAAAGCCTGTTAAAGCTTTGACCTTGTTCTGAAAAGCCCAGATTGCTTTGGAAAGCAATCTTGCCCCTTGTACCATTTAGAAAGCCATTTTCTACTCTTTGAACTGTATTGTCAAAGACTATTTCTGATTTTAAACCACCATAAACACTACTGAGACTCTTCTTTTTTAACTCATAGTAATCAATATCATTATTGAATGAAATCGAAGGAGAGAACTTTAGTTTCAGGTAATTACTCAGCGGATAGTTTATGTGAGAAATGAGTTCATGCAAATAAATGCGTCTGTTAATGGAAGCATCGGGAAGAAGTATCTGTAAAGGACGGAATAAGTAATACTGCTTTGGGTTTAATTGATCAAAATGAATAGATCGTCTTTTAAAACTGAAACCCCAATCTACTCTTTTCTCGAAGTTCGTGTAGCTAACGCCAATATCATGATTCTTGACATTTGGGGTTAAGAACAGGTCAAACTTAATTACGTGATTCTCCAGTAAGTCATTAATGGATATCGAATTATACATACCCAGTCTTCTTACCGGATCATTATAGAAGGTTGTTTTCAGATCTTGTGTAAGGAGTAAGTTCTCATATCTGCGAGGTGCTGATATCTTGAGCTCTTCAGGGTTTCTGTTTAGGCGGCTTCTGTTAAATGTACTACTATGCTCTTCCTCAGCATTCACCAGAGTTTCCTTAGCCTTTAAAACATTGACTGCATCAAACTCATAATACTCTGTGTCAATTTCATCAGGGCCAAGGTTCTTTAATGGAGGGATGTCAGAAGAGTTAATGGAAGGTGGTTGAGATACCTGATCTTCTTTGGATTCAATTTTGACAACTTGTTCGCCACCCTTCAAATAATAGTTTTTCCATTCGCCGATAAAACGATTGAATGAAATACCGAGAGTACTTGTTATACTGCTTTGCTCAGTTCTTATTATTCTGGTAAGATTGAGGATGTTTGATATATTGTCACGGCCATATCGCTGTGCGATATAATGCCAAATGGACTGTCCAACTATCTCTGCGTCTGGTCCGCTGAGGTTACTGATTTTAGTGTCAGGATTACGAAGCAATACATCGTTTACTTGCTGTATTCTTTCAGGGCTCATGCCGTCTTGTGCAATATAAGCGGCTATACCGGTCATGTACCACTCAGGTACTGTTAATAATAATGAACTCTGCAGTACTTCCTTTAATGAACCTCCATAAAGCATGTCATACACAAAAAGCCCCGCTATTTGCTTGACTAAGTTTTCCTGAAAAAGACTGTCGTTGTCTGCATACGGAATCTCAATTCTGGATCTCGAAAGATTCAGAATGCCTCCATCATAAAGAATGGGAGTGGTTAAACCAATGTTACTTTGCAATAACTGTTTTTCGTTATTGTAAAGAAATATTTTCATGGTAGTGAAGGGAGTGTAGCCCAGCACTTCTGTTACTTTCCGATACTCATTTTCTGCTATTTTGGCAGCTTTGCGAGCCAATTCTTCACCTCCTCGGTAATAATTGAATTCAAAATTATTACTGTTAATGGTTTTCCAGTCTAAGCGACGGAGTTGAATACGGTTTTGACCAAATTCTTCCTGGGTAATAGCGTAGTAGCCCTGTGAAAACACAGAAGAACTAATGAGGGCGAAAAGGAGTGAAAGGGCTTTCTTCATACACACAAGAGTCAAAAACGATTTCTAATATAACGCATAATGTCTTGCGATGGTTGTCTCCTGATCTATTTCTTTTCCTAAGATCAAATGTTCGGCTAAATTTTTCGCTAAAAATGGTGCAAGTGAGACTCCTTTTGTGCCTAAACCATTGAAAATATACAGGTTTCTGAATTCAGGATGCGGCCCTGAAAAAGGCCTTCTGTCTTTTGTAGCGGGTCTTACTCCGGCTTCCTGTCCCGTAATCTGAATCGGAGTTTTTAGGAATTGTTGCAGTCCTTCTGTAATTATTTCTTTCCCTTTTTCAGTAACTATCTGGTCTAATTCATGCCAAACATAGGTAGAACCTGCCTTATACTGTCCATTCCCTAAGGGCATAAACCATTTGCCTTGATTTATTATCCTATCTATGTCCAGCTCCATTTTAAAATCAATGGTTTCGCCTTTTACAGGATTAAAAGGGAGCCAATTGAAGTACTTATTATGCTGAGCCATTGCTCCTTCGCAAAAGATAATCTTCTCATATTCTTTATCTTTGTAAGCTACAGAGGAGGTATTATGTATGATTTGATCTGGTTCAAACTGACCTTCCTTTAAAATACCCAACTTGCTAAAATGTACTTCTGAAGCCTTTAAAAAGTTCTTTACATCCAGTCTACCGGAGTGTTTGGTTAGTATGCCCCCTAAAGGGTTATCAATACCTTTAGATAATGTGGTTTGCTCTTCTACTACTTCGCAATAGTCTTTCAGATCATGCTTCTCTATTGCTTTCGTGAATTGATTCTTTTGCTGATCGTTCTTAAAGGGGCGGTAGATGGGAACAGAGTATAAAAAACGATCGTTTGTTAAATCTTCTATTTCAGAATAGAAGGAATGCAAATAGGGGTATAAGGTATCTACCAGCCAGGTTTTGGCAAGATGCTTTCCAGTGACTGGGTTAAACATGCCACCGGCAACCTTTGAGGAGCTAGGTAGTTCAGGATTATTAATAATTTCTATTGAAGCACCATTTTTTAAAAGATGAAAGGCCAGAGTCGTTCCGGCGAGTCCCTGACCAACAATTAAGAAAGGACGCATTAATTTTTGTCCAGTTTATGAGCCATAACCTGATCTGCCATAATACAAACCATGTCTATTTGTTCGTCAAGTGTCATGTATGAAGTATCTATTATCTGAGCATCGGCAACTTGAACCAATGGACTCTCAGATCTGGTAGAATCTATATGATCACGTTTTTTAAGATTTTCTAAAACATCTTCAAAACTCATTAAGTCACCTTTTTCCATTAGTTCAGCTTGTCTTCTTTGGGCTCTGATTAATGGATCTGCAGTCATAAAAATTTTTAATTCAGCTTCAGGAAATACTACGGAACCAATATCCCGACCATCCATAACAATGCCCTTTTTCTTTCCCATTTTTCTTTGCTGAGCTACCATTTCATGTCTTACGGCAGCTAAAGCACTAACTTCACTAACCTTATTCGCGATGTATAGTTTTCTTATCTCATTTTCTACACTTTTGCCATTCAGGTAAGTATGGCTTTTGCCTTTTGAGTCTGTCCTGAATTCAATATTGATTTCATCCAGGGCTTGGGCAACTTCTTTGTCATTTGATAGAGAAATGTGTTTCTCAAGAAAGTAAAAGGTTACAGCTCGATACATAGCACCTGTATCAATGTAAGTGTATCCCAAATGTGCCGCTGCTCCCTTTGCGGTAGATGATTTCCCGCAGCTGCTATGCCCGTCAATTGCTATAATTATATTTTGCATGAAAGTGTATTTGCACAAAAATAGGCTGAATCGTAGAAACAGCCTAAATAAAAGAGGCTGTCTCAAAAGGGCAGTCTCTTTTTTATGCTTAAAATTTTGTAACTTCTAGCATGAAAGAAGGAGCAAATAAGAAGGCAGTTTTTAAGGATTACAATCCTAGCCAACTATCACTTCTCCCTCCATCGTTAG
>JANSYO010000066.1 GCA_024742395.1 Cytophagales bacterium
GTCTTCTAAACTTCACGGTCTGCGTCCCCGGTCTTCTCGCAGAGCCAGTAGCAGACGATAAGTAAATCAATTCAAGAAATACTTTTGCCAATAATCAAGTCTGAAGATCTTCAACTCATTCCAAATAGTCCAAAAGACTATGAGAAGCAATACCGATTAAGGCTACAGGTTTTAATGACCAACAGAATAATTGTACAATGCCATCATTAAATAAAATATTTTAAAATATAAACTTCCCAATAATCTATTTAAACTATCTATAAACTTGAAGGATTCAAATGGGCAATCTTATGTAATTAACAGCCAATCTTCTCAGTTTTGCACAAAGAATTGGAGAAGATGACTGTAGATTATCAACTTACTGACAAAGGTTTAGCTACCAATATTCAAAATGCCCGGATAAGAGTTAGATGGGCAGTTTCGGCATTTTATTTTTTTCAAGGACTATGCTTTGCTTCCTGGGCCAGTAGAATTCCGGATATTAAATCTGCTTTGATGTTATCTGATGGACTTATGGGTTCCATTCTTTTTGCCCTACCTGCCGGACAAATGCTTACCATGCCATTTTCAGGTTATCTGGCCAGCAAATATGGAAGCAAAAAGATCATGCATTTTGCACCTCCTATGTATGCTCTTGCCATGGTGTCCTTGTCTTTTGCCACCAGCCCGGTACAATTAGCCATTGCTCTCTTCTTCTTTGGTATCACTGGTAACATCAGCAATATTGCCATTAATACACAGGCCGTAGCAGCAGAAAAGATGTTCAGAAGACCCATTATGGCTTCTTTTCATGGCTCCTGGAGTTTAGCAGGCTTTGCAGGTGCACTCATTGGTTTACTTATGGGGATACTGCAGCTTTCGCCTATGTATCATTTTTTAATGGTGGCAGCGGTAGCCATTGCATCCACGGTTATGAACTCAAACTATCTTTTGGCGGATGTAAGCAGCAAAACAGAAAAGAAAAAGTTTTTCACCAAACCCGATGTATTCCTTTTGTCTCTGGGCGTTATTGGTTTCTTCGCCATGTCTTGTGAAGGTGCTATGTTTGACTGGAGTGGTGTCTATTTTAAAGATATAGTAGGAGCCACAGGTGGATGGATTACCCTTGGCTATGCCAGCTTTATGGTGATGATGACCAGTGGCAGGTTCATTGGCAATAAGGTCATCGCCAAATTTGGACAGAAAAAATTAATGCAAATAAATGGAGGACTCATTGCGGCTGGCCTTCTGATTGCCGTCGTTTTTCCAACAATACCTACCGCCGTTTTCGGGTTTCTTTTGGTTGGTTTCGGAGTATCTACCAATATACCGATAGTTTTCAGCCTGACAGGCTCACATAAAACAATGGCTGCCAGTAAAGCACTTGCCACTGTTTCAAGTATAAGCTATCTTGGCTTTTTACTCGGGCCACCCATGATAGGCTATATTTCTGAAGCCTTTAACCTCCGTATTTCTTACTTGCTTATTGCCGTATTTGGTTTGATGATTAGTCTGATGGTTTCACGCTTGAAGGTTATTAACTAATCCCAAACTGTTATTTTCAAAAGAATATAATGTTTTGCGACTAAAACGTAAGTTATTAGTCAAGATCCTTTTTTGATTTAAAAGAACTAATTCATCTTTCAAGCAATATATTTGCCGCGTAATTCCCTAAACAAGCTTTTTCAAAAAGGTAAACTACGGAATGAACCGCCTTTCTTCTTGGCTCTGTTGATTAGTTTTCATATACTAAAGCCTAGTAGAATTCAATAAATCATAGAAGTGTAATAATGCTTCTGAATTAAACCAACACGAATGAAATTATTAGTGATAGGAGCCGGAAACATGGGGCTCACTTATGCCAAAGCCATTGCAGATTCAAACATACTGAAATCTAAAATTATGATCATGGATTTAGATGAGGCGAAAATGCAACAACTACAGGCCGAAGGCACTTTTGAAACCTATACAAATGTAAAAGAATGTACACCTAAAGCCGATGCCATCATGGTGGCCGTTAAGCCCCAGCATAAAGATGGCCTTTTTGCCGACATGAAATCTTTAATGAAGCCTGAGCAACTGATCATCAGTGTAATGGCTGGTGTAAGTATTGCAACTATACAAAAGGGCTTAGGAGTAGATAAAGTAGTAAGAGCTATGCCTAATTTGCCTGCTCAGCTTGGTTTGGGTATGACTACTTTCTTCCCTGACAACAGTGTTTCTGAAGAAGAACAAGAATTGGTAGATCAGATGCTGGCCTCAACAGGTAAGTCGCTGAGATTAAGTAAAGAAGACGATATCAATACTTCTACCGCCGTTAGCGGTAGTGGACCGGCCTTCATATTCTACTTTATCCAAAGTATGCTTGACGGAGCTAAACATTACGGTTATGATGACGCTACGGCAAAAGAATTAGTCACGCAGACATTTGCGGGTGCTTTAGAGCAATACATCAAAGGCGATCTTACTCCTGAAGAATGGATGAAAAGAGTGGCTTCAAAAGGTGGAACTACTCAAGCAGCCTTAGATAAGTTTGATGAACAGGAAGTTAGAGCCGGTATAAAGAAAGGAATGATTGCTTGCTACGACAGAGCTATAGAGCTTAGCAAGCTCTGATTTTTCTGACTAAATTAGTCGATCTAAAATATTACAAATGCAAAGAGTCTTAAGCCTCCTGTTCCTTCTGCCATTCATCACAATGGCTCAAACCCAAAATTTTAACTGGCCTGAAGGCAAACAAATGGGCTTAAGTCTCTCCTGGGACGATGCCAGAGACTCTCAAGTGACTGTTGGCACGGCTATTCTTGATAATTTTGATATCAAAGCTACTTTTTATGTTTTGCCTTCCGGAGTGGAAAGGCAATTAAGTGGCTGGAAAAAGGCCGTGGCCAGCGGACATGAAATTGCCAATCACTCTTTAAATCATCCTTGTTCCGGTAATTTTCTTTGGGCAAGAGCCAATGCTTTGGAAGGCTACAGCCTGCAACAAATGGAATCGGAGCTTCTGAAGGCCAATTCTGAACTCAATAGACTATTAGGCGTCAAAGTGAATCATTTTGCCTATCCATGCGGTCAAACTTTTGTCAACAGAGGCGAGAACACCCAAAGTTATGTGCCTGTCATTGCCAGGAATTTTGTTTCGGGTAGAACCTGGCTAGACGAAGCTCCAAATGACCCGGCATTTGTAGATCTGGCACAGGTAACCGGTGTAGAGATGGACGGAAAGAACTTTGAAGAAATAAAAGCTTTAATTGATACCGCAAAAAAAGATGGTTTATGGCTGGTACTTGCCGGCCATGAAATAAATATAGAAGGAGAACAAACCACCCAAACTGAGGCTTTAACCAAACTTCTACGTTATCTAAAAACAGACAATTCAATTTGGGTAGCTCCTGTTGGAAGCATTGCTGAGTATATTCAGGGGACTAGGGCCAAGTAGTATAAATTCGATAAGCAGAATATTCTTCAATTTTGACACAAAAAGCATTGAATTCGGTCGTACTCTCGAATGTTTAGTAGCCTTTTGAGCTTACCACTTTGTAATTTGAAGCAGACTAAACTATTCGAATTCAGCCCATCCCTACCCTATACTCATTCGGCGTTTTGCCTGTCCAGTTTTTAAAGGCTCTGGTAAATGAGCTATTATCGGTATAACTAAGTAAGTAGGCGATTTCTGAGATACTAAGCTCCTTTTTCTTTAAATAGGCTAAAGCCATTTCATTCCTTAACTCATTGATTATCTGCTTGTATATAAGCCCTTCTTCCTTTAATCTTCTTTGCAAGGTTCGCAAACTCACGTTTAAATGACTGGCCACCTGTTCAATGGTCGGAAATTCCGGTTTAACCAACTTTAGAATAGATTGTTTAACCAGATTGGCGTAACCCTCTGTCTTCGTCAAGCCGGCCATTTTTTCTTCAGCATGTGTCACCAGTACCCTTAATAAATCATAATTTGAAGTGAGCACCTCCTCCTCCACATGTGCTGTATCCAGATAAATGGCTATCTCTTCTTTATTGAAATAGACCGCACAGCCAAATACCCGTTCCAATTCTTCAATGGATCTGGTTGATGACCAAGGGAATTCAATTCTGAGAGGATAATGCTTCATTCGGGTAAGCGAATGCAAATTCTTTGATAGTAAAGGCAATCACCCCTTCAACAGTTTGCAGCAAGGCAAGGTCTGACTGTGCTGCCCAGATAGGCTCCGGTGTCAAAGTCAGTTTATAAGCATCCGTGACTTTCTCTAAATTCATTGGCAAAGAGCTACAGCCTAATTTGGCAAACTCACAGCAATACTCTAAAGCCTCTTTTACTGTTGTACTTGAATGCGTAATTTGACCAATCAAACCTGCTGCGGCTAAGTTCATACTTTCGGCTGCATGTAAACCAAAATATGCGTCTTGACTCCATTCCACAGCTTTTTCTACCACCAGATTATAGACTTCATTACTTACGACTGTCTCTTCTTTTGACAACTCTTCATAGGTAGAACCTGTCAATTTAATGAGTTGGTCTGCCTTAGCACCCTGCTGCTGGGCAAAATCAATCATGTTGAGTAAAAAACGTCCGTTAAAAGCCATAAGCGAAGATAAACATTTGGCATGAAATGTCAATCAATTGACGTCCGCTGCAAACTCTTAGAAGGTGGCCAAAGCTACTTTTGTATCAAATAAAAAAGAAAATAATGCAAAATTACGAAACTGAAATCATCATCAATTCTTCTGCAAAAACAGTTTGGAACATACTCATGGATCATGAAAATTACGGACAATGGAATCCTTTCATTACAGAAATAAAGGGCCTTGCAAAAGAAGGTGAAACTCTGGAAGTTACCCTACAGCCTAAGGGCAGCAAAGCCATGACCATGAAACCCAAAGTATTAACAGTCAATGCAAATAAGGAATTTAAGTGGCTTGGCAATCTCTTTATTAAAGGACTATTTGATGGAGAACACTATTTCAAAATTGAGCCCATAGGCGAAGACCAGGTTAAATTTATTCATGGAGAAAACTTTAGCGGACTCTTAGTGAAACCTCTTTTAAAACTAGTAGGTAAGAGTACCCTTGAAGGATTTATAGCTATGAATAAGGCTCTCAAAGATAAAATTGAAGAATTTGAGAAAGCATAAGACCGTTTTGTCATTCTCCACCTGAAGGAGTTAAAAACTCAAACAAACCGCTGATCACTATTTTGGGCACAAATTTTAAGAGACTGTGTAACTTGTTCAAAACAAACATTTTAATATGACAAATCTCTCAAGGCGTTCATTTATTGGAAAAATGGGATTGGTGGCAGGTGCTTCAGCGATGGGGACTTCTTTAACTGCTTTTAAGCCTTTTGAAGGTAAAAGGCTAAATATTGCCTTAGTAGGGCTAGGTCGGTATGCGGGATATCTGGCTGAAGGAATTGCCGTCTCAGAATATTGCAAAGTAGCTGGAATAGTCACTGGAACACCCAGTAAAGAAAGCATCTGGGCTAAGAAATATGGCATAGATAAGAAGAACATTTACAACTATGAGAATTTTGATAAAATAGCCGAGAACCCAGATATTGATCTGGTGTATGTTGTTTTACCAAACTCAATGCACAAGGAATTTACCATCAGAGCGGCCCGTGCTAAAAAACACGTGATTGTAGAAAAACCAATGGCACTGAATGCGATAGACTGCCTTGAAATGATACGGGAATGTCAAAAAGCAGGCGTGCAACTTGCCGTAGGTTATCGCCTGCATTATGAACCGTACAATATGGAATTAAAACGATTAGGCCAAGAGAAGGTCTTTGGTCAGGTTCGTTTGGTACAAGCCTCCTTAGGCTACGGTATGTATGATATTGATCCATCAGACTGGCATCTTAACAAAGAATTATCAGGTGGTGGGCCACTTATGAATCTTGGAGTTTATTGCACACAAGCCAGCCGATATATTCTGGGAGAAGAGCCTATTTCTGCATCAGCTGAGTTTGCTCCGGTTATCAGAAAAGACCTTTTCTATGAAGTAGAAGAAAGTATCAGCTGGCAGTTGCATTTTCCTAGTGGAGCTGTTGCCACTTCTACAAGCAGTTATAATTGCTCTATTGACAGAGTCTATGCGGCAGCAGAGAATGGAACTTTTGAACTTAGTCCAGCCATAAGCTATGGCCCTTTTAAAGGGAGAACCAGTAAGGGTGAATTCAGTTTCCCTACCATTAATCAACAGCAAACCCAATGTGATGAAATTGCCAAAATTATTCTGGCAGGAAAAGAATTACCAAACCATATCGCCGGAATTGAAGGTTATAAAGATATGAGAGTGCTAGATGCCATTTACCAATCAGCCCAAACAGGGCGAAAAGTTAAAATAGGTGAATAAAAAAGAGCCATCGTTACTCACGATGGCTCAAAATGATTTTGCTAACTATTGCCTTAAAGCACCGTGATAGGAAACTCAACCACCGTCTTTTCCCAGCCTACTTTTAGGTGCACAACATTAGGCGAGGCTTCGTACATGGTGATAGAAAGGGCTTCTATGTTTTTATCTACTTTAGTTACCGGTGCGGTCACTCTGGCTAAATCAAGACTTTCATCGTAACCATAAGCTCCCCAACCATCCAGATTAGGATGAACTTTGAGTGTCCAGCTATTGGCTGTTGGTGTACAGTACAATGTGTATCGGCCCGGAGCCAATACGCTCTCCCCTATCATCACAGGGGTATAAAATGTTATTTCAGTAGACTCATTGGCTCCCATTCTCCAGGCTTCGTCATATTTGACTAATTCGCCAAAGACCGTTCTGCTATTGACCAGTGGTCTTGAATAAATAACTTTAATTCTCGGCATCAATTTACCCTTTTCCTCAGGTGTTTTGGCAAAGCCTGCACGGTGTGCTCCATTTGGAAAGTAAGCTAAATCCATGATACTCTTATCAATAGGTGCAAACTCCTGGGCAGTAGCCACAAAAGACAAAGCCGTAAAAGCTAAAATCAGTAGTTTTTTCATTTTGTTTAATTCTGTTTTATCCCAATTTAAGAAAAGCCTTGACTTAGTTTTCTCCTTTTGTCTTAATTTTCTGTAAAACATAGACAAAAGCCTCCTTTTGGATTTTTTTGGTCATTTAGAGCTTAAGTAACGTAAATCATGAACAAAACAATACATTAACACGTCATCTAAATATGAAATACGCACTGCTAAGCCTACTTACTATTTTCTTTGTAGATTGTAAAAAGAATTCTGTGCCCATTACCACCTCTGACACTAATACTAGCTCTTTAACTTACCTGGCACTGGGTGACTCATACACCATTGGTGAGAGTGTAGCCGAAAATCAAAGGTGGCCCGTACAATTAGCCGCACGGCTTAGTTCAGAAGATTTTAGTTTCAAGACTCCTCAAATAATCGCCAAAACAGGCTGGACAACAGATGAACTCAATAAGGGTATTGATCAGGCAGAGCCAAAAGGCCCTTATGATTTAGTCTCTCTCTCTATTGGAGTCAATAATCAATTCAGGGGTAGATCTGCCAAGGAGTTTGAAAGTGAATTTCAGGCATTATTAAACCGTGCCATTGGTTTTGCCGGTAATAACAAGGACCGCGTTCTGGTCTTATCCATTCCTGATTATGGTGTAACTCCCTTTGGTGCCAACAGAAATCCAGTGAAAATTGCTAAAGAAATAGACGAATTTAATGCTGTAAAAAAGAAGATTTGTGAACAGGAAGGGATAGCTTATTTTGATATTACCGGCCTATCCAGAAAAGCCGCCAATGACAATTCATTAATTGCTTCTGATGGCCTACACCCTTCCGGAAAAATGTATAGAGAATGGGTAGACTTAATTGTAGCAGACGTAAAAGCAAAGCTTAAATGAGAGAGCAGGCCATCATCAGAGACCAGAACGACACTTTGCGAAACTACAGAGACTTGTTTGATCTGGAAGAAAGCACCATTTATTTAGATGGAAACTCGCTGGGTCCGCCATTAAGAGCTGCCAAGTCACAAATTCAGGAGACGATAGAACATCACTGGTCAAAGAGGCTCATAAGAAGCTGGAATGAGGATTGGCTGGATGCTCAAAAAAGAACAGCCGAAAAGCTCGCCAAACTCATCAATGCTGAGCCTGATGAAGTCATTATAGCCGACAGCGTTTCTGTTAATCTCTATAAACTTGCTTTTGCTGCTTTAGCGAGTAATAAAGAAAAGAAAGAAGTAATTACCGATTCTTTAAATTTTCCGAGCGACCTCTATATTTTACAGGGCCTTCAGCAACAATCTTTTAAAGAAAAATCTCTCAGAATTATAGAACAGGAAAGCTGTAGATATGCAAATGATCGCATTCTTGAGGCGATTTCCGATAAGCTTAACTTGCTATCGTTAAGCCATGTAACCTACAAAAGTGCGTTCAAATACGATGTCAAAAGTATAAATAAGAAAGTAAAGCAATGCGGTGGACTAAACCTGTGGGATTTGAGTCACTCCATCGGTGCTGTCTCTATAGATGTTAAAGATTTAGGGGTGGATATGGCGGTGGGCTGTACCTATAAATATCTTAATGCCGGTCCCGGTGCACCCGCATTTTTATACATTAGTAAAGCCATTCAGGAAAAACTTAGAAACCCCATTCAAGGATGGTTTTCACATAAGAACCCTTTTGAATTTGACCGTATGTTTGAACCCATCACCGGAGCACAAGCCTTTGCCGTAGGTACCCCGTCCATAATTTCTTTAAAAGGCATTGAACCCAATTTAGATGTATTTCTTGAGGCAGGAATGCAAACTCTGGAGAGGAAGTCGAAGGACTTATTCGATTATTTTATTCTGAATTTTCAAAACATTCTGAAAGAAAGAGATTTTACTATTGACACACCTCTGGATAGTTCTGAAAGAGGTTCGCACATTGCCCTTCTTCATAAAGAGGCTTATCGAATAAATCTTTCCTTAATTAATCCTCGTATAACAAGAAAGAGTTTTATTACAGATCATCGGCCGCCAAACATCATCAGAATAGCCCTTTCGCCACTGTACATGCGTTTTGAAGACATTTGGCACTTAACCGAACGACTGGCAGAGATTATTGACACCAAAGAATACGAATTATACTCTGATATTAAAACAGGAGTAATTTAAATAAATTGATTATGAGACAACTATTAATTGCAACTCTGCTTCCTATTTTCACCATTCTGAGTTTTCAGGAATGCGAAAACGGAAGCTCAACTCAAAACAGTTATCAGGCGATAAGTGAAGCTGAACTAGCCGATCAAAGCGTTGCCTATTTTGCCAGCGGATGTTTCTGGTGCGTAGAGGCTATTTACGAAAGTGTAAAAGGAGTAAAAGAAGTAGTCTCTGGTTACAGTGGTGGCACTAAAGCAAATCCTACCTATGAAGAAGTAGGAAGAAAAACCACCGGACACGCCGAAACAGTTGCCGTTTATTACGACCCAACAGTAATTAACTTCAAAACACTGGTTGATGTTTATTATGGATCTCAAGACCCAACCACCTATGGTCAAAGACCAGATTTTGGTGAACCGTATAGATCAATCATTTTTTATAGCACCGCAGAAGAAAAGAAAATTGCAGAAGCAGCAAAAGCTGCCTTATCAACAAAATACAGCAAACCTATTGTTACTGAAATAGTGGAATTTAAGAAGTTCTGGCCTGCAGAGGATTATCATCAGGATTTTGAAAAAAGAAATCCCAATCAGTCTTATGTAAGAGCTGTATCTGTTCCAAGATTAAACAGGTTTAAAGAAAAATTTCCGGGTTTGTTAAAGTAAGGAAAACATTAAAAAGTAAACGCCAGAGGGCTATAAGCCCTCTGGCGTTTTTTATTACATTTTACTCTCAAAACCTCCCTTCCTAATCACTTCTGCATACCATAAAGCAGAATCTTTGGGTATTCTATTGAGTGTCTCTTTTTCGATGTAAGTAATACCAAACTTTTTGTCGTATCCACTGGCCCATTCAAAATTATCCATAAGGGACCAAATGAAATATCCCCCCATATTTACGCCATTCTGAATCGCAGCATGAACGGCAGTCAAATAGCCTTCAAAAAATGCAATTCGATCAGCATCTTCTACTTTGCCATCTTTTAAAATATCGTCAAAAGCACAGCCATTTTCAGTAATGTATATTTCAGGGTTGTCGTATCTGGCAGCCAGCCATTCCAATAATTTTTGGCAGCCCCAGGGTACAATAGCCCATTGCATATCAGTTAACTTCCAGTTGGGGTCTACGCTAAGATTTACGTCCTGATCTTCAGATAATCCTCCGTTTCCATACACTGAACCTTCCTCTATTTTTCCAGTAGAATCTGCGGCATACATGGTAGTATAATGATTCAAACCAAAGAAATCTGAAGAATCCTTAATAAGTGCTATCTCTTCATTTGTGAAAGACGGCAAGCGTTTTCCTAATCTGCTTTTCATTGATTCAGGATAATCCCCTTTATAAATAGGATCTGCAAACCAGGCAATAAAAAACTCTAATGCTCTTTCGGCAGCTTCTTTGTCGGCCTGAGAATTTGTCAAAGGTTCACGCCAATCACAATTATTGGTAATACCAATTCTTCCTTTTTGAGATTTCTGATACTTCTTTCTGTAAATATCAACCGCCTTCCCATGAGCTTTAAGCAGATTATGTCCTGCCAGATAAGGTAAATCGTTTGACTTTTTACCCGGAGCAAAAACTCCGTGGCCATAACCTAAAATGGCTACAACCCAGGCCTCATTAATGGTTATCCAGTTTTTGACTCTGTCACCAAAAGCTTCAAAACATACATCTGCATATTTTGCAAAAGCATCAGAAATTTCTTCTCCCAGCCAACCATCCATCTCAAATTCAAGAGCCGCAGGCAAATCCCAGTGATAAAGTGTAACCCAGGGTTCTATGTCATTCTCAAGAAGCAAGTCTATGAGTTTCGAATAAAAAGCTAGTCCCTTATCATTAACTTTCCCCCTACCAGCTGGAATAATTCTAGGCCAGGATATAGAGAACCGATAAGCTTTAAGCCCTAGTTTCTTCATCAAGGCCACGTCTTCTTCCAGTCTGTGATAATGGTCACAAGCAATATTGCCCGTGTCTCCATTCGCCACTTTTCCCGGTATCATACAAAATACATCCCAGATGGAGGGCCCTTTTCCGTCTTCGTTCCAGGCACCTTCAATTTGATAAGAGGAAGTGGCTCCGCCCCACACAAAATCTTTGGGAAATTTTTTCATAGTCTCAATAGCGTTAGATGGATTACCATTGAATGTTAATCCTTTGGTAATTTATCAAACCAGGTTCTCTTTAAGATGAGGGTACAAACTACCGCAACGCCTGCAGAAAGAAGTGTGGGCACGGTTTTGAGCAGAACCAAATAAATAGGCGTAATTACGAGAGCCGTTTGCCAAATAACGCCTATTACAATGTTAAACATGTCTCTTTTAAAATCTTTATTCCCTTCAAAAGAAGGATCTGCCGCGACTACTTTATCATGAATTGGTTTCCAAAAACCCCATGGTCTAACCGTTTTGTAAAACGACATTAAGGTTTTTTCATCTGTTGGAGCCGACGTATAAGTTCCCACCAAGGCTCCTATAAGGGCTAATAAAAGCATCAAAGGAAAGGTGTACAGATCCAAGGTATCAGGGAAAATAAAACGGAATGAAAGGGCAGGTAATAATCCACCTACCATTCCCCAGAAGAAACCAGATCCATTAAACCTCCACCAGTACCATTTAAGCACATTAGAAGCCACATACGAACCGTAAAGCCCTGAAACGATCCATTGTAGTACATCATTAACATCTTGTGCGTAAAGGCCCATAAAAATGCTGATAATGACCATCAATATGCCCGCCGCCCAGTTAATATTTCTAATTCTACCGCTATCTGCAGTAGGATTTATATGCTTGAGATAAATATCATTGACAATATATGCCTGAGTAGCATTCAGTGTTCCGGCAAAAGTGGACATAAAAGCAGCCAAAAGGCCTGCTAATAAGACACCCAATAAACCCACAGGAACAAACTCATTGATTGCTGAAGGGAGAATTTGTTCAAAATCAATATTGCCTCCTACCATAAGATCGAGGCGATCATAAAAAACCAAGGCTAACACCCCAAAACCTGCAATCATGAAATATCTGATTGGCATCAGAATAGCACTAACTGATCCACTCATTAGAGCCGCTTCACGAGGTGATTTAGTAGAAAGTATCTTTTGCATATCATAAGTAGGTGCCGGTCCGGCAAAAGATACCAGTAAGCCTTTGATCAGCATCATCATAAAGAAAACGGAGAAGAGACTGTAGCCATCACTTTTAATTTTGGCATTAACTTCCGGAATAATAGTTGACCAATCCAGCGTTAATTCCTTTCCAAAAAAGGGTGTATCCCATCCATTGGGCACTACTAAACCATGCGTAGAAACTGCATTCATAGCAATAATGCCTATGACAATACCTGAAATTGCCATCAGCCCATATTGAATTACATCTGCCCAGACAATACTCATCATTCCGCCTAAAAGTGAATAAAAGACCGCGAAACAGGTAAAGATAATTCCGTAAAAATGAGGCACATACTCCGGAGTAATGGAGAAAGGCACATAAGCAGAAACCACTTCCCAAGGAATAAAGATTTCAACAAACTTTCCAATTCCGATAAAACCATAAGCCAGATAGCCAAGACCCAGTATAATGGCAAAAATGACAATGACCGAATGAGACAAAGAGGCTCCACGACCACTAAATCGAGTATGAAGCCATTCGGCACCCGTGGTTACATTAGACCTTCGTAACCATACAGACATAAAAACCATTAAGAATATCTGATTAAATACCGGCCAAAGCCATGGTATCCAGGCAGACTTAATTCCGTAAACGAAGAGTAAAGTCACTAACCACATGGTACCCGAAATATCAAACATTCCAGAGGCATTGGATAAACCTAACATGTACCATGGGATGCGGTTACCACCTAATAAATAATCATTCTTTGATTTTTCTGCACGCTTCTTTAAAACAAGCCCGATTACAACGGTGGCAGCTAAATAGAGTAAGACAATGGCAATGTCTATTCCGGATAATTTCATAGGGTTAGTTAAGAAGCTTAAATTCAGGTATTAGTATTACAAATGTTAACCCTTTAGAATAAAAATCCAAGTCAATCATAATTCAGTGATAAACTAAGATAAAATAGGGTCACCTGACAAAGATTCTCTCCTTATGTAAATCCTGGTCAGATTGAATAGAAATTATATATACCCCTGGTGCTAAACCAGATACACTGTACTGCAATCTGTCTTCCCAGACCGGAATACTTAAAGGCTCACCTACCAAACTCCCATCTACCCCATAAACAAAAATCTTAACCTTGGTTTGCTTTTTAGAAGTTTCTAAATAGATGATTCCCGAGGTAGGCTTTGGATAAACAATCACTGCAGTTTCATCTGAAACCTCGTATTTGAAATTAAATTCCTCAGATAATTCGGATGAACAAATCAAATTATTTCCAATACTCTGCTTGATCAATACTGTATAATTTCCATTGGCTTCCGGCTTAATGTTCTTCGTGTACTCACCTATCAGTTTCCCATCAAGGTGCCAATAAAAACTATCGACAGAAGCGGTGGTGGTTGCAGTTAAACCTAAGAAACCAAAGGGTTCAATTGTTGGTGGCTCTAAAATCTCCGATTTCTCAAAGCTTACAGTAACAGATTTAGCCGTTTTACAACCCGGCCCATAATATCCATAAAAGCTAAGCTCACCAGAGTTATCCACTGTTCTTGAAAAAAGCTTCTCACCATCAGACCAAACTAAACTATCCCATTGGTAAACAGAGTTTAGTAATTGCTCTGTACCATGACAAAAAAATAGGCTTGTATCTTCAGAAAAGACGGATTCATTTACCTTTATGTTAGGAGCTTTGGCAGAATCCGGTTCCGTAATAGAGGTAATGGCTAAATCAGCAGAATGGTATTCACAACCTATACTGTTGGCGGCTAAATAAGAATAGTTACCCGATTTATTTACTTGAATAGATGGTGTACTTTCCCCCGAACTCCAGCTGATAATTTGCCACTCCGTTCCGGTCGTTAAGCTTAATGCCTCTGCAGGACATAAAAGAGTTTTCGCAGCCTCAGGAGGAGATGGGTTAGAATACTTTACAGCATTCAAATTTAGTGTATTGCTCAATTTAAAATTTCCCGTCTGATCTTTTAGAGTGGCACCAAAAGTACCATTGCTTGAGAATTTTTCCGTTCCGCCTGTGCCATCGTTCCATCTGTAAACCGTATAACTATCCGGCACCGAAATCTTTGCCTGGGTATTATTGGCACATGATAAGTTTAGCGGTACTAAAGGGTTTTCGATGATGGGTTGGCACATAGCAAAAAACTCAGAGTTTAATTTACCTAACCAAGCCCCTGCCAATAAACCTAAGCCTCTGGTACCGTTTACATTTTGAAAATGAACTCCATCTGGCCTAGGAATTTGTAAATTATCGGTAAAAGGGCCTTCATAAATATTAAAACCGGGTTCGTTTATTATTCTTGTTTGGGCCCCAATCACTTCATCTGAAAGGAATCCTCCACTGTAAGAGACTTTTGAAAACATCCAGGCTACATTTTTGCCGTAATCATCTCTGGTCTTCTTGATAATATCTTTGTAATAATCATAAATCTCTTGCTCCCGCGGTACACCCGGCGAGGTGTCAGTTTCTCCCTGATGCCATAGGACAGCTCTTACTCCCAAAAGAGAAGCATATAGCTGTAAACTTGATCTTAAATTCTGATAAGGAAAAGAAAGAGGCAAGTACTGGCTGGTAATGGCACTTAAAGTTAACTGTGGTGGTTCTCTGGAACTCTGCCACCAATTGTAGCTTAGCGTTCCTGTCAGAGCTGAGTTAAAAAATAAGACGGGAACTCCCAATCTGTTGACTAAACTATCCCCTACTTCACCCCATATCCATGGGGTAAGGCCCATCGGACCAATATTGGCAGAAGTACTTAATTGGCTAAATAATAAAGGAAACTGAGGTTCTAGAGAGTAATTACCGTTGTGAAAGTTGGCACAATTTACACGATCGTCTGCTGCACCTGTTCCTCCGTAATTTGGTACGCCCTGTGCGTTTGATTGACCAGAGATGACGAATACCTCACCAACACCGACTCGTGCCACTTCGTTTTCTGCCACCACTTCCCCTTTTAAAAAGGCTCTAAGTTGAAGACGGTACCAACCTCCTTTGACTTTTAACTCTGACATGAAAAAACCCTGGCCAGATTGGTTGTCAATGTTTTGCCAATCAATTGCTATTTCCTGGTTACCGTTCTTTCGTTCTAAAAGCTTGGCCTGTATACTGTCTACTCTCTGAGCAATAGAACCTGAAATATGAATAGTACCCTGATTATTCAAATCACGTTGAAAAACGGCCCGTTCTACCGGAAAAGTGATGTCTAACTGGCCAAAAATGGAATGCTGTGTGGCAAAAAATAAAGTCAGGAATAGGAGATGTTTTATAGTCTTCAGGTTCATGTGGAATACATGGTTTTTTACTCTAACGGAATTTTACGAAATCTTATTTAGTCCAATACGGATTTTTGGCCTCTATGAACTCAATTTTCATGTCGGGATAAAAGCCTTTCAACCAATCTGCACAGTAGTCCATTCCGCTCTCTTCTGAATCTGCATGCCCCATAACTATCAAAGCCTTATTATATCCTAACTCTTCTGCATCAAGCACATATGGCACAGTTTCCCATTCATTACTTTCTCCTACAATTAAAAGTTCACAATTAGGATTTGCCAACATACTGAAATGTGCACCTGTTCCTGCAGCTCCTAATACCATTCCTACTTTAGTAAATTTTGCTCCAGGATCGCCCACAATCCTTAGCGTTTTAGCTCCGAATTTTTGCTTTATATGTTCCACCACTTCTAAAAGAGTCATTTCCGGAATAGTGTAAGTTCTATCTCCGTTATGATACTTTTCCCAGCCAAATCTAGCGAGAACACCTTCATAGATTTGATCCGGAACGGTTCTGTGAATATGGTCATGAAAACGCCAGACCACCATGTTATTGTCTTTGATAAATTTAAGCTTTGCTTCTTGCACAGGATCATTGGCATGTGTTTCCAGGTTATCTGTATGCGAATAGAAGGTAGGCTCATGTGTAATGACAAAATTAAGTCCTCTGGCATTGGCCTTTTTCAACACATCCATAGTAGCCATGAAGGTAGTGGCTATTCCGGTTACTTTAATTTCCGGATCCCCGGCTTTTACATTATCCACCGTTTGTGTAGCCCAGTCTGTGCTAACTTCATCCTTAATTTTACTAATGACGTTATTTACCGTCACCTGACTATGAGTTTGAAAAGAAAGGAGAATAAGAAGAAAATAAAGATGCTGTTTCATTAATTAGGGGTTGAAGAAAAGTCTAAACAAAAATAGGAGAAATTTCCCGTTAAGAATGACCGAATAATAAATGCCTTTAAATCCAACCGAACTCAATAACTAGTTACAATATATACTCCCTTCAGTATTTCACATTAAATGGCTCCACCGTTTCTCTTGTCCACCATGACGGCGGTTGTGCTTTAGGTGTACCAATGTTGTATACTGTACAAATCACGCATTGGTCTGAACCATCAGTAATTTCTTCACAAATTTCTTTCAGATTATTTTCTACCGGATAAGAGAGTTGATCCTTTGTAAACTCCCAACGTACGGCAGATTCAGATACAACTGCAAAATAGCCATTCACTGTCCAATCACTGTTTTCAGCTATATAATTTGTAGGTAAACCATAAGGTGGTTTGTCATATAGCCCTCCTTTATTCTTTTGTTCTTCAAAGTCTAGCCAAAATTCGTAATACCCCTCAGAAATAGACTCCTGATGAATAATAGCCGAATAATAATGATAAATTAACTCATTGCCGGTGGTCTCCAGATCAAACAGCTCCTGATCATATTCTCCTTTACCTTTATCTTCATTTAAGACAATTTCATTTAAAACATATGGGGATGTGACCCAGCAATATCTTACCGGAGAGTCTCTGGCGGCTAAAGCCGAAACATAAACCCATATGGGTTCAAAAGTCCATCTAAAAAAACGTTTTTGCTCCTGACCCGAACCGTGAACATTTGTTTTAACATTAATAGCACGTACATTTTTTATCACTCTTTCTCCTGCTTCCCATTTATAAATATCCTTTCTGATTTCATCAAAGTGGATATCGCCCATTTCACTTTTCACTTCAGGTAGATGTTCCCACGACGAACTAAACTTTTGACCTGTAGCCAGACTTATTTCGAGTTTATACCCCAGATTTGGCCTGGCCTCAAAAAACTCATCCCTTAAATAGTAAAAGCCTGGTTCCTCTTTAGCCTCGGTATAAGTGTATCGCTCGCCATTTTCATCTATAAGACTCACCTGAGCACCTATAATTTTCTCATCTCTAACATTATCTACTTTGGTAGTTTTAGTAAGTCTGACCTTAAAATATCTTCCTTCTGATGGGAACTGCAAGGATTCCATGAATGAAAGATCAGAGATGGACGCTTCCACGACTATCCCTTCTTTTTCGTTCTCCACGTTAAAGTCGTACTTTTCATTACAGGCAAAAAAAGTACACAGAACTGCTATGTAAATTAACTTTCTATTCAAACCGACTAATTTTTATTCCACCACAAAGGAGGAGTATTTACAGCTACGCCCAATGTATGAGAGCGGCAATCGAAACACTGATCAGGGGGTAGTCGCGGATCAAAAACGGCATTTTCCTGGCACCATTGCAATAAATTATCTTCTATGGTATAGGATAGGTCAGCCGGATCAAAAGTCCACCTGCTGGCAGATTCAGAAACTATACCAAAATATCCATTGACAGTCCAGTTCCCATTCGTGTTGGTAAAATTAGTAATCAGGCCATATGGTGGCTGATCGTACAATCCCCCTTTGTCCTTTTGAGCTTCCAGGTCCTTCCAAAACTGGTAGTATGACTCAGATAGCTCCTCTTGGTGAATGATTGTGGAGAAGTGTTTGTAAAGTCGCCAATTGCTTCCAGTCTCTAAAAAAAACAGTTTCTGACTATAATCTCCCCTTTTCAACTCAGCCAAAACAAAATCATCGAGATAATAATCTGAAGTAACATAGCATTGTTTTGCCGGGCTAGCCGGATCAGCCACCAATGCTGCCGCATAGGTCCAAAATGGATCAAAAGTCCACCTGAAAAATCTTTTCTCTGAGTCTGAAAAATCTGTAACACGCATCCTCACATCTATTCCGCGGATAGACTTAACCACTCGTTCTCCGGCTTCATAAACGTATTTATTTGGAGAAGTTTCTATGTAATCCACAGATCCCAGAGGATGGCTTTTTGACGGTAATGACTCCCAGTTTGAAGTAAATAACTGGCCATCAGGAAGTATTATCTCCAGCTGATATTCTTCATCTCTCTCTGCCCTGAAAAATTCATCTCTAAGAAAATACTCTCCTGGTAAAAGCGGATCTTCTGTGTACATGTATTCTGCACCACTTTTACTTCTAAGTTTGACTTCTGCCTGGCTTACACGTTCATCTCGTTGATTGTCCACATCATTTGTTTTACTAAGTTTCACTTTAAAATACCGGCCATCAGAAGGCCAGGATAGTGATTCAGCAAAGGACAAATCAGAAATTGAAGCTTCTACCACCAGCCCCTCAACTTGATTTATAACATTGAAATCGTATTTCTCAATACAAGAGACACAGGAATAGCCCAAAAAGGCCAACGAAACCGAATTCTTTAGCGATAGCCTGATTTTAGTTAAGATGCGATTACTCATCGAGTACCATATTTACTTCTCCACCAATCGGGTGGGTAGTTATTTGAAACTCCGTTGGGATATACTGTACAATTTAAGCAGGCATCAAGACCTTCAGGATCCGCGTCAAAAAAGTATAGTCGGCAATAAAATTCCGTTAGGTCTTCCACCACGAAAGAGAGTTTTGATTTATCAAGCTCCCATCGTGTATACGCCTCTTCAACAACAGCAAAATATCCATTGCAGGAATATTCATTATTCACAGCAGTGAAATTAGTATAAAGACCAAATGGAGGCTGGTCATAAAGCCCACCTTTGTCTCTTTGTCCGTTCAAATCTTTCCAGAAGGTATAATAATCTTCGGTGACATTGTACTGGTGAATGGCTACAGAGAAATAATCGTATATTCTCTCATTTAGCTCTGTCTTTATAAAGAATAGATCCTTTCTAAATCCTCCTTTTTTGTCTTGTTGTAGTTCTGTGTATTTCAAATATTCCTCTGTGGACACCCAACAAAACTTGTTAGGATGATCTACGTCAAGAAGCCCCGCAGAAAAAGTAAAAAAGGGTTCAAAATCCCAGAGTAAGAAACGTTCTGAGCCATCTGGGTTTACAGGGACCTCAATCCCAACATTTAAACCTTTAAAGTTTTGTATCACCTTTTGACCTGAGACCGGCTCAAAGATGTACTCGTCCTGAGTTGTTTCTTCAAAAAAGACTTCCCCAATCGAGTTGTCTGTTTGAGGCATTGCCTCCCAAGTTGATTCAAACTTCTCTCCGGTGTTGAGTTCAATAATTAATTGATACGATAATTCTGACTCAGCTTTGAAAAAGTCATCTTTCAAATAGTACATTCCAGGCCTAAGAAGTTCTTCTGTGTAGGTGTAAGAATTTCCTTCACTGTCATTTAATGTTACCTTGGCACCAGATATTTTCACATCACGAATATTGTCTACATCATTAGTTTCTGTCAAACTCACAGAAAAATAACGTCCATCAGAAGGAATTTGAAGCGACTGCATGAATGATTTATCGCTGATTGACGCTTCTACAACAATCCCTTTCTCTTTATTTTTTATATTAAAATCATACTTCTCATTACAGGCGAACAACACAGCCAGAATGAGAAAAAACCAAATCTTCCTCATTTCTTAGTTGATTGATATATTGTAAGTTAAAGATGGAAAAGCGGTTGCCAGAATAGACGTTTTAAATGCCTGTCCGGTATTGTCAAACCAAATGGCGTACGCATTTTTTCGAGCCAGTAAATTATATACTGAGAAAATCAAATCTCCTTTGTACCACTTACCTTCTATTTCTTTCCCGTTAAAGGTGAGCGATACATCCAATCTCATATAGTCTGGAGTGCGGTATTGATTTCTGTCAGAATAGTTATTGATAGAGAGTAAGCCCCCATAAGAATATTTAGAAATAGGTATCGTTATTGGCCTTCCGCTATTGTAAGTAATATTGGAGGAGAATTCTACTCTTCTTGGTAACTGTAAATTAGTAACTACAGACAACTGATGGGGTTGGTCAAATGCCGAAGGGTACCTGTTGCCGTTATTGATAGACTGACCTTCAAATTCTGAATTAAAAGTTCGCCAGCTTCTTGACCATGTATAGGCTATCCAACCATTAAAAACACCTCCACGCTTCTTAATGAAAAGTTCCAGACCGTATGCTTCTCCAACACCTTGTGCCAATCCTTGTTCATACGTAGGATTGAGTTTAAGATCTACTCCGTCCAGGTAATCTAAGGCATTAAATGTCTTGTTATAAAATACTTCTACTGAGGTTTCAATCTTGTTTTCATTAAAATTATTGAATACTCCAAAAGAGAACTGATTACTTTGCTGTGGTTTAAGATTATTGCTACTCAATACCCAATAATCAATAGGTGACGGGCTGATGGTAGGTGAAACCTGCTGAATAAACTGCTGAGTTCTGGTATACGCAGCCTTAATAGAGGAAGCTTCTGCAAGTTTTATACGCATAGAGACTCTAGGCTCAAAACCTCCAGAACGACTTATGATCTCATTATTATTGTAGGCTACAGAATCCTGAATAGAAGGCAAGCGACCATCTCTTTCAGCATAATTTAACGTATAAATAGTGCCGGGCCCCAATCTGTGAAACATGGAATATCTCAAACCTAAATCCATTCCTAAACTTGGCGTAAGATCCAGACTACTTTCAATATACGCTGCCGTTTCTAAGCCTTTTTGAGTCGCTATTTCAGCACTTTCTGCCTGGCTTCTCTCAGAAAACGGTCTGGAAACTCCCGGCGACATATCATAGTTAAAGGCATTAATGCCCCATTGCCATTTCATTTTTTCAGACTGCTCCAGATTAAACCTCCATGATCCACTTATAACACCCACTTTATTGGTATTGATAAAACCATAAAGTTCATCGGGGTCTTCTTCTACACTGTTGTATAAACTCTGAGCCACAGAGAGGTCAGCCCCCAGCTTTTCAGAGAATTTATGATGCCATTTGGCCGATAGATTTTCTGTAGTCCAGCCATAGGAAGCTGATTGACTGAATTTAAAATTGTCATAACTTCGATATCCGGTAATACTCAAAGCATCTTCTTCACCAATACTAAAGAATAACTTACCGGTAAGGTCATTGAATTTGGCCGTACTGTTCTGAAGGTCAATATCATCGTACTGATTTATTAACCAGTCTGAATAAGAGCTTCTGCCGCTTATCAGAATAGAGGAACGCCCCCTTTTAATGGGTCCCTCTAAACTCAGTCTGCTCGATACCAGACCCAAACCAGCTTTTGCTTTAATACTATTTACATCGCCATTTCTGGTATTGATATCAAGTACTGATGCTACTCTACCTCCATAGCTAGAGGGCCCGCATCCTTTTAATAGCTCTACACTGCTAATTACGTCGGGGTTAAATGATGAGAAAAAGCCAAAAAGATGACTGGGATTAAAAATTAAGGCTTCGTCCTGAAGAATAAGGTTTTGGCTATTCTCCCCTCCTCTTACATTATATCCTGCTCCTAAATCTCCTGAAGAACTTACTCCTGGTAAAGTAGTAATACTTCGAATTGGATCTATTTCACCCAAAAAAGTAGGGATCTGACGAATGGTCTTGATACTCATTTTCTCAATTCCTGAGCGGTGATCACTCACGTTGGCATCGGGTTTCGTAGCAGTTACCATGAGTTCATCCAGGAAATTTTCCCGGCTGTCTAACTCAATTTGCAACATATCTGAAGGCGAACCCTGTCTTTTTATAAAAACCAAGGACCTTTTGGCCACCCCTGGGTGCTTCACTTCCACAATATTAAAGGTCTTACTCACAGGTAGCTTAAAAATTCCACTTGCCGAACTGACAGTACCCCGTTGCGTACCTTGAAGTAATAAAGCGGCATCTGAAATTGGCGAAAAATCGAGATTACTAACCAGCTGTGCATTAATCTCAGTGGCATTTTCAGGAATAAAATAAATTCCCGGCTGACCGTTTTCATCCATTATCTGGCTACGTAAGTCAATGTTCATTACCAAATAGGTATTTTCATTAACTCTCAAAATAGTGATGAAACCAAAGGTATCTTCCAAATAGTCAAAAATGTGTTTTTTGACCAAGATACCTTGAATGATTGTGTTCTTTAGGCTCTCGTCCTGAAAGAAGAATTCCAAGCCATAATCTTTGTTTTTTTGATCAATTACCTGACCAATGGTTTTCCCGTTATCTTCTTTGGGAACAAAAAAATCCTGTCGACTAATTTGAGCTTTTAAGTATGAGGGAAATTGTAAGAGAAGCAATAAAACGATACGTTTTAAGGCCAATAAGTAATTCTTTTTGATAATATTATTGATAAAGTGTTCTAAACTAGCTTTCTGTTCTGCTAAGATAGAATCATTCAAAATAACATTTTGTCAAATCTTATTTAGTGGCAATTGTTTCTACAATTTCTCCTTAAATACATGATAACCGAAGTGTTTGTGTAGATCAAATTCACCTTCTGAGGTCCAAATTCCAATTGATGGCAGACCAACACCGTTAAATGTGGTGGTTTTTACCATTGTATAGTGAATCATATCTTCAAAAATTAGAGTATCTCCTATTTTCAAAGGCTCATCAAATCCATAATCTCCCATAAAATCTCCAGCCAAACAAGTCATACCACCCATTCTGTAATTATACTTACCCGGCACATCGGTTTGATAGGCCCCTTGTATCCTTGGTTTATAGGGCATTTCAAGGGTGTCAGGCATATGAGCAGCAAAACTTACATCAAGAATCGCTACCTGAACTCCCTGAGCATCAACAATATCGAGCACTGTAGATTTCAGCACGCCTGTCTCCCATGCGATGGCAGAGCCTGGTTCCATAATTACCTCAATTTTGTAGGTTTCTTTAAGGCGTTGAACCTGCTTTATGACATGTTCAATATTATAGCCCGCTCTTGTCATCAGGTGTCCACCACCCATATTTAGCCATTTGACCTTATGAAGAAGGTCTCCGAATTTTTCTTCGACATGCACGAGGGTTCTTTCTAAAACATAGCTGTCGTTTTCGCACATGGTATGGAAGTGTAAGCCTTCAATTCCCTCTGGCAAATCATCACCCAAAGCCTCTCGTGTTATTCCAAGTCTACTGCCAGCTATGCATGGATTGTACATATCAGTTTCTACCTCAGCATACTGCGGGTTAATACGCAGCCCCATAGAGATAGGTTTAGTATACTTCCTAACCTGATCTTTAAACTGGTTATACTGATTCAATGAATTAAAAGTAATATGGGAGCTATAGCTCATTAGCTCATCAAATTCCTCTGCTTTATAGGCTGGAGCATAAGTATGAGCTAAACAC
>JANSYO010000419.1 GCA_024742395.1 Cytophagales bacterium
CAAGCATAAAAAAAGCCCGTCCTGAGACGAGCTTTCCAAACTATCTATGTATTTACTAAAGTGCTTATTTCAATGCGAGTACTCGCTCATCTACCAGACTACCCTCCAGGAAGAACTGCAATGTCACATCACCCTGTACGTTGCGGAAAGTGAACAGATCCTTGATCTCCTCCTTGCTGGCATACGTCCCGGTATACAGTGCATTCCCCTGATCATCGTTGAGTGAATAGGCAAGCTTCGCTCCGGATTGGTTGGTACCAACAAGTGCATAAGCATCCCCTTCTACTTCAACCAGCATCAGTTGAGAAGCCTGGAATCGCGCTTGTGCAGCAGTCTGTGCAGCAGCTTGCGATACTGATACAGATTCCTCGTACTTATAATCTCCGGACTTCAACACAAACGTATAATCACCATCTGGCAAAAACGACAAATCAAAATCCTTCGCAAATCCTTCCGAGGAAACGTTGGATTTGTAAAGCAATCTGCCTTCATGATCCTTTAATTGAAGTTGGATGTTCTGCTGGGCAGCAGCCGCATAGATCATACGGAATTGACGATCGTCTACCGAGAATAACTTACACTGTGGCTCCACATATAGTGAATCGAGTGTAGCATTGGCATTAGAAGTGGCAGCACTTAAAACTATTAAAAGTGTCGCCATGAGTTTAACCATTGTTCTCATAATTGTTGATCAATTATTAATTGTTAATGCAAATTTCAATACATAAACACGACACTCACAAAGAAAAGATCATATTAATATGAAATAATTAGCGATATATCTATATTTTTATATTTCATTCAATTTTAAACTAAATACTATTCCATATTCGTAATTAAGACCTATGGAAAACGTTTACCATTTTCATGTTTGCAACCGATTCCGATTCCTTCTCATTCTGCTAATAAATACCAGTAATAATTACATATTATCTAAGAATAGTGCAGTGCAAGCTCCGCGCATTGCAAAACTTTTATTGGCTTTTTCAGAAACTTGAAATCTTTGTTGTTTGGAGGTTGGTTTCC
>JANSYO010000089.1 GCA_024742395.1 Cytophagales bacterium
GAAAGGCATTGGTCATCATCCACATAGTCTGCAAGATCCTTCTCCGATAGTAGAATTCATAAGAAATAATTACTAAACGTTTTAAATCTTTCTTGTTTCAACCGGTCCATTTTCAAGATTGAGAACACCCCTTGGACAAACGGCGGAGCATATACCACAACCCACACAAGAAGAACGAACGATGTCTTGCCCTCGCTGAGCATACCACCGAACATCAATTCCTTGTTCACAATAAGTAGAGCAATTGCCACACGAAATACATTGACCTCCGTTCGTTGTAATACGAAAACGGCTTTTAAACCTCTGTACCAAACCTAAATAGGCCGCTAATGGACATCCAAACCGACACCAAACCCTGTTTCCCATAATAGGATAGAAACCTGTTCCAACTACTCCAGAAAAAACAGAACCTATAGCAAATCCATACGTATATCTCAATGTACCTGTATCAAGAAAACCAAGTAATGTGCTTTTTCCTGTAAAGTAGGTATACAATACAGCTGAAGTCATTACAACAGCAAAAATCAGTACAGCATGAATAAGGTATCGTTCTATTTTCCAAGCCTTTAAGGACTTGTCTGATAATTGGCGAAAAGGATCACCCAAGGTTTCTGCCAGTCCGCCACAACCACATACCCAGCTGCAATACCAACGTTTTCCATACAAGTACGTGAATATAGGAACGCCAATAGCAAAAAGGGCTATACCCCAAACAAACATAAAAATACCCAAGGTACCAGCCTCTATTTTTTGATCTATCCGGTAATCAAAGAAAAAGGAATAATCTAGTGGCCACATATTCTTTAAATCTGCAGAGGGCATATTTAATTTACTGAGTATCTCAGGAATCATAAAAGCAAAAATCAACTGAAAAAACATAACCGAGCATGTTCTTAGAAGTTGATATTTGCTATGCCTGTATTTCACTAGCATTCTTACCCCCATAACTAAAACTGCAATGGTATAGAGGAAACCGTACAAAAACCATTGACTGGCTTCCCCACCATTCATTATCCTGCTCAATGGATCTAAAACGATGATCCAATTGACAATAAAATGGGGAAAGAAATACAAAAGGATGTAAAATGAAATCATTAAAACGCCTAAAACTATTCCCAACCATTTAGCTGAAGTTCCCGGGTGATGAAAGATACCATCATTTTTAATGCCGGGGATTAGTTCTAAATCAGGAAGAATAAAGAGCATAGAGCCTAGTACCAATAAAGAGAAAACAAGCAGGAACCACTGAGACTTATTGGAACTTACACTACCAATACCTGCAGCTTTAGTCAAGCTTAATTCATAGGATTCATTGATCTTCAGATCTGTTTCTCCCTGATTATCCAGATCTTTATTGACCTCTTCTTTGGCCTTTTTTATTTTGGAAGAAAAAACGAAAGGATTGTTTGTCTTAGTCAGAAAAAAGGATTCCAGTTTCGGCCTTAAGAGGTTTTGATGCTCCTCAAGAACAGTGTCTTTAAAAGATTTATCGGTCAATTGAAAAGTATTACCGAATAACAAACCTATCCAAACAACCAAAGAAGAGATTATTAAAATGATTCCTACTTTTTTCATATTACTTTATCCAAATATGGCTGCCAATCCCGTTTTTTTAGTTTTTAGTTTGATGTTTTTAGAGAATTGAAGATTATAAGCTTGAACAATCTCGGACTCGTAGCGTTTAAATAATTCAGGGTCAAAATTGGCCTTTGACAGGTCAATAAGTACCTTTTCTATAGGTGTTTTATTTGCAATCCATTGATCCCAAATCTCATGTCTCATTCTTATACCGAAGGTGTTTACTCCTGTTACAGCTCCACTTTCTTTGTTGAAATTGATTCTAACGAGCAAATTTTTACTTTCATGTTGCCAAACAAAAGACGCTAAATTTTCAGGTTTGTTAGCAGGCACAGAACCATAGGTTTGATACTCAATATCTAAGAATTTGGCCGAGTTATAAAAAATACCTGGCTCATATTCTTTTCGGTTTCCGCAGATTGTTTTGGCCACGGTTTCACCCATTATTTTACCCGTATACCAAATTTGTTCTACAGGCCTCCTTCCTTCCGGGGCTTGTTTATGCTGGGCACAATCCCCCAAAGCGTATACATCCGGAAGGTTAGTTTCGAGATATTCATTTATTAGTACTCCTTTGTCTGTCTCTAATTCAGTACCTTTTAGGAATCCAATGTTAGGATGCACTCCTACCGTAAGACCGACAAACTGGCAATTAATGGTTTCTCCATTCTTAAGCCTAACGGCAGAAGCATTTCCTTCCTGATCCGTAATTATTTCTTGGAGTTCTTCACCTAATTTCAGGTCAATATGATGGTCTTCGATATGCTTGTTTATCATGGCAGACTCTTCGGCGGGTAAAACAGCATCCCAGAATGAATTCTCTCGTACTAAAAAAATCACCTTCTTTTTTCTGGAAAGAAGCATCTCTGCCAATTCTATCCCAATCAAACCGCCGCCTACTATAACAGCAGTTTCAATTTCTTCAGAAATACTTTCTAACGCCTCTAAATCCTGATAGGAGTAAAGCCCCAAAACCCTTCTTGCGTCCTGACCGGGCCAACCAAATTTATTGGAAGAAGATCCTGTAGCAAGAATAAGTTTATCATAAGAAATTGATTCTCCCTGCTCCATTTGAAGAATTTTATTTTCAAAGTCTACCTGAAGAACTTTATCCTGAAGTAAGTTAACTGAGTTCTTTTCCCAAAACCAGTCCTCATAAGGCTTGGTGTGCTCATATTTCATATGGCCCATATAAATGTACATAAGGGCAGTCCTAGAGAAAAAATGTTTAGTTTCAGAAGAGATGACAGTTATCTTATAATCAGACAGTTTTCTGATATGTCTGGCAGCGGTAATACCACTTATTCCGTTACCAATGATGACGATGTGCATAGGGAAGAATTTGATTTATCTACGAGAATCGCTTAATCGTGGATTTCTAGTCAGATTAAAAATCAAAAGTTAAGAATAATCTACGCTTTTTTGTTATTTCATAAACATTTAAAATTCAACCCAATTGAGAAAAGAAATACTTCTAAAAGGCCTTTGGCCTCTTTTTATTTTTGCTCTCTGGCTTAGTGCATGTGTAGACCCATATGAGGCAGACTTTGACATTGCAGATTCCATAATTGTTGTAGACGGGAACCTCACTGATGATACAGAAGGAAACTACGTTTCATTGAGAGAATCAAAACCGAGTGGGTCTTCTACAAGCAATTTCTCAAAAATAGCTGATGCTAAGGTGGAAGTGATTGTGAATAAAGAAACCTCTGTTGTGCTCTCTCATGATTTTGACGGTATTTACAAGTTTCCTGTTGGCTTTAAAGCTGAAGAAAATAAAAGCTATCAGTTAAAATTTACGCTTTCTAACGGTAAGACATATTCATCTCAGGAAGAATTATTGAAAAAGGTAAGTCCAATTAATGAAGTGAAGCAGAGATATGCAGCAGATATAGATTATTTTGGGCAGGAAGTACCTGGTCACCGGGTTTATATCAGTGCCAATGAGCCAGAAGGTAAAGGTGATGCCTATTATTGGTCCTGGAGATTATACGAGAAAGAAAGATATTGTATTTCCTGTAACGGCAGTACCTATGTGATTGACGAAAGTGGTGCAGGTAAATGTGTTTATAATCAATTGGCTTCAAATGCAGGCATTACATATGATTATGAATGCGATGGTGATTGCTGGAGAATACTTTACTCTCTTGAACTTAACGCTATGAATGATGCATTTGTAGACGGCAAATCCATTACAGACAGACTTATTGCTGAAATACCTTATTACACAAAGAACGGTGCAATTCTTGAAATTACTCAGCATTCAATCAACAACCAGGCTTACCGATATATAAAACTCCTTAGAGACCAAAATCAAAACAGTGGAAGCCTGGCTGATACCCCGTCAGCAGCCTTAAATGGAAATATGTCAAGTGATACTGATCCTACTGAGAGTATTGGGGGCTATTTCCTTGTATCAGGTGTTAGTAAAGTTAATTATTACCTGGATAGGTCAGATGTCCCATCCAATATCGCTGCAATTGATTTCGTAGGAGGTAGGCAGCGAATAATAGGTCCGGCTACGCTCAGCCCACCTTTGGCTCCGTGTGAAGAAGGAAGATTCAGAACAAAATCAGAACCTCTAAACTGGCGATAAAATGAGCAGAATATATTCTTTGTTATTTTTTATAATTATTAGTTCCAGTTTACTAAATGCTCAGCAATGGACTATTAGTGGGATAGTAAAAGACAGTTTGGATGGCGAAGGTTTAGCAGGTGCCACGGTAAGCATTAACTTTGGCGAAATGGCTATTGCAACAGATGCTGATGGGAATTTCGCTGTTAAAATGGCTCAAAAAGAGGTAAATATTATTGTTCGTTATGTAGGGTACGTTCCATTCAGAACAACATTTGTACTAAATAAGAATACCAGACTTGATATTAGCCTGCTTAAAGTGTCAAATCAACTAAATGAGGTAGTTATAAGTAGAGCAGCCAGCCAAAATATCAAAAGACCTCTACTGGGCGTATCTACATTAAATATTGAAACAGTAAGAAAGCTTCCTACTGCCTTGGGAGAAATTGACATCATGCGAGGGCTTCAAATGCTCCCTGGTGTGAGTAGCGTAGGTGAGGCTTCTAACGGTGTAAATATTCGTGGCGGCACTACAGATCAGAATCTTATGCTTTTAGATGGAGCACCAATTTTTAATCCAACACATATGTTCGGTTTGTTTTCTGCATTTCCTTCTGAAGCGGTTTCTGGTTTTGATCTTTACAAAGGAACCGTTCCTGCCCGGTATGGGGGTAGAGCAGCGGCTGTTCTTGATGTGAGTTTGGCCAGACCAAACTTAACTAAATTTAGTGCTGAAGGAGGGGCTTCGTTTGTCAGTAACAGAGTAAAATTAGATGTTCCTATCATAAAAGACAGACTTGGTATTATGGTAAGTGGGAGAGGGGCATTAAATGATTGGGCCTTACCACTGGTCTCCGAAAAGCTAAAGGAAATTAAAGCCAAATTTTATGATGGCTCCGCAAAATTATTTGCAAAAATTAATGACAAAAACACTCTTTCTGCCAGTGCATATTATAGCAACGATTTCTTTCAAACAGATGCCCTGAATGGAATTCCGGAAATTAATGCCACCTTGAGTCAATATAAATATTCAACATTAAACTTTAGCGGAACATGGTTTACGGCCTTTTCAAATAATTTAAACCTCCAAACTACGCTGGTTACCTCAAATTATGACCCTTCCATTTTGCTTCCTGAATTTGAAAGTGAAAATGAAGTAGAAATAGCTCAGAATATTCGTTATAAACAGGCGAAAACTAACCTAAACTACTATAAAGGAAAGCATACGATAGAGTTTGGCTTAGATGCCACTCAATATTCAATAAATCCGGGTGAATTAATTCCAGGCACCAGTCAGGCCGTCAATTCGATCAAAACACCTGTTGAAAACGGTTTAGAACTTGGACTTAGTTTAGAAGACCAAATTGAGATTTCTGAGAATCTAACATTATCTGCGGGTGTCAGATATTCAGACTTCAGGAACTATGGTCCGGCTGAGAAGCAAATCTATGAACAGGATAAAGAGCGTACGGATGTATATGTTGCTGAAGTAAAAACCTATGCTAATGGAGAAGTTATTAGTAATGATGGTGGCTTGGAGCCAAGAGTTGGCCTCAGACTATCATTGAACAAGCAGAGTTCTATAAAAATTGGTTACAACCTGCTTCGCCAATACATGCAAATTATCTCAAACACTACTACGCCTATTCCAACTAGTCGTTGGAAAACCTCAGACATCTACATAAAGCCACAAGTAAGCAGTCTTTATTCGGTAGGCTATTTCAAAAACAGTTTTGATGGCGTTTATGAATTCTCTGCTGAGGCGTACTACAGATTTACAGATAATATAATTGATTACAAACCAGGGGCGGATTTCTTATTGAATAGCAATCCTGAAACTGAGCTTTTACAAGGCCAAAATAAATCTTACGGTGTAGAATTAATGGTATCAAAGAAAAAGGGCCCAGTGGCCGGGTGGATCAATTATACCTTTGCCAGATCGCTAAATAAAGTGAAGGAAGGTAACAGTTTTAATCAACAAATAAATTTTGGCAATTGGTACGCAGCCAATTACGATAAACCTCATACAGTGAATGCTTCAATGATAATTAATCAGGGAGCTCATCATGATTTCTCTTTTAATTTTACCTACTCTACGGGCAGGCCCTACACTACTCCGCAAGGATTTATAAATTTTTCGGAAAGTATCTATCCATTTTACTCAGTTCGAAATAACTCCAGAATTCCAGATTATCACAGATTAGATTTCTCCTGGAATATTTATCAGCCCAGTATGAGAACCAAGCGTTTTAAAGGAAATTGGAACTTCACTTTGTATAATTTATATGCCCGAAAGAATGCATATTCCGTATTTTTCAGAAATGAAGGAAGAGTTTCAAAAACGTACAAACTTTCGGTTTTTGGAGCCCCAATAGTCTCCTTGGCTTATAATTTTAGATTTGATTAGATCAACGAAATGCCTAAAACCTATCTACTAACAATTTTCATTTTTCTTTACACCCATTTAGGAGCTGCCGGCCAGAAAAATCAGTTTCGGACAAACCTTCAGGGATATTTGGTAAACGCTCCAAAAACTGCCTTGCTCTGCTTAATGGATGACACAGAACCCGATGTTTTTCTGTTGAATACTCTGACCAACTCTAGAATTCAAACTGAAACCAGCCTGATAGAAAAAGAAAATTGGCATCCATTTAAAAAGTACATTAAAATTGACTTTAGCCAAGTGGATGCTATAGGTTCTTATCAGCTTGTAACTTCAGATGGAAAAGTCAACTCTAATGCTTTTAAAATTGGAAATTTCCCAAACTGGCAGGAGGATGTACTTGGTTTTATGCGGTCGCAACGTTGTGGTTATAACCCATACTTAGATGTTTATTGTCATCAGAAAGATGGATTGAGTTTTTATGCCGAAATACCAGATTCTACAGAAATAAATGCGACCGGAGGGTGGCATGATGCAGGAGATCAATTAAAATACCTGATTACAGGAAGTAACGCTACAGCCCGCATGTTTCAGGCTTGGTTTTACCAACCTGACTCTTTCAAAGATGACTTTGATCATTTGGGTAAACCATCACCTAATGGTTTGCCAGACATTCTTGATGAAGCTAAATGGGGCTTAGATTGGATTATGAATTTACATCCTTCCGCTACCCAACTCTACCATCAAGTGGCAGATGACCGTGATCACAGAGGCTTTAAATTGCCGCATAAAGACAATGCAGATTATGGTTGGGGAGAAAATAGTTTTAGACCTGTGTACCAGGCCACTGGAGAACCACAGGGTTTAGGTAAATATAAAAGCAAAGCTACGGGAGTGTCCAATGTAGCAGGGAGATCTGCAGCTGCTCTTGCCTTAGGATTTCAGGCATTTTCTACTTTTCCTGTTTATCATGAATATGCTCAGAAGTGTTTAATTGCCGCAAGAGAACTTTACTTATTAGGTCAAAGAAAGCAGGGTTACCAGCAGGGCAATAGTTATGGAGCTCCTTACAGATATGAAGAAAACACCTGGGCAGATGATATGGAATGGGCGGCTGCAGAATTGGCCAAGTCAACAGGAAAGAAAAGATTCTTAAAAGAGGCAAGAAAATACGCCAAAATTATCAATACATGGTCTTGGATGGAAAGGGACACCGCAAGCCACTATGAAATGTATCCCTTTGTCAATATGGGACATTATGCTCTATGGGAAGCAGGAAATAAGAAAGATAAAAAAACAGCAATTACTTTTTATAAACACAACCTAAAAAGAATTAAAGAAAGAGCAGAACGCAATCCATACGGTGCAGGTCATCTGTTTATTTGGTGCTCTAATAACCTTGCTGCAGCAGTAGCATCTCAATCTATTTTATTTAAGAAAATGACTGGTAGTTCAGAATTTGAAGCTCTAGCTATTAATCATATTAATTGGCTTTTTGGACTAAACCCATGGGCAAGTAGCATGATTACAGGTATTCCTGAAAATGCTGACTACCCCAAGGATCTTCATATGCCGTTTTGGAAAATTCTTAACAAAGAAGTTAAGGGTAGTTTGGCAGATGGGCCCTTGTGGTCTACCATTCATGAGAATATGTTGGCAATTGTTCTATCAGAAGAAGATGAATACAAAGAACTTCAACCCAAGCAAATTAAATATCACGATGATTTTGCTGACTATTCTACAAATGAACCTACTATGGATGGTTCGGCAGATATTATTTTATTATTGACTTATTTAAACTCAAATTGATAAGAACCAGCTTTTACATTGTTCTTTTATTTCTAAGCAATCCTTGTTTTGCACAGCTTACAGACAAGCATGGAGCAGTTTACAGGTCCGATACCAGTAAAAAAGAAATCTTTCTGATGTTTACAGCCCATGACTATGATGATGGACTACAATTTATTTTGGAAACCTTAAAAGCAGAAAATATTTATGCAAGTTTTTTCTTTACCGGAGACTATATCAAAAACAATAAATCGATGGTGAAAGATGTCATTTCATCGGGTCATTCTGTAGGCCCGCATTCAGACCAGCATCTACTTTATTGTGATTGGGTTGATCGTGATTTGCTATTGTTTTCGGAAAAGGCAATTGAAAAAGATGTAAAGAGAAATGTAGTTAAATTAAAAAGGATAGGAAGCAATCCGGTCTATTTCATGCCTCCCTATGAATGGTACAATAAAATTGTAGCTAAGATCAGTGAAAACCTTAATCTGATCTTAGTAAATTTTAGTCCCGGGACGTCCTCAAATGCAGATTATACCACACCAGCAATGTCGAATTATAAAAGCTCCGAAGAGATATATAATCAAATACTTTTAGTTGAAGATACAGCGGGTCTCAATGGTTTCCATCTTCATATTCATGCTGGGACACATCCTGAAAGAACAGATAAACTCTATTTTCGATTACCTATACTTATTCAATCTTTAAAATCCCGGGGCTATCAATTCAGTAAACTTTAATAATTAAATTCAGTCGTTCTTGAATTTCAGTTTAAGAATATTGTCTCCGACAAGTTTGCCCATGTCCTGACCTTGATCTAATGCATCGCGATAATGAATACCTCCATAAAGTCTGGAAATTGAGGTTTCGTTAGCCGCTTCCCAAAATGATTTAAACTTTCTGGGTTCACCTACCCAAAATTTAGAATAATCTGTAATAGGTACTTCATAGCCTATCGTTTCTGACAGTACTTTGGCCATGGCAGCTGATTGAACAGAATGACCCGAAGGGAATTCAGGAAAAGGTGGTGTCAATAATTTGGGTTCCCAAGCAGAATCAATGTATCTGTTAATATACGCCACCGGCCTGATAAGATTGTGCTTATATTTTCCTTTCCAGGCACAAATAACGGCGTCATTAACGGCTAAGCCAAGCCTGCAATATAATTCTGCTGATCTCTCAAGAGAGACAGCTGAGTTACGTAAAACCATGGTCAGGAGGGCTGCAGAATGGCCGGGAGCCGTGTAAGTAAACCCTGAGGCGTCGTCCCAGAAATTTGCAATTATATATTTTTTATTACCTGGGTTTACAGTCTTAGACTCTTCATATACTTCCATGGCCATTTTATAAAAAGGGGAGCCCGGATACTTTGAGAATTGAACCTTAGGTTTAATACCAAAATCCGTATTATTCGAGCCAACAAATGTTCTATTATTTAACCACTGAGGGTGTAAAGGACCTGTATTCTCTACATCTGCAGATCTATGAATTTCAAAACAAGCCTCACAGGCCGGCAGGCGATAATTCATATCATAGCTCCTTATGTAAGACTGATGCCCTCCATCACTTTTTGAATATTCATAAATCAAATCAGCCACTGCCAACCCATAATTTCTTGACTTTTGAAAAGTAACTTCATCTAAGTCCGCTTCCAGAATGGTATCTATTGAATCTCTCAATGTCCAAACTTTTTCCATCCAGATATAAGGAGCCGTTGGAAAGAGTTTATCAACCATGCTAAAAACGGCATTATTCACAGCCACTGCATCAGAGAAATACAGAGAATCTATATTATATTCTTCCGGTCTTTCATATTCCTGAATTTGACCCGAAAGACTCTGGTATTCAGGGTGGCCTGGCAGCATACTTTCATACGCCGCCAGATTAACGTAGGCCAATGTCCTCGCAGCTACATTAGGGGTATAGCCTGTTGATTGCTCCAGCAAATCAAACATGACTACATGCCATTTCACCATTAAATCTGAAGTTCTAAAATCATAAGCCTTTGCGGGCAGCACAAATTCAAACTCCACTAAATCAGTCTCGTTTCTCGCCTGATATGTTTCTTGAGTTATTTGTTGAGCCAAAGTAAGGCCGGGGAATAGGAGAAGCAGGAGGACCGCTTTTTTGATCATTATCTAAGGATATGGTTTTAATAGAGCTTAAAATTAACGAATATTGGAGACATTTTCTCCATAACAAGCAAACCCAATGCCTTCAAAAAAACTGTTTTTATTAGATGCCATGGCTTTGATCTACAGAGCTCATTTTGCATTTATCAAGAATCCAAGAGTGACCACTACAGGAATGAATACTTCTGCGGTTTTTGGATTTACAAATACGCTATTAGAAGTTCTTAGAAAGGAAAAGCCTAGCCATCTGGCCATAGCTTTTGATACGAAAGCTCCTACATTCAGACATGTTCAATTTCCTGAATATAAAGCCAATAGAGAGGAAATGCCGGAAGACATTGGCATTGCTATACCATTAGTCAAAAGATTAGCTAAGGCTATGAATATTGAACTGATTGAACTGGATGGGTATGAGGCAGATGATATCATCGGAACCATTGCTAAAAAGGCTGCAAGAGCTGATTTTGAAGTCTATATGTACACTCCGGATAAAGATTATGGACAATTGGTAGAAGAGAATATCTTTCTTTATAAACCAGCCTTTCTCGGAAACGCAATTGAGGTACAAGGAGTTAAGGAGGTATTGGCAAAATGGGATATAGAAAGAATAGATCAGGTAGTAGATATGCTTGGTTTAATGGGAGATAAAGTAGATAATATACCCGGTATACCAGGAGTGGGAGAAAAAACGGCTGTAAAATACTTAAAAGCATATGGCAGCGTAGAGGGACTTCTTGAAAATGCTGACGAAATCAAAGGAAAAATAGGAGAAAAGGTAAGAGCGGGCAGAGATAGTGCCTTACTTTCAAAGGAGCTCGCACGTATTGATATTCATGTTCCTGTAGAATTTAATGAAGATAAACTAAAAGTAGAAGACTATAATAAAGAAGAGCTCACTGCTTTTCTGGACGAAATGGAATTCAGGACTTTAAAGAGAAGAATGATGCCTGATGAAGCGGATACTTCTGCGTCTTCCGGCTCTGAAAAGTCTGCAACAAAGCCAAAAACCAGTGCAAAACCAGCGACAAATTCTGCTCAAATTGGCTTATTTGAAAGTCAGGGAACGGGCGTTACGGAAAGTGTTGTTCCATCAGAGAAAACTTCGATAGATACAGATGACCATACCTATTATTGTATGGACACAAAAGAAAAAAGAGCTGAATTAATTAAATACCTGGAAGCTCAGAAGGAGTTTTGTTTTGATACAGAAACCACTGATTTAGATGCTTTTGATGCTGAATTAGTAGGTTTTTCCTTTGCTTACATACCCAGAGAAGCCTATTATGTGCCCGTTCCGGCTGATAAGAAACTAGCTCAGGAAATCGTAGATGAATTCAAAGCTGTATTCGAAAACGAAAAGGTAGGGAAAATTGCTCAAAACCTTAAGTATGACATCTCTGTTCTCAAAACATATGGAGTACAAGTGAAAGGGCCTCAATACGATACCATGCTGGCTCATTACATTCTGGAACCAGACCAAAGGCATGGAATGGACTTTTTATCCAATCAATATCTCAACTATGAGCCGGTTTCTATTGAAACCTTGATTGGAAAAAAAGGAAAAAAACAAGGTAATATGCGTGATGTGCCATTAGAGCAAATTACTGAATATGCCGCTGAAGATGCAGATATCACTTTAAGATTAAAGCACGTCTTAGATCCGGCCTTAATTCAAAGAGAACAACGCGAACTACTTGATACAGTAGAAGTACCTTTAGTAAATGTCTTATCTGATATGGAGATGGAAGGTATTAAAGTGGACGTACACGCTCTTTACGAGCTTTCAGATACCCTGCAAAAAGATATCTTAATTGCCCAGAATGATATTTTTGAATTGGCCGGGACCGAGTTTAATGTGGGTTCTCCAAAACAATTGGGCGAAGTGCTTTTTGAGCACATGAAAATAGATGACAAGCCAAAGAAGACGCCGTCTGGCCAATATGCCACAGGAGAAGAAATTCTGGTGAAATATGAAAATGAACACGCCATTGCCCGTCGAATTCTTGATTTCAGGGAGCTGAGTAAGCTTAAAAGCACCTATGTGGACGCTCTTCCGGGATTGGTTAATAAAAGGACAGGGAGAATTCATACCAGTTATAATCAGGCAGTTGCTGCTACCGGCCGCTTAAGCTCAAACAATCCGAACTTACAGAATATTCCCATCAGAACAGAGCGGGGTAGAGAAATCAGAAAGGCTTTTGTACCTCGTGACGAGAATTATCTGATTTTTTCTGCCGATTATAGCCAGATCGAATTGCGAATCATGGCCGCCTTTAGTGAAGATGAGTCCATGGTGAATGCTTTCAATAATGATGTTGATATTCATTCTACCACCGCCAGTAAAGTATTTGGTGTAGAACTCGCTGATGTAACACCTGACATGCGAAGAAAATCTAAGATGGTCAACTTTGGTATAATCTATGGTATTTCCGCGTTCGGTTTGGCTCAGCGTTTGGGTATTTCAAGAGGCGAAGCAAAAGATATCATTGACAACTATTTTGAGCAGTTCCCAAGAGTGAAATCCTATATGGATGAGTGTGTCAACAAAGCACGTGAAAATGAGTATGCCGAGACAATTCTTGGAAGAAGACGATACTTGAGAGATATTAACTCCAGAAACCAGACAAACAGGGGATTTGCTGAACGAAATGCGATTAATGCACCCATACAAGGATCGGCTGCTGATATGATTAAGATCGCCATGATCAATATTCATAACTGGATGAAAAAAGAAAACCTTAAGTCTAAAATGTTGCTACAAGTACATGATGAATTGATTTTTGATGCACATAAAGACGAATTGGATATTCTAAAGCCTAAAGTTCATGAACTCATGGTAAATGCTATTCCAATGAAGGTGAAAATTGACACTGGTATGGGCGTTGGAAATAATTGGCTGGAAGCTCATTAAATTAAAGAACTTTTAACTTGTTTTATTCTGTTTAATAGCCATTAAACTATAGAATATTGGAAAATAAGTTCATTATTCCGGCCGAAACCAGAATTGGGCATGTACACCTTAAAGTCTCATATCTGGAAGCCTCTTTAAATTTTTACCATAAATTATTGGGCTTTGAGATAGTGCAGCAAATTGGAGATCAGGCAGCCTTTATTTCTGCCGGTGGCTACCACCATCATATTGGATTAAATACCTGGTACTCTAAAGACGCCGACTCTGCTCCTCAAAGGGCTCCTGGTCTTTTCCATACGGCCATATTAATGCCTACCAGAAAAGACTTAGCTATTATTTATCAAAGACTCATGAATCACAATTATCCATTAACAGGAGCCGCAGATCATGGAGTCTCTGAAGCCATCTATTTAGATGACCCAGACAAAAATGGTGTAGAAATATACTGGGACAGGCCTAAAGAAGATTGGCCAAAAATAGAGGAGGGGAAAATTGATATGTATACCAGGCGTTTGGATATACATGACTTACTCAGTGAATTATAAAAAAAGGAGTTCAATTGACTGAACTCCTTTTTTAAACTTTTACTTTAAGTACCTGAAGTCCTGTCCGGCTTCAAGTTTGAGTAATACTTCATAATAAAGGTCAATACACGCCTGAACGTCATCTTTGTGACAAGTTTCAACGGTGGTATGCATATATTTCAAAGGCAGGGAAATTAAAGCGGAAGGGACACCTTCAGCAGAATAAGCAAAAGCATCTGTGTCAGTGCCTGTAGATCGGCTAGCCGCACTTCTCTGAATGCTTATTTTTTTCTCCTCTGCAATATCAATGATGAAATTTAACAGATTATTCTGTACTGCTGGTCCATAAGATAGGGTTGGTCCTTTACCACATGCAATATCTCCGGAAGTAATTTTATTATACATTGGCGACTGCGTGTCATGGGTAACATCCGTAATTATTGCCACATCTGGTTTGAGCTTTCTGCTGATCATTTCAGCACCACGCAGACCTATTTCTTCCTGCACAGCATTAACGATGTAAAGAGTAAATGGCAGTGCCTTTTTATTCTCCTTTAACTTGCGAGCTACTTCTGCAATAATGTAGCCTCCCATTCTATTGTCTAGAGCCCTCCCAGTATAAAATTTACCATTTAGCTCAGTTAAACCATCTTCAAAAGTTATAACTGTACCAACATCAATACCCATTTCAAGGACTTCATCCTTTGAGCTGGCACCCACATCAATCGTAAGATTTTTAAGCGAAGGTGTTTCTTCTTTTGTTCTGTCTCTTACATGAATGGCCGGCCATCCAAATACCCCTTTCACCACGCCATTTTTTCTGGTGTGAAGATTTACTCGCATAGAGGGGGCAATCTGATGATCTGATCCGCCATTCCTAATCACATATATGTAACCTTCTGCTGTGATATAATTTACAAACCAGGAAATCTCATCAGCATGGGCTTCGATAGCCACACTATACTCTTTGCCAGGGTTTATTACACCCACCGCTGTACCATAATTATCAATGATCGTTTCATCAATAAATGGTCTGATATAGTCCAGCCAGATCTGCTGTCCGGGATATTCAAAACCAGTGGGAGCAGCATTGTTTAAATATTGATACAGAAATTCTATGTTTTTCTCCATTCAGTAGTTTTTATTTAGTGGATACAAAATTAGGGTTCAGCCTTCCATATGAAAGCCAAACCCTATTAATTATTTATTGATTCTATTAATTCGCGTC
>JANSYO010000152.1 GCA_024742395.1 Cytophagales bacterium
CATGACCCCAAAATTCTATTTCACCAACATTATCATTATAGTTTGTAAATCCGGATTCCTGTGGCACCGCTACATTAAATAATAAATCTGTAGTGTTTTTTTTGTAATAATCATAGGTAAACTCAATTCTATCATTTATCAGCCTAAGGTCTAAACCAATGTCAAATTGTTTAGTTCTTTCCCAGCCTAAGTTGGAATTTCCCAAGGTTGTAACAGCTGCTCCACTAGCAATTGCGTTGCCAAAAACAGCATTGGATGAGTTATCTACTATAGGAAATTGTGTGTAATTACCAATGTTATTGTTTCCGATTACCCCGTAACTGGCCCGTAACTTGGCAAATGAAACTGCAGAAAAGTTTTCCATAAAATTTTCATCGGAAACTACCCATCCGGCAGATACAGATGGAAAATTACCCCATTTGTTTTCCGATCCAAATCTAGAAGACCCATCTCTTCTTAAGGCTAGGCTTAAAAGATATTTTTCTTTGTAGTTGTAGTTTAATCTTGAAAAATAAGATAACAGCCCCCATTCGTTTATGTTTTCAAAGGATCTTGTTCTATCAATGTTTAATGCAGATTGTATGGTATTTACCCGATCGTCAGGAAAATCTGATAAATATAGTTGCGTGTTATCACCTTCAAATTTTTGAACTGAATAACCTAATAGCGCTTCTATATTGTGATTTCCAAAAGATTTTGAATAGACCGCAGTAGATTCACTTAACCAAGATAAATAACTACTGTTCATCCTAATAGATGTGGCAATTGTTGGTGGTAGTGCAGCGAAAGAAGCAGAAGCTGTTGATGGAATAAAATTCTTAAAGGTGGTATTGCCCAGATCAGCATTAATTGTAGTCTTTAGAGCTAAACCTTCAACTGGCTGGTACTCTATATAAGCGTTGGAAATAATTCTTGTTGCTTTTGTTTTATTGGTTATTTCTTGTATAGATCTGAACCAGTTTGGAGTGGGAAACGCACTAACACCGGGAATCCATGCAGTAAGAGGTAATGTTCCATCTGCATTTTTAAAAGGAAGAATTGGCCAAGTTAACATGGCATTGTTAATGAATCCACCCGGTATACCACCATTATTGTTGGTTGCATAAAATGCACCATCAGATCCAGGGGTATTATCTACTGAATAATTGGGGGCAACAGAGAGGCCTAGTTTTAAATTTTCCAAAAGATTAAAACTGGAATTGACCCTGAGGGAATATCTTTTATAATCTGAATTTTGAAGTATACCTTCCTGATTAAAGAACCCTCCAACTACTGCGACAGAGGATTTTTCTTTTCTTGATGTCCAAGATAGATTGTAACTCTGAATAGGCGCAGTTCTTAACATGGCATCATACCAATTATAGCCTTCGCCATACTGAGATGGATTTTGAAAAGGTTCAGGAACGGCAACTCCCAAATCTTCATAGTATTCCTTTTTGAACTGAGCAAATTCGGTTCCGTTCATCATATCCGGTCGCCCTTTTTGGGGAACGGCTTGCACTCCTCCAAAATAATTAAAAGAGAAGCCATCCTGATTCATTTTACCAGTTTTAGTTTTAATAAGTACCACGCCATTAGCGGCTCTAGATCCATATAGGGAGGTTGAAGCAGCATCTTTTAAAACAGAGATTGATTCTATCTCATCTGGGTTAATGTTACTTATGTCTCCTACAATAGGAAAGCCATCTACCACGTACAAAGGGTCACTACCGGCCAAAATGGATGCCTGGCCCCTTATTCTTACCTGCATCCCCTGTCCAGGTTTTCCAGTGGATTGATTAATTTGAACCCCTACTAAGCGTCCTTGTAATTTCTGGGAAATTTGTGATACTGGGGCATCCTCTAGTTCTGAAGCCGATATTTGTTGAACGGCACCAGTTACGGCCTTCTCATTTTGGGACCCATAACCCACCAGAACTACTTCATCTAATAGTTGGGCATCTTCAGATAAAGTAAAATTTAATTGGGTTTTTCCGTTTACAGGTACTTCTATAGTTTGAAATCCAATATATGAAACAACCAAAATGGCGTCAGAATTTACGGAAATAGAATAGTTACCATCAAAATCCGTAGCAGTTCCTATACTGGTGTTTTTTACAATAATTGAAGCACCGGGAATAGGGGTTCCCGTGTTGGCCTCGGTCACGGTTCCTTCAACTATAATTCCATCTTGTCCAAATATCGGAATTGATAGAAACATTAAAGCAAGGAACAATAGTTCTTTAAATTTTCTCATTGTTTTCATTTAAATTAAGTTAAAGTTTAAATCAGTGATTGGGCATTTTGCTTTTGTGTTGAATTACATAACTGATAGTTTTAGTTAGATAAAAATTTGAGTTAGCAAATAAATCCCGCAATAATTTATCAAACCGATAAAATATTAACACAATATTAAATAACTGTTATAAGTACTCCATTCCGTACTGTTATCAATAGAGAAGATTTTTGAAATATAAATAGATTAAGCTAAACAGATTTTCTTGGAATTACATAGAATGAATTGTCCAGTCTAAGTGATTGGTCATTCATAATCATGTATGCAGCTTGTTGCCCCATTTTTTCATAATCTGTAGTTATTGCAGTAATTCCTTCTAGTAAGATGTCATTAAGAGGAGTTTCATTATATGATATGATTCCAATTTCTTTACCTATTTTAAATTTGGAATCTTTAATTCGCTTTATTAATTCTGCTAAAACTTTTTGTTGAAAATTAATATAAACCGTTTCTTTATTTATAGGAATACTATTAACCTCATGACCAAATTGAAAATCAATAGAATGCGCCGAACAAAATTTTTCAAAGCCAAGAACAATCTCTTTAAGGGCAGTTTCTTTTTCTTCATGAACAACAATAATTTTTTTATACTTCTTTAATAATGGATAAAGCTGCTTTAAGGCAGAAAATATATTCTTCTCCATGTTTTGATATACTCCTGCAATAATTTCATCATTATTATCCAATTTACTATCAAGAAGAATTAATTTGTTGGGAGGGATTTTATTTCGAATATGTTGTTCATAGTAATTGTCATTAAATGAGCTATGAAAAACAACAAAATATGAGAATTCATTTGCTTGTTTTATGAAGTTTATAAATGAATCTGGATTATTCTCATGAATTAAAAGTCTAATATTTGCGCTTCTTTTTAATATTTTACTCAACGAATCATAGATTTCTTTTTCTTTATAACTTAATTGTTTGAAAATTAAGAGAACTTCTTTTTTTTCAGCTTTATATATATAAAACCCTTTACCATGGATAGATTCAATAATTTTTTTCTCTTTTAGTTTTTGATAAGCTCTTATTACCGTAGGACGTGAATAATTGCAATTCTCACTTAAAAATTCGTTTATTGATGGTAGCTTGTCATTAACTTTAATACAGCCAGAATTTATTGCTGAAATTAAATGTCTTACAATATGATTGCTCTTAGACCCATTGACACATTCCTCCATATCATAGAAAGGATTATTTCTTTTCTTTTCAAGAATCATATAAATTTCATTTTACAACCGAATAAATAAAGAGCGTTAAGAATTTTCAGCATTACCATATCCATATAAGTCAAAAAATGCAAAAAATTAAATAAATATCATAACATTTGACATAATTAGATAAATATTTGTATATTATCAATGTATATTATGGCATATTTTTGCATAAAATGATATGAAAACAATTAATGAGTATTTTGATGTACCTAATTCGGATAGTAGTTTAAGAACAAATATTGTTAGTTTAGGTCATAACATTCATCCGCCAAACAAACCATATCCTAATACGGAACATCCTGATGAGTACTATTTTAATTGGGAAAAGGGAAGGAGTTTGAATGAATATCAAATTATTTATGTGTCTCGTGGTAAAGGGTATTTTGAATGTCATGGGAACCCAATTCAATTAATAGAAAAAGGGACCATTATGCTCATCTATCCAAATGTTTGGCATAGATACCGCCCTATACTTTCAACGGGTTGGGAGGAATATTGGGTAGGTTTTAAAGGTGACTATGCAGATTATCTTTTTAGTAAGCGATGTTTTAGTTCTGAAAATCCTTTAATTAAAATAGGTTTTGATAATGAGTTCTTATATACATTTTCACATCTAATAAAAACAGTTGAGGAAAATACGGAAAGTTTTCATAAAGAATCTTTTTTTCATTTGATCCACCTATTAGGAATCATACACGCATCAGCCCTTCTAAAGGAAAAGAATCTATCATTAAGTGAAGAAATCTTATTGAAAATGAAAAATGATATTCATTTAAAATGGAATGAGAAAATTAATTTTTTTAAGTTGTCAGAAAAATATAAAGTTAGTTACAGCTGGTTTAGAAAATCATTTAAAAAGGCATATGAAACATCCCCAAATCAGTATCAAATAATGCTTAAAATAAGAAATGCAACAAAAATGATACAAGAAACAAATTTGACCATTTCTGAAGTAGCCAATGCTTGCGGCTTCCAATCAGAATATTATTTTTCTAGAATTTTTAAGCAAAAGATGAATTATACCCCTTCATATTTGCGAAAGGGGAAATAACAGATAAGTCTTTATAACGATTTTCTTATTATACTGTAAAATGGATTATGAGAAAATGATTTTTCATTTTTTAAAACAATTTGAGCTGCTTGTTCCCCTAGTTTTATGAAATCAGTTGAAATAACGGTAATGCCATCTAAAAGAACCTCTTTTAAAGGGGTGTCATTATAAGATATGATGCCAACATTTTTCCCTAAAATGTAGTCTGTTTTTTTAATTTTTCCTATCAAGGCCACTAAATCTGTTTCCTTCAAATTTATATAGACCGTTCCTGGTGTTATTTCTTCATTTTCAATATTTTGAATAATATCATACTCATAAGCGTATTCTCCGCAAAATTTCACAAAACCTTTGATTATTTCTTTTGGATGATAACTGTGTTTATTAAATAGAATTTTAATTTTTTTAAACTTTTTTAAGAGATGATTTAGCTCTAATAGAGCAGTATAGATATCATTTTCAAAATCTTGATAAACGCATCCAATATTTTTTGTAAACCCTGGTATTTTTTTATCTAATATAATTAGCTTATCCAATGGTATTTCTTTTCTTAGAAACTCTTCTAAATTATCTCCACCTTCTTCAAAATGGGATATAATAACATAATGAGTATAGTCTTTTTTCTTACTGGCCTTGATTAATTCTTTGAAATAGTTATAATTATTATCATATACAAAGAATTCGATAGTACCTAAATCACCTATTTCTCTTGAGAAAGATTCGTAGATAGCTCTTTTATGATCGCTAAGCTTATTAAAAAGAAGAAACACCTTTACTTTTAAAACAAAATCATTTTCACTAATATAGTACCCTTTCCCTGGAATTGAATAAACAACTTTTTTCTTTTTTAAGTATTCGTAAGCCTTATGAATAGTATCTCTAGAAATGTCATACTCCACTAAAAGTTCATTAACAGACGGTAACTTATCATTGTGTTTGGCACCGCCTGTCCCAATGGCCATCAATACTGAATTTACAATTTGTTTGTATTTAGGAATTTTGGATGTTTCGTTGATGGAAATTAGACTTCTCATAAAACTAAAATTTAATATTTATAATCACTAGTGTCCCATAAAAATTGGGACGGATTAAAAATTAAATAAATTTTGCCCATTAAGACTATTTCGTTCTTTGTCATATTGAAATTTAGTTTTTGTAAAAAGGTCGCGAAGATTCGTTTTGTCGGTCAG
>JANSYO010000219.1 GCA_024742395.1 Cytophagales bacterium
ATGTGTGGGCGAACAAGGGGAGACATTTTTAAACCTTTTTGAGGATTGCCTGGGTAATTATTCATCTATTGAATGGGATTTTTATGGAGCGATTTCAGGTTATGGGTACGATAACAAGGGAAGATATGCAGGCATAACAACCGGATATGGCTATGTCTGTGTTACTGTGACAAATGATTGTGGCTCAAAGGAGGTATGTGACCGAATTCTTGTTAAAGATTGTGGTGGTGGGTTTGGCTTTAGAAATTCCAGCTCAAAGTCAGGTGCAGCGGAATTTAAAGCGGATGTTTTTCCTAACCCAGCCAATGAGTTTATTGAGATTGCATGTTCGGGCTATATACCTGGCACAAGAATAACCGCCAGCTTAATTTCTATGGATGGAAAAGTGTTAAAAACAAATGAAGAGTATTCCCATAACTTCAAAGTGGGCATGGCTAATTTGCCATCTGGTCTTTACGTTCTGCAATTGAATGTGAATGGAGTGATTTTCCACGAAAAAATAGTAAAGCTATGAAAAAGATGATTTTAACTATTGGTGTTTTATTTATCATTCAGTCGATATTCTGCCAAGCGGAATCTATGGGTGATTGGATGATCAGTGTGAATGCAGGGATAGAAGGACATGACAAAAGACTATTCGATTTTCCCGATAAAGAATTGCTACTTTCGTCTCAGCCTGAATTTTGGGGTACTTACCGTATGAGGTTGAGTATAAGAAGAAAAGTTTGGCAAAGTAAAAGATTTGGTAGTTTCTTAGGGCTAGGAGCGGGCTATGAAAAAGCAACTTTCCTAAGACCATTTAACAAGCGATATTTTGAGAGAGGCCTTGAACCTGATATTTTGTTAAACCTTAATATATACGAAAAGGTTCAAGCACCTTTATCTCTCTTGAATTTTTTGAAATTGGGAGATCAATGGTTGATTTCGGGGGAAATAATATCTAATTTTCTTCTGTTTAGAAGGATTGATCATACGGAGAATTTAATTCTTTTTCCTTACACACAAAGCACTTTTGAATTGGATGATATCCAGTTTAGGCTAGGTATAAATTTCCGGCTTGGAAATTTAATGATAGGGGTTAATTCACGACTGGTCAATTTTCAAAAAATTGATAAGATCATTTTCAATGATATTGTTAAAGACCCAAGAATAGATCAAAAATGGGAATGGCATAATCCATTGCGTTTTGACTTGACAATGGGGTATACATGGTGAAGAGAAAGGAGTGAACTGGACATAACACCGCATAAAACGGCAAGTGGGGCTAAGCGCCCCACCTGCGTTTATGCAGACCGTTCACAGACAATCGCGCAACAGAAAACAGTATCTGTAAGAATTTGAAAGAATGATTCTCCCCGCCTAAAAAATGGTAAATGCCTGATTATCAATATTCAGAAAATGGGGTTGAATTGGTTAGTCCATTGGAGAATTGGTCTGTTAAGGCGGGGCAAAAGAGATTTCTACAGTTTTATAGTTGGTTTAGGAGAATCGTGATAGCCTGAATTGAAAAATTAGATCAAGAATTACCGCGGCCCCGTTGAATGGAAAAGAATTATGGTACCAGGAAAAGAGTACGCGTCCAGGGGGCTTATGAAAATCAGACGGTAAATGAAAATCAATGAGCAAATAATGTTTCATGCCCGAATAAGATGGAATCTTGAGGGGCCGCAGGTGCATTGAATAGATTTATCAGCAGAATAATTGGATGATTTTCATTGGGTAGATTTGATTCATACGGGCGATAAGACAAATGAGGGTATCCATTTCGCCTGAAAATTGGTGGTCCGAAATCGGAGAATTGGGTAAACTTTGAAAAAGCCCCCTTATCTCGTCTTCGAAAATAGAGAGATGGCCGCTTGTTTTGTAAAAAAGGGATAAAACGCGAATGCTGTGAACATTGGCTACCCGACAAGCCCGGTAAAATCCTGAAAATGAAAAAAGAGAAAGAGAGTCCGCGCAGACAGCAAAAGCC
>JANSYO010000306.1 GCA_024742395.1 Cytophagales bacterium
AATCATACCTTTGTATTAATATTTTAATACATATGGTAAATCTGGAGTGGTATAGAACTTTTAAAGAAATATATGAGAACGGCACGTTGACAAAGGCCGCCATGGCTCTGTACTCTTCACAACCTGGCGTAAGTGTTCATCTCAATGCACTGGAGGCATACGTTGGCAAAAAGCTTTTTGAACGCACCTCAAGAAAGATGATACCCACTGAAGAAGGAAAATTCCTTTATGAGTATATCATTGAGTCAATCAATAAACTTGAAATTGCCGAGCAACACTTTAAGAAAACTACTCAGGAAAAGAACCCTTCATTACATGTGGGCATGTGCTCCGAGATGTTTCAGCATGTTATAGAATCAGAAATTCCAGGCTTAGCATTTGATTTAGTGGCCAAGTTTGGAATACATACAGACCTTATCAAAGATTTGAATAACGGAATTTTGGATTTAGTGATTACTCCGAGGAAACAAAATGACAAAAAATCTCTGGTAGAATACACTGCCTTTTCAAAAGAAAGAATTGTGCTGATAGCCGGTGCAAAAACAGAAACCACTGCTCTGGAAAGACTGATAAAAGCTAACAAATGGAAAGAGCTGGAGAACGAACTTCAAAACAATATCTGGTACAGTGCTTCTAATGAAATGGAACACTTCAGACGTTTTTGGTTTGAAAATTTCAATAAAAGACCTGCTTTCAAGCCAAATTACATCCTTCCCAATATTGGTTCGATTATCAGATGCTTAAGTAATGAAACAGGTCTGGCTGTGATCCCAGATTTTTTATGCCACAAAGGCATTGAAAAGAAAGAAATACGATTGATATGGGATGGCAAAGTTAAAACAGAAAACACCCTTTATTTTGCTTCCAGAACCGATTTGAAATACAAAAAAGAGCTTCAAATTTTGCAAGACATTTTTAAATCCAAAATGAGAAACGTTCCGCATTTGGAGTGTCAAACCACCACTGAGTCAGCACATTAAAGCCTCCTATTCACAAAGTCAACTTTAATAAATTTTTGCTCACCTTGTCGCTGATCGCTTGCTTTGAATTTCGTTGACATAGTCCCAAGCATTGAAAATAAATTTCTTATATTTATCATAAAAACTATGGAAATGACGCATTCGGCACAAACGAAAGACCCCTCAGAAAAAAATTGGAGCCCCAGAACCGCCGCACTTCTAAGCTTTTTGCTGCCGGGCTCCGGTCAAATGTATAAAGGCGAGCATTTCAAAGGAT
>JANSYO010000431.1 GCA_024742395.1 Cytophagales bacterium
ACCATCAAAGAAGAAGCTTTGGCCAGGTTGGGGGTCATTACCGCTATCACTACTGCCGTATTCGAGATCGTGCTTTCCGAAAAGCCCTTCTCTGTGACAAGCTTGATCTGTGGATCACCTTTGATGATCTGAGACAACAAGGTATCCAAGAACTTATGGAAGTTCGAAACCCAACCTTTTAGTCCACCTTCGATGGGCTGGTCGTCTTCCTCGGCATAAAGTAGAATTATTTCTTGGTCTAAGTTCATTTTAAGGCGGTCGGGCTATCTAATAACCAAATAACTATAAATTTTGCAACTTTTAAAAATCAAGGGATATCATTTATCTTGAATAATTACAATCTACTAAATAATATCCATCATCATTTCCTCTTCAAATTCTTCTTTGTCTTTCTCTATTTCATCATTCAATACCTTGAGATACGATTCGGTAAGGTCCAGGTGCTGAACCATTATATCCAGCAATTCTTCTTTTCTCAATACAAGCAAAGCACAATCCGTAGTGGCTACTGCACTGAAATCGAAGGATTCTGATTCTGAGACGAGTTGTTCTCCAAATACACTGTTTTCTTCAAGTACCTCATCTTCCTCACCTGCTTTAGAAATCGTGACTGTCCCAGTTCTAACGATGTATAAAGGCGTTCCTCCATTATCTCCAACCTGTATCAGTTCTGTGCCTGCCTGCACCGTGATCTCCTCCATGACATCTGCAATCAATGTGATCACTTCCCCATGAACATTCGCGAAATGAGGTAGGGCTTTGAGCAGAACAACTCGCTCGATCAACAAGAGATTTTGATGGTACCTCTCTCCTTCTTCCTGATAAACAGGAGGCAATATTGCCTTATCCAATTCTTTCTTGATCGAAGGTTTTAAACGCCTTGTATTCGTATGATAGGCTTCCTGATCCAGCTTATATATCACATAAGCAGCCGTCTGAAGCATCAGCTTATCGGGATTGAATAGGTTCGCTACCAAATCATACCCCACCGAGGCATCCGTCATCTGACTTACA
>JANSYO010000288.1 GCA_024742395.1 Cytophagales bacterium
AAAAAACAAATCCAAGTGATACCACATCAAACTCACGATTCAAACCCATTAAAAAGAGGGAAACTACGGGCCAAAGTTCTCTACACAGCGAGATTAATCGCACAACACTCAACCCAAAAAAAAACGTACGTAGCTAAAGAAAGAGTTGAACTCATAGTAATCTAAAAGACCACGGAACGGAGCGATAGGCTCCTTAACAGGCAAAGGAACTTTAAGAAGGGAAGGCATGGTTCACTAAGTTCCGCAAAAAAACAATGAAAATATAATATAATTAATAATCCCCAGGCCCCAACCCAGCCGCTTATTAATTAGAAGAATATTTATAATTTATAAAAAGTATTCAGCAAGTTTGAAATATTTGACTTGGTCAATTGGTACACTGCAAGTTAAGAGACAATACAGTTCTTATTCTTTTTCGATTTTTTTGAGTCTTCTTTCCCCACGCTTGGAGCTGGAAACTCACTGGAAGGCGTTAACTTGTGTTTGTTTTCGTTGGTTTTTTGTTTCGTACCTGAACAACAGATCTACTAGTTGTTGGAATGCTGCGTCTGTGTTGTGAGCTGTTTTTGCACTTACTTCGAGGAAGGGCATCTTTAATTTATCCGCTAGGGCCTGCGCTTTCGTGTTAATTTCATTTTGGAAGCTTTGTTTGTTTTTCTAACCTTTCCTTCGTCTGCAGAGACGACTCGTTCGCCTTCTAAATCATATTTGTTCGCTATAAGAAATTTAAGAGATAGTTCAGAGTAGCGTTCGCCTTCTTTAACAAATCCCTCAACATCATCGAATGATTCGCGGTTTGTGATATCATAGACAACTATTATTGCATGTGCACTTCTGTAGTAGCTAGATGTAAGCGCTCTGAAGCGTTCTTGTCCGGCAGTATCATTCTACCAGAAATTTAGCAAAAAAAAGCCGTTGTTAATACAACAAAGACATACAACTATTATTTCGCATTTCCTGTCTCCTGTACCACACACTTTGGTTTTCTACAAGATGGTTAAGTACTCATTAAGTGTTACAAGACAACAAAAATAAAAACCTGATCTATCTCTCCTGAGAACGAATCGGTGAATTCATTATCCTGTGTGATGCAATAAGCAGTTGTTTATCAAATAGGAGAGCGGACAGTACATACAATAAAGCGTAAAATGAGCGAAGTTTTCCCAACGTCAATGTTCCCTAGAAGGATCAATTTGAATCGTTGTAAATCACTAATAGACTGTTAACGAAATGAAACGAAAGGAAAGGACAACAAATCACATACTCATCCATAGTGCAACAAACAAATAATCAAATTTCTTTTT
>JANSYO010000003.1 GCA_024742395.1 Cytophagales bacterium
ACTTGACATCAGAGAATATCGAGTACAGCGAGTAAGAAGAAGCCTTTCTGCTAATCTGGATTATGACCTCTCAGCAAATCACTCCATTGGATTCTCTGCAATGTATAACTGGAGAGACGACTGGGAGAACAGATTCAGAATGCGAGTGAGTGAACTGGAAGATGCATTTGATGAAGGAAATTTCAATGTCAATGCTGATGGCTCTATCCATATTCCGGAAGCAAGAGTAGAATATCAAACCAAAGGCGGGATTGATAATAACCGTGTGCAAAACAGAAGACTGGAAGATCAAAGGGTATATAACTACACACTGAATGGCAGACATCTTTTTGACAAACTATTGGCCACCTGGAATGTAACGATGGCTAAAGCCTCTGAAGAAAGACCAAACGAACGCTATATAAGCTTCAGATCAAAGAAACAGGATGTTACAATGAACGTAACTGACAGTTATTTCCCTACGGTTTACCTTACAAACCGAGCAGACAATCTGGGCATAGAACTAAATGAAATTACTGAACAATATCAGTATACTTTTGACCAGGACTTAAATGCAAAACTTGATTTCTCTCTGCCTTATTCTAAACAAGGTGTCATTAAGTTTGGTGGAAGATACAGAAGTAAGCAAAAGCAAAGAGATCTGGAGTTTACAGAATACTCTGAACTGGCTGAAAGTATTCAAGTATTAAGTGATGTACAAAACGCCGATTATTCCAATCCTGATTATTTAGTAGGTAGCCAGTACCAGGTAGGTACTTTTGCAACACCTGCTTTCCTTGGTGGCCTTGATTTAGCCAATCCTTCACTTTTTGAAGCTGAGTCTGTGCCGGAGGAATATGTTCCGGGTAAATACAATGCCAATGAGACTATCACAGGAGCCTATGTTATGATTGATCAACAAATCAGCCAAAAGTTTTCAGCTATCTTAGGACTTCGCTATGAAAATACGGCTATTGACTATACAGGTAACATTTACGACCTCGACGAAGAAACTTCCACCAAAGATAGTCGCAGTAATACGTACGGTAATTTCATGCCCGGTGTGCATTTAAAATATGATGCAGCCGAGAATACCATTTTCAGATTATCATGGACAAACACCATTGCCAGACCTAATTATTTTGATCTGGTACCTTATGCATACTTCAGTGCACAGGATGCCGAGCTGGAGAGAGGTAACCCCGACCTGAAAGCTACCACTGCTTCTAATCTGGATTTCATGGCAGAAAACTACTTTGAAAACGTAGGTATTCTTTCTGCAGGTGCTTTTTACAAAGACATAAACAATTTCATCTATTCGCAGACCTTGCAGAATTATAATGATCCGCAGTTTGGAAGCGACCTGGAGTACACATTACCAAGAAATGGGGGAACTGCTCAGGTATATGGAGCTGAAGTATCTTTCCAACGTCAAATCTGGAAGGCCTTAGGTGTTTATGTAAATTATACCTACACAGAGTCATCTACCACCGGTATAGCTGAAAGAGAAGGAGATAATTTAGCTTTGCCAGGTACAGCTAACCATATGTTTAATGCTTCATTATCTTATGAAACAAAGAAATTTGTAGCACGTGCCTCAGTTAACTTTGCCAGCGATTATATCGATGAATTAGGGGGCAACTCTTTTGAAGATCGTTATTATGACAGACAAATGTTTTTAGATGTGAATGCCTCATACGCCTTTACACCTTCTTTAAGAGTTTATTTTGAAGGGAACAATTTGACAAATCAACCTTTAAGATATTATCAGGGTATTCGTTCAAGAACAATGCAGGCTGAATATTATAACGCTCGTCTTAACTTTGGACTTAAATTCGATTTAAACAAAAACTAAGACCTTATTCATCTAACTATACAAATTGTCCGGTTTAACAACCGGGCAATTTTACATTTTATCATATGAAGAAAATTATCATTCTATTGCTGAGCCTTTTGAGCTATCAGGCCACTTTTGCTCAAAAAAATAAGGTTAAAATCAGTAAGGAAATTACAAAAGACGATGACGCCACAAGCGTATTTGTGATTGGCGACTGGGGAAGAAAAGGTGAATTTTACCAGCAGAAATTGGCCAATACAATGGGGAAAGTAGCCGAAAGAATAGAACCTGAATTCATTATTTCTACCGGCGACAATTTTTACCCAAACGGTGTGGCCTCGGTACAAGACCCTCAGTGGATGTCATCATTTGAAAACGTGTATTCCTCCTTTGCATTGAACTGCCCTTGGTATGTAGTGCTGGGCAATCATGACTACCGTGGCAATATACAGGCAGAAATAGAGTATACCAACATCAGCAGACGCTGGGAAATGCCCTCTCATTATTTCTCAAAGGAGATAGAGCTTGAAGATGGAAGCCGGGCTCTATTTGTTTATCTGGACACTAATCCGTTAAACGATGAATACTACGAAGAGGAAAAATACAAAGACAAGGTTGCCAGTCAAGACACAACAAAGCAACTTCAATGGCTTGATCAGACGCTGGCAAACTCTACTGCCGACTGGAAAATAGTCACGGGTCACCATCCTATGTACACAGGTGGCAAACGTGCCGATGAACCTAATTATATCAAAAATCATCTGGACCATATATTTGCCAAACATCAGGTAGATCTGTATTTGGCAGGCCACGAACACGATTTGCAACTTATTAAACCTGAAGGCCACACCTACCATATAGTATCTGGTGCAGGTTCTGAAATTAGAACTACCGGAAGAATGGAACATACCGTTTTTGCCGAGTCTATACAGGGTTTTGCCATGCTTGAAATGAAGAAAGAAGCGATCATGCTTTCGTTCATTAATCATAAAGGAGAAAAGAATTTTTCCCAAATCATCCGAAAGTAATTCTGACTGATTAAGTAGTTCTAACTTTTGAAAAGCCTCTGTTCTGTCATCAGAACAGAGGCTTTTTTGCATTAAAAATCTTAAATCTAATTGTTAAGAAATTGTACTAACAGGGCTCTTTTAGCAGCCTTTTATTAAATATCATTTAACATTTCATTGATGTGGAGGTTTCACTCGCTTCTCACTTTTGTGGCGGCTTTAGAAGCCACAAAATCTTTACTCCTAAACACAAAATGAAATCGTATGAGAAGTAAACTTCTACAATTCAAAGGTTTGAGCATTAGCTTTTTACCTGTACTATTCATTCTCTTCAATACGGGCTTTGCCATTGCACAAAGCACGGTTTCCGGTACGGTTAAGGACTTATCCGGAATGAACCTGCCGGGTGTTAGTGTGATTATCAAAGGATCACTTACAGGAACTACCACAGATATGGATGGAAAATATTCTATCACCGTCCCGGGTTCTCAGTCTGTACTTGTTTATTCTTCAATTGGTTTTCAGCCACTGGAGGAAACTGTGGGCAACAGAAGTCAGATTAATGTACAGCTTTCTGAAGACACCAAATCACTAAACGAGGTAGTCGTAACTGCTTTAGGTATTAAAAAGGATGCCAGAAGAATCGGGGTGGCTATTCAGTCTGTAGATGGAGCCTCCACTGTGAAAGCTCGCGAACCCAATGCCATAAATGCCCTGGTAGGTAAAGTGGCCGGACTGACCATTGGTGCCCAGCCTGAGCTGTTAAGAAAGCCAAACATCTCTTTAAGAGGTAACACAGATGTGCTTTTTGTAGTAGATGGCGTACCAGTAAATTCAGATACTTGGAACGTTAACCCTGACGACATTGAAACTTACTCTGTACTAAAAGGGGCGTCAGCCGCGGCACTCTATGGTTTTCGTGGAAAAAACGGAGCCATTTTAATTACCACCAAACGCGGTTCCTCAGACAAAAGAGGATTTCAGGTAGATTTTAATAGCTCTACTATGATTGATAACGGATTCATTTCCATTCCGAAAGTTCAGGATGAATATGGTCCGGGAGATCACGGAAAATACTGGTTTGTAGATGGTAAAGGAGGTGGACTTAATGACGGTGACTATGACGGCGGCTGGGGTCCAAAATTTGACGGGCAGCCTATTTCTCAATACGACTCCCCTATTGACCCTCTTACAGGTGAGCGTATTCCTACTCTATACATAGCCCGCGGTAAAGACAACCTCACTCGTTTTCTGGAGCCGGGTATTTTGAGTACAAACAATATATCTGTTTCTTCTTCAGGCGAGAAATACAACATTCGCCTCTCGGGTTCCAATACATTTCAGAAAGGTTTGGTACCAAACACGAAGCTTGACATAGTGAACTTTAACATGACCACTGATTATACCTTCTCAGACCGTCTGAAGTTCTCCTCCGGTTTACAATTTAACCGTCAGGCCAGTCCAAATTTCCCGGATATCAACTATGGTCCTAACTCCATTATTTACAACATGATTTTTTGGGGTGCGGCAGACTGGGACGTTGATGACATGAGAGATTACTGGCAGCCCGGCAAAGAAGGAATACAGCAGATTTATGCCGAATACCAGCGTTACAACAATCCCTATTTCATGAGTTATGAATGGCTAAGAAGTCATCACAAATCTGACATCATAGGACAAGCCTCTATGACTTATGACATCACAGATTATCTGGATGTCATGCTTAGAACACAAGTAACTACCTGGGATTTACTCAGAACAGAGAAAATGCCCTATTCTGCCGGAGCTTACGGCCGGGATGAAAGAAGAGGGGATTACAGAGAGGATCGTCGTAATCTGTTTGAAAACAACACCGACCTGCTTATTAGATTTGACAAGGATATCGTATCAGGTCTAAATGCCAAAATCTGGGCCGGAGGTAATATCAGAAACTTTTCTTACAGCTCTAATTATGCCTCTACTGACTACTTGAACGTACCCGGACTTTATAATTTCAGCAACTCCTCCAATCCCGGAAAGTTTGCCAATTTCAACTCGGCAATGCGTGTGAACTCAGCCTATTATTCAGCTGACTTCTCATTGAAGAATTATGTAACACTTTCTACTACGGGCCGTTTAGATAAGCTTTCTACTCTACCCGAAGGAAATAATACTTTCTTTTATCCTTCTGTAGCTTTAGCGACTTCTTTAACTGATTATCTTCCATTGCCTACCTTTATCAGTTATGCCAAGCTTAGAGGTTCTTACGCCAATGTGAAGGATGGTTTAACGCAGTCAAGCATAGGCACTACGCCTTCTATTTCTAGCAGCAATCCATTAGGATATGGTGATCAGTATTATTCACCCTATGATGGACCTTCCTATCAAAATTCGGCCGTTTATTCTATTTTGACTTCGTATAATAATCTGCCTTCAGCTACCTATACAAACACCCTGAACAATCCAGATCTTCAGCCCAGCTCTACCTCCCAGGCCGAAATGGGGATAGATTTGAAGTTTTTACAAAACAGATTAGGTTTTGATGCCACATATTTCATCTCGGATGAGGGTCCTAAGATTTTCCAATTGCCGGTTTCAAGCACCACGGGTTACTCAGCCGCACTTGTTAACGGTATTAAAACACAGAAAAAGGGGCTTGAGCTATCTTTAACTGGTACCCCTATAAAAAATCTGAAAGGATTAACCTGGGACATATTAGCCAACTGGTCTACGTATAAAGAGACCTTAACCGAGATTTATCCCGGGGTAGAGAGCTTAAACACTTTCTTTAAAGTAGGCGACAGGCTCGATAAATTCTATGGGCGTGCTTTTGTAAGAACACCGGAAGGAGAAATCATCAATGATGCGAGTGGTCGTCCTATTTATGCTCCTGTTTCTCAATTTTTAGGATACACCAATCCTGATTTCGTGTTCGGTTTGAATAACAAATTCAATTATAAGAATGTAAGCCTGAGTTTCCAGTTTGACGGCAGAATAGGCGGTGTCATCACCAACTATGTTCAGAAACAAACCTTCAGAGGCGGACGTCATATTGCCACCGTACAAGGCGAAATGGGAGAAGCAAGATACCAGGATTACCTGGGTGTAAAATCCTATGTAGGTCAGGGTGTTCAGGTTACAAATGGTGCACAAATAAACTTTGACGCCGATGGTAAAGTCACCAATTACGATGAGTTAAGTTATACGCCTAACACAACTGAACAATACCTGCAAGACTGGGTAAGCCGATACTACAATACAGACGAGGGCAATCTAATGAGCCGTTCTTTTGGTATGCTTAGAGAGGTGGTGATAGGTTATAATCTGCCACAAGAGTGGTTTGGTAAAACTATCCAAAACGTAAGCGTTTCATTGGTGGGTCGTAACCTCCTTTATTTTGCTGAGAAAAAGGATCTTGACCTCAATCAGTACATCAGTGGTAACTCTTCAGATGTACAAACACCTTCTACCAGAAGATACGGTATCAACTTCAACTTTACTTTCTAATCAATTGATTATAAAAGATATTAAAATGAAAAGAATATTCTTATCCTTTCTATTCCTTGGTCTATTAACCTTTAGCAGCTGCGAAGACGACTTTGCAACGCTGGAGAAAGACCCCAATCGCCCGGTAAATGTGCCGGCCGCACTGGTATTGAAAGAAGTACAATATGCCATGTATATCAATACCGGTCGCCCATTTAGCGGAGAAATGCGATGGAACCAATTTTACTGCTCAAACTATAATTACTACGCCACAAACGAGTATACATGGACAGAAATGCCAAACCACTTTTATACACTTAAGAATGTCATAAAAATGGAAGAAGAAGCTCTGAGAGCTGGTGCCGATGCGGTAAACCCGTACTCCGCCACGGCTAAATTTTTCAAAGCCTTCTTTTATGATCAGATGACCAAACGAGTGGGTGATCTGCCTTTATCTTCTGCTTTGCAAGGCTCTGAGAACTTTGAGCCCGGCTACGATTCTCAGAAGGAAATTTACAAGCAAATTTTGACTTGGTTAGACCAGGCCAACACAGAGATGGCTGAATTGATTGCTGCGGGCGAAGGTGATCTAAACGGCGACATTTATTTTAACGGCGATCTTAAACAATGGCAAAAAGTAGTCAATGCATTTCAATTGAGAGTCTTAACTACACTCAGTGCCAAAGAATCGGATGCTGATTTAAATGTGAAAACAAGATTTTCTCAAATTCTATCAAACCCCGCTAAATATCCACTTTTAACTGGTTTGGAAGACAATTTAGAGTTCATCAGCAATCAGTTTAATAAGTATCCTTCAAACCCGGATAACTTTGGGTTTGACGCCACCCGTCAAAACATGTCTGCCGCCTATGTAGAGCGTCTAAAAGAACGCAAAGATCCTCGTCTTTTCAAAACAACAGAACCTACAGGTGCCGATATGAAAGCAGGTAAGCAGCCTTCTGATTTCTCTGCTTATTTGGGAGCCAGCTCCGGTGAAGATCTGGCCGACATGTCTTTCAAGGCAGGAACAAGCAATGGAACCTTTGCTCCGGGATCTTATTCCTTTCAGAACAGAAACCGCTATTACACAAACTACGAAGGAGAAGCCACTTTCATTGTAGGCTATCCTGAAATGTGTTTTAATATTGCCGAAGGTATACACAGAGGATGGGCAAGCTCTTCCAGTGCCGAAAGCTGGTACACCAAAGGGATAGAAGCTTCTTTTGAGTTTTATGGCATTAACTCAGGCACCAATACATTCACTTACTCAAAAACAGGAGGAAAAGCTGCTGACGATTTCGAAAATTTCCAGTATGATTTTGACCTTCAAGAGTATTTAGCTCAGCCAAACGTAAAATATACTGCTGACAACAAAGGTCTTGAGCAAATTATTACACAGAAATATTTGGCCTTCTTTATGAACTCAGGCATGGAGGCCTACTTTAACTGGAGGAGAACGGGTTTTCCTGAATTCTATACCGGAGTAGGTACCGGAAATTCTGGAAGAATAGCCATCAGATGGCAATACCCATACTCTGAAAGAACCACGAATGCCCAAAACTATAAGACGGCCATAGACAGCCAATTTAGTGGTAAAGATGATATCAACGAGAAAATTTGGCTCCTTAAATAAGCCTAAAGAGCAATTGAGATAGTACTTAAATTGATGGTGTATTTAGACCCGTTTTGAATTTCAAGGCGGGTCTTTTTTTTATAAAACTGAATCAGCCGCTGCACATACGACCAAGCCAATATTAATTTTTCGCAATCTTAATATTAAATAATTGTTAATTCTTAGGTAATAATATATGTTTGATAATATATCTCACCAATATGAATCAAGCATTTTCTATCCTTATTCTGTTTTTATTGACCTCATGCAGTAGCAAGACCTATGTCCTAGAAAAAACATCTTCTATACCTATAGCAGACTATACTCATTCTTTTGCCATAGTCAGTATGAGTGATGCCAATGAAACTGAGCAAAAACTAGAAAGACTAGCCCGTAAACACTTAATAAAGGCTAAATGGAGGTATGACGAGCAAAACCCGGATTTCTTACTGACACTATCTTATAAAAGCGGGTATGTACACATGAATTTACTTAATGCCCAAACCTATGCCTGTAAGTGGCAAGGCAAAGTCTCTTCACTGGGAAACCCAAAGGATAATATGCAACTAGACAGAGCCATGTGGGCAGCTCTACGATAAATCAAATCTTATTTACTTATAAGTCCTAGTGTGCGTAGCTAAAAACTCTTCCCAAGAGGACTGATTAACACCTTTAAGTACTCTGGGGAATTTGTGCTGACCTCCTACTTTTCCTTTCAATTTCATCCACTCCAGAAAGAACGAAGTAGGCAGAACTTCTAATTCTATGCTTTCTAAAGCATGTTTTCTTTCAACTGCGTAATCATCATTGAGCTTCTTTAATTTTTTATCGATGTATCTGGCGAGTTCTTTTTGATTTACTTTATTATCAGTGCCTATGTACCATTGATGACCAAAAAGACCGTTTTCGTTTCTTTTTCCTAGTACAGTAAATTCTTTGATAACAATACCAAAATGTTTGGCAGCTTTCTTTACGGCCACATTCAGATTATCTATGGAAATATGCTCTCCACACAAACTAAGAAAATGCTTGGTTCGGCCCGTAATTTTAAACTCGGCCAGTTTCAAATTTGTAAATCGAACGGTATCTCCTATCAGGTATCTCCAGGCACCTGAACAAGTGCTTATTAAAAGAGCATAGTCAGTATTCTCATTTACTTCGTGAATCATCAGCGTTTTGGGCCTGTTTTTGATGTTTCCATCAGAGTCAAAATTCTCTTCATTAAAAGGTACAAATTCAAAGAAAACACCGTTGTTTAGAATCAATTGCAGATTCCCCCCGGGTCTGACCTGGATGCCCAGAAATCCTTCAGAGGCAAGGTAGGTTTCTATGAAATGAACTTTCTGTCCAAAGAGTTTATCAAAGCCTTCTTTATAGGGCTCAAGTGAAACCCCACCCCAAGCATAAGCTTTAAGATTTGGCCATATCTCATGAATGTTATCCACTTCATTTTCTTCCAGAATTTTCTCGATCAAAATCTGTATCCAAGCCGGCACTCCGGCTAAAAATGCCACATCCCAGCTCCGGGCACATTTAGCCATTTTATCTAGTTTGGCTTCCCAGTCTGTCTCCCGTGCTATCTCAGAGCCGGGTTTGTAAAACCGCTGAAACCAAATGGGCATGTTTTTTTGAGTGATACCACTGAGATCCCCCTCGAAATGATCATCTACTACTTTTAAGGAGGTGCTGCCACCTACCATTAAATATGATTTCTCCAGAATCTCCGGGCTAATGTCAAAGTAATTCGCCAAAGTAACCATTTGACTCACCCCTGCTTTTCGTATCGCCTTGATCATTTCCTTACTCACCGGAATGTACTTTGAGGAAGCATCTGAGGTGCCCGAGCTTAAAGCAAAATTCTTTATTCTGCCCGGCCAGGCCACATTCGCTTTTCCTTTTCTCGTTTTATGCCACCATTCTTCATCCATGGTTTGATAATCATATACAGGAATGATGTGTTTATACAATTCGTAAAAATCTGCCCCTTTCTTTTTACTAATTAGTTTATGGATTTTACTGAAATGATATTTCTGACCAAACTCCGTATTTCTGGCTTCATGCAAGAGTTCCTCCAGTACATCCTTTTGCCATTTAAAGGGCTTTGGTTTGTCAAAATTCTTAAGTCGTGCGGCTATTTTCACACCGCTCTGAATTAGTTTTCCTATTACGGGCATTCGATTAACCTGGATATGTGTACGTAAAACAAATTTATGTCTTCAGATCGAGTTATCACGAGCAAGTAAAAAACTTAAACAAATGATAACAAAGCCATTACAATCAGACACCCGCCAATCCAAAATCCCAAACCTAAAGTCTAATGTCTTAAGTCTCTTGTCCTATGTCTTAAGTCTTGTGTCTTAAGTCTAAAGTCTCTTGTCTTACATCTCATATCCCAACTCTTCACATTTTCTTCACAAATCAGTTAAGCTCTGTTTAAAGTAGTAGATGAACTTGCCTTCTATGGCAAAAGTTAGCAGGTATTTAAAACATCATGAAGGCCCTTTGGTGGTGTGGAGCATTCTGGCGGCCTTTGGGGCCTATTTCTGCACGTATGCATTCAGAAAACCATATACCACAGGAACATTCTCAGGAGTAGAGATTGGTGAAATTGAATACAAAACCATCATTATTATAGCACAGGTTATCGGCTATATGCTCTCTAAGTTTATTGGGGTAAAGGTCATTTCCGAGCTTAAAGCTAAAAAACGTATTACGCTCATTTTGTTTCTGATTCTTACCGCACAGACGTCTTTGATTTTATTTGGGCTGGTGCCGGCTCCATATAATTTTATATTCATGTTTTTCAATGGTTTGCCCCTGGGCATGGTTTGGGGAGTAATATTTAGTTTTCTGGAAGGGCGAAGATTCACAGAATTGCTAGGTATGGGCCTCAGCGTCAACATGATTATGACCTCCGGAATTTTAAAAACAATTTATAAATACATTCAGGTCCAATATCATTTTACAGACTTCCAGATGCCTTTCATTCTGGGTTTTCTTTTTCTTCCGTTGTTTCTGTTTTTTGTTTGGATGCTCAGTCAAATCCCTAAACCCAGCAAAGCCGAACGAGCAGATAGGATGGCCAGAAAGCCGATGTCTGAAAGACAAAAGAAAGTTGTTTGGTGGCGTTTTGGACCAGGCTTGATTTTCGTCATTCTACTCTACGCCTTTTTAACTACGCTACGCGATTTCAGAGACAATTTCGCTGTTGAGATCTGGGAAAGAATAGAACCTGGTTTAGATCCGGCAATTTTTGCCAGAACAGAAAGCAGTATTGCCTTAATTGTCATGATCCTGATTGCGTTTTTAGTAACGATTCAAAAGAATCAAAAAGCTTACCTCCTCATCAGCTTAACCATGCTCATTTCCATGATAGCTTTGTTTCTAAGCACCAAGGCCTATACTGATCACAGGATTTCAGCAACAGCCTGGATGATCGGGCTCGGCATATCCTTTTACCTGCCCTATCTGCTCGTGCAAATCGCCTTTTTCGAGCGTTTAATTGCGGTGCTTAAAATTAAAGCCAATGCGGGCTTTTTTGTGTACTTATGCGATTCCATTGGTTATTTGGGCAGTGTATGCCTGCTGCTCTACAAAGAACTTATGGGCAAGGAAATGGCCTACGATCAGCTCCTTATCAAAGCAGCCGTGGCAACTGCGATTTTAGGCTTTGTTTTGGCGGGAGCACAGCTGTTATTCTTTAGCTCCCGCATGAAAAAACAATCAGCTACATCAAGCCTGATACAACTGGCGGATTGACTCCTCAGCAAAGCCCGAACCGGAGGTCATGCCTTTCCCACCAATGCCTGTGATAATCTTGATGTGTTTGTCTACATCATGAATGAATATATCCTCCTCATGCTGGCCATAAAAACCTGCCCATCTTTCAGCGATACAATCATCGGGAAGTGACAGAATCCTTTGAGCTTCTTTAATCATCATTTGATCAATTATGGGGTCACTATGCATGCCTAAATTCCCCAGGTCGCCTACCCCACCGTATTCATGCGAATCACCAAGTATTATAGAACCGTCATCGGCCTGTTTAAACAAAATATGAATCCCTTTTTCTCTTAATTCTACGTAGCGTTCTGGCACTGTAATGCGGTGAAAAGATGGACACTCCGAAAACGACTCATACCTCCTGATGGTTAAACCTGTCAGAATATTTGAATGCAAATTAAATTGCTTCAGTGGTTTTGTTTTGAGCATTTGAAGTTTACTCACCTGAATCCAACTTTGAGCAAAAACCTCAGGATAGAGCGTCTCAAAGGTATATCCGCAGCAAATGATGACCTGATCTGCAGTAAAGCAATCTCCGGCCTCTGTGCGTATTTTGCACCCTGGCAGTTTTTCAAAACACTCTATTACCTTTTGATTGTATTTTACATGAACAAGTCCCTCCTCATGCAAATATTCCGTGAGCCTGAAAAGCATTTCCCGCGGATCTACACTCATTTCTTTTGGATAATACAAGCCAGCTTTTACATATTCCGGTTTCAGATCTGGGTAGCGTTCCAGAACTCCCTTTTTGGTTAACAGTAAATTATAATAGCCTATTTTTTGGTGTTTCTCGCTGAGTTCTTCCAGGAGCATTTTTTCATCTTCATCAGAGGCTATATACAAGCTGCCGTTTTGACGAATAGTAAAATCAGCTTTTATCTGCAAGTCCTGGTAGGTCCGCAAACTTTGCTGACCATACTTATTCCATTTTTCTGACAAGCCAGAAGGCACTACTTGTCCAAAATTTTGAGTACTACTGCCAGCTTGCCGGGCATCTTTTTCTAGTAATAATACCTTTTTGCCCATTTGGGCAGCATGAAAAGCGTGAAAAGCACCAAGAACCCCGGCTCCTACTACTATTAAGTCGTATTGCATTAAAAGAAATTAAACCTTAATAAATTGATTTTCCTTTTGAACATCCAAATCCAAAAATCGGGGCAAGTCTTGCAAACTGTTTAGCAATCCATCATTCTTACAGTCGGCAAGCTGCTGGTAACTGTGAGTTCCGTTGGTAACAGCCAAACTTTTCAAACAACCCGCATTATAACCCTCCAGCAGGTCTACCGGAGTATCACCCACTTTTATTACCTGGCTCGCCTCTTTAATGCCCAGTTTAGCCATTGCTGAAAAAATCATATCCGGTGCCGGTCTGCCCGCAGGCACCTCAGAAGGAGTTAAGGATACATTTACCGGGGAACTGCCACCCATGTTTACATAATCTTCGTTTAATCCCTCTAACCAACCCAGTTTGTCAAGAATGATATTAGCCACCTTTCTGTAAAAGCCAGTATTGAGTGCAATCTTTATGTCATTCTGCTGTAAAATCTCAAAGGTCTCAAGACAATGATCTGTAGGTAAAACCAGATTGCTGCGATAGTGATCTTCCAGAATTTCGCAAAACGTAGAATAGGAGAAATCGACGTTCTGTATCAGGTCACTACTTTTTTCTCCAAGAACCTCTGACCAAAGCAGGGTAAACACCTCTCTTTTTGCATAGCCTTGCAAAGCCTTAATTCTCTCTGCCGTCACAGACAAGCCGGTGGCTTCACAGGCTTCTGCAAAACAGTATTCTACTTCACTATTGTCTTTGACCGTGGTACCGGCCATATCAAATACGACTAGTTTAATTTCCTTCATTTCATCTTGTTTTTCTAAAGCAATGATAAACAGTGCCAGCCTTAAAACGGATAATATTAGATTAAGGAATTGTTAGCATCTTCATGCATTGATTAAGTACAGTTAAAGCCTCAATAACGATCTGGTTAAATACAAACTTCAATTTTGTAGCTGAGAAGCAAGTATTGAAAATTTACTACTCATACAGTTTTTCTAAGGTTTAAATGAAGGATAAAAACGGAGAATAATTCTCCGTTTTTATTTATTGAAACCACATATAATCAGAATGGAAACAATAAAAACGTTGGAAATGCTCTTCACCGAATTTGGTGCTAAAGAGTATTATGGCGAAGAAATAACACAGCTGGAGCACGCCACTCAGGCATTTGAACTTGCCCGTGAGGCTGGTGCAGACCAGGAACTGTGTATTGCTGCATTCCTTCACGATATAGGCCATTTACTAGACGACGAAACCGATGCACTCGGATCAGTAGATCACGAGAGTCTGGGTGGCAAATGGTTAAGAAAAAAGGATTTTGGTGAAAGAGTGGCTTTAGCGGCAGAGCTACATGTACTGGCTAAAAGATACTTATGCAGTACTGACGCCACTTACCAGAGTAAACTTTCTGAGGCCAGTGTCTTAACGCTTGCCATGCAAGGCGGACTGCTAAGCAATGAAGAAATAGCGGCCTTTGAAGAAAATGAGTATTTTCAAGACCTCATCTGGATCAGGCGATGGGATGATGAATCCAAAGTAAAAGATAAAATTTCTCTACCGCTTAACTATATACTAGACGAGATAAAAGACTATCTTCAAAAACAGGAAATGTCAAACCCCAAGCACCTATAAAATGAAAAAACTACTTTTGATTATGCTGATCGGCTTTACCGCCACAGCACAAAAAACTGAAAATGTAATACTTGTAACCCTTGACGGTCTCAGATGGCAAGAGGTCTTTAACGGAGCAGATGCCAGCCTTCTAAACAATGAAGACTTTACTGAATCTATAGAACGAACCAGCAATAAATTCTGGGACGAATCTGCTGCCGAAAGAAGACAATTACTCATGCCCTTTTTATGGAGTACCGTTAAGGAAAATGGAGTAATTCTGGGAAACAGAGCCTTAGGTAGCAAAGTAGACATCAAAAATAAATACGGATTCTCTTACCCGGGTTACAATGAAATATTGACCGGTTACCCAGATGACAAGGTAGATTCTAACGATAAGAAATACAATGAAAACGTCACGGTTTTGGAGTACCTTAATAATCAACCCAAACTGAAAGGCAAAGTGGCCGCGTTTAGCACCTGGGATGTGTTCCCCTACATTATCAACGACAAAAGAAGTGGCATTTATGTCAATTCTGCAGGCAAAGAATACGAAGAAACCAACAGCCCAAACTCTGCTTTGCTCAATGAAATCCAGGAGAAGATTCCGAGTCTGGCCAGCGGTCGATTTGATTACCTGACCTATTTCATGGCTCGTGATTATCTGCAAGAGAAGAATCCAAACGTGCTGTACATTGCTTTTGACGAAACCGACGAATTTGCTCACGAAGGAAAATACCGAGACTATTTATATGCCGCCAATACCATTGATGGTTTCCTGGAAGATCTTTGGAATTATTGCCAAAGCACGGAAAAATACAAAGACAAAACCACTATCATAGTGGCCACAGATCATGGACGCGGCGATAAGGTTAAAGAACAATGGCAAAGCCACGGGCAAAAAGTGGAAGATTGCCAATCAATATGGTTAGCTGCCATAGGACCCGACATCAAAAATCTTGGTGAAGTAAGCACAGCTCACCAATCTCACCAAAATCAAATAGCGGCCACAGTGGCTAAATTACTGGGTTATACTTTTGAAAATGGCCACGAGATAGGCGAGCCTATTCAAATGATTTTGAAATAAAAGAAGCATTATTCAAAGTGGAATTTCGACTATTGATTTTCCACTATGAATTTCATTAATTAATCAGCCAATCTGATCCATAAAAGGCTGTTTGTAAAACCTTTTACCGGTAGTTTTATAAAGTGAATTGGCCAAAGCTCCAAACACCGGTGGGAATGTGGGCTCACCCATTCCGGTAGGATCAATATTGTTCTTGACAAAATGCACCTCAATGTTTTTTGGGGCTTCATTCATTCTGATCATTCGATACTTGTCAAAATTACTTTTTTGAGGAATTCCTTTATCAAAAGTCAATTCTCCGAAAAGAGCATTTCCTATAGCATCTACAATTCCTCCTTCAGCGAGATTTTTAGCTCCGTCAGGGTTGACTACAATACCGCAGTCAATGGCACTCACCACGTTTTTAATGACTAATTCACCCTTCTCCAGAACCGTATCTATGACGATGGCTGCATAGGTATTGTGGCAAAAATAAGCCGATACGCCAGGGTTTCCGTTTTTCTTTAATTCTTCCCAATTTGACTTTTCTTTGACCAGCTTCAAGACCCCTGCCAGTCTTTCCGGCTCATAATCATTGTTTGTACCTACTGGTTTTTCTTTTGCTTTTTTTAATAAGTCCAAACGGAATTCAATCGGGTCTTTTCCTGCAGCTTCGGCGACTTCGTCAAGGAAAGCCTGTTCTGCGGCCGCATGAAAATTAGATCTTGGAGCTCTGAACGATCCCGTGGTGATGTTTGATGGAATCTCCCAGTCCTCAGCCAGATAGTTATCAATGGCACCCGCAGGAAAACGGTTTTCGTATAATGGCGACTCCGGATTACCGCCTGTATTCAGGTGAAAGGCGGTGAGCTCATTATTTTCATCTAAGGCAGCCCGGTATTTTGTAAAATAGGTGGAGCGATAGATTCCGGCAGTCATATCATCTTCTCGGGTATACACTAACTTAACCGGAGCATTCACCTTTTGTGAGATCAAGGCGGCTTCTATAGCCCAATGGGCATAAGACCTACGCCCATATCCTCCACCTAGCCGGGTCATTTTAAAGTCAATTTTTTCAACAGGTACACCCAAGCGGGCAGAAAGAGCCAACTCAGTCAATTCAGGCTTTTGTAAAGGTCCGACCATCTCCACCTTCTCGTCTGTTACATGAGCAAAAAAGTTCATGGGTTCCATGCAGTTATGAGCCAGAAAAGGAGCAAAATAAGAAGACTCAACTGTTTTTGTGGCCGTAGAAAAAGCTGCTTGAATATCTCCATCCTTTCTCTTCACTTCTGCCGGTGAAGAAGCTAACTTTTCCATTTTTTCTTGACTTACCTTCGTGCTTTCCAATCCGGAAGGTACCGTAACCACTGATTTTCTGCCAAAAGCATCTCTTTTAAATGAGTAGGACTCAAAAGGCTCCCACTCTACCTTCACAGCCTTCTTGGCTTTCATCACCGCCCAGGTATTCTCTCCCACAATGGCTACTACTTCATTAAAAGTAAGGGTATCGAAAAAGGTACGTTCATAGTCATCATTAAAAATTTTGATCTTAAAAACATCAATGATTCCCTTCATTTTTTTCACGGCAGCTCCCTCAAATGATTTGAGTTTCATACCAAAAGCCGGAGGGTGAATAATCATCGCTATTCTCATCCCTTCTTTGTAAGTATCGATACCAAAGAGAGGCTTCCCTGTCACAATATTTTTACCTTCTACATTCTTTACAGATGTTCCGATGATAGTAAACTCATCTACAGACTTTAGAGAAACGTTTTCAGGCACCGGTATAGAAGCAGCCAAAGCGGCTAGCTCACCATAAGTGCTGGTTTTGCCTGTTTTTTTATGAGTAATCACACCTTTTGAAGTACTCAGTTCAGAAACGGCCACATTCCACTTTTTTGCCGCTGCCGTTTTCAGCATTTCACGTACTACAGCCCCGGCAGTTCGCAGCACTTTCCAGCCTTGACGAATAGCCTGAGAACCTCCAATAAACTGTCGTGTAAAATGTTCTGTATCTAAATCGGCCTGTTTTACTAATACCTGAGCCCAGTCTGCATCCAATTCATCTGCCACTATCATTGGCATGGAGGTTTTCACTCCTTGCCCGCCTTCGGGATTTGGCGACATTATCTGAATTACATTGTCTGGCGTAATCTTAATAAACGCATTAAACTCTATAAACTCCTGTTGCCCATTGCTTTGATTCTTAACCGGCGTAGCCGACAGCCAGGATATATTGAACAATACACCACCACCAGCCAGTGCCGTTGCTTTCAGGAAAGAACGTCTGTTTACACTTGTTTTCATAGTTGTTTCTTTTACAGGCTTTTAGAGGCAGATTTCACCGCTTCTTTGATTCTTAGGTAGGTTCCGCATCTGCAAATGTTTCCACTCATGTGAGCTTCAATTTCTTCATCTGAAGGTTTAGGGTTTGTGTACAATAAGGAACTGGCACTCATGATTTGACCCGACTGGCAATAGCCGCATTGAGCAACATCGTGTTCTAACCAGGCCTTTTGTACAGGATGTTCGCCGTTTTCTGACAAACCCTCAATGGTGGTAATTTCCTGTGCCCCTACAGAAGAAACGGGTAAAACACAAGAACGAACAGCCACACCATTTAAGTGAATGGTGCAGGCACCACACTGAGCCATGCCACAGCCAAATTTTGTGCCCGGCATATTCAATTGATCTCTCAAAACCCATAAAACGGGCGTATCGTCTTCTACATCCACTCTTCGGGTTTCACCATTGACTTTCAAATTAAACTTGGCCATAATTCAATAGAATTAAATTTGATATAAGTTATTAATTAAATAGGTTTTATGAAATAAAAGAACTCATCCTTTCTGTAAAAGCCTGTTTATACATTCGACCAATGGGAATCTCATTATTATCAATCTTGATGTTTGAGTTCGAAAAGCTTTCTACCTTCTCTATAGCCACAATAAATGACTTGTGCACTCTAATGAAATTAGTATCAGGCAACTTCAGCTCCATAAAACCTAAACGCTCATAGACAACCACCATCTCTGTAGAAGTATAAAGCTTAACATAGTCTTTAAGTCCTTCAATAAATAAGATATCTTTTAAGAATATTTTCTTTTGCTCTTTATCCACTTTAAGAAAAATATAAGCTTCTTTAAAGGGATTCGTACTTTCAGGCAACTTTTCAGAGTTCCTTTCAAAAAGCAAGTACTTGTCAATTGTTTTGAGAAACCTCTCCTGAGAAATAGGCTTAACTAAATAATCAAATACTTCCTCTTCAAATGCTTCTACCGCAAATTCTCTGTATGCTGTTGTAAAAATTACTTTTGGCCTGTTTTTCAAGGTTTTTACTAACTCTAAGCCAGTGATCTTCGGCATCTGAATATCCAAAAAAAGAAGATCCACCGTATTGTTTTGCAAAAAGGTGAAAGCCTCTATCGCATTATCAAAAGAAGCCACAACATTAAAGTTGGGCAACACCTCCAAATAGCTCCTAATTAACTCTCTGGCAGGCTTTTCGTCATCTACAATTAAACAATTATTCATGAGAAAATCTTTAGTTTAATGTTGACTAAATAACTGCTTACTTCCAGATAAGTCTTAAAATCATGCATATTTGGATAGAGTAACGCCAGCCTTCTTTTTACATTTTTCAGTCCTAATCCTCCAATATTTAATGGCTTATTTTGGCTGGTATTTTCCAGACTATTCTCAACCTTAATGTTTAAATAATCTTCTGTAGAAGAGACATCTATCCTTATCCATGATTTATCCAGTGATAGATTAACTCCATGTTTAAAACAATTTTCAATTAAGGGTAGAAGCAGCATGGGAGGAATATTTATTCCTTCTAATGAATTGTAGATATTGATTGATACATCTAACTTCTCTCCCAATCTTACTTTTTGCAAGTCTAAATAGTCTTTGATATAACTTAATTCATGAGCCAGAGAAACCCTTTCTTTCTGAGAGTCATAAAGACTGTACTCAATAAAATTTGACAATTTAAGAATTTGATCTGCCGTTTCCGGACTCTTTTTTAATGCCCCTGAATAGATATTATTCAGCATATTAAAGATGAAATGAGGCTGCACCTGTGACTTCAGCAAATCTAATTCTGCGGCCATTTTCTCCTTTTTTATATCCTGAAGTGCCTGCTGTTGCTGAAACCAGCTACGCATGAAAATAAATAACCCATATAAAGCCACTACCAGGTAAAGGTTAACAAACTCTACCAAAAGCTTAGGAACAAACAGAAGTGGCTTTAAATTACCCTCAGGATAAAAATGTGGGTAAATTAGGTAATAATTTATGCTTCTGATAATAAGAACAAAGAAAAGAGCAAGTCCTATTTCTGCTATCCAAAAAAGAGTGCGTTTCTTTAAATAGTATCTTTCAAAAAGGAAATGAATTGATAAATAAGTCACGGCCATGGCTATGGGAACCATCCAGCAGGCCCTCTTAAAATAGAAAAAATAAAGATCTTTAGCCCCTCCTAGCCCAAGCCATTGATATAGAAAAAAAACAGACCAGAAGATCAGATTAAATCTGATTAGACCATACTTGTCATTGACGTTTTTTTTCCATCCCATAGAATTTAAAAGTACTTATTCCCCTACTCAATTGTCTCAAAGGAAGGTACTTTTTAGACAAACAGCATAATTAAACCACCAACATAAGCAAAAAGGAATTATTTATTCAAACCCAATTCAAAGAGCCATGATTTCACTTTCTCTTCTGTCTCTTTTGCCTTTTCTCCTTTTATGGTTAAAAATATACCATCCCTTTCTTTGCCCCCCTTCATACTGAATTCCTTTTTAATCTCTGAGTTAGGGCATAGCTCATATATTTTATCAATGCTACTTCCAAGCCCATATCCGGCATTGGTATTAAACGGAATTATGGTTTTTTGAGTAAAGTCATACTGGTGTAGAAAACTCTGTACTGGTGGAGGCAATTGCATGGCCCAGGTAGGAAAACCTATAAAGACCAGATCGTACTTTTCAAACCTATCAATCCTGGTTTTCAATGGGGGCAAAAATCCTTTCTCTAACTCCAAACTCACCTGCTTCACTATGGCCTCATAATTTTCAGGATAAGGGTTTTGTAATTCTAAAGCGATTATATCACCACCCACCTGAGAATGAATAATCTTAGCGAGAGTCTCCGTGTTATTCGTTCTGGATAGATAGACGATCAGAATATTCTCATTATCGCCGATCTTTTGGCAGCTTGAACTGAATGTTAAAAGCAAACAATGAATCAGAAAAAAAAATCGAATATTCATTAAGCATTTATTTATACGCAATTCTCAGGATCTTTTACTCCTTATTCACTTTTGAAGAGCAAAAGTCATAATAGAACCTGAAGGGTTTTCTTTTGTCCCTCCTACTGATAATGCAATGTATTGCTTACCTTTTATTGAATATGAACAAACATTGGCGTTGTTTGCTGCAGGTAATTCTCTCTCCCAGACCAATTGACCAGTTAATTTATCAAAAGCCCATATCTTTTTATCTGCAGCACCGCTGATAAAAACAAGTCCACCTGAAGTTACCATTGGCCCTGATCTTGCCAATAAGCCTGTGTTTTCAGCTCCGTCTATTTGAAGTTTTTCGTCATTGCCAATAGGAATTTGCCATTCGTATTCTCCAGTCAAAAGATTCAAAGCACTTAGGGTATTATATGGGCCTTTCATTGCAGGATTTCCGCTGGGGTCAGACCATGTTCTGTAAGCTGTCACGTTTGCATATCTGGTGCCAGAAACTGTACTGTGGGTTTCTTGAGGCACTTCTATCCCCTGGTCTTTCTTCTCATATAAATAAGCCATTATTGCCCGCTCTTCAGCCTCGGTTATAATACCCTTAAAGCCAGACATTTGCCCTCCGCCCATTCTTATTTTTTCTAACACTTCCTTCTCAGGCTTTCTTGATTTTAGATCTACCAATGATGGAAAAGTAGGCGGAACACCTTTTAAATCTGTGCCGTGACAGGCTCCGCAGTGCTCTGCATATTTCACCCTTCCTAGCTCATACACAGAATTATTTCTCGCAGTAAAAAATTTATCTGCGTCTACAATAGTCTGTATTTCAGGAAGGTTATTCCCCCGGATATATAAATAATTAGTTTGCGGATCGTAGGCTGAGCCACCCCAGTTTGCCCCTCCTCTGGTAGCAGGCAATGACAAAGTTCCTTTTAAGTCTGGCGGTGTAAAAAGCCCCTCATACCTCACAGATCTAAACTTTTCCAGTATTGCCTTATGATCTTCATCTGAGAAGTGATTGAGGTCATCTTCTGTCATAAACTGTTTAACAAAGGCTTTTGGTGCTAATGGAAAAGGTTGTGTAGGCCATGCTTCTTCTCCAGGTAAATTTGAAACGGGCACCTTCCGTTCTTCTATTGGGTACAGAGACTCACCTGTTTCCCTATCTAAAACAAAAACAAAACCGTGCTTGGTAGTCTGGGTAACTGCATCTATTGTTTTTCCATCTTTTTTCAAGGTAACTAAGGTAGGTGGTGCAGGCAAATCATAATCCCATATATCATGATGAACCGCCTGAAAATGCCATTTGTATTGACCCGTGGAAGCATCCAAAGCCAAAACACAATTACCAAATAGGTTTTCTCCTTTTCTATCGGCACCGTAGTAATCAAAGGTTGGAGAACCTAGAGCCAAAAACACCATACCCCGTTGCATATCAATACTCATCCCTGCCCAGCAGTTTGCCCCGCCTGCATATTTATATGCATCTGGCGGCCAGGTTTCGTAACCCGGCTCTCCCGGATGAGGTATGGTGTGAAAAGTCCAGACCAACTTACCGGTTTTACAATTATATGCTCTGATGTAGCCAGGAGGTGAACCATAGAAATCTGGCAACCGTGAGCCAATAATAATGAGGTCTTTGAAAATTCTGCCTGGGGTTGTCAATGTAACTGAAATTTTCTCTGGATCATCCCTCACCCCTTCATTGAGATTTACTCTTCCTTCCTTACCGAATGAAGTTATTATTTTTCCGGTTTTGGCATTTATTGCAATCAACGAATTACCGGCTGAATACAGAATTCTTTTATCTTCACCTTCAGCCCAATAGCTTACCCCTCTGCTGGCGGCACTGGGCATTCCTTCTTCCAAGGCTTTGAAAGACCACAATTCCTTTCCTGTTTCAGCATTTATAGCGTACACTGTCTGTTTCCCGGAATTAGCGTACAAAATACCCTCAATAATAATTGGATTGGCTTGACTTGAAACGGGTTCATCACCTTCTTCTAAATCATGCATTTGAAAGGTCCAGTCCTTATCTAAATTCTGAATATTACTAAGATTTATCTGATCAAAAGCAGCATAACTTGTACTCTTTTCGTCACCTTTATAGCTTTCCCAGCCACTTTCAAGATACTTCATACATGAGCCAAGACTTAACACGCCGGCAGAGAGAATCAATAAGCTTTTAACCGCTTTCAGTTTAAACGCCATTTCTAAGGTTTTTTTTTGAAGAATCTACGAATTTAAAGAAGTAAACCTAGCCTTATGAATTTGTAACTACTTTTTAGACAAACTACTTGAATCTTCCACAAACGGCGGAAAAATCAAGTAGTAATCAAACTTCAAAGCATTGTCTATTTTGAAGCTTTCTATTGGAATATGTTAGAATAACCTTTACTTCCTGATTTCATGAGTATCTCTTACACTGCTGAAAGTGAGAGCCAGCATTTTCCAGGCTTTCTCTTGTTTTTGATAAACCTCCGTTACCGTAAATTCATTAGAAACATCATTTCCTCTAACGTGTGCTACGAGGGTAATCCTGTTCCAAACGATTGCCGTATTCCCTGAGATTTCTATTGCAGAGTCATGCACTTTGGCTTCTTTATACCAGATACTTCCCGACTTTATTATTTCAAGCTCCTCCGGAGTTTTCCAGGTACCACTCATGTGCACAAACTTTGCCTTAGCATCGAAAAGTTCAGCCAGTTTATCCACGTTCTTATCGGCCATCCATTGCCATTTATCCTTGGAAAGTTGGAGCACTTCAGACTCTGTATCCGAGGTCTGAGCAAAAGAATTCATGGCACAAAAGCCTAAAAACAAAATAGTTACAATAGTTTTTTTCATCACTAAATATTGATTAAAGTTTAAAATTCTCTTATTACAAAGTATTCTACATCACCCTATTGCACAGCCATTTGACCATAGCAGGGTCTCGGTGGTCAAAAAAGGCACTCGTTTTGTTGTCAAGCGATTTGATGCTTTCCATTTCTTCGGGGCTTAGTTCAAAATCGAGGGAATTGAAATTTTCTATCATTCTGTTTCTGCTCACTGTTTTTGGAATCACCACCACCTCTCTTTGAGTGAGCCACCTTAGCACTATTTGAGCAATTGATTTGTTGTACTTTGCACCTATTGCGGCCAAGAGCATATTTGCAAATAAATCATTTTTCCCTTCGGCAAATGGTGCCCAAGATTGGATTTGGATGCCGTTTTGTTTCATGAATTGTTGGTTTTCGATCTGCTGTTGAAATGGGTGCGTTTCCACTTGATTTACGGCGGGTACAATCTCATTATTAGAAATCAAATCTGCTACCCTGTCCGGATGAAAATTACTTACCCCTATGGCCTTAATCCTCCCCTCTTTATACAGCTTTTCCATTGCTCTCCATTCACCGTATATATCTCCATAAGGTTGATGAATCAGGTAAAGATCCAAATAGTCTAACTGAAGCTTTTTCATAGAGACATCAAAAGCTTTCAATGTATCATCGTAGCCTTTTTTCTGAATCCATAGTTTGGTGGTAATGAACAGATCTTCCCGAGCCGTACTACAGTGTTTAATGGCGTTCCCAACGGCTTCTTCGTTCATGTAAGACGCGGCTGTATCTATGGAGGGATAGCCGATCTCGATGGCCTCACTTACTACTTTTTCACATTCTTTTGCATCGGAAATCTGGAAGACACCGAAACCTAGAATTGGCATTTCTATGCCGTTATTTAATTTAACTTTTTGCATATTTTATTACCGCGAATTTGTATCGTGAATCATATTCCTCTGGTTTGAATTTTACCTCTGTATTTCTGTGCCCGCTCCACTACATCTAATCTTGACTTACGTGGGTCTGGCTTTGCCACAATTTTGCCATCTAATTCTACATCAAGTATGTCTTGGCTCTGATTATTATAGATGGGCCAAATAGGTAATCCCTCGCCATTAGGATTGCTGTTTTTAGCAAAATTGGCCCAATAAGAACACATTACTTCTGCCATCTCTTTTTCGATTTCTGCTGGCTCGGCAGGTGCTCCCCAACGGGCATTCAAAGTATTGAAAGCAAAAGAAATATCAGAACCATGTCCCGCTCCATAAGGAGAACGCTGCTGGGCAGCCGCTGGTACATATCCAAACTGAAATACATAGGCAGGCGATCCTTTGGCCAAGGTAGCTCTGGCCGCCATACGTGCGGGCTCACCCCATGCCCAATCTGTATTAAATTTAGCAAGTACTTCTTCAAACTTTTTAGAACCATCGGGATCATAGGCGGCTTTTGCTTCAGTTTCAAATTCGCCAAAAGAAGCGAAAAGTTCTTCTTTGGTGGTAGCATTGCTTACAAAACCACCGCCGATTTCAGCACTGCAATTGCCGATCATCATAGGCACTTTGGGTTGTTTGAGTGCCAGATAAGCCGTTTCGGCTGTTTGGGTTACCAGTTTTCCATCGAAAATCGGCCCCGAATAGATTCGTGGTCCTTCCGGCCCGTCAGTTTCTATGCCTCCGTCAATGATACTGTCAGCAGGCATAGCTCTAAGTTTTGCTATTACAGAAGCATCGTTGCCTTGAAATCCTTTTTTATTTGCAAAGTTCATACCGATGGTTTCGGCTGATACTTTGTAGAAAACATCAGCATTTTCTTTGTTAATCGGTCTGCCTGTTAGAACACCGTCTCTTCCACCCCCAGAATGGCTGATCACTTTATGAAAAAGACCTTCTGCTGCAGGTATGCTTAATAAAGAATGAACAGATACGCCACCTGCTGAAAAACCAAAAATGGTCACATTATCAGGGTCACCACCGAAGGCCTCGATATTTTTTTGTACCCATTGAAGAGCAGATATTTGATCCATAAAGGCATAGTTTCCTTTAGGTTCCTCCGGGAATTCTTTACTTAAAGCGGGATGAGCAAAGAAGCCCATTCTACCTAAGCGGTAATTGATATTGACTAATATTACACCGTTTTTATTTAGAGCATGTCCGTAGTTTTGAGGTCCTGAGGCACTACCAGCCACAAAGCCACCTCCAAAAATCCAAACCATTACCGGCAATTTTGACTTCACAGTAGCATTATTTGGTTTCCAAACATTCAGAAAAAGACAATCTTCCGATGAATTAGGGTTCATCTTTGGAGCATTCGGCCCCCATCCTGCCTGAGCACAGTCTTTACATGGTTTGGTGGCATCGAGTTCTCCTTCCCATTTCTTAACGGGTTGTGGTGGCCTCCAGCGAAATTCACCCACTGGTGGAGCCGCATAAGGTATTCCTTTGAAAACTATTGACTCGCCATCTGCTATACCACGAATTTTACCATCTTCAATAGAAACCACTGGGTTTAATTGCCCTGATTTTTGGGCCCAACTAGAAATCGAAAGCAAAAGCAAAAAGCAGACAAATATCTTTTTCATGTCATTCGTATTTTATTTCTACAAACTTCTTAAACATTTAAGCTCCATATAGTATAAGAATTACGGGTGTTGCTACCATTTTTACGGATAATATTGAATTAGTGAGGATTAACTTCAAACAGGTAATTACTTTTGTGTAAAATATTCTCTATGGAAACAGTATTTAAAATTGAAAACATCAGCCAGTACAATTCTGATTTAAATCAGAAAACGCTGCATCCACTTATTACAGTGGTAGATTTTTCTACGGCTCCACCTCGAAATTGGAAAGGGGCACCCAGTGTGCGTTTTCAGTACGATATGTATGCCATTTTCCTGAAAGATGTGAAATGCGGTGACATCCGTTATGGAAGAGAATATTATGATTATCAGGCAGGTACTTTGGTCTTTTTTGCCCCTGGACAGGTAGCAGATTATGATATGCCTTCTGAGCCGTATCAGCCCATTGGTCATGGTTTGGTTTTCCATCCCGACTTGATTCATGGTACTACCTTAGGTAAAATGATACAGGATTATGGTTTTTTCTCGTACAAGTCTAACGAGGCCTTACATATTTCTGACGACGAGCGACAGGTGGTGCTCGATTGTTTTGACAAAATCTATAGGGAATTGAAACAAGGAGTGGATAAACACAGCAAAAAGCTAATTGTGTCTAATATTGAGCTCTTTTTGAATTATTGTGAAAGATACTACGACCGGCAATTCATCACCCGTGAAAAAGCTAATAACGGCATTTTGGCTAATTTTGAAGAAATGCTTAACGATTATTTTCAATCTGAGAAACCTCAGCTTTTGGGTTTGCCCTCCGTAGCTTATTTTGCAGATGAGCTGCATCTCTCAGCCAATTATTTCGGCGATTTGATCAAAAAAGAAACGGGTAAATCTGCCAAAGAATACATTCAAATCAAGACGATTGACATCGCCAAAGAAAAGATTTTTGAGGACAAAACGGTCAATGAAATCGCTTATGATCTCGGCTTCAAATATCCGCAGCATTTTACACGCCTTTTCAAACAGAAAGTGGGGATGAGTCCTATGGAGTGGCGGGGAGTAAATTGAATGATTACTTCAACTTATTATAATTAGTATTGATATTATAAACTGCTCCAACGCTCCACAAAAAATCCTTTCCTACAATCTTGGTTTTGATGGCTTTGCTGGCAATGGCGTTTAGCGAAACTGGGAAATTCTTTTTGTAAAGATTAAGGGTTGCGTTTACGTAAGTTCCATATTTTTCATCCATTTTTAGATAATATACTTGTGGAATTAGCCCCAAATTAAATTTCTTCGACAAGTTCAAATTTAGAACACTTCGTAATGCTACAAAAGTGGTATTCTGCACAATGTCTTTGGTCAAACCCTTTGAGCCTAAATAATACAGACCCAAACTGGCGTTTTTGTTGATTATGTAAGTTGGCGAAGCCTCCCAAGCAAAATATCGCTGAGCCACCAAATATTCTTTTTTTACACCATTATTTGTAACCGAAACATCCCTAAAAACTACAGAAGGGTGAGCCCCCAATCCAAGCGTAAATTTCTTTTGCTGCATAAGTTTGTACCGCCACCAAAAGACAAATGTCCAAGGTTTGCCGTTCATGCCAAAGCGTATCATTGGGTCGAAACTTAGGCGACCTTTTCCGATATTCATATCAAACAAAACCGCAGGTTTTCCCAATGAAAATGTGGGTATCAACGAAACGCCATTGTTTGTGGCTGTTATTTGTCCGCGAACAAAACTTGGCGTTCGTGTGCTGTCTATAGTTTGACTTTGAGCAAACGAAAATTGACATATCAATACAAACCAAATTAACTTATTGGATATTTTTTCCATATTTTTTTAACTTAAATCTATTTATAATCAACAGATTCAGCCTTTTGGGACTTATTATCTAATTATTTCGCCTTTTTGACTGTTTGGAAAAAACCAATGTTCTACCGCCCTTCCATCTTTAAATTTGGTCATTTCTATACCTTCTATTACACTGCTTTGATTACAGAATCTAACCCAATCCGCCACGTATTCATCATCCGATAATTGCCTTAACAATTCTATTTTTGTAGGTTTGAAAGTATCATGAAAGCCTTGCACCATCGTTTTTAGGTTTTCTATTCCCACACGGTCACCTGAAGCAGTGTGGTTAATAAAATCTGGTGAAATAATATCATCTAAAAGTGTGACATTTCCAGTTTCAAACACTTTCAAAAGCACCTTATCGGCGGTAATATTTTTCTGAATTTGAGTATTTTCCATAACACTTTCTTGGGCGTAAGTAGTCACATAATTAATTAACAGCAAGCACATTACAGATAAAAACCTCAGTCTTTTCATTTTTTTAGTTTTTTCAAAATATAAGGTTGGCCAGGGGCAAGCACTACGATTCTTGAAGGATTATTTATCAATTTCTTCAATTTCTCAGGGTCGCCATTAAAAGGGGCAAAGTCCGGAGCATCTACAGTACCCCAGTGCGATAATAGTAAAGGCGTGTCTGGATAAGCATTCGCAATTTTCACTGCACCCTCTAAAGTAAAATGCCATTCTGAATCAGAGAAATCGAATAAAATAGCATCTGGTGGTGTCATGGTCAGGTGTTCTGGCATAAGTTTAGAATCACCTTGTGCCCAAATAGTACCATCTTTGGTTGTGATTAAAAAACCAGTACAGTCTTCTTTCTCAAAAAATCGTTTTGCTACACCAGGATAGGCATTTTGCCATTGATGGTCTGCGGGGGTTAGTTTTACTCGAACATCTTTACCAATTCTAAAATTCTCTCCGACTTTATGACCAGTGCTTTTCCAGCTTAAGTTTTTCATTAGAGAGTCTACATAGGTGGTAGAGTGAAACATACCAGTCTTTGTTGCCAGATCAGAATTAGTAGCAATACTAAAATGGTCATTATCGCTATGGGTAATTAAGATTGCATCCAAATGTGGTATTTCCTCGGTTGTTATTGGAAAGTCTATCATAATAGGCATGTCAAAGCCTTTTAATAATGGGTCTATCATAAAGGTTGTCCCACGGGAATTGATAAGGAATCCCGCATTTCCTGTCCATCGAATGATTGTTTTATTGGTTTTACTTAAAGCTTCTTTACCAAAAGGAATTGTTTCAGGAGCCTTGGCTTGGTATTTTTTAGTTGAGATGGTATTTTGTGCTTTTAAAACTTGGCCCGTAAACAAGCATAGAACCGTAAATAATATCTTATTTTTCATAGGTAGATTACTTTTAAAGTTTTCAACACTCAAATTTCAAGATTTATTTATTTGAATTATTTATACCTATTACAGAAACACTTACCATTATTACTGATTCGCAAAGGATTTCAAATCAATTGAATTTTTTGTTTTAGTTTTGGATAAGTCTCAGTGAACAAAATCAGTAAAAAGATATATTTGAATAAACTTAGGCATATCGAAATGGAAAGGTTAAAAAATATTACCCAGTTTAATTCTGAAAGGGGTCACGAGACTTTGCATCCCTTAATAGGAGTATTAGACCAGTCGAAAAGCGTTCAAATTCCTTCACAAGTATACTTATCGGATCTGTATATTGTTTTTATAAAAAATGTGAAATGCGAGGAATTAAAGTATGGAAGAAGTCAATATGATTATCAAGAAGATACCCTTATTTTTATTGCTCCCGGTCAAGTTTTCGGATTTGATTTAGGCGACGGGGCATTAATCCAGCCAAACGGATGGGTATTATGTTTCCATCCAGATTTTATTCATGGCACCTCTTTAGGAAAAACAATTAGAGACTATGGATTTTTTTCTTATTCTACGAATGAAGCCTTACATGTTTCGAAACGCGAGCGTCAAATTGTAATTGAATGCTTAACAAAAATTCAGGAAGAGCTTAGCCGAGGTATTGATAAACATAGTAAAATGCTAATTGTGAGTAATATAGAGTTGCTTTTGAATTACTGCATTCGGTTTTATGACCGTCAGTTTATCATTCGTGAGCCTTTAAACAAAGATATTTTAACTCGATTCGACATACTTTTAGATGAATACATTAAACATGGAAAAGCTCAAAATCTTGGTTTCCCGTCGGTGACTTATTGTGCATCTGAGTTAAATCTATCTGCCAATTACTTTGGCGATTTGATAAAAAAAGAAACGGGTATTTCGGCACAGGAATATATCCAAACCAAACTCATCGATGCAGCAAAAGAAAGGATACATGACTCCGCGAAATCTTTAAGTGAAATCTCATTCGAACTCGGATTCAAATACCCACAACACTTTACCAGATTATTTAAGCAGAAGGTAGGTGTAAGTCCGCTGGAGTATCGACTGTCTGAAAATTGAAGCTAAATCAATCCTCAGAAGGAATTTTCTCCTGAGAATGAAACCAATCCATTTTTTCAAAAAAAAGCCTCTCACAGCCCCTTTTCAGGGCGATTGTCATACTATGACGTATCAAATACCATCCGATGGCGTATGAAATACTTTAGCTACATTTGATTTCATTTTTTTATAGAACTAGGATTGCGGAACATTTGAAACCAGTAATGACACAGCCGGAACTAGGAAACAAAATTTCAGAACTGCGTCTGGCCAAAGGACTCACTCAAACCGAACTTGCCGAAAGCTGTAATGTAAGCTTACGGACCATTCAGCGAATTGAGGCGGCAGAGGTAATTCCCCGGGCGTATACGGTAAAACAGATTTTTGAAGCCCTGGGCCAATCAGATTATTTTGATGTTCAGACCGCTCAAAATGAACGTTCCCGTCGTGAAGAAAAGAACTGGTTTTCAGATCAAACTAATTCAAATCCTTTAAGTAGAAAAAAAATGAGAATTGTCTATGTTATCGCTTTATTACTGGGCTCCCTTGGTCTGGCCTTAATCGGCGTTACAGAATATCTGAAAACCAAAAATTATCAAAAGAATGATGGAGGGCTGCCAGAGATTAGCTTTGACTTCGTTTCTGAATTTAATGCCGGAGAGATGGAAAATATTGGTTCTATTTTCCTGAATACCGCCACCATGCTGCCTCTGGACCATACCGAACTTCATGGAAGAGCTGAAATAATCAATTACTACAAGGATGTTTATGATACAGGGTTCAGATTAATTTCTGAAAAGGTCAACTTTTCACAGATCACAGATTCTGTGGCAATAGAGCATGGTAGCTGGACAGGCTGGAACCAAAAGAATTTTCAAGGCTCTTACATGGCACAATGGAAGAAAGTAAACGGCAAATGGTATATTGAAAACTACATAAGCAATCATAGCCGTGAATACTAAAACCAGATTTTCCTAAGAAAGTAAAAAGGTCAGACTTCTCAGCCCGACCTTTCCCTATTGTTTAAACCAAAGATTTTCGGGCTTCTCTGTCCGGATCGTTCAGCAGCTCTGGCTCGTCATCCAGAATCATGGTTTCTCCGTTTTCTTTCGAATACGGGGTCCAGGTAGGTAAGCCACCCCCATTAGGGTCGCCTTTTTGCATAAAGCTTATCAGCGATTTCGCCATTTTCTCTGAAAGTGCTTTGGGTCTTTTTCCTCCGCCCGTGTGTGTTAACATTCTGTCTGTGTTATAGAACCAGAAACAAATGTCATCACAATGAAAGGCTCTCATTCTGTTATCAAAAAGCGGTGGCTGCCAGCCATACCAGGCCATATACACCGGCGTGCTGCTTTGTGATGACTTTGCATCAGCAATGGAAACCACCCTTTGACGATTCGATAAAATCATTGACCACAACTCCACAGGCTTGGCTTCAGGAAAATTCTTTGCGTAAGCATCCACAATGGCACCCGATTTTTCACCAAACCTCGGTTCAATCTTTTCTTTTACTTCCTCCAGGCTTACTTTCTCCAGGCTAGAGTCTGACCGACTGGGACTAAACTCATTAAAAGTAGAGCAAATCATTAACGGGATATAGGCTGAAAAATGATCTGATTCCTGGAAGAAACTTCCATCTTTTAGGAACTCACCGTCTCCAACAGGTGCAAAACCTCCTCTGCTTATAGCATACTTTTCTTCTTCAGTTTTCATAGCCTCTACGGCCTTATTGGCAATGTCAATATACTCCCGCCAGGAAAGGGACTGTAGTTTGTCAATCTCCCCTACTTTCAGACCTGCCTCTTTCATTATTTGAAGCCCCAGTTTCTCTGCATATTCTTTGTTTTGGCTTTCCAGTGAACCCCCACTTAAAACCACGGCCTTATGAAAAAGTCCTTTTGCGGCGGGCATATTCATCAGCGTAGTCACCTTAGACCCTCCGCCAGACTGCCCCATGATGGTTACATTGGAAGCATCGCCACCAAAATTTACAATATTGTCTCTTACCCACTCCAAAGCAGCCACCATATCCAGGTTACCTACATTGCCCGAAGCGGCACTACCTCCCGCTGCCTTCAAATCTGAGTACCCGATGGGCCCCAGTCGGTGATTGATAGAACAAAAAACCAGATCACCCAGTCTGGCAATATTTTCTCCATGATAGCCGTCTTGTTCTATGGCGTTACCATTGGTATAGCCGCCTCCATGAAGCCAAACCAAAACCGGACGTTTTTTTGAGTCTGTGGCAGGCGTCCAAACATTTATTCTCAAACAGTCTTCAGAGAGGTCATCGTAATTCCAATGGTCAATAAAAGAAGCATACACGTTAGCATAGCGATTATCCATTATTTGTGGAGCTGTGTTTCCCCACCAAAGTGCCGGTCTTACGTCTGTCCATGAAGCTGGCTTTTGGGGTGGCATAAAGCGGTTTTTACCCGAGGTATCTGCCCCATAAGGAATACCCAGAAAGGTTTTTATTCCTTGCATTTCAAAACCTCTGACCTTGCCGTATTGTGTAGTGGCTACGGCAATCTCATCGCCTACATGCAGTAGCTGTTCGCCATGGTCTGTTTCCTCATTTTTTGCGGCCACGGCACATCCGGAAACACTTAGACCCGCCGCTGTAAAGCCCAGCGACTGAATAAAGTTACGTCTGGAAAAACTCATAATTATTATTTTAATAGGTTGTAATTAAGTCTTCTAAAATACAAGAGATTTCTCCACAATTCATTGATCGACAAGGCTTTTCGGCGAACCCTAAGAATTCATCGATAGATAGGGGGATTTAAGGATGGGTGGGGAGGGTTAAATGGTATCAAATGAATGGACTAAAACTATGATACAAAATGAAAAAGGGTGTAATGAAATCCAGTCAGTAAAATTAATTGTAAGAAATTGAAATCATACCCTAAAAAAGAGTGGAATTTCAACAAAAAAATCGACTCATTTCGATTTTTTTTGTACCTTTTGAGATAAAGGATTTAAAGTATGGCAAAACGAAGATTAACTAAGTTGGAAAAAAAGGAACAAAGAAAACAGAATTATAAAAGGCAATTTCTAGAAATGCACAGGAATGAACAAAGAAAAAAACTATTGGCAATTTCCGAAAATGAAAAACTAATTGATAAAACGCTAAATACGAAAAAGGAAACATCAAAAAGTTTTAAAAGGATTTCCATTAGAAGAAGAGAGTTAAAATACAATTCAAATCTTAGTATATCATTTCTTACAAACAAAAAGAGTTATGTCACATTCATAAAAAAAGACTTTACACCAAAATTTAAAATTATAAAATGTGTTCAAAGAGGCTCAGTAGTTACATTTCAAATGGAAGAAAAATATTGAAATTTATTCAATTGCTTTCGATCTTTGACATCTGATAACTTGGGTGATAAAATAGGCTGCGATAAGCGAGTTGTGAATTGCTTTCGATCTTTGACATCTGATAACGGACAGTAATTCAAGGCTTTCAACGATGTGTTGTGAATTGCTTTCGATCTTTGACATCTGATAACTTGGGCTACTGGCAATACATACCCAGTGAAGTTGTGAATTGCTTTCGATCTTTGACATCTGATAACTCTTTGACCTTTGTGGTATTAACAATTATGGTTGTGAATTGCTTTCGATCTTTGACATCTGATAACAACTAGCCAAATCCAACTCGTTAGACTGCAGTTGTGAATTGCTTTCGATCTTTGACATCTGATAACTCTACTTCACCTGCAGAGAAATAGAAGTTAGTTGTGAATTGCTTTCGATCTTTGACATCTGATAACAATGCTCTGGGAGCAAAGAGCAATAATACGTTGTGAATTGCTTTCGATCTTTGACATCTGATAACACGCCATAGACGGCGAACCCACAGCCTACCGTTGTGAATTGCTTTCGATCTTTGACATCTGATAACATGAAAATCTTCAATCACAGGCTATTCTTCGTTGTGAATTGCTTTCGATCTTTGACATCTGATAACTGCTAAATAGGTATTGGTTATTGGTTAATGTTGTGAATTGCTTTCGATCTTTGACATCTGATAACTTAACAATTCTAATGAGCAATGGATTATTTGTTGTGAATTGCTTTCGATCTTTGACATCTGATAACTAATGAAAGTCTTAATACTGCCCTTACTGGGTTGTGAATTGCTTTCGATCTTTGACATCTGATAACAAAGATATTTTGAAGCAGTTAACAGAGTGCGTTGTGAATTGCTTTCGATCTTTGACATCTGATAACTTGATAGTCGTCATATTCACCAGATGAGTAGTTGTGAATTGCTTTCGATCTTTGACATCTGATAACATGCATGCATGAGTCGTGCTTGTGAATGACGTTGTGAATTGCTTTCGATCTTTGACATCTGATAACTGGATGCGGACCATGCGGATGACCAATCAGGTTGTGAATTGCTTTCGATCTTTGACATCTGATAACTGTCCAACGTTCTAATACAGGAACAGAACGTTGTGAATTGCTTTCGATCTTTGACATCTGATAACTTAACGCTGACAATCACCAACGAAGAAGGCGTTGTGAATTGCTTTCGATCTTTGACATCTGATAACGTCCGGTATGGTATGATATAGATTACAGCAGTTGTGAATTGCTTTCGATCTTTGACATCTGATAACATACGCCTCACGGGCCGCATCATCAGCACCGTTGTGAATTGCTTTCGATCTTTGACATCTGATAACTTAAGCCCAGCCCTATACACCGAGTATATAGTTGTGAATTGCTTTCGATCTTTGACATCTGATAACCATCACCGGGATGTCTGGTCTATGGGGGTTGTTGTGAATTGCTTTCGATCTTTGACATCTGATAACTACCTTATAAATACACAGAGTATCAGGCTGGTTGTGAATTGCTTTCGATCTTTGACATCTGATAACAACGGCTGAGAAGATCGAAGCGGTTAGCAAGTTGTGAATTGCTTTCGATCTTTGACATCTGATAACGCTTGATCCATTCTTTGAAATCACCAGGCAGTTGTGAATTGCTTTCGATCTTTGACATCTGATAACGTCTAAACTCGGCATTACGTTCAGCAATCAGTTGTGAATTGCTTTCGATCTTTGACATCTGATAACAGGCTTAAGAGTGAATAAAATATACTTGTCGTTGTGAATTGCTTTCGATCTTTGACATCTGATAACGTGAAATCAGGAAAGTACTTATAAAAGCCCGTTGTGAATTGCTTTCGATCTTTGACATCTGATAACTACTGTGAATGTGCTTATCCCTGAAGCTAAGTTGTGAATTGCTTTCGATCTTTGACATCTGATAACTGCACGGTGAAACCATTGATAAATGATATAGTTGTGAATTGCTTTCGATCTTTGACATCTGATAACAGCTGCCTGAAAACAATGAGTACCTGGTGGGTTGTGAATTGCTTTCGATCTTTGACATCTGATAACTCGCGGTACTCTGGTCCCGGATGAAGGCAAGTTGTGAATTGCTTTCGATCTTTGACATCTGATAACATACTATGCTATAAGGTGTATGCTATCAGCCATTTAGCAGCCAAAAATGTCAAAGAAAATGGAATTAGATGTTATGAACAGAACCCGCTTCGGCGGGTTATTTCATTTAGAATAACTCCAATTGTTGTGGAGTATCGGGCCGGTCACCTTCAAACTGGCCTTTGTAGAATTCCATTCGACCAAATTGTGCATCGGTAATCTCGAAAATGATCACCTCCCCTTTTTTCGGTAAAATTCGCTTTACCCGTTTTTTATGAACTTCTGAGTTCTCACGGCTGGCACAGTGGCGGGCATAAATACTGTATTGGATCATACTAAAGCCGTCACGCATTATATCTTTACGAAATCTCGCATAGGCTTTCCGGTCTTTTTTGGTAGTCGTTGGTAAATCAAAATACACAAAAAGCCACATGATACGGTATTGGTTTAGACGGTCAAAACTCATGTGATTTCAGGGTAAATAATTCGACGGCTTTCGCCCATAAAGCATCGCATAAGCGAGGCTGTAGTACGCTGTGAGGCTACCATGAGTGGGCTTGTCTTATCTTCCATCAAGACATCCAGAAACGGAAGACTCAATAGGTGCTTTTTTTCTTCCCGGCCCAAGTCATTCGGCAAGAATTCATTCTCATTAATATATTCCAGCACCATTTTGTCAACAAAGGGCCGGTAGGGCTCCATAATATCATCAGCCAGACAATAATGATTATACTTATTTCGGTGATGAATGCCTAGTACAGGTAAGCAACCACTCCCTACCAGAGATCGGGCTACAATAGCCCGAAGGATGGCATAGCCGTAGTTGAGCATATGATTAGGCGGAGCCTCATAACGCCCGCGATTGGTATCAAACGTTTCCAGCAATCTTCCCCAATAGATGGCAGCGGCACGGGCCTCAGTGTTTCCGGTATCTCCGCTCTTTACTTCAGTACTCAGGTGTTCTAAAGCCTGAGCATCTTTGCCGAAATAATTAAGCACAGCCGCCTGATTTTTCACCTTTTGCTCCACGGTTTGTTTCCATAGTTGCTTCTTGAGGGGTTCTGAGGCTTCCAGCTGATACTTCAATTTCTCAGACTGTGTATCATTACTGCTGATGGGAAGCAGTAAACCTGTAGGATGATGGCTGCTATCGCACCATAAAACGGAGACATTACGACCAATCAACTTTTCACATAAGCCATGTGTAATGGTAATTTGTTTATGATCCAAGATAACTAAACCGATGTCTTCAATTGGAATTCTTGTCACAACCTCCTCTTTAAAACTCTCCGAAAGGTCTTTGTTTTTTTCGACCGAGGGAATCCTATGCTCCAATTGATCAAGACGCATAGAAAGGTAGGCGGGGTTCCCGAAATAGAGGGTGCGTTTTATCATTTTATAACCACTTCAACTCTCCCAACAGTGTAACCTCAAAATCATCTCCTTCGTAAAGGTAATTCCAACTTTCTTTTGACATTTTTAACAACGCTGTTTCTCCTTCAATCTCAATACTTGATGGAATTGCTTTGTACTTGTCCAATTCTGCTTTTATTACTTTGATTCTTTCCTCTCCAACAATTTCCTTCATTCTTGTTAATCTGAAACTATTGCCTATGGTATCGAACCTATATCTTCTATTATTATAGTCATCTGTTCTCTCTTTTCTGTCTTGAATTAACTCATCTTCAATTATTTCAGAAATATTGTTTTCTATTTCATACTTACGTAGTAGCTCATCTTTTTTAAGGCTTATCGATTTTTTTACTTCATCTTTAGATTGAGCATTCAAATGATACTTTAACCAAACGCTTCCTTGAGAAAATTGAGTTATCACGTACAATCTTTTTTGCTGAAAATCAAGACTGTCTTTTTTATCAAATTCTTTATCATCTTTTAATACAAGGACTTTTTGACCAACTTTCAACAGATCTTTATCCCAGTCTTTGTACTCTTGATATTGCTCGTTTATATATGATTCGAATTTAAATTTTCCATACATCTTATATGCTTTTGCCACCTCAAAAGAGGCAATAGGGAGTATTTCTCTCTCTACTTTTCCTTCTATACTTTTTTGCAACAAAACGGCATAAGGAATATTTCCTGCTTCTGAATAAAACTTGTTTTTATAGTCATGTTCCGAGCGATAATTTGCACGTTCTTTTACTTCCCTGCCTGTCTTTGCTTTAATTCTGACATGACGAATAATATTTCCTTGATAATCCTTAATAACACTGTTCCTCTTCTGTTCATCTACCAACTTCCTAATAACCGGGTCAATTATAGACCCGATTGATTTATCAGAGGATTTGACCTTGTCGATATTTTCTCTTTTTACGAAAAGAAATTTATCTTTTCCCGTTTTGTACTTCCATTCACCATTTTCCCTAATGGGCAGTCCATCATCATTCCGCTCAACATTTTTTATTTTCCCAAGATAAGTTTGAGCATACAATTCGCTTCTTACAGTATCCCCTCTTTTATATCTAGGTACTTTATACATAACTTCACCGTCAACTTGAACTTTGAAATAGTCTATTCCTTCCTTTTTGTTTTTCATATTGTCCGGCAACTGTTCTTTCAATACATATTGGATTTTGCCTCTTTTGCGGACTTTTCTTACCGCTTGGTTTAGAATTTTATTATTTTCATAATTAACAATCAACGTCTTTTCTTCTATTTCACGAATAAGCTCCTGAGAGTTAAAATCTGGAGAAGGTCTCACTATTGCCCTCAACCTAGCAAGTGCTTTTTTATCGTTATCTTCTAACGCTTCATAATATTGTTTTAAGATTTCCTCTCTCCTACTACTATTAACCGGTATCAAGGTTAAAACCGATGCGTCAATGGCATGATGAGTATGTTTATTACGGCTTTTGATTTCGTCCTCCTCCTGGAAGCCAAACAATTTTCTAAAATCTGCTGTAACCGTTCCTTTTTGTACAGCGACTTTTTTGAAGAACAGTTTTAAATATTCATGAGCATACTTGCTAACCATTTGGGTATCGACCAATTGCCTTCTAGCCCAGCTATCTTTTACTTCATCGGCCTCAAAACGTTCAACCTTATCCCTCCAGTAGTCAAGGTGCATTTTGAAATAGTGTTTTTCTTGAATCCTTTTACTTTTTTTGTCCTCATCTTCATTACCTTTTGGTCTTACCCTATCTTCATATAACCATTTCCATTTGTCTCTTTCTTGCTTCCACATTTCTAATCGAGGCTCAATTGCGGTTCCCCAACTATCTACATCATTAGAATAATTATCACATTGTTTAGGCGTTTTTTGTTTCTGAAAATCACGGTTATACCTGGCAAACCCTACAGTCATATTGGCCATAGTATTATCAGGCAAAATACTTCTTGGAATGGTATGCATAATATCAATTTCATTGGAAAATAGTTTTGCAATGGAAATCATTCTCCCTGTGTACATACACTGCCCTTTTTGTTCTGTCCATAACTCATACCTTTTTAAGGCATCTCTCTCTTTGAGGATTTCAATATGATTTTTGTTTGAAACTTCATTTCCTTTTTCATCCTGGGTTTCTTCAAAAGTCTGCTCCGCCCACATTTCGAAAATGGGGATACTTTCTTCTACATTTAAATTTGATTTCTCATTGTTCTTATATTCATCTAAGAACAGCCTATATTTTTCTCTATTATCCCTTCGTAGATTTTGATATCGTTCAATGGCCACACGTTTGTTGTTGTCATTTAATTCCCGGGCCAATTCTACAATTACTTCAGTATCCTCATCAATTTCACCAGTCAAAATCAATTCATTTATAAGCTTTCGCAAAATGCTCATTGACTTGTTGAACATCGGATTTTTAATGCTATCGATATAAGGAACAGGCAGAATTTCTATTCCCGTATCCTTATAGGTAGGCAAATGTTTTTCACCGGTTTCCCAATTTGTTTCTAAATTTTTGGTGTATCGGTTTTCACGATTCGAATGATGATATAATTCGCCTTTTAAGTTAATTTCCTTCTCCTTTAAAACACTTTTGAAAATTTCAGTTAATGTTGGAAATTCTCGATAGGCTCGTTTTGTATCAAAGAAATAGTCTTGGTATTCATGGCCAACTTCCTGTATTATTTCTTCTTTATTTTCAACATCTTCCCAAGATGTTTCACCAAAATGTCCTTCACACGCTTTTTTAATCTCCTCTATATCATCTGGTTTTAAAGTATATTCAAATTCTTTATAGGCAAACCTTTCTGAATTGATTAGCCCTTTATGCTTATCTATCAAATTATTTGCTATGTTGATTATCGTTTTTCTTTCATCATATAATTGGTTGGCTTTCTTCAATTCTTTGATAATTACATCTCTTTTTTCTTGCCAACTGCCTTCAATCAATACAGGTATTTTTGCTAGAACAACAGCTTCATTATATAGATAACCCTCTTTTAAAAATGGAATTATTTTGCATAAAGCCTTTAGACTTAAATCTGCATAACCCGGCAAAAACTTTCCTTTTAATTCCACCAAAGGAGAAATGGAAACCTCAACGCCTTTCTTCTTTCTGATTATGTTCTGAATATCAAGATTATCACTACCAAACCTTTCTAAGAAGTCTTCATCTTTTGCAGTTCTTTTATCAAAAGCAAAGAGAATATGCCATAAATCATAAATGGAATATTTATCAATAATTTTAGGTGCATTACCGATATCGTATTGTTCTATTTCGTTTAATGCACTTTTGGCTTTTTCACCAAAAAGCTCAACAAGTCCTTTGTAAACAGGCATTCCGGAAACGGAAGTATCATACCTCCCTGTTTTTCTATCAATTGGATAATTGTATTTCCTTGCTTTGCCAAACTTTTTATCAAGAAATTTTCTAATTTCTTCAAATTTGAAATTTGAGTCTTTTTGTATGAATTTTTCAAAAAATAGCTGCTCTCTCATTTCTTGACTCAATGGCTGTTTTTTATCATTTTTATCAAAAAACTTGATAGTATTGATAAACTGCCAAGCCCTAAATATTTCAAAGACCGGGTGAGAAACCGGGCATCTTAGCTTAGTAGGTTCCAAAGTACATTTCCCAATATTTCCTCTTTGAGTTTTGAGTGGTTGCTGCCAGATAATGGCTTTCCATAAACTTTTTACAAATTTATCCTTATAGTCTTCCTTTCCTTCTTTATCAACATTGTAACCTTGAGCTTTACATATTTCTTCTAATTCGTGTTGATACTCTTCTCTAAGAGGATATTGATTTCTTGCCCTTTTGCCTTTTTTAAGGAATTCTTCATCTAAGGCTTTAGCTATTATGCCGTGTTTATCTAAAGCTGTTTTAAAACTATCTTCACTTCTTCTTTCTATTTGTTTTTCAGTTTCTTTATCGGTTTCTCCGATATCTTTATAGCCTCTACGTTGCACCAAGTGGTATAGTGAACGCCCAAATTCATGTTTTGTCAATTTTTGGTCAAGTGATATTACTCTTAGTTGATAAGGATTTTTGTACTCTTTACCACCTTCATAAGTGAAATCACATGCCAACCACTTTAAGAATGTTTCATTTTCTGGGAATTTACGTGCTCTCCCTTTTTGGTATTTGCTCCATATTTTCAACTCTTGTTTTTCCAACGGAACAAATTTCATTTTCACCAAAACTTTCAACAATTCCCATTTTCGGTATTTTCTTGACTTAATTAAGTTTCTTTTTGAGCGTGCTATTCTTCGTTCTCTCGTTGGAGAAGCATATCCACCGGACTGTCCTTTTGACATTCCCGTATCAAAGGTGATTACCCCCTTTTTAATAATTGCTCCATTTTCTTTTTTAGCCCATCCAATTGATGAACTTCCTAAGTCTAATCCCAATTTTGTCATATTTATTTAGTACTTTTGTTTCGAAAGACAATTCACAACAAGGCTATAAGCCGTAGGAATTATCTCTAGGCAACTGCTTCTGGTAGTTGCCATTTTTTTGTAATAGTGGATTTAATTAGAGTTGTATAGATGTTCTTTCATATTGAAGATTGTTAAAGTGATTCCCTTTCGTTTAATGCAATTTATAAAAAATGGAAACAGGTAAATTAGGTATTTCTACGCAATTATAATTAGGGAAATCTATCAGTTGTGATATTTGTCTACAATTCACCAGAAGGAAGAACCGGCTAAGGTTCTGATGTTGTGAAAACATTTGGGTTGCCCCTTGTCCATAATCAGGGGGCTTTTTTATTTGCAGCCACATAATTATTTCATAAAGGGATTATTATTTCGTTGAAGTGAGGAGGCAAAAAACAAGCGGGTTTTTACACTATTCTTAGCAGTAAAAGAAGAGGAAAGCAGGATTCCTTTTTAGCCCCTTGACATAGAGCCAAGTGGCTTTGAGTTCTATAAGTTTTATAGATGAAGAAAACTCCTTCACATTTAGAAACTAGACGTAACTCACACCCAAAAGGATACAAATTAGCCCTCAAAGAAAATGTGGAAGAAGAAGTCGCCACAAATAAAATACAAAGCCTAGGATCTACATATGGGCCATGTTGAGATTCTAAACTTTTAAGGCAGATTGTATTAAAATTTTTATTTGGGACAAAAGCAACATCCTCACTCCCCTTTCACCAAAATCCTGTCTAAAATCTGTACCACAAAATAAACCAGGGAAGACACCAAAGAGAGGCTAAAGAACCAGGTCAAATTTTGGAAATTTTCCTGACCGGAAGTGCTGGTATCCAAGGAAAAGAAAAGCACACATAAACCCACCAGACACACGAACAAAACACTGTAAAATGCGTATAATTTGACGTCCTGCCAGATATTGGCCCGCTTGTAAGCTTTGCGGGCTACTTTTTCTGAGAATGAATGGGGTATTGATAGTTCAGGCTCTTTCTCCAGCTCGGCGAAAAGCGATTCGTAAAATGCTTTTTCCTCTTTTGATAAAGAGACTCCATCAAATTCTTCCTGCTCTTTTATGCCATCTGCTCTGCTCATAGTAATTCCTGTTTTGCCAGTGGTGCCAGCTGTTCTTTCAGCAACTTCCTGGCTCTAAAAATATAATTTTTTACCGTACCTTCCGGCATACCGGTTATTTCTCCGATTTCAGGGTAACTGTATTCATCCAGATGGTACAGTACCAATACCTGTCTGTAATGTTCCGGCAATTTTTTGATTGCCTCTCGTAACAAAGAACCTATACCACTTGAGCTTAATTGCTCTGCCGGGTCCGGATTTTGATCGGCTGCCAGCAGTCCGGGTTCCAAATCATGGCTATGCTCTCTGTACTTTCTGTTCTTTTTCAGATAATTCACTGATTCGCGGTAGGCCACCTGACCTATCCAGGTAGAGAGCCTGGCCTCAAACTTAAACTTGGAGAGATTCTTAAATACTTTCATGAAAATCTCCTGAGCCAAGTCCTCGGTATCTTCTGTATTGTCTATCAACTTATTAACAACAAAAAACACCAGTCGCTCATATTGACGAACAAACCTCCGATAGGCATTTTCATCCCCATCGAGCACCGATTGTACCAGTTCTTTTTCGTCAAGCATGCTCATTTGACAAGATACTTCTTTCTAAGGTTGCAGTAATTCGTCAAACCTTAAAAAAAAGAATAGCCGCAATAAATTTTCAGATAAACTGCAACCTATTTTCAGGAGGCCTTGTCAAATGCAGCAAATTAAACAACACAAATTATGTTTTTCATCCCAATCATCGGCATTATCATGTCATTCGGAACAATCATCGTGGCTATCATTACCATTACAAATTACCTTTTGAAGAAAAGGCTTATTCAGTCGGGTAATCTAAGCCCGGAAAATATGGAGGCCATATCTAAGAACTTCACCTCTTTTAAATTTGACAATCTTAAATGGGGTTTAATCCTGCTTTTTGCGGGTATAGGCATGGTGATCATTGACCAGCTACCATTGGAAACCATCCAGAATTTTCATTTGCCTATAGGCATAGAGCTTATTTCTGTGGCTTTGGGTTTTCTTATCTATTTCTTCTACATGAAAAACAAAGAAGAATAAGCAGCATGAAAAAAGGAGCGTCCCGATCGATGGGAGCTCCTTTTTTGACGTAAACGATATATAATTGACAGTCTGCTGTTTATCGGGCAGACTGAGTAGTTTCAGGATCTAACAAATCATAAAACTGATCTAATTTTGGCATCAGAATAATTCTGGTTCTTCTGTTTTTAGCCATGTTGGCCGCTGAGGTGTTCAGTACCAGTTTGTTAAACTCACCTCTACCGGCTGCTATTAATCTGTTCGGGTCTACATTGTATGTTTTCTGTAATAATCTCACCACAGAGGTAGCTCTTTTCACACTCAGGTCCCAGTTATCTTCAATAGTGGCCGTATGAATACTTCTGTTATCGGTATAGCCTTCTACCATTACTTCCAGTTCAGGTCTTGATTTAATTACCTGAGCAATTTTCCCTAGGACTTCATGAGCTCTGGCAGATAACTTATAACTACCCGTTTCGTATAAAACGGAGTCTGAGATATTGATCATCACCACGGTTTTATCTACTTGAATATCCACGTCTTTATCGTCCATATCAAGCCCTATACTTTTCTTTAGATTTAAGGCAAGTGCCAAATTCAAAGAATCCACTTTGTTTTTAGCTGCCAGCAAATACTTGATATACTTGTCTTTTTCAGTAATCTGACTTAAGGTTTTTTCAATGTTTCTGTTAGCTTCTTTTGATAACACGGTCAGGTCTTCCACCTGAGTCAGTTGCTTATCTCTGCTTTTCTGAAGGTCGCTCACCTGATTTCTCAAATCCTGAATTTGCTCTTGTCTATATTGCTGTACATTAGCCAGCTCAGAGCGGGAGTTTGAGAGGTCGCCCTCCAGTTTGGTGATTTGCTGATTGGCAGCCATGAGGTCATCGCTGCATTTCATGAGGCTTCTGTCTGAGCTTTCGTATTTAGACTGAAGCTCGGTATACTTTTTCTTGGTTACGCAAGAGGTAAAAAAAACAGCCAGAAGAAGGCTTAATGAATAGAATTTTAGCTTTTTCATTTTCATAGTGTTTTAATGAAACCAGAGCTATACTCCGGAAATTAATCTTTACAGGTTCAGATAAAATTCTGTTCCGTGGGGTTAAAAACCCCTAAAATGAATCAGGTGTGGCAAAAATTACCACACCTGAATACGCTGTACACTATAAAACTAAATCACTAGAACTCTATGATAAAACCAATGGAAGGCGTTGGCTGCCCGCTTGCCTCATTTAGAATAAGTGGGATAGCATTGCTGCCGTCCTGCATTAAAGGCAGGCCATCGGTGGTGGCAAAGTCTGTATTCGTTTCGTTTCTCTTAAAGGTAAAATTCGGAATCGATTGGTTCTTGGCTCCCCATAGGTTTTGTATATCCACGAACAGGTCAAGGGTCCAGTTAGGATAATTCCATTTCTTATCAATTCGTAAATCGAGCTGATTAAAGGCTTTCAAACGCTCAGAGTTCAGACGGGTATAATCAAAGATCCCGGTGCCTATGGATAGGTAATTTCTTTGCGAAGCCTCTAAATCATAAGGTGAGTATGGGCTGCCGCCGGCAAAACGATACTTGGCTCCTAATTCCCAATTTTTACCAAATTTATAGCCATAAATAAACGAGAGCAGATGCCTGTTATCCCAGGCAGATGGATAAAGAGGGGTATCAATACCGCCAAACATACTTCTTACAAAAGTGTACGAGAAAGTGACAAATTGCTTTTTAACTAGTTTCTGCTGCATGAAAAATTCTATACCGTAGCTGCGACCTTCACCACCAGAGATAGTTCTTTCATTGCCAATGGCTCCAAAACCTCCGCCCAGATTGGCCAAAGACAAGTTATCAAAAGCGGAAACAGGGTAATTGTCATAGTCTTTATAGAAACCCTCCAGCGTAAACCTCAGGTCTGTTCGGGGTAAATATTCAAAACCCGTGGCATAATGGATTGAGTGTATGTATTCATTGTCTTTGTTGACAAACTCCCCTTCAATAGATTGATAACCTAAGACGGTATAAATGGGTAATTTATAATAACTGCCCCATGTGGCGTTCAATCTGATTTTCTCGCCCAGAGGTACCGAGGCTGAGACGCGAGGAGATATGGTTTTCAAGGGATTAGTACCTGTATTGGTAAAATTGTTCATATCGGTACGTATACCGGCAGAAAGACTTATCTGGTTCTTAAATGTTTTGCCTCCCTGAGCGTACAATCCATACTTTAGAAAACCAATATCTGTATCAAAAGTGTTGTTGACTTCCGTCTGAATGATCCCGCCGTTTTCGTCTGTGACTTCCGGTCTGATGAGGGCAAAGAAGTTATTATCGTAATTAACTTGTTGCATCATGGCCCCGTAACTCAGATTAAAGCCATTGACATATTTTTTGACATTTAATCTCAGCTTGTTTTCTATTTCATTAGACGTAGAGTAGAAGTTACGGGTCTCGGGGTCTTTGATGGTGTTGTCTTCAAATCGCTCCAATTCATTATTGAAATGATTACGACTTAAGCTCAAACTGATTAAACCGTTATTTATACGATGTTTTAGAGTGGCCCCTCCGGTGTAATTCCATTGATTTATGTAGCTGTTAGACCTTAAGATATAGATATTCTCAGGCGAAGCGTCTTTCGGCACGGCAAACTTGAACAGGTCAATGGCCCCAATACCTAAAATGTCTAAACTCGTTTTTTCGCCCAGTTTATGCGATATCTTGGTTTGAAAATCCCAGTAATCAGGACGGATGGGCAAATCGAGCAAAGTGAACAAAAATGACAAATACGACCTCCTGGCAGACACCAAATAGGTGGTTTTTGGACCAGCAGGACCATCAAAAGTAGCAGCAAACTCCGAGGCACTCAGTCGCACATTTCCTTGTAGTTTCTCGCTATTGCCCTCTCGCTGTTTAAACTCAAATATGCCGGAAAGTGTATTGTCATACTGGGAGTTAAAAGCCGAGGTAGACAGCTTAATGTCCTCAATGAAAGAGATATTGATTATACCTGCCGGCCCTCCTGCACTACCCTGCGTGGTGAAATGGTTCAGAATGGGAATCTCAATACCATCCAGGTAATAAACATTTTCATTGGGCCCGCCTCCTCTTAAGATAATATCGTTTCTGAAACCGCCGCTTCCGGTGGTACCAGCCACACCCGGCAAAGCCTGAATTACCTTTGATACATCAAAGTTTCCTCCGGGATTAGAGCGAATCTCTTCTGTAGTCAAAGACTGCACAGAAAGGGGGGTTAAAACATCTGAAGCCAGTGCAGAACGAGTTTTTGTCTTGGTTACAGTGACCTCTTGCAGGGTTTCTACAGCAGGTTCTAAGTCGAAACTTAATGAAGAGGCATTTCCGGAAGTAACTACCACATTAAATTTCAGCTGCTCAGTGTAACCAATAAAGCTGGCTTTGATATTGTATGTTCCTACGGGTAACTGTAAACTGAACTTACCGTCCAAATCTGCGGTGGTGGCTTTACTGCCGTCTTCTGTACTAATGGTAGCTCCTATAAGCGGCTCCTCAGTATTACGGTCTTTAATCTCACCATACACCGACCCGGTGTTTTGTGCCTTAGCCATGAAGCCAAAGAAGCTGAAAAGAAGAAGATAAATGTATTTCATCTAAGTGATTAAACTATTTTAGCGTATTTTTGTTTTATATCGTACATATTGTAGTTACAAAGTATTATATCAAACAATATGAGATAATTTTGGTTCGATGAAATATCAAATTTTAAAAGAAATAATTTCACTGGCAGAGGCCTTTGAAGAGGAAACCCAGGCCAAAGAGTGGAGAAGAGAGTTTTTTACCAGCTGGCTGATTGAGTCTTTTCAAAAAAAGAAAGAAGAACCAGGGTCTAAGGCCTTTTTGCCGCAGCAAGACGGGCTGATAGCCATGTTCATCGGTATGATGTATAAGTACGCTTCCTTTTATTCTAAACGTGTACTCAAAGACTCCAAACTATATTCATTGGATGATTTCGGTGTCATAGCCACCCTATTTCCCCATCATAGTTTTAGAAAAGTAGATGTTTTGAAACAAACCATTATGGAGAAGTCATCAGGAAACGAGGTACTGAAACGCTTACTTAAAGAAGGACTTATACAAGAAAGTGAAAATCCGGAAGATAAGCGATCTAAACTTCTCTCTCTTACCGAAGAAGGCCGGTCATCTTTTATTCAGCTGCAAGCGGGCATGTCAAAACTTAGTGCTCATGTAACCGGTAATTTAAGTAGCGAAGAAAAAACCTTGCTCCTGAAAATGCTTTCTAAACTGCATACATTTCATCAACCTTACTTCGAAGAAAATGATGACGAAACCTTGGCTGAGATCTTAAATCCCGGCTAAGCCCGAATAAAAAAAACGTTTTTTTTATTCCTCAAATAAGCTTGCAATGGTCTTCAGAGACCACTTTTATTTTTTTTTACTGGTTCGGATAAAATAAAGGTGGGGTGAAATAATTAAACTTTGTCTTAACAAAGTACTAAATTTATTTCCTGTTAAATGAGAGGAGGACTATGCTGAAGAAAGAAAACCCTAATTCTGAAATTAAGACTAGCTTTAAAACTGAGACATCAGAAGGAAAGGTAGTATCTGATGAGTTCTTCATACAAACCGAATTTGGCAAATCTCCAAAAGTTGGTTTTGATCTGCTGTTCAGAAAATATTATTCTAACCTCTGCAACCATGCAGTAAGGTTCGTATATTCTCAAGAGATAGCCGAAGATATAGTCGCCGAAGTGTTTTCCAATTTCTGGCAAAAGGAAGTATATAAAACCATAAACACCTCTTACAGGTCTTATTTGTATACAGCTGTCAGGTTCAGATCTTTTAATTATCTGAAGTACGAAATGGGCAGAACCTCCAAAGAGAACTTTAACGAGGGACTTACGTACTCCAATCAAAACTCCGTACAGAAGCCTGATGAAATTCTTCAATTTCAGGAGCTTAGTATAAAGATAGATTCTGTCATACAGCATTTGCCTAAGCAAAGTAAAAAAGCGTTTCTGCTGCATAGACTTGAAGGACAGAAGTACTCAGAAATAGCCAAAGAACTAGGAATAACTATAAGTGCTGTAGAAAGGCTTATCAGTAGGGCCCTCTCTAAACTCAGAGAGCAGCTGAAGTCTGAAGATTCGATTTAAACATCTAAAAACATGAAGAAATGTGGGGTATACCGTGCTCTGCTTGTCTAAAAAGAAATAATTACTTGAATGAATTCATCACTGACAAAAAATATTCTCTTCGATTCTTTCAGCGGAAACACAACTTCGATGCAGGATACCTTAATTGAAAAATGGCTGGAAGATCCGGCCAATCAGGAACTCTATTTTCAGTACCTTGACGAATGGGAGTCTTTGCATCCTCAAATTATTACTAATCCACAGAATGCCTTTGAGAAAATTAATAAGACCATAGAAGCCAACAAGCCTGAAAAGCAGAAACCCATTATTACGTTTCAACCCAAAATTTCGCTAAAGAAACTCGGTTGGTTTGCTGCCGCCTCTTTGTTTATTGCTTCTGTTATACTCTTGTATAGCTTGCCTTCCGGCCAAAATGAAATCTCGTATAATCATCTGGTGCAGGCCACTAAAGACAAAACAGGCGAAATGTACGAGAAAACCAATTTAAGTGGCAAACCCCTATTGGTCACGCTCCCGGATGAAAGCACCATAATGCTGGAACCAAACAGCAAAATCAGTTATTCTCCCAAGAGTTACAATTCTAAAAGAAGAGAAGTCATCTTATCTGGCGAAGCCTTTTTTGAGGTAAAGAAGAATAAAGAACACCCCTTTTATGTATTTGCCGACGAGCTCATTACCAAGGTTTTAGGAACCAGTTTTACCATAAAGTCCGGAGCAAATGGAGAGAAGTCTGAGGTCATAGTAAAAACCGGAAGAGTAGAGGTTTTTAGTCAAAGCGACGAAAGAATTTTGCGAAAAATGGAGGTAAATGAATTAGAAGGGCTGGTACTAGAACCTAACCAGCATTTATCTTTTGAAAAGAAAGAGAATAGCTTTTCAGCACCTAAAATGGTTATGCCTGAAAAACTTCATATGCCTATTCAGACCATGTCATTTGACTTTGTAGATACCCCGGCTATTGAAGTGCTGGAAGCCCTGAAAAAGGCCTACAATGTAGAGATAAACTACAGTAGAAAAGACCTGGCAGGCTGCCATCTGACGGCAAGACTTTCTGATGAACCGCTTTTTGAAAAGCTGGACCTTATCACGTTTGCTTTACAAGCCTCCTATACCAAAGAAGAAGATTCAATTACAATAACTGCTAAAGGCTGCCTAAATAAATAACCTAACTATGAAGAAAAAAAACATTAACACTTCTTAGTAAGTTTTGGGGCAGAAGCTGCCCCAAAAACTTACTCTCCACTCTTAGAAATTGGCGTTTCGGTAAGAGATGGAGTGTTCAGGCGATACGATCAACCAAAACTTATTAAAACTATGAATAAATTACTACCTAAGCGTAGATTATTAGAAAAAGTAATGCGAATCACTATTGGTCAGCTTCTTCTTTCTGCCATATTCCTAAGCGTATCTTACGCAAATGAAGGAAAAGCTCAGGATTATCTTGAGCAAAAAATCAGCTTGTCGGCCCAAAACCAACCAGTTGAAAAAATTCTCAAACAGATTGAGAACAAGTCTTCTGTCAACTTTATCTACAGTTCAGGCCTTATTAATGCCAACAGAAAAACCAGTGTTAATGTAAAGGAAACCGAACTGAATAAAGTATTAAATGAGCTCTTTACACCCTTAAAAATCAAATACATTATCTCGGGTAAAAATGTAGTACTTCGGCCCAATACAGATCAGTCTTCTGTACAGGAAACTGCGGTAGATCCTCAAACCATCATTACCGGCACGGTGAAAGACCAAAACGGCGAGGCGGTCATAGGGGCTACCATCGTAGTAAAGGGCACTACCAATGGCGTTTCTACCAATGTAGATGGTTCTTTTGAATTGAAAAATGTAAATCCTGAAGATTACCTGGTGGTTAGTTTTATCGGCTATATAAAACAGGAAATTGCGGTAGGAAACAAAACCAAATTTGACATTATCCTGGAAGAAGAAACGAGTCTTTTGGATGAGGTCATTGTGGTAGGTTACGCTACCATGAAAAAAAGTGATGTAACAGGTGCCGTTTCTTCTTTAAAACCTGAAGAAGCAAACAAAGGTGCCAATGTTTCGCCTGATCAAATTATCCAGGGTAGAGTATCTGGTGTGCAGGTTTCACAAACCAGCGGAGAGCCGGGTGGTGGTATTTCCATCAGAATCAGAGGGGCTACTTCTATCAATGCCAGTAACGAGCCCTTGTATGTAATTGATGGTTTCCCTATTGATAACTCCTCTACTTTGGGTTCTACTAACTCAGAAATTACCGCAGGAGTAACCGGTAACCTTAACCCTAAAAACCCTTTGAATTCGTTAAACCCTAACGACATTCAATCTATTGAAATCTTAAAAGATGCCTCGTCTACGGCTATTTATGGTGCCAGAGGAGCTAACGGTGTGGTTTTAATCACTACCAAAAAAGGACATGATGGTAAACCAAAAGTAAATTACGACCTGATCTCAGGAATACAGTTAAAACCGCAGGGAATGGATGTCCTTTCTACCAGCGAGTACATCAATGTAACCAACGCAATCTCTCAGGAACTTAATGGCAGTCCTACCTTCTCGCAAAGCGATATCGCCGCCATAGGCCAAGGTACAGACTGGCAAAGTCTCATTTTCAGACCAGCCCCTATCAATAGCCACAACGTGTCTATTTCAGGAAAATCAGGCAAAACGGGATACTTCGTTTCAATGAATTACTTTAATCAGGTAGGTGCTGTTAAAAACTCCGGCATGGGCAGATTTGGTACTCGATTAAATCTAACTCAGGAAATAACTGACAAGCTAAACCTTACCCTAAACCTGAATACCACTACCATTAATGATCAGTCTAACTCTGACGGTATAAACAATAATGAGAGAAGCGGCCCTATCAACACCGCTTTGGCTTATGACCCTACAGAAATGGTGTATAATGAGGATGGTACATTTACTCAGTCGCCAAACATTACGGTAAACAACCCCCTTTCTTTGTTAAACGGAGTGGATATCGACAGTAAGTCTAACCGTACTTTCGGTAATCTGGTTTTAGATTATAAAATAGCTGACTTTCTGGATGCCAAATTAAATCTGGGAAGAGACCAAACGAATGTTCGCAGAGACATCTACAATAATACCAATACCATTTTCGGAAGATCAGCCAATGGAATTGCCAACGTAGCCAGCCTGGATTTATCGAACTTTCTGGGTGAGTACACAATGAACTATCATAAAACCTTTAATGATAACTCATTGAATATCCTTGGCGGTATTACGTATCAAAATTTTCTCTCCAGAACTTTCTCAGGGGAAATCCAGGGTTTTCCATCTGATGATTTGGGAACGAATAATTTGAATTTTGGTAATACCAATAATGATGGGCTTTCAAGCAATACAGTAGAAAATACACTACTATCCTATTTAAGTAGAGTTAATTATAATATAAAGAATAAATACCTGTTAACGGCCTCCATCAGAGCTGATGGTTCATCAAAATTCGGTGCCAACAATAAGTATGGATATTTCCCCTCTGCGGCTTTTGGCTGGAGAATGAGTGAAGATGGCATTCTTACCGAGACCTTCAATGATCTGAAACTTAGATTAAGCTGGGGGCTTACGGGTAACCAGGATATTGGAAATTATAATTCTATCTCTACGCTGATTCCGGCAACAGAGGCTGTGTTTAATAACAGTACTTCCAGCTCAATAGCTCCATCAAGAATCGCCAATCCTAACTTAAAGTGGGAAGTGGCAGAGCAGTACAATGCAGGACTTGACTTTGCTCTGCTGAACAGCAGAATTAACGGTTCAGTAGACTACTTTATTAAGAACACAAAAGACCTGCTTCTTAACCTGCCTCTTCCCGTTTCATCGGGTTATTCTACCATTCTGAGTAATGTGGGTCAGATGAGAAACAATGGAATTGAGTTAATGATCAATTCTACCAATATAAATAAGAATAACCTTAAGTGGATTTCTTCTTTCAATATCTCTTCTATCAAAAATAAGGTCACTGATTTAGGAGAATTGGAAAGTATCAGAGTGGGTAACATTGAATATGTAGGAAACACAGGTGTTATTCAACCAAACGAGGCAGTAAGCTCGTACTACGGGTATGAAATCACAGGGATTTTCCAGAATGCTGAGGAGATTAAGAATTCTGCACAGCCCAATTCAAAACCTGGGTATCCTATCTTTAAGGACTTGAATGGTGACGGCCGCATCAGTCCGGATGATCAGAGAATTCTTGGAAATCCTTTCCCGAAAGTATCATTGGGTCTTAGAAACAACATTGAATACAAAAACCTAAGTCTTGACTTCTTTTTCTATGGTGCTTTAAAGCAGTCTCTTATTAATGTCAATGTCATAGAAGCTATGTATCCAATAAACTTCAGAAGAAACAGAATTGCCGAGATCTATCTAGATAGATGGACGCCTGAAAACACGGATGCTAAGTGGCCTTCAGGTGTATCTCCAAGTGCTTATGGAGGCGGTATGGTGAATACCCTGACCGTTCAGGACGCTTCTTATCTAAGATTAAAGACGGTGCAGCTGGCTTACAATGTTCCACTCAAAACCGGCAAAAAGATCCAGAGCATTAATTTGAACCTAACCGGTCAAAACCTTTGGACTATCACCAATTATTTAGGATGGGATCCGGAAGCCTCTGCTTTTGGAAGAAACAACATGAAGCTTGATTACAATGCCTACCCTATCACTAAGTCAATTCAATTAGGAGCCAACATAAGCTTCTGATAAAGACCCTAAAAAATTAACATCATGAAAAAAATATTCATACTTACATTAAGTCTTCTGGCGGTTTCTTCGCTAAACAGCTGTGAGAGCCTATTGGAAGAAAAAGTATATTCTGAATTAGACCCAAAAGTGATTTTGGGAACTGCCGGCGGGATAGACAAAGTACTGAACTCTGCCTATGCGAATGCCATTGCCTCACGAGGAAACTCCGCTTTTGAGTTTCTGACCATGTCAGGTTTTACTTCTGGAGAATGTTGGGGAATTGGAGGAACGGTTAACGCCTACCTTACCCCTTTGGCTAACTTCACCTGGGACTCAAACAACCCCTATTTTAACAGTGAATGGAACAGAAAATACACGGCCATACGTGATGCCAACCTGGTTCTGGATTACATAAATGATGCACAGGCGTCAACAGAGTTTAAGGCCACCAAGGCTGGTGAGGCAAAATTTATCAGGGCTTTTAGTTATGGCAATATTTATAAGTTCTTTGGGCCGGGACCACTCTTCACCAGTACCTTTGATGAAGAAATAAAGAAAGCCAAGGCTTCAGAAGAAGAGTTCAAGAATCAAATAGTTCAGGACTTAAAAGATGCTGCGGCCGCACTTCCAGTAATACCGGCAGACTATGGCAGAGGATCAAAAGGTGCCGCTCTGGGTCTTTTGACCAAATGGTATATCAATCAAAAAGAATGGGAATTAGCCGCTCAAACGGCCAAAGAGGTCATGGATCTTAACTATTATCAATTATTCCCAGATTACAGAGGTACATTCCAGATCCAAAACGAAGGAAACAAAGAAATGATTTTTGTTCATTCTTCAGTGGCAAACATTGCCGGTAATCAGACAACCGCTTTGACATTGCCTACAGATTACCCAAGGCTGCCGGGTCAAACCATCTACGCTGCAAATACTTTCTTTTTTGACAGCTTTCTGGATTCTTTTGAGGAGGGTGATGAGCGTAAAAAACTATTCATTACTGAGTATGTAAACACCTCAGGAAAAACTGTACCGGGTTATGGCGTGGATAAGTCGTATCCGTATAAATATGAGTTAGATCCGGCTCAGGCCAGTGCTGCCAGTGGGGTGGATATCCCTGAGTTAAGATATGCCGATATTTTGCTATGCAGAGCTGAGGCTTTGAATGAGATTCAAGGGCCAAATGAAGAATCTGTAGAGCTTATTAATCAAATCAGAAACCGCTCTGGTTTAGGCTCAATTGCTCTGGCAGACTATACCAAAGAGAGTTTGAGAAATAGAATTTTTCAGGAAAGAAGCTGGGAATTCTTCTTTGAAGGAAAAAGCCGGGAAGACCAGATCAGACAGGGCATATTCATCTCAAATGCCAAGGAAAGAGGCAAACCAGCTCAGGATTTCCATGTTCGTTTTCCAATTCCACAACGTGAGATGGATGCCAATTCTAACATTTCTCAAAACCAAGGATACTAAATTATGCTGAAGAAAATAATCATTGCCCTGGTTGCCGTTTCATTCATTGTGCTGCAATCATTTAATCTTAAAAAATCTGCAAAACCCAATGTCATTTTGATCTTCATGGATGACATGGGCTACGGAGATCTGTCAAGTTATGGTGCTACCGGTTACAGTACCCCGAATATTGACAGGATAGGTCATGAAGGTGCCCGGCTTACAAACTTCCTGGCAGCCCAGGCTGTTTGCTCTGCTTCCCGAGCCGCCTTGCTTACCGGCTGTTATCCGAACAGAATAGGCATAACAGGTGCTCTTTTCCCAAACTCACCGATTGGGCTTAATGCAGATGAAACCACTTTAGCAGAAATGTTTAAAGAAGCAGGTTATAGTACAGGCATGATAGGTAAGTGGCACTTAGGAGATCATGAAGACTTCTCTCCACTTAACAATGGCTTTGACCAGTTTTATGGACTGCCGTATTCTAATGATATGTGGCCGGTTGACTTTGGAGGTCATGCCATCACGGACACCACAAATTACCGTTACAAGGCATTCCCGCCGCTGTTTTTACTTGACGGCAAGGAAAAGGTGAAAGAAGTGAAGACGCTGGACGACCAGGCCGAGCTGGTAGGAGACTACACCAACCATGCCTTAAGCTTCATTAAAAAGAAAAAAGACAAGCCTTTCTTTCTGTATCTGGCTCATAGCATGCCGCATGTGCCTATTGCAGTCTCGTCTAAGTTTAAAGGCAAAAGCGAGCAAGGCATCTTTGGCGATATGATGATGGAAATAGACCACTCAGTGGGAGAAATCATGAGCTCTTTAAAAGCCAATGGACTTGAGGAGAACACGATAGTGATTTTTACAAGTGATAACGGACCCTGGCTCACGTTCGGTAATCATGCCGGATCATCAGGTGGCTTTAGGGAAGGAAAACAAGTGAGTTTTGAAGGAGGAATGAGGGTACCTTGTTTAATCAGATGGCCTGAAAAGATAAAACCAGGCACTATCTTCAATAAGCTGAGTAGCACCATTGACCTCTTCCCTACATTGGTAGAAGCTTCAGGGGGTACATTGCCAAATAATAAGATAGATGGGGTGAATTTGTTACCTGCATTGACAGAAAACAGCTCCCTTACACCGAGATCTCAGTTCTATTACTATTATGGCAGCAATAATCTGGAAGCGGTAAGAGAGGGCAATTGGAAGTTAATTCTACCTCATCCTGGCTTAACGTATAAAGATACGCCCTTTGGTCATGACGGGCAGATGGGCATGCCAAAACGTGGACATCAGTATGAAATGCAATTGTTTAATCTCAATACTGATCCCGGCGAAGAATACGATTTAAAAGATCAGTTCCCTGAAGTGGTAAGCAGCCTTCTTAAGTTAGCGGAGGAAGCCAGAGCCGACCTTGGTGACGATCTTAGTAAAATGAAAGGTCAAAATGTACGGCCTGCAGGAAAAATACAAGCGAAATAAAGGTTAAGAATAGTTTAAAATCAAATGGTTAAGATGTAAACGAATTCCCTCTAAGATTTCTTAGAGGGAATTTTCTATTAAAGCCAATACTTGACTAGTCATCAGTCCGTTATCTCAAACTCAATAGATCCAAGTGTCTTAAAATCAAGTTTAGCAGATGCCTGACCTTTTACGGTAGGGTTCTTATATAATGACCCTGTAATCACAACATCCCCTTTTCTTATTTTATAACCCTGCTCTGGAAGCATATTGGCTAAAGCATATAAGGCGTTCAGATGTCCGTTGTAAATGTTCGTCGACTCGCCCTTGGCGGCCGTTTTACCGTCAATATAGCACTCTACCGTTTCATCTTCTACCCCAAACTCATCCATTGGAATTTGTTTATCACCGAGCATAAAACCCGCCTGACCGGTACCAAATGCCAGCACATGGTTGGTTTTAACAGTGGCAGCATCGCCGTTTAATCCAAGAGCATTTGACTGAGCAAACTCCACTGCTCCTACCGCATAGTCTATGGCATCTTTAAGTTCTTCTATAGAGCTTACTCCTTCGGGCAGATCTTTTTTAAACACAAAACCTACCTCGCCCTCTATCATGACCTCTGCCCCCGGAAACTTTTTGATGGAGATTTTATCACCGGGTTTGTATTCATTTTTGGTGAGCATATACCCCATGAGCGGGTCAAACTTACTGCTATCACCTACGGTACCACCCATTTTCCATCCTGCCAAGACATCCCCTGCTTCCAACTCCTTCTCCAGAGATTTAATCTGTAAAAGATTTGCGGTCTCTCTGTCCAGATCCGGAAATTCTCTTGACAAATAGTCTGTTTTGATTCGCTGATCTTTAAAGTAAACCAGCGAGTCTACCACTGTACTATATTCGTTATCTGCTTTCATATTATCATCTAAATCATTTTCTGAGGAGCTACCGCAAGAAGCCGCGATAAAACATAGACCTAGAATTAGTGTATTTTTAATCATTCTTTCCATTTTTTTAATGAAAAAACAGCCGGAAATTCTCCCGGCTGCCTCTCTTGAAAATTCTCTTACCAGTCTGTTACTGAGCCATCAAAGGCATCGTATGTTTCCGGATTTCTCCAGTCGTGATCCAGTTTATCACTTATTTTGTCTTCATCCAGCTCTACCCCTAAGCCAGGCTTATTCGGAATCATTACATGACCATCTTTCTCTAACTTGAATGGCTCTTTGATATAACCTTCTCCTAAAGAAACCTGCTCCTGTACCAGGAAGTTAGGTATACTGGCCGCCAGCTGCAGCCCGGTAGCCAGGGATATTGGCCCCATAGGATTGTGCGGAGCAATATATGCATAATAAGACTCTGCCATACCTGCAATGATTCTGGCTTCAGAGATACCACCACAGTGGCACATGTCGGGTTGTAAAATAGAGGCGGCACCTTTTTCCAGAATTTCTCTGAAACCCCATTTTGTAAAAATCCTTTCTCCTGTTGCTATAGGAAGATGAGTGCTTCTGGCAATATCCGCTAAAACATCAACATTCTGAGGTTGACAGGGCTCTTCAATAAACATGGGCTGAAATTGCTCCAGTTCTTTAATCAGAATTTTAGATGTTTGCGGAGGTATGCTTCCGTGAAAATCAATTCCGATATCCATTCCATCACCGCCGGCTTCACGCAATTCTGCAAAATTATCAACGGCATTTTTGATGAAGGCTCTGTTCTCAATAGCCCGTGCAGGACGATCTTTCTTGACCCCTGTTTTAATGATGGTGTATCCTTCAGCTTTCCGCTGACGCATTTGTTCGGCATTGCTGGCTCTTCCGTAAATACGTACACGGTCTCTGGTAGGACCTCCCAATAATTCATACACCGGCACATTCAAAAGCTTTCCTTTGATATCCCATAGGGCATGGTCAATTCCACTCAATGCACTGGTAAGGATAGGGCCTCCTTTGTAAAATGAATGTCTGTAAATGGCCTGCCAGTGATGTGTCACGTCACGTGGGTCTTTGCCTATTAAATAAGGTTCTATTTCTTTAATTGCCGTCTGGATAGTTTGTGCTCTACCTTCAAGCAGTGGCTCTCCCAGTCCTACCACGCCGGCATCTGTATGAATTTTAAGGAAGACCCATCTTGGCTTCACCAGAAATGTCTCAAGCTTGGTAATTTTCACCTTGGTTCTGTCTACCGGAAACTTCTTAGGCTCCGAGTTAGCGAATGAGGCTCCGGGCACTGCCATTGCTCCGGCTAAACCCAAGGCCGAAAGCATTTTCCTTCTTGACATTCCTGATTTTTCAGATTCTTCTTTTTGATTGTTATAGATCATTTTAACAGAGTTGATTATGTTGAAAATATTTTAATTTCTTTGAATGGTATCAGCTTACATCATCGAGCGATAGCTTGACTGACTTCTTGGTTAGGAGGTGGATAATGAGCCAGGCTACCAAATAGGTAAAGCCACAAATAGTAAAGAGTATATTGTATCCGGCTTCAATATTTCCCATCCCCTTGTATTTATCGAGTAACCACCCAATCAGTAAGGGAAAGAGGATTCCTCCGATTGCTCCGGCCATTCCGCCAATACCTACTACAGAACTCACGGCCTGTTTTGGAAACATGTCTGATGGAAGTGTAAATACATTGGTAGCCCAGGCCTGATGCAGGGCTACAGCTAAACTGATTAAGCCCACTGCCACCCAGACGTTTCCGGCAAACTGAATGAGGATTACAGAAAGTTCAAGAAAGGCAAAAACGAAAAGTACCGTTTTTCGGGCTTTGATGGTTTCCCAGCCCCGCTTTATGAGAAAAGAAGACAGGTAACCGCCACCTATACTACCAACCGTGGTGGCCGTATAAATGATCATAAGTTCAATACTGAATTTCTTCAGATCCAGAGCAAAAGTAGAAGCAAAATAAGAAGGCAACCAAAAAAGGAAAAACCAATAAATCGGATCAATCAGTCCTTTTCCTGTAATATAAGCCCAGGTTTGAGGAAAGGAGAATAGCTTTGCCCATCTTACCGGGTTTTTGTCGTCTTCTGTCTCTGTTTCTTCCTGCCCTTCTACTATGTATTTGAATTCTTCCTCTGTCAGTTTTGACTGTTTAGCCGGTACTTTATACAACCATAGCCAGAAAATAAGCCAGACAAATCCTAGCCCCCCGGTGATCCAGAACACCTCGTGCCAGCCGTAATTTGCCAGAATTGGAGGCACCATTAACAAAGCTACTACCACACCTACACTTGTACCCGCATTAAAAATTCCGGTAGCCAGAGCACGCTCTTTTTTAGGAAACCATTCTGCTACTGTTTTAGCTGCTGCCGGGTAGTTTCCGGCTTCTCCTAAACCTAAGCCCACCCGAGCCACACCAAAACCAAAGGCACTTCTGGCCACGGCATGAAGCATACCTGCAATACTCCAGAATACTACGGTGAAAGAATAGCCTTTTCTGGTACCGACTTTGTCAATAAACCAACCGAAGAAAAGTAAACCTATAGCATAGGCCGCTGTAAAAGCCATCACTATTCTGGCGAAATCCGTTTCGGTCCAATCGAACTCAAGCTCCAGTACAGGTTTGAGAAGTCCAATAATCTGTCGGTCGAGGTAGTTAATTGTGGTTGCTACAAAGAGCAAGGCGACAATAATCCACCTGTAATTCTTAATTTTCATCAGTATATAGGGTTTTGGTTTTCAAAATGTAACTTTCAATATGTTGTGCTAAGGCCTCCCAGTTTTTAGACTTTATGTATTCACTATTAAACAGGGCTCCACCCATTCCAAAGCCGGCTGAGCCTGCCTTTTTGAATTCCTCCATATTGGACAGATCTACGCCACCTGTGGGCAGCAGCTTAATTTGAGAAAGGGGCCCTGCCAAATCTTTGATATAAGAAGACCCCAGAGTGGTGCAAGGAAAGACTTTAATCACTTTAGCTCCCCAGCTCCAGGCTTTATATATTTCTGTGGGAGTATATGCCCCGGGAAAAACAGGCACCCCTTTGGCTACGCAAGTCTTAATTACTTCTTCAGAGATAATGGGCGTTACCACAAATTGTGCCCCGGCAGCCAGTGACCTTTCGAGGTCTTGCATGGTACAGACCGTACCCACGCCAATGTTCATTTCTGTGCCAAGCAATTCATTGGCATATTGAATTAATGACTCGGCATCAAGGGTATTCATGGTTACCTCCAGTGTGGTTAAGCCGGCCTGCTGAGCTATGTTTAGTACTTGTTTGAAATCTTCAAATCCTACATTTCTGACAATACCCACAAGAGGCACCGCTTGAAACAAACTCCATGAAAACTTTTTCTCCTTTTTCAATTCTTTCATAATACCAGTTTTTGAATTTTGGAAACCTCTACTTGTCCTGCAATGGTGGAAAGTGTCAGAATATCATCGGGTAATTCTCTGCAGCGATGAACCAGATTAAGAGCTTCTATGGCTTTTAAATAAAACACATTAAGACTCTTACCTCCACAGATAAAAATTGGTCTCTCATCTGATTTGACAGTTAAGCTTCGTAATTCTTCACCTATCAGCAGGCCACTTAAAAACATGGCGTTCGACTTCTTATCCATGTTATCCAGCAAAATATTGGTTCGTACTTTGAAAAGATTAGCCAGCATATTACTATTCCCAGACTGCACTACACCGTTAAAAAATGCTTCTGATGACTCTTTTGACCACTCCGTAAATGAGGTGGTATATACCGAATTGTGAAGAATACTGTGTTCGGCCAGAAGTTGATAGAGCTCGCCGGTCATAAACGTCTGAAAACCATACAATTCACCTTTCTCTACAAAACAGTGTTTTGAATGAGTACCGGGCAAAATTACCACGGAGTCATCTTCAAAAGCCTCGTTGAGAACAATGGACAAGCCGAGTAATTGCACCTCTTCTCCTCTCATTACATCGTGCACATCACGTAATCCCGACACTAAAATTAGTGGGTGAGGCAGCACATCATTAGCCTCAAAAGTTTCTGATTTCAGCGAAGAGAAATTCAGTGAAAAGGGCAAGCCGCCATAGGATAATTCTTTCATTCCGATGGTAGATGAAGCCATTCCGGAGGCTACTATGGGTATACCTGTAATTTCAAAATCTACATGAAGAGCTATCTCTTTTAAATGCCGTGCAATTACCTTGGAGAAGAAGGTAAATCTATCTTCTTTTTCGCCACTGTTCAGAAAGGCTGAATTCACCTTTCCAATACCCTCAGGTATATCAAACTCCGCTAATACTTTCAAACTATTGATCTCAATAATTCGGATCCGGAAAATAGTTGTTCCCCAGTCGCATCCTATGATCAAATCACTCCTTTCTTTCATTTTCTTCCTAAATGGATTTATCTTTTATTCGTTATTCCGGCAAGGCAAAAGCCACATATTTAGAGCCTCCTTTAAGGCCGTATCTACCTCCACCTGCATTAATTACTATAAACTGTTTTCCTTTTACTTTGTAGGTGACGGGCGTTGCAAAACCTCCGGCAGGCAGTAAGTACTCCCATACTTTTTTGCCGGTTTTAATATCATAAGCTTTCAATTTTTCATCGTAAGAGGCTCCTATAAAAAGTAGTCCGCCTGCGGTGACCACGGGGCCACCATGATTCTCACTTCCTGTCACTAAGCCTTTGGCTTTCAGCTCTTCAAACTCACCTAAAGGCACCTGCCATACGTACTCTCCGGTATTCATATCAATAGCATTGAGAGTACCCCATAGAGGCTGCAGTGCAGGATATCCCTCGTGGTCGAGAAACTGATTATTTCCGCTATTCATGTAAGGTGCAACGTAAGGAAACAAAGCCCCTTCTTCTGCAGTGACCTCAACCCTCTTGTGTACATCAAAAACCTCCTCTTTCTTTTCGCCTTCCTTCTCAATAAGAAATTTCACAATGGCTTCCCGGTCTCTATCTTTGATATGCTGAAATGAGGGCATTCTTCCGCGACCAGATTCCAGTAGACTTAAGATTTCAGATTCATTCATTCTTTCGCCTACTTTATTTAGATTCGGATAGGCCTGATTTGCGGTCATGTCTGCATCACGAGAATGGCACATTGCACAGTTCTGATTGAATAAACGCTCGCCTCTGGGCAATCTTTGTTCTGTACTTCCGGCTTCCAGCTTCTTCATTTCCAGCCACCAAAGCATATTATTCCCGTTGACATAAAAAATGCCGTTGGGATCTGCAGCGGCTCCTCCCCACTCGGCTCCTCCACCAAAACCGTAATACAAGGTTCCTTTTTCGCTTGGTGGAAGATATTTGTGACCATGATTGCTATTTCTGAATCGTTGCAGAGCAAATTCATGTGCCTCAGGCGTCCGCGTGGTTAGATCCTTCTCTTCCAAGGTTTGACGGGCAAAAGGCTTCGGTTTGGTAGGAACAGGCTGAGTAGGCCAAGGCACTTCTCCGGGCAAAGCAGGCTCTGTGGGAACAGCCACTTCTTCTACCGGAAATAAAGGTACTCCGGTATCCCTATCAAAAAGAAAAACAAAGCCGTCTTTGGTAGCCTGTGCTACAGCATCAACTTTTTTACCCTCATGGTTTACGGTCATTAAAGTAGGCGGACAAGGAATGTCTTTATCCCATAAATCATGATGGACCGTCTGAAAATGCCAGACTCTTTCCCCCGTTTCCGCATTCAATGATATAACGCAATTGGCAAATAAGTTTTGACCGGGACGTGCTCCTCCATAGAAATCTACAGAGGGTGAGCCGGTTCCTAAAAATACCCGGCCTCGTTCCTGATCGACTACCATACCCGCCCAGCAATTGGCCGCACCCAATTTTTTATACGAATCTTCGGCCCAAGTATCATAACCGAACTCACCGGGCAGCGGTATGGTATGGAAAACCCATGCCAGATCTCCCGTTTTTACGTTGTAAGCTCTTATGTATCCCGGCAGGGCATTGCCTCCCTCTGAGAGCGAAGAACCCATAATAATCAGGTCTTTATAAATCACTCCCGGTGATGTGGAACGAATACCGTACTGATAGACATCGTAGCCCAGAGTTTCTTCATCTCCCAGCCCAATATGCAGGTCTACTTTTCCATCCTCTCCAAAACTCTTTATGAGTTTGCCTGTGCCTGCATCAATGGCCAAAAGGTAAGGTCCTATACTGTATAACAATCGCCGATCTTTTCCCTTTGACCAATAGACCACTCCCCGAATTGCATGATACTGTGGTCTTAAATCAGAATCTTCATAAGGATCAAACTGCCATTTATGTTCTCCGCTAAAAGCATCTATCGCAAAGAGTTTTTGCCTTGAAGTGGTACCATACAGAATGCCGTCAATCATTATGGGCTGACACTGATTGGTCATGGGTCTTTCAGCATCTACCTCTTCACCGGTATCATATTCCCAGGCTACTTGCAGCTGACTAACATTCTCCAGATTTATGTCATTCAGTTCTGAATAACGTGTTCCGCCACTATCTCCACCGTAATAAGCCCAGTTTGTGATATCAGAAATATCAGAGGTCTTACAACTGGATATTATCCCCAGAAATATCCCGACGAGGAGTATTGAAAACCAATAAGACTGTGATCTAGGCACACCCATTTTATTGCTTTTTACTTTTGAATTCATAATTGATAGACCACTGCAATGTTTGACCAGGGGCTACACTAATATTGATATATGGCTCAGGACATGAGGTAGTGGCACAAGCCCAATAAACCATTTTCTCCACCGGCATGGCCGAACTGATATGTACACCTGCTCCCGTTTTCGTATTCTCTATGTTCAGATCATACTTTGTAGCCGACTTTTCTTCAGCCATTAAATCTGCAGAGAATACGGTTTCCTTATTCTGCACCTCTCTGTTGTAGATGATAGACTGACCTTTTATCTCGGCAATAGAACCAAAGCCATGACCATCTGCTTTTGGGATAAAAGAAAAAGAAGTTTTGATATTTTGGTTTGTTGGCTCTGAATCAAACATGAAGAAATTATGATTGTAGGCACTTGTGGCTATCGGTTTCTTACCGGTATTTTTTAATGAGTACTTGAGCGTCAATACGGAGGTACCCTCTTCCAAAACCAATTCCTTTTTATATAGGTAGGCATAGCCACTCTCCGTACTCAGTTTTTGTGAGTAAACTGCCTTATTCTTTTTTACTTTTGATTTCCTTTTACCGTAATCAGCAATTTCATAGGTCTTAAATCTGGAAAAGGACTCTTCTTCTTGTTTGCGTAATGCTCCTACCCCCACTCGTATGAAATTCTCACCCACAGGTACTTCGTCATAGCCTATAACCATGTACTCATCTACCGGCCCGGTGATGGCGTCATGTAAACCGTATTCAGAGCGGGGATTCCACACACCAAAATACTCGTGGTCATTAAATTCCAGAGAATTAATTACACCAGCCCAGTCAAAACGGGTGCCCTGATAATAACCAGACTGAGGCTCGGGGGAATAAATAGTGGCTTTTATTAAGCCATTGCTAATGGAGTCTTCGGGGTAGGTCTGCGAAAAACAAGACATACTGATAGCAAGGACAAAGAGTGTAGCCCAAATTTTCATGATGAACGTGTTTAATTTCTAATTCCAAATGATTACCAACCATGAATAGCTCCATCGGGGCTTTTCAGGTAAGGGTGAGGATACTTGGTCGGCTCTGTTATCTCCATAATAAAGTCGGCCTTCTTAGGGTTAAATTTCACTCCCAGACCCGGCTCAGGATTTAAATACAGCTTACCATTTTTAAATAAAATATAGTCTTCATTGAAATAAGCAGGTCTTTCCGGTTCACCTCCTGCCAGCTCCATCATACAACGGGACGGACTACTGGAACCCAACACATGAACTAATGATGCCGTAGATAATGGCCCGGTAAAATGCGGAATTAAACCCGTATAATGCGTTTCTGACAGTGCCGCAATTTTCTTTAACTCTGTAAGACCTCCAGTATTTGGCAAAGTAACCCGGGCATAATCTAATAGCCTGCCTTCTATTAACTCATTGATATCCCATTTATCGCCAAATTGCTCTCCTACAGCTAAGGGAACATTGGTCATGGCTCTTACCTGTTTATATACATCTGTATTCTCACTTCGAATCACATCTTCTACAAAATAGGGTTGGAGTTCTTCCAGTGCATTGCAAATCTTCACCCCGTCTATTAAGTCGAAACGTGTATGTATATCTATGGCCCAATTCCCCTGACCGCCTACGGCTGCATCTATTCTTCTGCAGTGTTCAATCGTTTTTTGAACATTTTGGTAGAAATCAAAGGGAACATTAGGATCACTGCCACCTGTAGGACCAATCCTGTAACAACGCAAACCTGCTTTCAGGCAATCCTCTGCCCGGCCTTCTTCAGTGGTAGCTTTAGAATTTCTAAAACCCGTAGCATAACACTCTACATAGTCTCTGGTGGCACCGCCCATTAATTCATACACAGGCACGCCCAAAGCTTTTCCCTTGATATCCCAAAGTGCCATTTCAAGAGCTCCCAGAGCGTGAAGCTTCTCTCTGCCGGGCGGATAAAACATGGTTCGGTACATGTATTGCCAAAGGTGCTCTATTCTGAACGGATCTTCCCCAATAATCATTTGAGCACATTGCTCAATCATGTCTTTGCTTCCGCCTTCTCCTATTCCTATGATACCGCCGTCTGTTTCTATCTCAACAATTCCACGGGCCTGATTAAACAATGGTTTTGTATAACCAGGAGCAGCGTAATACCGAATCTTTTTTATCCTTAGCGAAGAGGTTGCGGTATTGGCCAAACCGGTTTTCAAACCAAGCATCAAAGCACCACTTCCGAGTGCCATGTTTCTTAAAAATTTTCTTCTTTCCATTTCAATAGGGTTGAATCGAGCTTTTCTTCGCTCTTGTTATTTATTTCTTCATTTCAGAAGACTTTTGCTCAATAAGCCTTGCCTTCATTAAGACTTGAGTTAATGGCGTTTCTTTGTTCTTCACTTTTGCCAGCAGTACTTCTACTGCTTTGGTGCCCAAATCTTCTAATGGCTGCAGCATATAGGTAATTGGGCAATAATAGAGTTCAAAGATTTCTGCTTGTCCAAAACTTACTACCGCAAAATCATCAGGCACTTTTAATTGCAATTCATTTATGTACCTCAGACCGTTTATTGCCAAACCATACGTAGCAAAAATGAGGGCCTCAGGTTTGTCTTCCATTTTTAAGAAGTCATCTATGGCATAAGCTACTTCTTGCTGTAAATTCTCAAACTCCACCTCCACAAGCCATTGAGGATTCAGTGCGATCTGATTCTCTTTCATCGCCTCCTGGTATCCTGTGATACGCTCTTTCATATGCTGCATATCTAAGCGATAAGCAATGAGACCAATCTTCCTGTAGCCATTGTCTATCAAATGCTTACAGGCATCAAATGAAGCCGTAAAGTTATCTGTAGCTACAAAATCAGTGTTTAACTCCGGAAAATGCCTGTCTAATAAAACAAACGGTATATTCCTTTCTCTTAAATGGGCAATCTGCTCTTCTGAATGCTCAGATGCCACTATAATAAAACCATCTACCTGCCTGTTTATTAATACATTTATCAGATCCCAGGCTTTCTCAGCTTTTTCATCGCAACTCCCTATAATTACTGTATATCCTTTTCTTCTGGCTTCATCTTCTACCACTCTGGCTATATTGGCGAAAAAAGGGTTAGAGATATCGGCTATCACTAATCCTATGGTTTTGGTGCTGCCACTTCTCAAACTCTTCGCTACCTGATTGGGCTGATAGTTTAACTTTTTAGCTATCTCCCTGATCTTGGCCGCTATTTCCTTGCCCACTCTTTTTTCCTTTTCATTGCCATTTATGACATATGAAACCAAAGCCGTAGAAACACCTGCTTCTTTAGCTATATCTTTTATTGAAACCCTTTTTGAACTCATTGGGTAAACTTAAATATTGCACCCTAGCAAAAAAACAATTTTTTAATAAAAAACGCATATTTAATCGTTTAAACATACACATTCGATATCAAAATATGCCATTATAGTACATCCTTACACACAGATTCAGGATTAAAAAAGTATCATAACATGAAGCTTTGAATACTTTCTTGAGAAGACAGAGTGGTAAAGTGGAGCCGTTCTCCACCTTTACCATCTGTACTTAACTTAACCTAAACCATTCACCTAATTCTTCAATTTTTATCTCGAGTTCTTTTCAAACTATGGCCTTAAAATAGTTCCATCGGCCTTTCTAACCTGCCAGTTTGATTTGGTAGTAATCGGGTATTTGGCTGCCTCTTTTTCGTTGATGTCTACGCCAAGACCCGGAGCTTCATTAACAGACATATAGCCATTATTCATCGTAGGGCAACCTGTAAAAACTTCTTTCATCTGATCGCTGAAAGAAACCGCTTCCTGAATTCCGAAATTCCAGATAGCCATATCTATGTGGGCATGGGCGGCATGACCTACCGGAGACACATCACCCGGCCCATGCCAGGCAGTGCGTATATTGAACCACTCCCCTAACCTTGCCACTTTCATAGCTGGTGTAATTCCACCTATTTGAGACACATGAATTCTGATAAAATCAAACCATTGGTTTACCATAGGTTCTACAAATTCATTGATGTTATTAAAGAGCTCTCCCATTGCCAAAGGCACTGTAGTGCTGGCTCTTAGCTGTTTAAACCATTTCATGTTTTCGGGTGAAAACGGATCTTCGATAAAGAAAGGTCGGTATTCTTCCAGTTGCTTAATCATATTTATGGCATCTATGGGAGCTACCCGCTCATGTATATCATGCAGGAGTTCTACCTCCTCGCCACAAGCCTTTCGTACTGTCTCAAACATTTTCGGAACCGATTTGAGATAGTATTGCTGATTCATGAAATTATCCGTCTCTCCACCAAAACCCGCAGCTTTAAAATCAGGAACCTGATCTGTAGAACCTACCGCTCCGTAACCGCCCTGTTGAATTCTAATATGCTTAAACCCTTGCTCCTGATACTTCTTTACACTTTCCACCACCTCTTCCGGGCTTCTGCCACTGGCATGTGTATAGCACGGAATAGCAAATCTTGACTTGCCTCCTAAAAGCTGATACACAGGCATTCCGGCTCTTTTTCCTTTTATATCCCATAAGGCCTGGTCCAGGCCACTAAGAGCATTGTTTAAGACAGGACCGTTTCTCCAATAAGAACTTACATAGGCCGCCTGCCACATGTCTTCAATATTGTCGACATCCTTACCCATGCAGAAATCATTTAAATAGCTATTGATTGCAGCTACAACAGCCACAGCTCTCTGTGTAAAAGTAGCACAACCCAAGCCATAAAGACCCGGCTCAGAAGTCTCTACTTTTACTACAATAAGATTTGATCTTTGGGGTGCAGTGGCTATAGCCTTAACACCGGTAATAGTTACTTTTGAAAGCCCTTTCATGTAGGCAGGCGTTTCTTTATCTCGGGAGGCGGCTGAGGCGGTTCCGCCAAAAAAACTTAATAATCCTGCTGAGCCCAGACCTAGTTTTTTGAGGGTATCTCTTCTGCTTTGGTCTGAATTTTCTTTTCTTGTTTTCATTATGATTAGTTTAAATTGTTAGAATAGGGTGAGGTTAATGGCCTCTGTATTCTCCTTTTAAAAAAAATTAAAGGCCATTAACTTAAGTTACTGATTTACTTTTTATCCCACCAAACTCTGGTTTCTAAATCATTAGGTCCCTGTCTGGCAATGGCCTCATTCATGTTCGCAGAATTCACCACAATCTCACCATCAGGATAAGGTAACCTTCTGATGAAATCTTCTGTTTTCAGCTCAGAACCCGGGTATGGATTTTTCTGAAGTGCAGGAAATCCACTTCTTCTGAAATTGGCAAACGTCTCATTGCCGTCAAGGAAACTAGACACCCAGTACTGCGTATTGATTTGCTCAAATCCCTTTGACGGGTCAAAGTTCTGTGAAGCGAGGTACGTCGAAATCTGATCTTCTGAGAGTGCGGCCTTTTCATCATAGTAGGCCATTTGTTCCAGATTAGCTCTTATTCCGTTTTTGTAATATTCGGCGGCATCGCCTGCAATCCAGCCCCTAAGAGCTGCCTCTGCCAGAAGCAATTGCGTTTGAGAATAGGTAACATGAAACTCCGGAGCATCCAGCTTAAGAACTGTGCTCAGATTGGCCTGGGTGTAATCCCATAAACTGGCCACACCTGTAGTAGCAAAAGTACTGGCAATTGATACGTCATTGTAGCCCATTGGCATCCCTATTTGATCTTCCGGAGCAGAAGAGGCTCTGGAAGCTACTTGCTCAGGACCACCCTTTGCCCCAACATATCGAACGGCAAAAATCGGCAAACGCGGATCATTATTATTCTTCAGATAATTCACAAAAGGCTCTGTCAGATAAAAATTAGTTTTCTCTCTGGCAGTAAGATGATTAGCTATATAATTATTATAGATAGACGTATGTCTTATGATAGAGTTATCAGCGTTAGATTCTATCAAGCCTCCAGCTACTGCTTTCTTTACGAAAGTTTGAGCCGTAGCAGGATCCACTTTAGACAGTCGCATAGCCGCCCGTAGCATTAAAGAGTATCCCAGCTTTTTCCAGTTACCTACATTACCACCATAAAGAATATCAGTAGTTACTGGAGCTTCGCCCGCATTCAGAGCAGCTGTGGCCTCTTCGAGCTCTTTCAGGATATCTTTATAAATCACCTCCTGGCTATCATACTTAGGAGCTATCACCTCATCAATAAAACCTTTGCCTGCTTCGAAATATGGAATGTCACCATAGGTATCTGTTAAGATCATGAATGTATAGGCTTTCCAGATTCGGGCCGACTGGTATGTGTTGTTCTGCATTGGATCATCTTTTGTCTGATCTACCACAGCCACTATTTGCTTTACCACATTTCGGTAGAAGTTATTCCAAAGGCTGGCTGCATTGTTATTATTGAGCTGATTGTAATTCCCTCCTGAAAGTGAGCTTCCGTAAGGGGTGATGATCTGCTGAACAATTCCAAAATGGTAACAAAGCATACCTAGGGTGCTACCGCCATTTAAATAAGTTGTACTAATTATAGCCTTATTTAAAATTAGGGATGGAGCTAAGGATGTAGGATCTACCTTATTGGTATTGAGTTCGTCAAATCCTTTATCGCAGGCAGGTAAAATGCCCATGAAGAGCAGTAATACTAGAGTTAATTTTATATGTAGTCTCATTTTCTTCAGAATTAAAATTTGAAATTAAGATTGAAGCCAATGCTTCTTGTTGGTGGCAATCCCGGCCAGAAATCAAGGCCGGTATTGTTATCAGAAGACACCAATACTTCTTCCGGATCCATGTTCTCTGTCCATTTCTTAATTATCAGGACATTGTTTGCCACTGCACTAAGTTTTAGTCCTTTTACAAAACCATTTTGTGGAAATACGTGTCTGAAATCATAGCTAAGCGTAACCTGACGAAGTTTCCAAAATCCGGCATTTTGAACAAAATCTTCATTAATGCCGAGTGGATTAATAGACTCATAGAAAGGCTGTACGGCTACTTGCTTGGTGTTGATTTCACCGTTTTCGTTCACACCGTCTCCTACTACATATCCTACATCTCTACCAGGTAATGTCCTTTTAGATAAGCCATGTCTTACATAGTTGATGTTTCGGCCGGCTATCAGTTTGTGACCCAGTTTGAAATCGACAAGTGTAAAGAGTTGAATGTTCTTGTACGTGAAGGTATTGGTAATACCTCCAAAGTATTTAGGCAAGGCATTGCCCACATTACGAAGGGTATTGTCTCTCAGCGGCATTCCGCTTTTAGAGTCAAAAACCTGACGACCCTGGTCATCACGGAGATACATAAACGTATACAATTGACCAATTGGCTTACCTACCACCTGATTGAGGGTTCTTCCGCCGCCGCCACCTACGGTGATGATGGTGTCATTCTCAGACAAACCTAATTTTAAGACTTCAGAGGTATTGTATGAAGCATTGGCACTAAAGTCCCAGCTAAAGGCTCCTTTCTTAATAGGCGAGAATGAAACCATTGCCTCAATACCCTCATTCTTACTTTGACCTACGTTAATTAACTTACTTGTGTAAGATGTAGCATCTGAAATCTGGGCTGCCAGAATCTGATCTTCTGTAATTTTATGGTAGTAAGTGAAGTCTAAGCCTACTTTGTTTTCAATGATCTTCATTTCAATACCAAACTCAGCTTCTTTTACTCTAAGTGGTCTCAGGTTTTTATTTGGAACCACGGAAGCATTTACCCCACCAATAGGCACCAATTGGCCGCTTGGATTAGGAAAGGAGTTATTATCAACTGCATAATAAAGAGCATTAGAGTATGGGGCCACATTATCTGAACCCACCTGAGCATAGGCTGCACGCAACTTCCCGAAATTCAACCAGTTTGGCATATTATCGAAGGCCTGCGAGAAGACAAAACTACCTGTTGCCGAAGGGTATAGTATGCTTCTGTTGGCAGGTGCCAATGTCGAGAACCAATCGTTTCTGGCGGTTAAGCCCAGGTATAAGAACTCTTTATACGAAATGGTAGTAGCTCCAAAAAGCGAGTTGATTTTCTTCTCTGAGAGAGCATAAAGAGGATCTTTAATTCTTCCGTTCATTACAGTGTAAAGCCCTGGCTGAACAAAGTCTTGTACTGTCACACTGTTGTAATCATTTCTGGCATAACGCTGATTCCCCCCAAGGGTTAGGTCAATGCCAATATTTCCAAATGTGCGGTTGGCCCCTAAAATTAAATCAAGGTTTCTCTCGGTATTGGTACGAACATCCTGAGTGAAAGATCCATTAACATAGCCTGTTGGGGCTTTAGGAATAGGAGCATAACCGTTTGGAATGTTGTAATCCTGGTTTCTTACGTAGAAATCTTCTGCCAGACGTCCTTGCAAATACAGCCAGTCAGTAAACTGATATTTCAAAGCCACATTACCGAATAGTCTGTTTCTGTTAATGTTTTCAAACTTATGGCTCATACTGTAATAAGGGTTATTACGAACCAGAAAACGTGAGAATACAAACTCATCTCCATTGGGGTGAGTAGTGTTATTTTGCAAAGCTTCAAAAGGCATTGAGTTGGCCAATGTAAATATTACCGTAGAAACAGCCACATCCTGGGTATTCACCTGCGGAGGGTTTATATTATTCTCTAAAGAGTAATTGATATTCCCTGTGGCTGTAAGTTTATCAGTAATGTTTTGGGTAAAGCCAAGGTTAATCACCTTCTTATCATACTCGTTGTTCGGCATGATTCCCTTATTAGCGGCGTTTGAAAGAGATAAACTAAAGCCACCTTTTTCACCGCTGTTTGACACCGTAATGGTATTGGTAAGGTTAGTACCCACCCGGTAAAACTTCTTTACTCTGTCATATACCGGCTCATATGGATACTCCTCATTATCAAAAAGTATCTGGGTCATCCCTGGTTCAAATTTCTCTCCGAAACTCCACACACCAGAAGTAGGATTTGCGGTAGTAGGTCTTTTACCCCCTTCTCCCTGACCGTATTCATATTGAAAATCGGTAAAATCAAGAGGGGTGTCTGTTGTAAAGTTCATATTGTAGGCCACTCCGAATCCTTTGCCACTCCCTTTGGTTTTTGTGGTAATCATCACCACACCGTCTTTTGCACGTGAACCGTAAAGAGCAGCTGCAGTGGCTCCTTTCAGTACAGTCATTGATTCCACATCATCGGGATTTATGCTGGAAAGCCCATCTCCACCGTCAGAGCTATTGCTTGATCTGCTGCCAAAATCGCCACCAAGAGAATAATTTGAATTATCAACAGGCACTCCATTGATGATAATCAGCGGGTTATTCTGACCACTGAAAGATGATTGGCCTCTGATTCTTATTTTGGCTGTTCCTCCGGGACCTGTTCCCATGGTGGTAATATTCACGCCAGACATTTTACCTTGCAAGCCACTCATTACATTGGGCGATCTATTGGTAGAAATCTGCTCTTCATTTACAGAAGCGGTGGCATATCCCAGTGTCTTGGCTTCACGCTCAATACCCAGTGCCGTTACTACCACCTCAGAAAGACTGGTTTCTTCTTCCTGCATAGTCACATTGATAATTGATCTGCCATTCACTGCTACACTTTGCGGAATAAAACCGATGAAAGAGAATTTTAAGGTACTTTTTGACGGAACAGAAAGGCTATATTTTCCGTCTACGTCTGTCATAGTTCCTGTGGTAGAGCCTTCTACCAGTACGCTTACGCCGGGCATTCCTCCGTCGGCATTAGAAACCTGCCCCGTCACCTGAATGCTTTGAGCATTGGACGTTTGCCAAATACTCAGCAAAAGAGCCAAATAAAAGAGTACATTTTTTTTCATAGGATTGGTTGTTAAAATTTACGATTCATTTATTTGAAAAGGGTTGAATTGAGTGCGAACGAACGGTGGCTGAATTTAGAGCCGCCGTTTTGCTTAAACGATTAAGCAAAACGGCAAAACTTTATTTTTTCTTCTTTAACCTAAACCCAAAAAAATTCAATTAATCTGTCAGACACTATGAACTCTGCCTAACACGAACGATAATCAGCTTATGGCTCTAAATAAATCAACGCATTTCAAAAGTATGCTTAAACGATTAAACAAAAAAGTCTATAAATGATATTTTTTAGTCAAATAGTCCAAAAACCTAAATCCGTCGATGAAATTATTTCGTGTCATTTTGACGTATAAAGCTCATTTATAGGAGCTTAGCGGCAAGCTAACTCCTTGTAAGTCTGAGCGTAAGAGTTCAATAAACTTGAGCATTCCTATCCAAATAGCCATTGTCTGTCACTGAAATTTTATTTTATTTCATTTGACATGAAACCAGTGCTTCATGAAAAATCGTTTCTATCAAAATGAAATATTCAGGAATATCAGGTGAGAGTTTTGAGGTAGTTAACATTACTTCAGAAAATTGCTATGTTTTAAAGGAGTCAAAGAAAAGTGAACTCACTTTATTGTGGTTTACTGAAAATGCCAATGAACTGATTATAGATACTCAGCCCATGACTTTTGATAAAAACACGCTTATTACCCTTACTGAGTTTCATCAGGTAAGACCGGTAAAAATTACCGGATTGAAAATGCTCAGGTTTAACAGGCCCTTCTATTGTATCATAGATCACGACAGCGAAGTGGGCTGCCGAGGCGTCCTGTTTTTTGGTTCTTCTACTTTACCACGGCTACAGCCCTCCGAAAAAGAGATTGAGCTTCTTGAAGCTGTTTGGAAAATGCTTTTGCTTGAAATGGAATCGAAAGATGAGCTTCAACTGGAGATGCTGCAAATGATGCTCAAAAGAATCCTGATCCTTTGTATTAGAATCTATAAACAGCAGCATTACATTTCTGAGCTTGATCAGTCAAAAGCAGATATCATAAGAGCGTTTAATTACCTGGTAGAGACTCATTTCAGAGAAAAACACACGGTAGCAGAATATGCTGAATTACTCTTTAAGTCACCCAAAACACTGGCCAATCTTTTCTCGAAAATGGGTAGTAAAAGCCCTCTGCAGTATATTCAGGAAAGAATACTATTGGAAGCCAGACGAGCCCTGACCTACACTGATAAGCCTATAGCTGAGATTGGGGAGGAACTGGGATTCAACGATATTCAGTCATTCAGCCGCTTTTTTAAGAAGCAGCAGGGGCTATCTCCTTCAGATTTCAGGGCCGCAAAGTAAGAAAAGGAAAAATTGCCAAGTCTTCGGGAAAAGAGGCCTAACTCCTCCCCTTCTTTAGAGCCCATCTTTGCATTGTCAAAACGATTTATAATCTTAAAACACAAAGACAATGCAAAATTTCACAGTACCTACAAAAAACGAAGTAACAGAAGCGAATCAAGCGATTTTCAATACTCTTGAACAAAAATTGGGTTTTGTACCGAATCTATACGCCTACTTTGCTAAAAACGATACGGCATTAGCCGATTACCTCACGCTTCAAAACAGAAAAAGTACATTAAAAGCCAAAGAAAGAGAAGTAATAAACTTAATCACCAGCCAATTAAACGGTTGTAAATATTGCCAGTCTGCTCACACGGTACTTGGTAAAATGAACGGTTTCAGTGAAGAGCAAGTCCTGGAAATCAGACAAGGAAATGCCACTTTTGACTCAAAATTAGATGCTCTGGCACGCTTTACTTCTTCAGTGGTGGAGAACCGGGGAAATGCCACTGATATAGCAAAACAAGACTTTTTCAATGCTGGCTATACCGAAGCAAACCTTATAGATGTAGTGATGGTAGTAGGTGATAAGATCATCAGCAATTACATACACAATCTCATAGATTTCCCTATTGATTTCCCTCTGGCACCAGAGCTTGAGTCAGCAGTAGCCTAAGTCAATTGAAATCACCTAAAAATTTAAGAAACATGGCAACAAAAATAAACATTAAAAATCTACCCCTTGGGTATCAGTCAATCATCAGTAACGGACGCCACAGCGTACTGGGAGACGAACCAATAACAAGCAAAGGCACCGATCTGGGCTTTGCTCCTACAGAGTTTCATCTAGCAGGTTTGGCAATGTGTAAAGTAGCTACTGTCAGATTCATAGCCAGAAAAAAAGGCTGGACTATAGGTGAAGTAGACGCTGAACTGGAGCAAGAGGTGATACGTGGTGAAGGTGGTAAATTGAGTACTCATATCAAGGTTAAAATGAGCATAGAAGGTGATTTACTTACTGCAGAGCAGCGTGAAGAACTCCTGGCAGAATCAGACAAATGTTATGTTCATAGAATGATTGAAGGCGAATGGAACATAGAGAAGGCTGTGGAGGTGGAAACTCTACAGGCTGTTGCTTAAAAAATTTAAGGGGTATCGGCTAAGCGATACCCCTTTAAAAATTTCCAATAGATATTCCTCAAAAATTACTCACAATGTAATAGTAGACCGGCATGCCGATAGTGATATTCACCGGAAAAGTAACCGCTAGGGCCATGGGAAGAAATAAACCCGGATTGGCTTTAGGAACCGTAATCTTCATGGCTGCCGGTACAGCGATGTAAGAGGCACTTGCGGCTAAAACTGCAAAGATAAACCGGCTTGAGATGTCCTCTGTGACCATACTGCTTAGAAAACCCACCAAAACACCATTTACCAGCGGTATGATAATGGCAAAAGCGAAAGGAAACCAGCCTTTTGAGAGCAATGAATTTAGCTTTCTGCCGCTGACTATACCCATATCGAGAAGGAAAATAGCCAGAAACCCCTTGAAGATATCATCTGTAAATGGTTTAATTCCTTCGGCTTGTTTGGCTGAGGCCATGAAACCGATAATTAAGCTCCCCATAATTAATAGTACACTACCGTTTGTCAATGAATGTTTCAGAGCATTGCGTTTTTTAATCTTTTCTGAATGACTCTTGTTATTGATTGAAATCAAGATCAAACCAGCTATAATAGCGGGTGACTCCATTAGGGCCATGATTGCTACCATATGGCCATGCAATGTCATTTGCATTGACTCGAGATAAGAAACCGCCGTTACAAAAGTTACTGCACTCACAGATCCATAGGCCGCCGCTACAGCACCAGCGTCAAAAACTCCAAATCGTTTTTTGAGGATGAAGAAAGTATACAGGGGAATAAAAATGGCTGCTCCTACTCCAAACAACATTGACCAGAGTACCTCAGTGGTGAAACCTTCATGAGAGAGTTCCTGGCCTCCTTTGAAGCCAATTGAAAAAAGTAAATACAGGGAAATAAATTTAGAGGAATTGGCCGGGATCTCGAGGTCACTCTTTAAATAGACTGCAATAATCCCGAGAATGAAGAATAAAAGAGCCGGATTGGTAAGATTATCAAAAAGGAGATCTAGGTTCATTCTATAGACTTTTAATTTAATCGGTTATGCTATGACAATTGAACTGTTTAACTGGACTGTTTTGCCTTCGTTTTCTGCCTGGCTGAGTAGGTCTAAAATCTTAAGCTTGCTCTCCTTTAGGGCTTTTACTCTCTCTACAGAATGATTGTCTTTAGTACCCAATCTTTCCTCGTGACTGAATATTCTTTTGTAATGAAATGTAATCTTGTCGTCCAGAATACTGGAAAGAACTTCCTTTGCGTCTGAAGCTTTAAATTCTCCTTCTATCAATTTGAATTCGTTCATAATGGTAAAATTTATTTTTTTTAAAGTATTGACTAATTGAAACTTAAGAGTGCCGTTGAATTGTCCCCCCTTAAATCGACTGCAAAACTATCACGCCTAATTCATAAATTTTTATTTATGTTTGTAATACATTACATAAGGTTTATTTATGAATTATACATTGAATCAACTCCAGATCTTTCTTAAAATAGCCGAGCTACAAAGCATCACTAAAGCTTCTGAGGAACTTCATTTGACACAACCTGCGGTAAGCATTCAGTTAAAAAATTTTCAGCAGCAATTTGATATTCCTCTAACAGAGACCATCGGCCGAAAAATTTACATCACGGAGTTTGGGAAAGAAATCGCGGAGGCAGCCAGAAACATTCTGGAACAGGTGGCCAGAATAAATTATAAAACGATGGCCTTTCAGGGTCAACTTATCGGCAAGCTTAAAATCTCGGTAGTTTCTACGGGTAAATACGTAATGCCTTATTTTTTAACAGATTTTATCAAGGAGAATCCCGGAGTAAGATTAATAATGGATGTTACGAACAAAGGAAAAGTAATCAGGAGTTTAGAGAACAATGAGGTAGACTTTTCTCTGGTTTCTGTATTACCTACCGGACTCAACGTAGAAAGTATAGACCTTATGCAAAACAAGCTTTTCATGGTTGGTAAAAAGGTCTCAAAAAATAAAAAAGAAACCGACAAGGAGCTTTTTGAGAGGCTCCCTTTGATTTATAGAGAAGGTGGTTCCGGCACCAGACATACCATGGAAGCCTATATCAAACAAAACAGTATCACCGCATTAAAAAAACTGGAATTGACCTCAAATGAGGCCGTAAAGCAGGCCATTTTAGCCGGAATGGGTTATTCTATTATGCCATTAATTGGTCTTAAGAATGAATTGCTCAATCATGAACTTGATATCATCCCTATTAAGAATCTCCCCATTCAAACCACCTGGCAAATGATCTGGCTAAAAGGTAAAAAACATTCGCCGGTAGCTGAAGCTTACCTGAAATATTTAAACCTGCAAAAAAATAAGATTGTTGAGCAGAAATTTGACTGGTATGAAAGTTACTAATTGGTATCTTCATAGGTATTCGATTATGAATAAGGACTTTAACCCTCTGCACTTAAAATAAAAGAGGAGCCATTAATCAATGACCCCTCTAACTTGACAACTTAAACTAATTCACCTATAAATTCTAATTGTAACCCGGATTATGTTTGAAATTAGGGTTAGCATCTATTTCATTTTGAGGAATATCAATATACTCTCTTCCCGGCTGATAAGCTCCCGTTCCGCTACTAGCTGATTTCAATTCAGGATGGTTAACTAACCTTTCAACAATTAATCCCCATCTTAATAAATCATAGTATCTGGTTCTTTCCAGCGAAAGCTCCTTTACTCTTTCGTGCTCAATATCCTGCATGGTCATACTCAGATCAAATGGAGGCATGTCTGCTCTGGCTCTTACTAAATTCACAGCATCTACTGCTGCTTGCGTAGCTCCGCCGCCGTTCCAGCCACCTATCTCAGCTTCTGCATACATAAGTAATACATCAGCGTATCTCATAAGTCTTAAGTTATTGCCAGACTGGTGCCACCCGTTAGTCTGCGAGCCTGTATATCCTTTCTTAACATCAAGGTGCTTACTTGCATAGATGGTATTTCTACCATCGTTGTATACCTCTTTGTAGCTTTTGCCCAGGTAAGTAGTCGATTTCAATTCTCTTCCTTTGTAAGTAGTGGTTTCGTCAGTATCCCAGAAAAGAGTCTCAAAAGCACGTGGGTCTACTTCTCCATTCACTGTTTTCTCATCCAGAAATAGGTCAAGAGCCCATTTATTAATTTGCATACCGTCTTGTCCGGTAAAGCCTGCCGGTGCTAAATCAGGATGAAACGCTGCTCCTTTCCCTGTACCCGGAGCATCTCCGCCCCAGCCTTGGTTTCCATCAGAAATAAACTGTATCTCGAAAATAGACTCAGAGTTATTCTCGGTATCCTCGCTAAAGTTATCGCCGTAATCTTCTGTTAAAGAGTAAAGGCCACTGTCAATGACTTTTTTAAATTCTGTTTTTGCCTTAGCATAGTCTTCCAAATACAAATGAGCTTTACCCAAATAGGAAGTGGCTGCTCCCCAGGTAGCTCTACCCAGGTTTGCGGAATCCCATGTCTTAGGCAATAAACCTTGAGCTGCTGTAAAATCAGCTATAATTTGTTTCCAGGTTTCTTCCGGAGCCGCCTGAGTGATGGCATCAGGATCTTCAATTTCAGAAAAAGGCTCAATAATTAGCGGCACGTTTCTCCAGTTATTAACTAACTGAAAATAATGGTATCCTCTGATGAAATGAGCTTCACCAATGATGGCATCTCTTAAAGAAGGATCCATATCAATGTTTGGTACATTAAAGATGACCTCGTTTGCTCTGGTAATGGCCTGATAGTGTGTACTCCACACCCAGAAAGTACCATTACTTGTAGAGATACCGTTAAAGGCCCCTACCGCGGTTCTTTCAGATGTACCATAGGCATTCACTACATCGTCTCTGTAATCTGAGGTAAAAATCTCAAATCTGCTGTAGTTCCAAATATGCGTAAACGGACTGTATGCACCTAAAATACCTTTTGTAGCATCTTCTGACGTTTTCCAGAAAGACTTAGGTGTGATGGCATTCGGGTTACTCTGCTCCAGTATATCTTCATTACAAGAGTAGAAAATTCCCGTACTAAGCAGCATTACTAATGCTGAAGTTATTTTCCAATTGATTTTCATATTCTTATTATTTTATCTCTTTTAAAAATTGACCTGAAGACCTACTTGATAATTCTTAGGCATTGGGTATGCACCTTCATCTACACCTTCATTAAATAACCTTGGGCTACCTCTGTAATTATTACCTACTTCAGGGTAATAGCCTGTGTATTTGGTTAGTGTGAATAGATTCTGGCTGCTCAGATAGATTCTTGCACTGCTCATTCCAAGTCTTTCCAGGGCTCCGTTTGAAATAGAGTAACCCAGCTGAATATTCTTTAATCTAAAGAATGAACCATCTTCCAGATAAAAATCTGAGAATCTCCTGTTAAAGCCAGGGTCTGTTTGCGTGTTTCTTGGAATATCTGTATCCGTATTTGAAGGGGTCCAGGCATTTAATGCATTGGCTAGGTAGTTCCCTTCTGTATCAAAATATCCTCGGTACCTTGTTCCGTTCAAAATCTTGTTGCCGCCCACACCATCAAAGAAAAGGGTAACATCAAAGTTTTTGTACTCACCGTTAAAATTCAGACCATAGATAATGCCCGGAGCCGGGTTTCCGATGTAGGTTTGGTCACTGTTATCTACTCTGCCGTCACCGTTTAAGTCTTTAAACTTCAGATCTCCTGCACGAGGCTTATTGAAATCATTGGCTGCCAAAGCCTCCTCATCTGTCTGATAAATCCCGTCAGTAACAAACCCGAAGAAAGCTCCGATCGGCTGTCCTACATCTGTTTTTGTTGACTTCAGTCCGTTTGAGGTAAACTGCCCTTGTATAATCGGTGTAGCTCTACCTAAGGCCGTCACTTCATTTTCCATTACCGTGAAATTGGCACTTATCGAGTACTTAAAGTCCTTACCAAAATTGTCATAGTAATTCGCTAAAAACTCAAAACCATTGTTTCTAACGCTGGCTGTATTAAAAGGTACTGCATTTCCGAAACCCGTATAAAGCGGAAGCGAAAGTGCGACAAGAACATCCTCAGAGTTCTTAATGAAGTAATCCATTGTAAACTGAAGTTTGTTCTGAAGTGTGTTAAATTCCAAACCAATATCTGTGGTTTTTGTGGTTTCCCAGGTAATGTTTGGATTCACCCCTTTAGTAATTGAGTATCCTTGTAGTCTTGTTTGCCCGGCACCAATTATATAATCTGAATTTAGATTCAGTTCAGGATCAATAGCGTAGGCGTTTACATTGTTAGATCCTATTTCACCATAACTTGCCCTCAGTTTCAAATCAGAAATACCCGAAACATTCTGCATGAATGGCTCATTGCTGATATTCCAACCAATTGCCGCAGATGGGAAAGTACCCCATCTCAGATCTTCTCTAAACAGAGATGAACCATCACGACGTAGGGTAGCAGTTAATAAATATCGGCTGTCAAAGGTGATGTTGGCACGACCGAAATAAGACATCAAACCCGTTTCGTAAGCGTTTGAAGGAGCTTGAGCTCTGTCGCCAGCAGCAGAAGCTACTCTAATATCATTGCTAGGGAAATTTCTAGCCACTATACCTAGAGAGCGACCTTTAGCTACCTGTGAAGAGTAACCACCTAGGATGTCTATCTGGGCTTTCCCAAACTGTTTGAAGTAATTCAATGTATGTTCTGTCAGATACGACAAGAAATTAGAATTGCTTTCATTTAGCTCTGCAAAAGGCTTATTACCGGTTGGTGTATCATTGTGCTTATACTTGGGCGTAAAAGTGTAATTATTAGAGTTTGACATGTCAACACCCACATTAAATTTATACTTCAGTCCGTCAACAATCTCAAGAGTAGCATCTATATTACCTAGTAGACCATTTGAAGTATTGGTTCTATCTTCAATAGTTGCTATACCCAAAGAGTTAGTCAAATTACCTACCCCGGCATAATTCCCTAAACTGATAGTTTGGCCGGAAGGTACGTTGGTTCCGGTAAATTCGCCATTTTCATCATAAATAGGCACAGTAGGAATCATATCCCGCTCTCTGCTGAAATAATTGTTCGGGTTATTGATTGCTCGGTTTACACCTAAGGTTTGTTGTAGTTTAAATCTGCCTTTGGTATAGCTGGAGTTTACTCTAAGATTTGTACGGGAGAAATCAGATTCTTTAACAATACCTACCTGATCTAAATGATTGATTGAGAAACTCATAGTAGTGTTTTTCGACCCACCGCTAATACTCAGTCCAACGTTAGAAATAGGTGCATTTCTTAGACTTTCTCTCTGAATATCAGAATCTATATTTGGATTAAACTCAGTATCATTCGCCGGAAATCTTGGGTTGCCATCGTTGTCTCTAGCCCTGTTTACAATATCAGCATACTGACGAGCATTGGCCCAATCAATCAAATTAGCTGCCTTTTGAATACCTGTACTTGCATTAAAATTGATAGATAAATCACCGGTTCTACCTTTCTTGGTGGTAACAATTATCACCCCGTTTGCAGCTCTGGAACCATAAATGGCAGTAGCCGATGCATCTTTAAGTACAGAAACACTTTCAATGTCCTGTGGGTTAATGGAGCCCATACCGCCGGTAAGCATTCCATCAATTACATATAAAGGACCCGCATCAGATAAAGTACCCGAACCTCTGATGGTTACTTTCATTGGAGAATCAGGTGAGCCTCCTTGTGGCGAAACACGCACACCAGCCATTCTTCCTTTTAAAGTACTGGTAGCATTAGATGTAGCAAATTTACCTAGCTCTTCAGCATCCACAGAACTTACAGACCCCGTTAAATCACTCTTTTTCTGACTACCGTATCCAATTACCACCACCTCACTTAGGGCGTTTGCATCTTCAGCCAGACTTACATTTATAATAGATTGATTACCTACCACAATTTCCTGATCAACATAGCCGATATAACTGAATACCAGCCTACTCTCAGGCCCACTTACGGTTATTTTATAGTTACCGTCCATGTCAGTAACCACCCCTGTATTGGTTCCTTTCTGAACCACACTGGCACTAGGCAAACCAGACTGGTCTGCAGCAGATACGATTTTCCCGGTGATTTGCCTGGACTGGCCATAGGACTGACCAATAAATAAGAGTAAGATGATGGCTGCCAGAGACCCCGCCTTCATCCTCATCTTTCGAAATTCTTGTAACGTTTTCTTCATAGTTAAGGATATTTTGAATGGTATAATCTTCCGTAGATCCGGAGATACAGACTTAAGTAATTGTATAAGCTGACTGTAGTGACCAGAATCAACTTTACAAAATTCTATTATTTATCAAAATCAGTCTATTAACCAAAAAGCATATGACAATACTATTTTAACATGACCTATGCGAAGAATGCCAAGCCAGAAAAATATCATTTGATAATAAAGCCAAAGTAGAGCCTTTTAAAACTGATAGCCTATGTCAAATATTAAATAGGTAGCCAATGATAGAATTGCACATTTTTGTATTATTTAGGGTCATAATACGCCAATAATGCCTACTAAATATAATTATTCCACGACTTCTAGAACAATATGAGATCAGCAATTCAATCGCCTTCTGCACAGAGAGCAATATTATTTAAGCCTTACAAATAGAATTGTATACAAAGTAGACAGGCGGTTTAATGCTAATATAATACCATATTTTGCCAAAAACGCCTTATATGTCAAAGGTGGTGCACACTATGCAGGCTTAGCCCTTCGCCAATTTATCATTAGCCCTGGCAAGAAACTTTCTATATGGATTATTCTCTTAACTGATACCTGAGGCAATCTCGTCAAAGAGAGCTTTAGGAAGGAGGCCGGCGTTCCAATCGGCCATTGTAGATTTTATTTGTTCAATTTTCCTGGCTCCCATAACCACGCGGTTTGCTTCAGCCATTGAAAACAGAAAACGCTGAGCTAAACTGGAGATCTTCATCCCTTCTCTATCGGCTATCGCTTTGAGCTTCCTGGCATTTTTAACGTCTTTTGCGGTGATCCATTCATCATTAGGAGGATTTGTCACATATTGCTCGTATCGATTACCCAAAAGAGAAAAATGTAGAGCCGAAGCCGCATAGTAAGCTACGCCTGCTTCATGATTATGCGGCAAGTCTTTTTTAAAACCGTCCAGATTGCAAGCATCTACTTTAAGAAAACCAGAAACTACCTGAAAATTATCTTTATTGATATAAGGCCTGAAACCATCAGTAGGGTTTCCTCCAACTCCTAATGAACGGGCATATCCTTTCTGAACAAAACCCTTTAATGTATCCAGCACCTCATCCATTCTTTCTAAAGGAACCAAATACGGCTCATGAAGAAACAGCAGATCCACATAATCTACACCAAGAGTTTCCAGACTCTCTTCCACGCTTTGAGTCATCCTGGATGCACTGTAATCCACTACAGTATCATGGGCGTTTTCACTTTTTAACCTGCCTACCTTGGTAGATATAAATGGACGCTCACCTTTCCATTGTTTTAATGCCTTTCCTACTACCGTTTCAGACTGGTTATATGAAGGTGAGGTATCCAGAGATCTGATTCCGTTCTCAAAAGCATACAGAAGACAATCAACAGACTCGTCATAATTAGTTTCACCCCATACTCCACCAAGTCCCGAACATCCATAGACCAATCTGGATCCATGACTGAAAGGATAATTAGCATTATTAATATCGTCTAAGTAGGTAGGAGTCATAATAAATAGATTTTAGGTGCTTGATTTCATCCTGTCGATTTTCCCATAGTGCCTTGACCAAAACCTGAACAATGGGTATTGGTTTTCGCATTTATTATCAAAAGGTAGCTGCAAAACTAGATATCCTGAGTGGCCCTATTCTCCCATAATTTGGCATTTGCCTGTATTATTTTGGGAATCCATTCAAAAACTATACCTTATCAGATTCTCTCCGGTATTCACCAGCAGATTTACCCGAGTACCGCTTGAATTGCTTTGCAAAATATGTCCTGTTTTCGAAGCCCACTTTGTAAGCTATTTCATTAATGGATAAATCAGAAAACAAAAGTAAATGCTGAGCTCTCTCTATTCTTAGTTGATTGATATAAGGTAATGGCCTAAGGCCCACATAGCGAAGAAACACACGGCTGAAATAATCTTCATTCTGATTAGCTATTGACGCCAAACCCTTAACTGTAAGTCCACTATCATAGTTCTCATGGATATGTAAAAGAACAGCCGAAAGCTTGCTCAAACCTTTTAAATCAGGCTCGGCTTTTGGATTATCGGAATCAATAAATCGTGAAATAAGCTGTAGAATGATTCCACTTGTCTCTAAATATCTGCCCGTTTCAGTACGCCTCAAATTCACGTCCAATTGACTCAATAAAGTATATTCAGGTTCGTGATTAACCAATGCCCTGTTAGGATTCAGGTCTACCAAACGTTGAAACAAAACTTGATCCACTTCTGAGGCTTTTACCTCAAAGAGCAAACTACTTCGCTGCTTTAATGAAGCTTCAGAACGCAATACTTCCTCAATATGAACATAGTACTGAATCATATAAGAGTCGCAGAAATAATTTGATAATGTAAAGCTTGGGATAAGATACATGTGCCCTGCTTTCAACGCTTGAACCTCTCCATTTAAAGTCACCTCGGCTCTTCCATCATCTATGAAATAAAGTCGGTAAAATGGACTTATTATATTTTTATAGTTCCATCTTGAATCTAAGGAAACTTTGGCCGTATTGAGCAATACAAATTCATTCATTCACTTTTAGGTCCATATTTAAGCATTTAAAACCCTCATAAGAAATACAAAAATATAATAAATGTCGGTTTTGTTAACAACAAAGTCTCTTTTGACAAACTGTATTTATACAAAGACAGGTACCTTTATGTTTAGAATTGCGAGAAGCTTCAACCCTGAAAAAAAAAGTTAGATGATTAGGAAGTTAAGCCCATATTTAAAAGCCGGTATAATTGCCACTTTTGCTTTTACTATGGTATCCTGTGGACCGGAGTTACCTGAAGAGCTAGAGGTGGTCATAGATACTCTACCCGAGGAATTAGACTATAATTTACACGTTAAACCCATTCTATCTGATAAATGCTTTGCCTGCCATGGACCTGATGAAGCGAAACAAAAAGCCGGTCTCCGACTTGACATTGCCGAAGCCTCCTATGCCGAATTACCCGAAAGCCCGGGGAAAAACGCTATTGATCCGGGAAGCTTAAAAGGTAGTGAAGTTTTTCACCGCATTACCTCCACAGATCCTGATGTAGTCATGCCTACTCCTGACTCACATCTTAGCCTCTCAGATTATGAAAAGGCCGTATTGATTAAATGGATTAAAGATGGAGCAGAGTATAAAGAACATTGGGCTTTTGTTAAACCCGAAAAAACAAAAATTCCGAAAGTAAAAAACAAGGAGTGGGCAAAAACACCAATCGATCATTTCATACTGGCAAAAATTGAAGAAAAAGGCCTGAACCCCTCTTTACCAGCCGATAAGGAAACCTTAATCAGAAGAGTTACTTTTGATTTAACTGGTCTGCCGCCTACTCCTAAAGAAATAGCAGATTTTAAAAATGATAAAAGTCCTAAGGCTTACGAAAATTTAGTAGATCGACTCCTGGCATCACCCCACTATGGAGAAAGAATGGCTACGGACTGGCTTGATTTGGCCCGTTTTGCAGATACACACGGCTACACAGTAGACAGGGTCAGAGACATGTCACCTTACCGCGACTGGGTAATTAAATCATTTAATAAAAATCAGCCTTACGATGAATTCATCCATTGGCAGCTAGCCGGAGACCTGATGCCAAACCCAACAAAGGAAATGCTCATCGCTACAGCGTTTAACCGTAATCACCAGCAAAACATGGAGGGCGGCATCATAGAAGAGGAGTTCAAGGCAGAATATGTAGTGGACCGAACGAATACGCTTGGTGATGCATTTCTGGGACTTTCTGTAGGCTGTGCTAAGTGCCATGATCATAAATATGATCCATTATCACAAAAAAACTACTACGAGCTTTTCAGCTTTTTTAATAATGTAAAAGAAGCTGGACAGATCTCCTGGGACGATGCCCTGCCTACACCTACCTTACTGCTTCCTACTGCAGAGCAGGAAAAGGTAATCAACTTTATAGAAACCAAACTAACGTCTGAAGAAGCAAAGCTTGAAAAAATTATTGCTCAGGGACAGACGGACTTTGAGCAGTGGATAAAAAATGAAACATACAAACACCTGATCTCACAAAAAACACCTTCAGTAGGTTTAACCGGCAACTATGATTTTGAGAAGCTTAGCATCAATAACAGCATTAACAGGAATCAAAAAGGATTTATGGCTATTGAATCAGGAGCCAGAGAAAAGCCACAGTTTACAGATACGCCATCAGGCAAGGGATTGAAGCTCAATGGTGACGCCTGGCTGGATACCGGAGGAGCCGGAATTTTCGGAAAGTCTGATCCTTTCACTGTATCTATCCAAACCTATATACCAAAAGAGTTTACAGAAGGCGTGATTTTTCACAAGGGCATTTCTGAGAGACTTTATAATTTCAGAGGCTATCATATTTATCTTAGAAATAACGGAACCTTAGAAGCCAATATAGCTCATACAGCTCCTTCAAATGCCATTTTAAAAGCCAGCAAAACAAAGATTCCGAGAGAACAATGGATCACCTTAAGCATGACCTATGATGGTTCTTCTAAAGCTAAGGGGCTTAAGGTTTATTTGAATGGCAAAGAGCTGGAACTCGTCACAGAAACTGACGAATTAACTAAAGACATACTTTTTGATAGAAAGAAATTCAAACAGCAACCTAATCTGCAAATAGGTGGCTGGAGCCGTGGTTACGGATTAAAAAATGGACTTGTTGATAATATTCTTGTGTACAACAGAGCCCTTACTTCTTACGAAGTGGCTATTCTGGCCAATAAAAAAAGCTGGAAAGAAATCTGTTCTAAAAGCCCGAGTTCATTAACACAGGAAGATAAAAAAGCTTTGAAAGAGTATTATTTCGGAGTTCTTTACAAACCGGCTTTTGACCAGCTTCAGAAAATTCAGATTAACCGTAAACAGCTGGCAGACTCCACTGAAGATGTCAAGGAAATCATGGTCATGAAAGAAATGGCCAAGCCCAGACAAAGCTATATTTTGGAACGTGGTAATTATGACGCTCTGGGCGAAAAAGTATTCCCAAACACACCTGAGAGCATCTTGCCCATGCCAAAAGAACTGCCTAAAAACAGATATGGACTGGCTCAGTGGCTCACCCACCCTGATCACCCCCTTACTGCAAGAGTAGCAGTAAACAGAATGTGGCAGAACCTTTTCGGGGTAGGCATCGTCAAAACGTCGGAGGATTTAGGAAACCAGGGAGAGTTACCAACTCATCCTAAACTCTTAGATTATTTGGCAATAGAATTCATGGAATCTGGCTGGGACGTAAAAAAGTTAATGAAAGAAATGGTCATGACTGCCACCTACCAGCAAAACTCTATTGCCACTAAAGAGCACAAAGAAAAAGACCTTGAAAATCGTTTCCTGGCCAGGGGACCTTCAAACAGGCTGACAGCTGAGATGATCAGAGACAACGCCCTGGCAGCCTCTGGGTTACTAGTTAAGAAAATTGGCGGTAAAAGTGTGAAGCCCTACCAGCCGAATGGTCTATGGGAAATCAATAACACCAAATATGAAGCGGATACCGGAGATGCCGTTTACAGACGAAGTTTATATGTTTTAATTAAGCGATCTGTACCGCATCCTACCCTTGCCACCTTTGATGGAAATTCCAGAAGTTACTGCATAATCAGACGTCAGAAAACTAACACACCTTTGCAAGCTTTGGTCACCTTAAATGACCCAACATTTGTGGAAGCTTCAAAAGTATTGGGAGAGGAAATGGCAAAAATAAAGGACACTAAGCAGGCCATCAGTTCTACTTATTTGAAACTAACAGGCAAATCTCCATCCATAAAAGAACTGGAGCTTTTGGCTGAATTACAATCAAAAGAATTCAGTGATTTTAAAAGGAATCCATCAAAAACGGAAGGCTGGCTGGCAGCAGGCTATTATGAAGTAGATGAGAAATTAGATGCCGCCACTGTAGCATCTAATGCTGTTGTGGCTAACCTCATTATGAATTCAGATGCCACCTTAATGAAAAGATAAACTATGAGTCATCATCACAAAGATTTCAGAATTGATTCTCCGGAGTTCGGAGAGTTAAATAAAAAGCTGGACAGAAGAAATTTCTTAAACAAAACCTCTTTAGGACTGGGTACATTGGCCCTGGGCTCTCTATTTGGCTTTGACAAATTAAGCTCGGCTCCACAAAAGGTTTCAGGAGTAGTTTCAGATGAAGAAATGCAGCAGCAAATTCTGGCAAGTATTCCGCATTTTGCTCCTAAGGCCAAACGCATCGTTTACCTGTTTATGAGTGGCGGGCCTTCTCAGTTTGAAACTTTTGATTATAAACCAAAACTGGTGGATATGATGGGGCAAGATCTGCCCGAATCTGTCAGAGGTGGGCAACGCCTCACCGGAATGAGTGCTGCTCAAAGCAGCCTGCCCATTGCTCCGTCTTTTACGGGTTTTAAACAGTACGGCGAGACTCAAACCTGGGTCAGCGATTTACTGCCACATACAGCACAAGTGGTAGATGATCTTTGCATAGTTAAATCTGTATATACCGAACATATAAATCATGACCCGGCCATTACTTTTTTCCAGACCGGGCATCAGTTACCCGGGCGACCTTCCATTGGCTCCTGGCTTAGTTATGGACTGGGCTCCGACAATGAAAATCTCCCTTCATTTATAGTACTGGTATCAAAAGATGGAGGAAAAGATCAGCCATTGTATTCGAGATTATGGGGCAATGGCTTCTTGCCAACTGAGCATCAGGGTGTACAATTCAGGTCTGGCAAAGACCCCGTTTTATTCCTCAATAATCCTGAAGGCTATGACGGAAAAGACAGACAGGAAATGTTGGAATACCTGAAAAAGCTTAACCAATTTCAGAACGAAGAAATCAATGATCCTGAAATAGACGCCCGAATAGCTCAATATGAAATGGCTTTCAGAATGCAAACTTCGGTTCCTGAAGTGATGGACACCTCCGATGAAAGTGATGAGACATTTGAAATGTATGGTCCGGAGAGTCGTGATTCTGGCACCTATGCAGCCAACTGCCTGCTGGCGAGAAAGCTTCTGGAAAAAGATGTAAAGTTCATACAGCTTTATCACCAGGGCTGGGATCAGCACGGAAATCTGCCAGGTGGTATCAGCAATCAATGCAAAAGGACAGATCAGGCTACAGGAGCCTTCATCAAAGACCTCAAACAAAGAGGCCTGCTGGAAGACACCTTGGTCATCTGGGGTGGAGAGTTTGGTAGAACCGTTTACTCGCAGGGTAAACTAAGTAAGGACAATTACGGGAGAGATCATCACCCTAGATGTTTTACCATGTGGATGGCCGGTGCAGGGGTTAAAAAAGGCTTCACTTACGGAGAAACAGACGATTTTAGCTATAATATCACAAAAGACCCGGTTCATGTTCATGATTTTCATGCTACCCTTATGAAACTTATGGGCGTAGACCACGAAAGACTCACTTTCAAATCGCAAGGTCGCCGTTTCAGACTGACCGATGTTCACGGAAAAATCATTAAAGACATACTGAGCTAATATGCAAAAGAGAAGATCATTCATTAAAACTACCAGCCTTTTGGGTGCGGCCACATTGTTTAGTTCGCCGTTGAAGAGCTTTGGCATTCTACACAAAAACATAAGCGAGGAAACCATCATAGGGCATGGCGATTACCAATATAAAGTAGACAAAGGATGGGCTCAAATAGGCGTATCTGATTACCCACTTTTAAACTGCCATGAAATGGTGCAAGACAGCAAAGGCAGGCTGCTGATGATTGGTGATCATACCAATAATAACATTCTTATTTTCGATAAGTCTGGCAAACTGCTAGACTCATGGGGGCATGCATTTCCGGGTGGGCATGGTCTGTCAATAGCGAAAGAAGGCGGAGATGATTTTTTACTGATTACCGACTGTGGATGGTATCAAAACAAAGCCGGAAAATACGAAAAGCAAGCCGGCAAAGTGGTTAAGACAGATCTTGAAGGCAGACTCATCTTTGCATTGGGCCACCCAAAAACCATTGGCATTTACAAAGATGACGAGCCATTCATGCCTACAGAAACGGCAATTGCTCCTAATGGTGATATATATGTGGCTGATGGATATGGAAGCGACTACATCATCCAATACGATCATAATGGCCGCTACATTCGTCATTTTGGCGGACATCATAACCAAAACAAAGAACATAACTTATCCAATGCCCATGGCGTGGCTATAGATAAGAGAGATCCCGCAAATCCTAAGCTTATTTGTACGTCCAGAAATGAAAACTGCTTCAAGGTGTTCAGCCTTGACGGGAAGTTTATAGAGCGAATAGATTTACCGGGAATGCATGTTTGCAGGCCCGTATTGCACAATAAAAATATTTATGCAGGGGTTTGCTGGAGCAAAGATGAAGATGGAAAAACCAACTGGGGCGATTCCGGCTTTGTGACCATTCTCGACCAAAACAATATAGTCATCAGCAACCCCGGAGGAACAGCACCTGAATATAAAGCCGGCAAGCTTCAGGCATCCAGAAACATATCAAACCCAATTTTCAATCACGGCCATGATGTGTGTATAGATGAAGATGACAGCGTATACGTTTGTCAGTGGAATGCTCATCATACCGCACCCATCAAACTAACAAGAGTGTAAAATGATATTGTTAGATATAAGTACTTTTTTGGGCAGACTGCACCCTTTGATGGTGCATATCCCTATTGGCTTTATTTTATTGGCAGGTATATTCAATTGGGCCTCTTATTTCCCTAAGTACAAACAACTAAGCACTGCTTCAGAATTTGCTCTTTTATTGGGAGCTATGGCAGGTGTGGCTGCTTGCCTGATGGGCTGGCTACTGTCGAAAACCGGAGACTACGATTATAACTTGCTGGAAGCCCATAAAATAAGCGGCATCGTGCTTACCGCCCTAAGCTTTATTCTCTACTTTTTTCTTTCTGAAAAAGGTCAATCACTTCTCAGTATTCCTCATCGAGTGCAATCAATCATTTATCTGGGTTTGGTAATTTTAATGAGTTATGCCGGGCATCAAGGTGGAAACCTGACACACGGAACGGAATACCTGAGTCTTGCCACATTAACAGAAAAGCAAAGAGAAAAACCGGAAAACATGGAGGCCGTTTTGGTCTATGAAGATCTTATACAGCCCATCTTAAAAAGTAAATGTACACAATGTCATCAGGCAGGAAAGAAAAAAGGAGAACTTATACTAACCTCCTTTGCTGAACTGAACAAGGGGGGTAAAAATGGTCCTGTAATTCTACCGGGAAAAGTAGATAATAGTGAACTCATCAGGAGAGTTACATTGGAGCAAGACCATGAAGAATTCATGCCCACCGATGGTAAAACGCCCTTAAATCAGAACGAATTGGCCATCCTGAAATGGTGGATAAGCAATGACGCCAGTGGTCCTGAGACAAACTTTCTGGCTCAGAAAAATAATGAAGAAATTGCTGAAACGGTTGAAGTTTATTTGGGTTTCAAAGAAGGGAATGAGACTATGTTAGCTTCGGCCGATAACGATGTAATTTACAATTCCAACATTCCGGCTGTAGCTGATGAAAACGTATTGAAAGATCTCAAAAAAGGAGGCTTCAGCTACCGTAAAATGAACCACAGCCCATTGATGCTGGATATTAGCGTTGACAGAAATTTAAAAGACAACAAACTCGATTTTAAGGTATTGGAGCCTATTGCCAAACATATCATTTGGCTTAACCTTACAAAAGTAAAGATGGAAACTAAAGAACTAGAGTCCCTTTCGAAAATGGAGAATTTAGAGAAACTCAAACTAGATGAAAGCTCCATTAGTAATGAATCTCTAGAGAAAATTGCTTCCCTGAAATATCTTAACTCGATAAATCTGAATAAAACACAAGTCACAGGGCAAAGCCTCCAATATTTTAAGAATCATGAAAAACTCAAGAACATCTATGTTTGGCAGAGTAAAGTTTCTGAAAAAGAGGCATTGAATTTTGAGAAAGAGAATCCTCAAATAGAAGTGATTTTGTAATTTGGAGGAATGAAAAGACGCCACTTCCTCTCCATTGGCCTTGCCGGGTTTACCAGTACTCTGGCCTTGGCTACTAAACAATCTGACCGAAAAATAAGAGTAGCTTTTATAGGAGATAGTATAACAAACAATGGCGGTTATATTGAATTCATCAAGGAAAATCTGACTGAGCCAGAAAGGTTTGAAATTTTCAATTTTGGCAAAAGCAGCGAGACAGTTTCAGGGCTTTCCGAAGCAATTCATGATCCCCGGAGGCCCTATCTTTTTGACCGGCTGGGCGAAATCTTAAAAGATGGCGATTTTGACTACTGCTTTTTGTTTTATGGTATCAATGATGCCATTTACAGTCCTTTTGACCCCAAACGTTTCAGAGCCTATCAGAAAGGAATTGCGAAAGCATCAAAGAAAATCTCGAAAACAGGATGTAAGGTTGTTTTGCTAACTCCTACGCCATTTGACGAACACGCTATGGAACCAAATGGTGGATTGCCTTTAAATGCCTACAGCTACAAAGAGCCCTACTATCTTTATAACTCAGAGGTGATAAGTAAATATGCAGAATACATTTCCAGCTTGAAAAACCGAAAGGTTTATAAAACTATTGACACGTACCATGAGGTTGCCAAGCAGATGAATGAGTCTTTTGGGACAGACCGAATACACCCTCTACCCTTCGGGCATGAAGTGATCGGCCGAAAGATACTCAAGGAGATGAATTGGTAAAGAGTTTGAATCTGAATCATAAAAAAGCCCGCTAAGCTGAGAAAGAATTCTTTCGCTTAGCAGGCTGAATATTTTTTTGTGATCCTAGTTAATTTTTAAACAGTAGGCAAAATCACATGGTCTGTAAGAAGGCATGGTAATAATTAAAGCATCTTTCGTCTGCTTGAATTTAATCTCTTCATCAGAGCCAAGCATTTTAATGCTGCTAATTTTTTGAGGATAAACCTTATTGCCTTTGGCAAGTGTCTTTATTTCTGCAGTATTATCAGATGGCCATTGCATTAGGAATGCGTATAGCTGATCGCCTTGGGTAGTGTAACGAACATCTTCTTCGCCCAGATCTTTGTTATTGCCCTCAGAAAGATGCCCCTCTACAATCTTAGTAGGTCCTTCGCCATAAATAGTGAAAGGTCTGCTGCCATAAATAGCCTCACCGTTAACTTTCAGCCACTCTCCCATTTCAAACAACACTTTCTGCTGGTCGTAAGGGATAGTTCCGTCGGCTTTAGGACCTACGTTTAACAGCATACTTCCGTTTTTACTTACAATATCCACCAGGTCATCAATAAGAGTATTTGTCTCTTTAGACTCCCAATTGCTTACATATCCCCATGAGTTTTTACCAATAGAGGTATCAGTTTGCCAGAAGAAATCCCTGATTTTTGAAGACTTGCTTCTTTCCATGTCATGTACATAAGCACCTTCTGCCAGTGATTCGTATTTATGATTTTTACCCTGAAGCACCACTTCTTTGTTCCAGTCTAACGCTTTATTGTAATAATAAGTGGTCAGTTTAATGTGCTCAGAAGCATACTCTGGTCTATCCCAGCCGAAGTCAAACCACAAGATATCCGGCTGATAGTTGTCAATCAATTCAGTGGTTCTTTTCATCCACATGTCTTTAAACTCGGCAGTAGGAGCTTCATTGCTACTTTTCATAACCGGGCCATATAGCATTTGATACTTAGGGGCGGTATTGCCAAGCTCAGGTTTTTTTGTGAAAAAGTCTTGATTAAAAGCCAGGTGAGATGACACCCCGAACTTCATTCCGTGTTTTGCTGTCTCAGCTCTCAATTCACCAATAATGTCTCTTTTCGGGCCCATATCTACTGAGTTCCAGATAGTGTGAGAGGAGTTGTACATAGCAAAAGCATCATGATGCTCCGCAACAGGGACTATGTATTTTGCACCTGATTTCTCAAAAATATCCAACCACTCAGCAGCGTTAAAGTTTTCTGCCTTGAACATTGGTATGAAATCTTTGTAGCCAAATTTACTAGGATGACCGTAGGTTTTCACATGGTACAGATAGTCATCTGTAGGCCCCTTCTTCCCTTTATTCCCATGATAAGATGTGGTGGAGTTCTCATCTATGTACATGTTTCGGGCATACCACTCAGAACCATACCCGGGCACTGAATATACCCCCCAGTGAATAAAAATACCAAACTTGGCATCCTTGAACCACTCAGGTGTTTCATATTTTTTTGCGATGTCATCCCAGTCTTCACGATACCTTTCCTGAGAAAAAGCTGAACTGAATGCAGTCAGCATAGCGAGTGTTACTAAAATTTTTTTCATAGTTTTTTTCTGATTCCTTTAAAGAAACAAAAGGGAGAAAATCTCCCTTAATGTCTTTCTTTAACCTTTAACCCATTGTATTCTTGTCGAATTTCTTTTTTACAAATCTCTAAACAATATAGTATTAGTCACTTGAGTTAATACAACCACTTTCTACCTCAAGTATTAATTATTAACAAAATTATGCAATATGACTTGATCTAGCCTTCTAAATTTTAGCATAACATAGTACAATTTAAGCATACGATAGGCTTGACTATCTTTTAATTTTGAAATACATAGGATGACTATTATTCACCCCTACCACTAGATCCATCCCATTATTCATTAACAGCATGGATCTTACGTCACCTTTTAGAAATAATCCTGACAAATATGGCGGAACAGATTGCCAGCCACTTCCTTTTCTATTGAGCAAAATTGTACCATAAGAAGCGTCATACCTTCCTGTACTCACCTCGGCATGATACTCGTTTCCGGCAAGTAACAAATCCATGTAACCATCTTCATTTAAATCAAGGACCTGTATTGCATTTACCGGTGCAAACTGTGCCTGCTGGGGTAAATCATGGCGTACATACTTACCCTTACCCACATTTTCTAACCAGGCACTACTCAAATACTCGCATCTTAGCTCAGTAAAATCATCCTGGCCAAAATACTTTAACATTTCCTTCATTTCGGCTTTTGAGTATTCTTCGTATCGTGGAAACCTTTGTTTTATGAGTGGGGTTTGCTCTGCAAACTGGTCTCGGCTTAAATCTGTAAAGAGTTTATATTCTTCAGAATCATCTTTTATGTAATAGGCCGGAAGAAGCTCCATAGAACCATTCTTATCCAAATCCTTAGCGTATAAATAGGCCGGTTTTTCAGAACTAAGATGGTATTTTGTGTTCTCTCCAAAGTTACCGGCTATTAGATCTACATCTCCATCATTATCTAAATCAGCCGATTTGAGACTTCGCCACCAACCATGGTTTGATGTTAAACCCGTAGCGTTTGTTACCTTCTTAAAAACGGAGCCGGTATTTTTAAAAAACTCTACCGACATATAATCCCCACAAAGAACCAAATCCTGCCTACCATCATCATCAAAATCAAGGAAAAGGCCAGAGGTCACCATGCCGATAGTGCTAAGTTCTGCTGCCTTTTGATGGGTAACATCAACAAACTTACCTGAACGATTCTCTAATACATAGCTCTGAGGACTCTCCGGAAAAATATCATTATCAAGCCTACCTCCGATAAAAAGATCTTTGTCTCCGTCTTCATCAAAGTCCTCTGCCAAAATGGTACTGGAGAACACCTTAAAACCTGGATCAAACAAAGACATGGAAAGACTGAATTTTCCTTTAGAATCATTCAAATATACTCTTGGAGCCTGAGCACCCGAACCCGGAAGCTCTGTGCTACCACCTACTACAATAAGATCCTGATCTCCATCTGAGTCAACATCTATAAAGACACCGTTCAGATCTTCGGGCTCTAATGACTCCGGCAATGAACTCTTTTGATAGGTTTTAGTCTTAGTTTGAATGTAAATACCTGACGCCTGGCCTTTTGGCCCTGCCATGAAGAAATCGTCTAAACCGTCACCATTAACATCTGCAAGGGCCATTCCCGGCCCCAACTGCGAGTACTTCTGCGGCTGCATGCGTCTCATAGAGAAGTCTGCGAAAAACTTTTCAGAATGAGCCTCGAATTCAGGATGATTAACCTCCTCCATAAATAAAGATTCTAAGGAATTTGTCAAATTAAAAAGGTAATTCAGATCATCCTCTTCATGCTCCGATACCAGTATCTCCTGGTTAGCCGCTATATTTTCTAGCAGTCTGCTTTTTCCAGTAGGCCAGATAATACGAACAGAGTCTGCTGACATATGATCTCCTAAACCAAAATGAAGCCTTTTATCTACACTACTGGCGTAACCTCGTGTAGAAAACTGCTCCTGAATTTGACTTGTACCTTGTGTATAGACCAATACCTTGGCACCTACTGCATGCAGGTTAGACGGCAGGCCTGAAAGCTTAATGCGTAAAAAATTGGCCACAGAATCCTGACTAGTAATCCGAAGATCATTCCTTAGAATCAAAGCTTCCTGATTCATATTGTTTACTACTAAATCCAGATCACCGTCATTGTCAAAATCTGCATAAGCTGCCCCTTGCGATACCGTCTTTTCATTGGCACCCAACAGGCCGGATTGATCTATAAAGATCAAACTTTTATTATTTAAGAATAAGAAGTTTTGCTTCTCTACCGATCCAAACTCATCAAGCCTTTTGGCCCATTTCATAACATCTTCCTGAGAAACAGTTTGGGCAGAGTTAGCACCAAAAAAAGATTTTTCAGAGAGCTCTGATTGAGTAAAAGAGATGAAGTCGTTATTGGTTAAGTCTTTCGCTAAACCATTAGAAATATGGATATCTTTCCAGCTATCATTATTGAAATCTGCAAATAAAATGCTCCAGCTCCAGTCTGTTTCTGAAATGCCTGCCAACTGCCCAATCTCCGAAAATGCAGGAACTCCAGCGGGCATCATCCCTTGGTTTAGCTGAAGAACATTCCGACTATACTGATGATGATAGCCTGCCCACCTTTGCATTTCATATTTATCCGGACTGAAGCCCAAAGACATCATTTTCTTACGCTCATTGGTATTAGGCATCATGTCTAACACACCGATATCGAGCAGTAAATCATTATTAATATCAGCAATATCTATACCCATGCTGCTAAAACTTTGATGTCGGGTTGCTTCAGAAATTCTGTTTACAAAACCACCCTTCTTATCGTTAATCCAGAGGTAATCATTGCTTAAGTAGTCATTGGCCACATATATATCCGGGTAGTTGTCTTCGTTTATATCCGCTACCATAATGCCCAGTCCATAACCGTCTTCCTTGATGCCTGAGGCAATGGAAACATCTACAAAAACCGGATGACCGAGCGAATCCTGAACACCCTCATTTCTAAAAAGCTTGTCAGCTGACTTTGACAAACCACTGGTATCTATCCTGACTATCCTGTTAGGCTCGGGGTCAAAAAGCTTATGATTCAGCAGATACATATCTAAGTCGCCGTCCTTATCATAGTCAAAAAACGCTGCATTTGTAGAATAACCTGTATCAGCCAAACCATACGATTCGGCAGATTCCTGAAACTTAACTTCTGCTGATTTTTGATTGATAAAAAGGAGATTCTTTCTCCTTTTGGGATTACTAAAATGTGAAACGCAAAGATAGAGGTCATCCCAGCCATCCTGATTTACATCTTCTACCGTAACACCGGTTACCCATTCTGTTTTTCCGGCTATTCCTGAACGTTCCGTGATATCCTCAAACTTGAAATCACCTTTATTCAGATAGAGTTTACTATCTACCTGGCTTCCGCCAAAAAAAACATCCTGAAGACCATCATTATTGAAGTCTCCCACACCTACACCAGAGCCAATATAGATGTACTCATTATGATAGAAATTCAAAGAATCATCTTCAATGATCTCGTTATTGAAATAAATACCCGTCTGACCAGAGTCAAGACGGGTAAACTTTAATTCTCCTGGCTTAGACTCAGTCTTGCATGCGGCATTCATTATCAGGCCTATAAAGCCCAAAAATATACTAATACGATATGATACCTGACTAGGTCTAAACATACATTCTACACTTCAATTATAGCCTTTATAACTTCTTGTTTTGGATCTAAAAATCCCTCAAAATTACTTGGCATGTCACTAAAAGCTGTACGATGCGACAGCCATGGGTTAGTATCTATCACACCTTCTTCAATTAAAGAAATAATTTCTTTAAAATCTGCCGGAAGGCAATTTCGGCTAGCCAATAAGGTCAGTTCACGCTTATGAAAATTCGGATCAAAAAAGGTTACATCACCTTGAAAGAGGCCCACAAAAACCACTCTGCCGCCATGTGCCACGATATTAAAAGTGTTAAGCATTGAGTTTTTATTGCCCGTGGCATCAATGACTACCGAGGGCAACTCACCTTCACACGCTTCTCTTAAATCCTTATCTGAAAGACTGCCCGAAACCGTTAAACTCACATCCGAAAGACCTATTTTTTCAATAAATTTTAAACGGCTCGATGAGATATCTGCCATAACAACCTGTGCCTTCTGTAATTTACAAAATTGGGCTACCCCTAGTCCGATAGGCCCTGCCCCTATAATTAGCACTTTTTCACCTTCAGAAAGCCTGGCTCGATTCACTGCATGCAAACCAATACCCAATGTTTCTACCAGAGCTAGCTGATCAAAAGAAAGGCTATCTGATTTATGTATTTTGTTTAAAGGAATAGAGATATACTCGGCCATACCTCCGTCAGAATGTACACCTATTACCTCAATATTCTCACAGCAATTAATATGACCTGAACCACAGGCCTGGCATTTCCCACAGTTTAAATAGGGCTCTATAGCCACCTTGTCTCCTACTTTAAGATCATGTGCGGTATCACCTTCTTCTATGGAGACTACTTCGCCGCCCAATTCATGCCCAAGTACTCTTGGGTAAGTGAAGAAAGGCTGATCTCCTTTAAAGGCGTGATAGTCTGTACCACAGATACCTATCCTTTTAATTTTGACAATGGCTCTGTTTTTTTCGGCCTTAATTTCTTCACGTTCTATAAAGCTAAATTCGCCGGGTTTATTAAGAATGATTGCTTTCAATTTGGTAATTTTTAAAGTCCTTTTACTTGCTGATTCTTCAACTAAGTCTATTTCATCTTAGAATTTTTCAGCTACATGCAGATTTACAATTAAATATCACTTAATTTGTTCCACTATTAGATTTAAACAAAATAACCACAGAAAAAGACAAGTATCGGTTAATATTTTAGCAATACATAATACTATATAAGCAAGTAAACCAAAGGCTCGACTATGAAAGCTCAATTACTAAAGATTTCGAATAAAATAGAGCAATCCTTCAGCATCAGACATGATGTAGTGCCTGTATTTCATAACCGCTGGCACTATCATCCTGAAATTGAAATTATTCAAATACGAAAAGGTACCGGTACCTTTATTATTGGCGATGCTGTGGCAAAATTTGAAGAAAATGACATCTTCATGCTCGGCTCAAATCTCCCCCACTTGTTTCGTTATGACATTACCGAGGATCAGAATTATTCTGATGCTTATGTAATCCACTTTTTGCCGGAGTTTTTTGGAGCTAATTTTTTGAACTATCCCGAGATGAAAGCCGTGAAAGAAATCATGGCGAAGTCAGCACGGGGCATACATATTAAAACCAACGAACCTCTTCAAAATAACTTTCATTTCGAAACCCTGCATGAGTCCAAAGGCTTTGATAGAATCATAAGACTATTCAATGTCATGGGCTTCATCTGCAAAAACACGGACAACTCTCTACTCTCCTCACTTGGCTTTTCACAAACTTATGACTCCATAGACAGTGAAAGACTAGATAATATTTACCAATATGTATTGAGCAATTTTGACCGTGAAATAAGCCTGGAAGAAATCTCGGGAGTTGCCAATTTGAGTGTACACTCTTTCTGTCGTTACTTTAAGACTAAGACCAACAAGACTTTTACTAATTTCTTGCTCGAAATCAGAATTGGCCACGCCTGCAAACTCTTATTGGAAACTGATCTGAATATATCTCAAATTTGTTTTGAATGTGGCTTCAATAACCTCTCTAATTTCAATCGCTATTTCAAGAAATTTGTGCAGAAAACACCCACTGAATATCTGAAGGATATTAAGTAACAGAATATTCCGAAAGTTTGTAAAAACGTGTGGCATTTCCACCCATAATCTTGTCCTTTTCATCTTTTGAGAAGGACTCTAAATACCTATTCAAAACAGCAGTCACTTCAGGATAATTGCCAGCCAAAAGACTAACTGGCCAATCAGAACCAAACATGAGGCGATTTGTACCAAAAACTTCAAAAGCAACATCAAGATAAGGACGTAAGTCTTCTTGTCTCCAGTGATGCCAGTCTGCCTCAGTAATGATTCCAGACACTTTACAAGAGACATGATCTAAGCCCCTTAAAGGCTTGTATATCCCGTTTCCAATCATCAATTAGGCCATCCTTGATGTATGGTTTTGCCATGTGGTCAATTACCAATCTTTGATTTTTTAAAGATTGGGCAAAAATCAAGGCATTCTTCAGATGACGCGGAAAAATAAGAATATCATATGTATAGTCATAATTAGCCAGCATCTTGACGCCCTTCATAAAAGCTGGCCGAAGCATGTAGTCATCTTCGGGCTCATCTTGCAAAACATGCCTGAATCCTTTTAATAATTTTTTATCGCTGTAAGTTGAGAGCTTTTCTTCCAGCCCGGAAGATTGCAGATCAATCCAACCTACTACACCTTTGATGAAATCGTTTTGATCTGCTAAACTTAAAAGGAATTCGGTTTGTGCATCATCCTGGGCAGCTTGAACAGCCACACAGCCATCAAAGTCCTGCTCCAATAGTAAAAGCTCTAAATCCTCTGGCATAAAGTCTCGCTTTATCACCTTCATTTCCTCATTTATCCAGGAATCTCTCTCTTCATTAAAAAGCCAGAAATGCTGATGCGAGTCAATTTTCATTACTACTTAACAGGTTTAATATAAGCGTAAAACGCTTGTTTCTTTTCTCCGTTGTCCAGATCAAAAGATGCTTCAATTATCTGCTCTCCTTTTTTCAGATTAACCTGAAACAAAATTTCCTGGTCAGTCTTACTCAATTCCTTCTTATGAAGTGCATCCCCTATCTGAAGCTCTGCAGCTCTAATATCCCAGGCCACACCTTCTTTGTATCTGTTCTTACCCGGAATCTCGTCTCCTGCAGGAGCTGCATCATGAAGCCCTAGTTGAGATTCCTTTGGCCAGCGTCTTAATTCAATTTCATACAATCCTTCTTCCAGCACATTGACGGGCCAATAACCTCTATCCCCAATTCCACTTCTTACCTGATCCTGGTTCCAGGTGGTAATTCCATTTTCCATGTGAACGTCATGGCTGTTTAGTTGAACTACCTCCGGCACCTCTTTCCCTACCGGAATATAAGTCATCTTGTCAGCCAGCACTGAAGTCTGCTCCCACCATGACTCATAAAACGACTTAAATTTCTCCATTAAATCAGGATGACTATCGGCTACATTCGTCATTTGACCGGGATCATCTTTCACATTATAAAGCTCGTTTTCTCCAATCATTCTCCACTTTCCCATCATGACTGCCGGCTGCTTGTACTTCCTCAAATACTCCTCTCTTTGAGTATCTACCACCAATATTCTGTCAGTCTCCTCCCCTGCATAAATCGCCTTTTTCAAGGATATTCCATCTACCTCTAGGCTAGTGCTCAGTCCGCACAAATCAACAAGTGTAGGAAGGAAATCTATGTATGATGTCAGCGAATGAATATCCTTTCTTTCATTTAGTTTTCCGGTAGGCCAATGCATCAAAAACGGCACACGATGCCCGCCTTCATAATGCGAACCCTTAGTTCCCTTCATTCCTGCATTAAAGCCTTTTATAACCTTACCATCTTTATCAAATTTCACACCGGCTGCGGTACCATTATCCGACATAAAAACCAGAAGGGTATTTTCGGCCATGCCTTTCTCCATCAAATATCTCCTTAAATGGCCTACATTCTCATCAATATTGGTAATCATTCCGTAAAACTCAGGATTGGGAATATTTTCATTCCCTCGGTATGGCTCGGCATATTTATCTGGTACATTGTAAGGGCCATGAGGTGCATTTAAAGCCAAATAGCAAAAAAATGGCTGATCAGCATTTTGATCAATAAACTTTCTCGCTTCTGAAAACCAAACATCTGTACAGTATCCATCCACTTTCTCTTCTTTACCATTTCTGAAGTAGGTGTCTGAAAAATAGTCGTTGTTCCAGTAATCGGGCTGCTGGCCAACCCCTCCTCCTTTATGTATAAAGGAAAGGTCAAAGCCTCGATCCTGTGGCCTAAAAGGATAATTATCTCCAAGGTGCCACTTTCCAAATATCGAAGTCTTATAGCCGTTTTGCTGAAAAACTTCAGCTAAGGTGGTTTCATTTTCATGAAGAATTTCTCTACCACTTATGGTATGCCAAACACCCACTTCATTGCTGTATTTACCTGTCATTAGCCCTGCTCTACTCGGTGCACATGTAGTACCCACATGGAAATCAGTAAACGAAAGGCTTTGACCGTAAAGCGAATCTAAGTGCGGCGTTTGAATCCATGGATTCCCATTGAAAGCCAGATCGCCGTAGCCCTGGTCATCTGTAAGTATAAAAATTACATTAGGCTTTTCTGATGGCTTATCCACAGAACAAGAAAACAATCCGAAACTGAAGCTTAGTATGCTGATTAAAGAAACAGCGACCTGTCTTTTAGACATTTTTGACATGTTTAAACGGTATTCAATAGGCTACAAAAAATATTTCTCGAGCTAAAACTACTTAAGCTCATAGGCGAGGCAGAATTACTCGGGGAGTTTAAAAACCCGCTCCATGAGTACCCACTTTTCTCCGGGTTTACTACCGGGTACAGGCTCCTGGAAATTCCACATCAACTCTTCCCACTCCACAGATTTGGGATGTTGATTAATTTCATCCATACGCTCAAAACTAAATGTATCATCTACCTCCATAATCATGAACATACGAGTTCCAAAGAGATAGATCTCCATATCCAAGACTCCGGCCTTTTTTATATTTTCATTGATTTGAGGCCAAAGATTTTCCGGAGAATGGTGCCACTTATATTTCTCTATTAGCTTAGCATCATTTTTTAAATCTAAAGCCAGACAATACCTTTTACTCATAAGTTTAGTCGTTCCAATGTGCGTTGATCACTTTTTCAATGTTCGGATATTTTTGATCCTCTTCTTTGTATTTTTTTCTCTGTGCTAAAATTTCAGCCTTTAACTTTTTAATCTCTTCCTGATATCGTGGATCGTCATATCGATTGACTAATTCTTTCGGATCCAGACTCAAATCATAAAACTCCCAGGCTGCAGGTGTTGGCTCAAAATGATAAGATTCATTCGGGTCAGACACCCAGGTAAAGGAGTTTTGACCATAAAGTTCTGGCAAATAATGCTGACCATAATAAAAAATAAGCTTTGATTTCTCGGTACGAACGCCAAAATGAGCCGGCACATCATGATGTGTCAGGTGCATCCAATAGCGGTAATAAGTAGACTCTCTGAAACTTTTTGATGGATTTGTTAAAACGGCCTTAAAGCTTTCGCCCTGCATAGAACCCGGCACTTTACCACCTGCCAGCTCTATCATGGTAGGTGCATAATCTGTATTATTCACTATTGCCTTTGTTTTAGTTCCAGGCTTAATCATTTTAGGGTATTTTATAATGAAAGGCATACGCATAGACTCCTCGTACATCCATCTTTTATCCATGTAATCGTGTTCGCCAAGCATCATGCCCTGATCACTGGTATAAATAATTATCGTATTGTCCCATAGGCCGTTTTCTTTTAGATAACTGAATAGTCTACCCAAGTTATCATCTACCCCTTTTACACATCGAAGGTAACGCTTGGTGTATTCCTGATAAGCCTGATGCGTACGCTCACTTACATCAGCTATACTATCTAAGCCATATTGATGTGAATAATTCCTATATGGGTGTCTTGGCGACACCGAAGTTCCAATGCGGTCTCTTAAGGTTCCATTACGGCCCAAAGTAGCTTCAGAACCAAAGAACGGCTGGGCATACATGCTGGCCGGCTCCGGAATATCAACATCCGCTAAGTATGGCTGGTATCTATCCGGATATTCAAAATCATCATGTGGTGCCTTGTGATGATGCATCAAAAAGAAAGGCTTGTTTTTATCTCTGCTCTTTAGATAATCCAAAGTTATATCCGTAATAATATCTGACACATAGCCTTTGTGAGACTCCAGGTTTTCAGGCCATGCTCCATTGCCCTTTTTCCTGAACACCGGGTCAAAATATTTACCCTGACCAGGCAGCACATTGTAGAAATCAAAAGCAGCAGGCTCATCTTTCAGGTGCCATTTCCCTATCATAGCGGTTTGATAGCCCAATTTTTTCATTTCCATTGGCAGATATTGCCTTTCTGCCGGCAGATTACCGTCAAGATCTAGCACACCGTTGGTTTGGCTGTATTGACCCGTCATGATATTTGCACGGCTGGGAGTACAAATAGAGTTTGTACAAAAAGCATTTTCAAAAACCATCCCTTCCTTCGCAAATGCATCAATGACCGGAGTAGGATTTAACCCTGACAATGCACCACCATAAACGCCAATGGCCTGGCTAGTGTGGTCATCGCTCATTATAAAAATGATGTTTGGTTTCTCCTGGGCAGTGCCCTTAAGAAAGGACAAAGCAAAAAGAATCGACAAACTAAGCGAACGCAATAATTTTTTTGGACTTGACATATTTTCAATAGACCTTTTAAAACTAATTAAATACTTTGACAAAGCCTTAAAGATTTCTTCAACAAAGCATAGCAAAATCATACCACCAGAAAATTTCAACACATACACAAATGAAATAATATGGACTTGAAGTATAATTTTTCCGCAAATTATAGACAAAAAAGCTGGCACATTCTTTCACATTTGGCAATTACTGATACTAATTTATCAATGGGTATAAAAGAATCAGAAAATCTAATGTGATCGTTCTATATTTAGGTACCAATTCTTCTTAGAATGAATAATTCAACCTTAACTGTCTATTAAAATGAAAATCAAATTTATTCTGTCTGCTTTTATCATAAGCCTTATTGGAATTGCTTGTCAACCCAAAGAACAGCTAAAGAAAAAGCCGAATATTGTATTCATCTTCACCGATGATCAGTCGTACAATACGCTGAGTAATTTCGATAATGACCAGGTAATCACACCTCATTTTGACGAACTTTTTGCTTCAGGCACCACCTTTTCTCATGCCTATAATATGGGTTCCTGGAGTGGAGCAGTGTGCACGGCATCCAGGTCTATGCTTATCTCAGGTATGTCGGTTTGGCGAGGCAATAAAAATAGAGAAAGATGGAACAGTAAAGACTCTCTTGCGGCTTCAGAAACATGGCCTAAACTAATGGAAAGGGCAGGTTACGATACATACATGACAGGTAAATGGCATGTGGACATTCCGGCAAACGAGATTTTCCAAAAGACTACCCATATCAGACCAGGAATGCCCGGTGATGCATTAAACCAAAGTAAGAAAACCCTGTCTGATGGCATGCTTAATGGGTATAACAGACCGCTGAGTGAAAATGACGATTCGTGGTCACCGACAGACACCTCAAAAGGAGGTTTCTGGGAAGGAGGCAAACACTGGAGTGAAGTCTTAAGGGATGATGCCTTTTCGTTTATTGACCAGGCCTCAAAAAAAGAAACCCCATTTTTCATGTATTTGGCTTTCAATGCGGCACATGATCCCAGACAAGCTCCTCAGAAATATCAGGACATGTATCCTATTGAAAACATAGAAATACCGGAAAACTTTCAAGCAGACTACCCACTGCACGACGAAATAGGCGTAGGTCCAAATCTGAGAGATGAAGCACTTGCTCCTTTTCCCAGAACTGAATTCGCGGTTAAAACTCATCTTAAGGAATATTATGCTTTAATCACACATTTAGATGATCAAATAGGTGCAATTGTCAATGAACTTAAGGAGAAGGGTTTAATGGAGAATACTTATATTTTCCTTACGGCTGATCATGGATTGGCCATCGGAAGGCACGGGTTGTTAGGAAAACAAAATATGTACGATCATAGCATTAGGGTACCCCTTCTAATAGCTGGTCCAGATGTACCCGCCGGCAAAACGTTGGATCAAGACGTATATTTACAGGACATCATGGCTACCAGCCTGCAACTAGCCGGTGTTGAAAAGCCTGCGTATGTAGAATTTACTGACCTGAATGAGTACATCAAAGACAATCAGAAAGCATCAACCTTAAACGGAGTCTATGGAGCATACCTTAATCTGCAACGAATGATCAGAAAGGATGGCTATAAACTGATTGTATATCCAAAGGTAAATCAGTTCTTACTTTTCGATATGGAAAAAGATCCTTTGGAAATGGAGAATCTGGCCGACAAACCGGAATTTAAAGAAATCAAGGCTAAGCTATTTGAAAGCCTTAAAGAGAAACAAAAGGAACTGGAGGATCCTTTGGATTTGTCAACATTAGAGATTTAATGAATCTGTTTACTGAGTAGTGTACTCTTTACCTGAGTTTGTAAATTGTTTATTTCAGTAGAATATCCTTAAAGGTAACCTTATCAAACCAAGTTAAAATCTGTTTTGTCAATCCCCTTTTCATTGACCAAACAGATTTTTGCTTAAACGTCAACTTATACTAATATGAGCACTTTCAATAAGTCGGTTTCTAAACATCCTTCTATTTTAATGACTTTGTCGCCTAATTGACGGGGCAGGTACATTCTTTCTAATTCACAAGCTCATCATTGTCATATTTGTATCAAAGAACAATAACTATTAAATGAACTGGCAGAGGTATATATTCTTCTTATTCTTTAGTTTTCTGTATGCAGCTTCTGCTCTCAGCCAAAATTCCTTAACCTTAAGTGGTACGGTGGTTGATTCTATCACCAATTCGCCTCTTTCGTTTGCCACAGTTAAACTCGAAAACGAAGGAAAGGTTTTAAAAGGTGTTCTAAGCTCAGATGAAGGCACCTTTAAAGTGGAAGCTCAGCCGAATCAGGTTTATGTTATTAAGATAGAATACGTGGGTTATGTGCCGAAATCCATTGAAGTGAAAGCCACAGACAATTCTAATTTGGATTTGGGAGCACTTTCGCTTTCTCCGCTTAGTCAGTTATTGGAAACCTTAATAGTTACAGGGATCAAACCCAATATGGTCACCACACTTGAGAAACAGGTCTTTGACTCTGAACAGTTTGAGGTAGCCAAAGGTGGTACGGCTTCTGATTTAATAAGAAACATCCCCTCTGTAATGATCAATGCAGAAGGTGAAATTAGCGTTCGAGGCTCCAAAGGTTTTATTATTATGGTAAATGGAAAGCCCAGTGCCATTGAACAATCGACACTATTGAGTCAGATCCCGGCCAATTTGATAAAGAAGGTAGAGGTAATCTCTGTGCCCTCGGCTCGATACGATGCAGATGGCAAGGCCGGAATAATCAATATCATTACTAAAAAGGGAGCAACAGACGGACTGAGTGTCTTCACAAACATTCAATACGGTTTACCTCGTATCAAAGCATATTTTAACGAGGAGGAGCCATTAAGATATGGAGCAGATGCCACTATAAGTTACAGGAAAGACAAACTGGAAATTAATGCCGGTCTGAATTATCTGCGTAACGATATTGCCGGTCGACGAATAGGTGATGCCTTTACCATCATTGATGGAACAAAAACCCTCTTCCCCAGCGAAGGTGAGCGGAGTTTTGTCAGATCTAACTACGGTTTCAGGACCAATGCCACTTACAGTATTAATGAGAGAAACGAAGTCTCTGGTGGAATCTACCTCGGCAGAAAAGAACAATTTAGAAAGGCCAACATTCATTACCAGAATAAAAAGGAAGACAATACCAGAGGTGAACTTCTAAGCACATTTCATTATTACAACCCAAATTTGGTATTAAAAGCTGGAGATTTTCAAGTGTACAATCTGGACTATTTACACAAGTTTTCAGACAAATCATCTGTAAGTCTCTCGGGCCTGATTGAAAATGCCCAGTTAAATGGCTTCACAAAGAACAGAAATTTAAACAGCCTGAATTACGCTGACACCTTGCAATACACATTAAATAATGCGGCAAACCCACTGAGTGCATCCAGATTTAAAATTGACTATGAAAAACCGCTGGGAACCGGTACGCTCTCTTTTGGGTATCAATACAGATTCCAGAAACAATCAGGCTCTTTTGAGTATTTAGAGAAGACGGGCAGCAATCAGCCATTCATTCTCAATGAGGAGTTTAGTGCAGACATTCTGGTTGAAAATAAAATTCATGGTTTGTATGGAATGTACGGTGGCAAATACAGAAAACTGGAGTTCAGCGGTGGCTTAAGATATGAGAATGCCTTGCGAACATTCACAGATTTCCAGACCGACAATTTTGACCTTCAACTTTCCAATTTATTCCCTTCGGTCAATCTTCTCTACGATCTCGGTAAGGACTGGCGGGTAAAAGCCGGTTACAGCAGAAGAGTACAGCGATCTACCAATAATGAACTTAACCCTTATCCGGAAAGAGAGCATTCTGAAACTCTGGAGCAGGGCGATCCATACATCAAACCGGAATTTATTGGTATTTCTGAAATTGGAATTAGTAAAGATGCCAAAAAGACCTCCTTTTACTGGAATCTCTACCACCAGCATATCACAGATCTTGTCAACAGGGTAAACAGCGTTTACAATGACAGTATCCTGAATAGGATTTACACCAATGCCGGAGTAGCTAATCTCATTGGTACGGAATACGGTATCACATGGGCAATGGTTAAAAACATGAAGCTATTTACAGGTGGGAATGTCTATCAACTCAACATATCAGGAGCCCTCTTTGAAAACGCTGTAAATGTATCAAGTCAGGGCTGGGTTTATTCGATGAACTCCAACCTTTCATACAAACTGACCTCCAGCCTAAATGCTCAGTTTAATCTTTCCTACGTTTCTGCTCGAAACACTGCTCAAGGAGAAGATTCCAGGTTTTATCAACCCAACCTTTCATTGAAAAAATCTTTTATGGAAGGCAAAATGGCCGTAACAGCCCAGTGGCAAAATATGTCGTTGGGCAACATGGGTGTCAATGAGCAGCGAATAACTACATACGGGGCAAACTTTTATACGACCACAAACTACGTTCAGGAAACGAACATAATCATGCTTAACCTAAGCTTTAATTTCAATCAGAAAGAAAGCAAAATCAAACTTCCTGCCAGCGAATTTGGTGAAAAGGAGTTCTAGTTAATATCCAATCAGACGCCTCTACAATAGCATAGCCGACCATTAACCAAGGCTTTTTTTATTTTGGATCAAACTCTCAATTATAAGGAGAGATAAACCGTGATGGCTTCCCAGCACTTACCGATACTTCAGTATATTCTTTTTACAATTTGTTACTAATTTGAATATTATTACTAATATTGTAACACAAATACAAATTAGTAACATTTCAAATGCTCAAAAAGTCAAAATCTTACCTGGCCATTGTTGAGTCTGCAAAAAAATTATTCTGGAAACATGGAATAAAAAAAGTCACTGTAGAGGAGATTTCGGCAGAAGCTGGTATCAGTAAAATGACTTTTTACCGACACTTTACAAACAAAGAGGAAGTAGCAGAATTAATACTTAAAGAACTAATGGAGAATGGCTTCGCAGACTATGAAAAAATCATGGCAAAGCCCATTCCATTCAATGCTAAACTCATAGAAATTATTGATTTAAAAAAGGCAAGCAGTAAACTTATAAGTCAGGAGTTTATGAAAGATGTTTTTATTCAGCCAGACTCCAAGCTTGTAGCTCTTATCGAAACTCAAAGAGTTAAATCAAATAAGGCCTTTGAGTCAGACTTAAAAAAGGCTCAGCAAGCAGGTGAATTGAGAAAAGATCTGAAGGTAGAGTTCATCATGTATATGCTGAACAGCATGTCTCACCTCATGGAAGATGAGAAGCTTATTGACCTTTTCGATGACAGCGAGGACTTGACGAATGAGGTGACCAATTTCTTTTTCTACGGCATGCTTCAGAATGGCAACTCATGAAAAGGAATTTATTCTATATATGGCCCCTGCTGTTCTGCACTTTTTTGAGCAAGGCTCAAACAAAACTGGAATTTGACGGACAGGCTTCCTTTGTAGGTAGTTATAGTCCAGAAAACGACAAAGATGTCTTTCTAGGTGCAAGATATATCCCGGAATTAAACTTAGAAATCGGTTTGGATACTAATCAAAAGATTGACTTTGAACTAGCTGCAAACATTGCGGGCACATCCTTGTTTCATCCTTTTGAGAAGGCAGACCTTGCTGGCACGGTATCACCCTACCGAGCCTGGGTGAGATACTCAAATAAACAATTTGAATTTAGACTTGGACTGCAAAAAATTGATTTTGGAGCGGCTACCGCTCTAAGACCGCTTCAGTGGTTTAATCAGATTGACCCAAGAGATCCTTTGAGATTAACCAATGGCGTTTACGGAGCCCTGGCCAGATATTACTTCCTTAACAATGCAAACATTTGGGTATGGGGACTTTATGGTAATGAAAAGACCCGAGGTTTTGATGCTATAAAAACTACTAAAAACCATCCGGAATATGGAGGCAGATTTCAGTTCCCTACTTCAAGGGGTGAAATGGGGATTTCTTACCATCACAGAAATGTCAATGCCTCTGATTTTTTTGATTCTCCTGATCTGACAAAAGTCCCCGAAGATCGCTTTGCCATTGACGGAAAATGGGACGTAACCATTGGGCTTTGGTTTGAGCTAAGCCACACGCATAAATATAAAAATTTAGGAATACTTACAGATCAGACATATATCAACCTGGGGGCAGACTATACATTTGGCTTAGGCAATGGCCTAAACATTTTAACAGAACATTTAATTACCTCCTTTGACCAAAAACCTTTTGCCTTTGGTACCACCTCACATATTACTGCCGGCACTTTATCTTATCCGCTAGGGCTTTTTGATAATCTGAGCTCGGTTGTTTATTATTTGCATAGCTCTTCAGACTTCACATTTTTCTTAAACTACCAGCATCAGTTTAAAGCTTTAACTGCTTATCTGATGACATACTATAATCCTGATACACAGCAAGGCATACAGCAGAACGAACTTATAAATAATTTTAAAGGACCTGGCGTCAGACTCATGTTGGTCTACAACCATTAACTCATAACGAAATGGATACAGAAAAAGTCATTAAACTGGAGCATGTCACAAAGCGATTCCCCGTAGGTGAAGGTGAATTTACCGCTTTGAATGACATCAATCTGGAATTTGCTAAAGGGGAGTTTGCAGGTCTGGTAGGCCCCAGCGGATCAGGCAAAACCACATTGCTGAATATTATAGGTTCGCTGGATAGCCCCACAGAAGGCAAAGCCAATATTATGGGTAGAAATATTTCTGAGCTAACGCACAAAGAATCTGCACACCTTCGTAATATTCACATTGGCTTCATATTTCAGGTATTCAATCTGCTCCCGGTTTATACAGTTTACGAAAACGTAGAGTTTGCTCTACTTCTTCAAAAGAAAACAGCCTCAGAGCGTAAGAAAGCTGTAATGGAGGCACTGGAGTGGGTAGGGTTAACTTCTATGGCAAACAAAAAACCGGCGAAACTCTCCGGTGGTGAAGGGCAAAGAGTAGCTATAGCACGTGCAATGGTGAAAAGGCCTGATATTCTACTGGCCGATGAACCAACAGCAAATCTGGATGCTAAAAATGCTCACGCGGTATTGAAAACAATGAAGGATTTAAATAAAGAATTAAAAACTACTTTTTTGTTCTCAACACATGACGAAAAGGTTATGGCCTACCTCGATAGAATCGTGCATCTGGAAGATGGAAGTGTAAAAGAAGACGAGATAATCACTCATCAAAACACAGAACTATGAAACTAGCCTTTCAAATAGCCTATAAGAATCTGATGGGGGCAGGTTTGAGAACCTGGCTAAACGTGGCCGTCCTGTCTTTCGCCTTTGTGATGATTATTTTTTTCAATGGCCTGATGGACGGCTGGAATCAGGAAGCCTCCAGAGATAGCATAGCCTGGGAGTATGGTCAGGGCCAATTACTTCATGAAAATTATGATCCTTACGACCCGTTCTCACTGGAAGAAGGTCATGGTGTTTTGCCCTCGGCAATTGCGAATGAATTTGAATCTATTCTTATTCAACAAGGCTCAATTTATCCGGATGGCCGAATGCTTTCGGTGCAATTAAAAGGGATCAATCTGGATCAAAATACCTTGAAAATACCTACTCCAATCTTGAAAAACAGTGAGGCGGATATCCCTGTGCTGATTGGCAAAAGAATGGCCGAAACCACTAAACTGAAAGAAGGCGACGAAGTACTTCTAAGATGGAGAGATATTAACGGCACTTTTGATGCAGCAAATCTCACGATCGCTGGCGTTTTTGATTCAAACGTAGGCACCATTGACAATGGCCAGCTCTGGATGCCTTTGAAAAAATTGCAATCCATGACAGGTTTAGATAATCAAGTTACTTTGGGCATCGCTAAGAAGGAATCCAATTATGCAGCCATTGGCGGTTGGAAATTCCAATCAAAAGAAACCTTGTTGAAAAACCTTTCTGACATCATTGCCACAAAGAAAATCAGTTCTTCTATTTTCTATCTTATGCTTTTGGCCATTTCGCTGCTCGCCCTATTTGATACGCAGGTCTTATCTATTTTCAGAAGACAGAAGGAAATTGGCACCTTCATCGCTCTGGGTATGACCCGCCAGCAGGTAGTAGGTCTGTTCACTGTAGAAGGAAGCATGTACAGTTTGTTCGCTATAGTTTTAGGTGCGGCTTATGGCACTCCTATGCTTTGGCTACTGGCCAAAACGGGGATTCCTATTCCGGCTGCCTCACAAGATGCCGGAGTGGCCATCAGTGATACCATGTATCCTGTTTATGGTTTCGGACTAATAGCTATTACCATTTTACTAATCATCATTGCTGCCACTATAGTGAGTTTTTTGCCAGCCACAAAAATTGCAAAGCTTAATCCGGTGAACGCTTTAAAAGGAAAAATTCAATGATAAAGTTTTTGTTTAAAGGCATACTAAGGGACAGAAGCAGAAGCACTCTTCCCATTATTATCATCTCTCTGGGGGTATTTCTTACTATTCTTCTGAGTGGTTACATCAGAGGCATGCTGGGAGACATGGTGGTACAAAATGCCAACATGGACACCGGTCATGTCAAAATTATGACAAGGGCTTACGCCGAAAATAAAGAACAACTCCCCAATGACTTAGGCCTTCTAGAAGTAGAAGAATTAAAGCAAAACTTAGCCTTAGAATACCCAAATTTAGACTTTACGCCGAGAATTAAATTTGGTGGACTTATGGACGCTCCTGATGAAAACGGCGAAACCAAAGGCCAGGGACCTGTTGCCGGTATTGCTCTAGATCTGTTTCATCAGGAAAGTGGCGAAGCGGAAAGAATGAATCTCAAAAATTCTTTAATAAGCGGCAGCATTCCTGACCAAGCCAGGGAGGTTCTCCTTGGTCATGAGTTCACCGAAAAGCTCGGTTTAAGCCTTGGGGATGAAATTACTTTTGTGGGCTCTACGATTAACGGTAGTATGACCTTTCAAAATTTCGTAATATCAGGTACTATCAAGTTTGGCTCACCGGTTATGGATAGAGGGGCTATGCTGATTGATATTTCTGACGCACAGCAAATGCTCGACATGCCCAATGGAGCCGGAGAACTCCTTGGTTTTCTGAAATCCAATAGCTATTTCGATGAGGAAGCAACGGAAATTGCCAATGATTTCAATACAAAGTACAGCTCTTCTGAGGACGAATTCTCTTCTGTTATGTACACTTTAAAACAACAGAATAACCTGGCAAGCCTGCTCGATATAATGGATTCATTCTCCGCAATATTTATTTTTATTTTCATATTGGCTATGTCCATTGTTTTATGGAACACAGGACTTTTAGGAGGTTTACGCCGATACAATGAATTTGGAATCAGATTGGCCCTTGGGGAGTCAAAAGGAGCTATTTACAGAACACTCATATATGAAGCCATTTTAATTGGGGCCATTGGCTCCACGGTGGGCACGGCTCTGGGCATAGCCGCTACGTATTATTGGCAGATAACCGGATTAGATATCAGTAGTATGACAAAAAATGCAGGTATACTCATGCCAAGCATTATCAGAGCTAAAGTGACTCCAGACCTCTTTTACATTGGTTTTATTCCCGGACTCTTAGCCATGCTATTTGGCAATATGCTCTCGGGTATTGGCATTTACAAAAGAGAAACGGCCACATTATTTAAAGAATTAGAAGTTTAAAATCATCGCCCTTGGCGATTTAACCAATATCATTATGAAAACGTTTTTTGCATTAATTATTAGTTTGTTTTGGGTGGCTCCTGCTCCACCAGATGCAGCGGCAATTTTAAAAAAGGTAGACCAGAACATGTCTGCTGATTCTCAAATAGTGGAGTCAACCATGGTAATTCATGGAAGAAGAGGCAGCAGAGAAGTTACCTCAAGAGGCTATTCTGAAGGGAAATTCAAGTCATTTACGGAGTATCTGGCCCCAGAAAGAGAGAAAGGGACAAAAATGCTAAAACTGGAAGACAAGCTTTGGATTTACTCCCCCTCGTCTGATCGAACTATTCAACTTTCGGGTCATATGCTTCGGCAGTCTGTCATGGGCTCAGACCTCTCTTATGAAGACATGATGGAAGACAGAAAACTGCTCGACATGTATACCGCAATGGTTATTGGTGAAGAAACCTTATCAGGTAGAAAAACATGGGTTCTAGAACTTAACGCCAAAGTAGAAGACGTAGCTTATGTAAAAAGAAAAACTTGGATAGATCAGGAAAGGTATGTACCATTAAAAGAAGAGTTATTCGCCAAAAGCGGCCAATTATTAAAAAAGACTGTAATGAGTAATGTCTCAAAAATTGGAGGCAGATGGTACCCAAAAAGTATCAATTACAAAGACATGTTAAAAAATGGCAAGGGCACCGACTTTAATATAAATAACATTCAGTTTAACCCTTCCATTCCTGCACATATATTCAGTAAGGCTTCCTTAAAGAAGTAATAAATGAAAACATACTGGAAGCTTTAAGTTGAGCCCGGTTAGGGCTATTTCCATTCTATGACTAAGAGTAAGTTAATCCTACTCAATTTTTGACTTATCGTATTCCATTTCCATGGCTTCTCGTTTTAATCTGCCATAGGTAAATGGAGCCAGCATGAGGCCAACAAATGACTTAGGATAGTTTGGCATTTCTTCAATACCTATATCATCACTGGGCTGTTCACCCTTAGGAAGATAGAAGGTTCCGAAAAGAATATCCCAGAAGATGACATCGCCACCATAATTTGAATGTCCAATCTTATGACTCTTTGAATGATGATACCGATGATTTTTTGGGCTTGAAAAGATATAATCAAAGGGCCCGAGAATCAAGTCCATATTTGTATGCTGAAACCTGCCGATTGTTCGCCCCAGCAAACCTGTCACAAAAATTACCTCTACCGGAGCCTGAATATAGGCGAATGGGATAGCCCACAGAAAACTGGAAACCAAACCCTCTAAAGGGTGAGAGCGTGTGCCATTAAACCAATACAATCTCTCGGACGAATGATGCACAGCATGCCATCTCCACATGAATTCATTTTCGTGCATCCAGCGGTGATACCAGTACCTGAAAAAATCATTGATTGATAAAAGCAACAAAACCTGAATCACAGGATGCAAATGGCTTGGCCATATCCCTTGACCAATCTCCGGAGAAATCTCTTGAACCACTAAGGCTATGGTAGCCAGCCTAAGAGGTTTATTCAAGTAGTCTCCCCAAAGCTTACCACCAAAAAACAAAAACCAATCGGTGGGTAATTCTTTATCGTCCCGCCATTTTTTAGAGAACGGAATAAGTCGCTCTAATGGAGCAAAAATGAGCCCGAAAACCAAAAACATACCTACAGTACCTGCAAACGTTCTGAACGTATAACCGTTTTCTACCAATTTAAAACCTATCACAAATGTGAGTACCAAAAAAAGTGGGTAAATGCTTACTTGCAGAATCTTTTTAAACCTTGTGCCTTCAATTTTGCGAGCCAAAGGATCAATCCTGGACAGTATGACCCGAAACGGTAGTAAAAGATAAAAATGACAGAAACGTTCAATGGGTTCAAACAGCCGAATCAAAAAGACTTCGATTCTTTTCAGAGTTTTCATAACTGGTAAGATTATATTTCAATAGTTAAATCAAAACTAAGAAAAAGACTATTTCTTACCTTAAACTCATTTGGCATCTAATGGTATTATAATGATTTAGTTGTCGGTTACCCACAACAGACAATCAACATATTGCTCTGGTGTTTGCTTTTGCAATATGACAGACATTAAATTACCTATCCACTAAAATTTACCAAAGGCTTTTATTCATTCTTACACTTTTTACAATAAGTCAGGTTATAAACATGCCCTGCAATTATTCCCAAACTTGCTAAATAGCTAACATAATGCAGTAAAGGGTATGCCTCTTCAAAAAGTACACAAATACTTAGAAGGGTAAAACTTATCCAAATTATGGAAAGTACTTTAGAATTAATAGCATGCATGCTGGCCTCGAATGCCGCAAAAAGACTTATAATTAAAAACACATAGGACAGCTCATGCCACCAATTAAAATTGCTCGCAATAATCAAAAGAAAAGGGGTAAATAAACAGTGCACCACACAAAGTGATGCACTGATTATCCCAAGCCAATCAGAAGACTTATTAATTTTTTTCATTGTTTAATGGCTGGCACTGCTCTCATGACCAATTAAAGCCAATCTGTAGGGTGTACTGCTTACTTTTATAGTCTCCTTTTTTGTTAAATCAGACAGCAAAACCTGAATGAGTTCGCCGCTCTGTGGTTGCGTAAAATAGGCAAACCTTTCGCTTAATTCCATCTGCGGTTTTTGAGTAGAAGTAGTCTCAGTAGCTTGAATAATATTGCCTTCACGAAGTAAGGATAAGGTATTTAAATCAAACAATTTAAAATCTCCTGTATGTAACAAAACACCAATTTTAGAGCCGTTTCGACTTACCTTACATTGCATGATTCCTGTATTCTCAAAAATCGGACTGACCGTTCCATTGGTCACGTCAATGGAATAGACTCCTTTGGCAGCGGTGTAACCGATAAACTTTCCTTTATAAGCCGTTTCAAGAATGGAGCCGAACCAGGCACTACCAAAACCAGACGGATGATCAATGAGCTTCTGTTCACCATTATTTTCTACTACAAGAATACCGCTGGCAGAACCAAAAACCGCATAAGTACCGTCAGTAGCATTCCCATGAATTCCCTGTGTGGCAATAGAAGAAGTATGTAATGTCTTACCGGTTCTATCAATAATTTTGACTCTCTCAGGAAGTACACCAGCAATGCTGTTGTCTTTCTCAGTTACCGCATAGGTACCGTTAGAAAATGTAGCCATGGCTCCATGATGTTTTAAAAGTCCGGCATCAATCGTGGCCATTTTGGCACCAACTGTATGAATGTCAGACTCGTACCCTACTGAAAGAGTACCATCACCGTCATTAAAGGTCAATACTTCACCTACTTTACTTTTAAAATGGGTAGGAAGCAAAGACTCACCCAGCAATGATCCAAACTTGGGTGTTCCTTTCACATCTATATGATCTCCATGAGACTCAAAACCTGTATCAAAGAATTCTGTCAGATTGTTTTCTCTGTGAATAATACCCGCATACCTGCCAGACTCAGTTGTATAAAGAGCCGATTTAGGAAACCTTGCTTCAAAAGAGGTAACTTCTCCGCTAAAAGGAGCCACCAGAGAAAGAGAAGAACTTGTTTCATCTGAAATTAATACTCTCAGGTATCTGTATTCCACTGATGCGTCATCAGGCTCCGGGTCGTGATCGTGGTCATGGTCATCACAAGAAAAAATGCTTAAAGTAAGTAATAGAAAAAGTACGTATTTAAAAGAGTATAATTTGTTCATTATTTGTCAGATTTGGTCAATATGATAGACTCCCAGCTGATTTCCAGTGGGCAATTATTAAGTTTAAAGATCTCTTATTCAATAAATTAAATAACAGGTGGACCTCTGACAAAAAACCCGGAGACCGTATTTAAAACTAAAGAGTAATACGCCTCTGGAAGTGGGTAAATATGAACAAGCTTTACAAAATTGAAGACTTGCTGAAAGCTAATGCTTTCAAACTTCTGTTGAAGATGGCAAAGGTCACATGACTCATAGTTTTCCTGAAAATGAGAAAGATGTCCACAGTCTACAGCATTAGCACAAATTAGCTCTGACTTGGTAGCTGCCCCTGATTCATTATTGCCGGACTCATGCTTATGAAGCCATACAGCAGCAATTCCCATTGCATAAAGCAACAGAAGCAATAAGGGCCGAAACTGAACTTTTCCAAGAGGCATACAAACAAATGCAACAGTGTTGCAAATATAAGTTTACCATTTCAGTAAATGCAACAGTGTTGCAAAAAGAATTTGAAATACTTTTCAAATTCTTCAAGGGTATTATTTCATCGCCACATAGTAGAATAAGAAATGATTAACCATACATCTATTCCGACAGACTTTGTCCAAATTTTACTAAGAGCTAAAACTGTTTTCCACTTTCTTCTATTATTAATCGCGAATGGAAAAGCTCTATCATCGTGTCTTTAGAAAACGTCTTCCGACGACACATTAGATTTAGAATCAGTATCTTGGAATTGAATCTCAACCTGGGTAAAGAATTTACACCTAAGCTTAGGTGAATTAAGTTTGACAGTTTCAACTTTCTCTAATGCATTGAAGTGATCAATACCTTAGCCGTCCGCCTGGAACTAAAACCTGCAAACTCCTGAGCCGAATGCTTTCCCCAAAATAAAAAAGGCCCATCTTTCGATGAGTCCTTTTGACCTCGACTGGCCGTCCGCCTTGGATTCAAACCTGCAAACTTATAAGCCTATTGCCTGACCAAAAAAAAGGCCCATCTTTCGATGGGCCTTAGTGACCTCCGCAGGATTCAAACCTATTTTACCAGAAACTACCAAAATACCGCTTATTTGACATTTAAAGGATATTTTATTACTCATAAATACGTTAAAATATACTATTTTCCCTAGTTTTACTGTTACACTTACTGTTACACTTAAATTTTTGATATGGCAACTACTAAGCTCCGAATTAGACCGGATAAGAAAAAAAGAGAAGGTGAGCTATCTATCTATGTTCAAGTATGTATTGATGGCAAAACAAAGTTATACCCAACAGGTGTCAAGACATTTATGCACAGCTGGGACGATAAAGGTCAAAAAATTAAAAAAAGTAGCGGATCAAATGATCATGTAAAAAATAACTTAATTCTGGAGAAGAGGCATAATGAAATAAAAGATATCATCTTCCATCTAATAGTAGAAAAAGATGAAGTAAGCTTTAGTGCAATCTCTGAAAAATTAAATCCAAACAAGAAAAATAGTCTATATTTCAGTGACAGATTTAGTCAATTTTATGAAACTCAAAAATCACAACTCAAAAGTGGGACATTAAGACATTACAGGGTTTTTAGAAACCAGTTTAACGAATTCAACAATCATAAAGATATTAAAGTCTCTAATATAGACTTCTCAATTTACAGCAACTTTTCCAATTGGCTAATAAATGAGAAGGGCCAAAAGAACACCACCGTCAATAAAAGGTTAAAAATCCTTAAGACTTTCCTTAAATTCTGTTCCAAAAGCGGAATTTACGAGTCAGCAAATCTTGCAAATTTCACCCTATTAAAAGAGCATAATCCAACAAAAATTGCCCTTTCAGAAAAGGAACTAAAACTAATTTGGGAGCATGATTTTTCCGAAAACCCAAGACTAGATAAAGCAAAAGATTTATTCATATTTGGATGTGCAACTGGTCTTAGAGAATCAGATATCCAAAACCTAAAACCTTCGAACTTCAAAGACGATTTTATATATCAAAATATACTTAAAACAAGTAGACAAAGCGGCATACCCCTTAATGCATACTCCAAAACGATTGCCGAAAAGTACAACTATAAACTACCAAAGCTATCTCAGCAAAGACTAAATGATTATTTAAAAGAGATAGGACAAGTTGTTGGTATTATGGAGGAAGAAATAGTAGTTGAATTTCAGGGCGGTAAAAGAACAGAAAAACTTATTCCTAGGTATGAACTTCTTAGCTCGCATGTAGCTAGAAGAACATTCATTACTCTATCCATTCTAAAAGGCATCCCAATTCCAGTCATACAATCCATTACCGGCCATAGAGATCTTACTTCATTTCAAAAATATATCCAAATTAATAATCACGCCAAAGAGGAGGCCATGCAGTTCTGGAATTAAAAGCTCCAAGCTATTCTTGGTTAAGAAATTGTCATTTTTAGTCGATTTTGTCAAAATCTGCAAGTATTGGACACCGCAGCTACACCACTCGATTACATTGTCAAAAATTTACAACCATGAACAAGTGCATTTTACAAATAACACAAATGGACAGGGAAGAGCTGATAGAACTAATAACTAAAGTTAACTCAGAAATTATTGAAGGGATAGTTATGAAATTAAAAAACGAAAGCTGCACTTCTATTACAAAAGGATATTTAAACCAAAATGAGGCAATCAAATACCTTGGAATATCAAAACCTACATTTCTTAAAATCAAGCATAACTTTCCAGAATACACCCTTTCAGAAGGAAGATTAGGCTATAAAGCAGTAGAATTAGACAAATATGCTGAATCAAAGAAGTAAACTAAATTAATGGTTCTCTTCAAATTGAAAGACAATAATGAAGAATATAATATCAATTAGATATTCATAATGATCGGGACTTTTTCTAGAAGGAAAGTTGACTTCGAAAATCGACTCCAAATATTCTAGAAAGTCACATACCTCGCTGCTCGTAAGTCCAAAATCAGATTTTAAATTCGATGAATAGTTAATATCATTAAAAGGAATCATGAATTTTTTATTCAGGTAGTTAGAAATAAAAAACGGATCAAAATTCATGATTCCTTTACCTTTACAAATTAGTTCTTTTTCGCCTTTCTAACAGGAAATTCAAAAATGCCTATTTTCAGTCCGGCACTAAATGAAAAACCATTTAACTGACTTGCAGTTGAAACAGGGATTGGATTTGCTGAATCTGCAACACCTGATTTTCCCATTGCCAGTCTGTATTTAGCTCCAATAAAGACTTTGCCATATTTAAATAAATTGCTTTCAAGATTAATACCAGGTTGAATAATAGCAAAAGTTTCACTTCCTTCTTTGTTGTCAGTATGTTGATCAAAATCTGCCTCATAATTAATCTCATCTCGCATAGGATTTTCTTCTGACTCCGCAGCAATACTAACTTCGCTCATTCCCGCACCAACTAATAAAGGGAAACTCATATGTACCACATTTTCTGGTTTTGGAGTATATTCTATATTTAACCCTCCGAACTTAGCGTTAAAATTATAAGCATTACTTGAACTTAGTTGTTTTGGGGCAAAATCCGTAATTGTACTGAATGCGGAAGCTCCAACTCCCCACCTTTTATTTACTTGAACCATTCCATTTAGACCTGCCAAGGGGGTAAAGCTTCCGGCCATCATTCCATATTGAATCTCTGGAGCTATGTAAAGACCTAAAGTATTTACCTTTTTAAAAGGTTTAAACTGATTGATTACCATTTTGGTTTCTTGACCAAAAGCCATAGTACAGGCAGAAATTAATAATACACTAAAAAAGAGTCTTTTTTTCTTTATCATTTGTAATTTGTTTTTCGCTAACCTATACCCATAACCAATTGAAAGTGTTGCTTCATTAATGAATTATTTTTTCATTTAATCAAACTCAAGCTTAAACTGAAAATTAATCACAAAAAAAGTAGTTGCTTCAGGGCAACTACTCTTTAAAATTCAGCTATTAATCTACTTCTCTGTTCATAAACAAATTCACTTTGAATCTTAAACTATTTAGTAAATGATTCTCATAAGACAGTACACAAACGACTGAAGAACCGTTGCTAGGACTAAAAAATAAATTAAATAGCCTCGGTAAAATGTGGTTTTAAAAGGTTAATGGTAATCAATGCACCTAAACCAAAAACCAAATCATAGATGGAATATGTAGTGTGCAATAAAGTAGAGGCAGATATAGAGAAAAGTTTACTAAAACCGAATAATATCATCAATCTAGAAACAAGAAAATGAAATAATCCGATTCCTCCTTGAGTTGGGCCAGCCCATCCAAGCGAGGCCATTATTAATATTCCTAAAACAGGCATTTTATTAATTTCTCCTTCATTAGAAATCGAAGCAAGAATGCAAAAAGTAGTTACAAAATAAAGAATCCAAATTATCATACTATAAAATAAAAACTCTTTTCTGGCTTTTAACAAACCAATTGAATTAAATCCATGAAGAATGCCAGATATGAACTTCTTAAAAAACTCAATTATTAGAAAGGAACGTGTGTATTTGAAGAAAAAAACTCCCAACAATAATAAAACAAGGCTAATTAAAGCAATCAGATATAGTGGTAAATGAATGTTCATAAAATTGATATCCTGTAAAAAATGTAAAATAATGGATAAGCTTACCTCTTGATTAAAGATGATAAACCATCCAACGAGAACCAGAAGAATAATACCATCCAATAACCGTTCTATTAATACAGTTCCGAAAACAAATGAGATATCTGTTTTATATTGTTTTTCAAGAAATTTACAGCGAGCTAAATCACCAGCATGAGGTAAAATAAAATTAACCAATGTGCCGGATAAAAAACTCAAAAAGCATGAAAATGCAGTTACATGGATATGTTTTTGCTTAATTAGTAAATTCCATCGTAAGGCTCTTATATAATGAGAAAGTAAAAGAAGTATTCCAGCCAGAAAAAGAAATAACTTCTTGGCTTGGTCAAACATACGCTGAACCTCCAGAAAATCTAACTTCTTAGAGATTAGTACAATCAAAAAAAATGAGATCAGACTAGAACCTATAATTGTCCATTTATTTTTCAAGGTCAATTGCCCGTTTTATGTTCTTTTAAGGACTAATTCCGAGTAGATCTCTGCTAGTTGATCATGAATAGTATTCCTATCAAACTCATTTACCAAGTTTTTTGAATACGTTTTCGCGAGATGCATAAATTCAACATTTGAAACCAGCATTTTAATATGGTTTATAAAGTCTGTTATTGTGTCAGCAAAAAGGAATTGGCCTTTATATAATTTAGAATATTCTTCCAGACCTCTAAATACAACAGGAAGATTACTGGCGGCAGCTTCAATTGGAGCTAGAGGGCTGTTTTCCTGAAAAGAAGGAAAAATAAATATATCTGCCGCTGCGTACATTTGAGGCATTTTATCTAATTCTATTATTCCTGTAAACTGAATATTAGAAGGTGCTTTTCTTATCAAATTATTAATCCGTTTAATACCTTCTGTTAATTTACCAAACGGTCTTCCACCTACCCAAACGAATTCGTATTCTGGCATTCTATGAGCCAGTTCAATAAAGTCTTCAACCCCTTTTCTTCCTTGAATTTGACCTACGCCAAGTATTACTTTTTTATCATCTCCAATTTTTAAAAAGTGACGTCCATTTTTTCTGTTTTCCGAGGAAAAAGTCCATTTTGAAGGATTTATGGGGTTATTAATTCTCACAATTTTTGATTTAACATTCATTTGTTTTAACCTTTCTTCTACGGTTGGAGAAATGGCTATACATACATCGGCAAAATTAAAAACCATTTTAAAATAAGCGTTTGCTAGCGGCCTTACCAGCCTGTAGAAAGGAATAGAACCTTTGAGTGTATCTGGTAGCGTATGTACCGTGTGAACCCTGCGATGTCGGTATCTAAAACCTTTAATAAAGTAATAAAGGCCATAAGTATGAGCATGAAACACATCACCTCTCCCCTCTCCGTTTACCCTGTATTTGACTTCGTGTCTGTATTCGAAAAGATTTATCAAATCTAAATGTGCGGTGTGAATCCCCATCCCCTTCACTCCGAATTCAGTTTCCGATACTAAATGAACTGTCATAATTTATTTTGTGTCAAAAATGGTCGTTTTAACAAAACATACCACTTTTCTGGGCTTTCTAACCCTTCCGGATATTGATCCAGGCCAAAAACGAGCTCCTCCTTTTTTAGCGTACGGTAAGTTCTAAAAAAACGATCCCAAACACTAAAAAGGTCGCCATAGTTACTATCAGTGTAGGGCCGAATATAATGATGATGTACCTGATGCATATTAGGAGTTAAAAAAAGAAAGGAAAAAAGTCGATCAGCTTTTTCTGGTAATCTAAAATTGCCATGAATAATTATTTTACTTACTACCTGAACAAATTGATGTAAACTAATAATCCAAAGAGGAGGGCCGATAATTCCAACGGCAAGAATATAATGACCTAAACGTATGGCCGTCTCAAATGGATGTTCCCTTAATGCTGTGCTTACATTCAAGGTGCTGTCACTATGATGAACAGCATGAAACCTCCACATTACAGGTATTTTATGCATAAAATAATGATAAAGCCAATAGGTGAAATCAAGAAAAATGAAGGCAATCAAAAGCTTGAAAAAAATAGAATTCACACCCCAATAGTGGATTAAACCAAGCCCGTTCTCTTGTTCGAACTGTATACTTTTTAAAAATACTAAACCAAGAATTAACTGAACTATTGCACCAAAAATTGAAAAGAAAACATTATTAATAAACTGCCTTCTGTTTCTAGTTTCTGACACCCTTCCAACGAAATACTCAAGTGACCAACATAGAATAAAAATGCTTAAAAACATTGTAGACTGAATAAGCTGATCATTCCGTTCGAAAAACTGGATAATAAGTTTCATAGTTTAGATGATTATTACGAATAACTAAAAGAAAAAAGGTCAGAAAGTTTTAATTGGACAAACATCCTATTTAGTAATTGCGGCTTTTTTATCATTTCGATTGGTTAATTTTGTCAATTGAATTTTGAAATTTTGAATGGTTTTTAGAGGGCCTTGATCCAACGCCAAATTAACCATCCAAACAGGTATATTCCCTCCGGGATCTGAACTGAATACGTATTCAGCTTCTACTGAATCACCTATTGGTTTAAAACTCCATTTAGAGTTAAAATGAGATATCCTTACCAAGTTTTCATTTCTAGGTAGCCCCTCCAATGTTGCTTCTGAAATAGAGTAGATTATGTCTCCTTCTTTGATAATTTTTGTATGAATTAAGATATCCCGATCAGTTAAGGGCCACGGGAAGTCTAACTTATTATAATAATTCATTTCCGAAGGTGATATTCTTTTTATTACACGTGACTCTAACGCTCCATAGACCCATAATGGGTAACTATTCACATCAGTTAATACAGAGATTATCGAATTTATAGAGCCCTTAAACGAGGTGATTATCTTTACCTCTTTTAATGGATTTCCGGCAGTTTCTCGATAAAAGACCTTAACTCCATTCGTTTCTTTGATAAATTGCCACTTATTGCTCTGACCAAAACAAATCTGCTGAATAGAAATTAGATAAAATACAATGACAATGATTCTTTTCATTAGCTAAATTAAATACAAGCTTATTTGAATGTGCTTTTAATATTTCTTCAGGATCTACAGAAAATAGTAATATGAATCAGAAAAAGATTCCTTTTTTGTCATTTATAAAAGTCAAATCAAAGGTTTAAATCAAGAAACTTGACTTTCAACTATTTTTCTGTCAATTATCAAAAGACATGTACCCAGTTTTTTTAAAAAGCGTTGCCTTAAGTCTAGAAAATAAACTCAAAAAAAGGTGCCACCTTTTATGCTCCTTTCAAATTGTCACAAAAATTTAATCGATTGGACCTTTCAAAAGCATTGTTTTGAAATATGTATTTCAGTAAACCTTTTTCGAGATCACTTTAAATTCATGACATTAATTTAGAAAGACACTGAAAAATTCATCAGACTTTCAAACATTAAGAGTTGAAAGACACACATTATAAAAAAAAATACATTGTATTTGCTCAAAGTGAAACCCATTATCTCATCCCCTATTAAAGGTCAAGGAGCTTGGAAGCCAAAAGTTGACTTTAGCCAATAAAATCATATCTGAAAGAAATAAAAATCTCACTTTCAGTTGTCACATTTTGAAGCCAGAATCAAAAATCCATGACTAATTATTCTATCTTATTTAGTACTTTCGCTGTGACAAGCTCTTTTGGAAATACTAAAGGGAAGCAAAGGTGTAACTACCATACAAGCAACATCAATTCAGGATATTTAAGAGACCAGTCTTTACTTCAATACCTTATTGAAAAATTACATTGATAAGGACTTGCATATTTACCTGAGATTACAAAAAAAAATAAATATCAGAATTTCAAATCACTTTAAAACTAATCCAATAACCTTTTATAATTTATGTATTTGTAGCGATTAGCTTAAAAAAAGCATATCGTAGATTTTACGCTATGCCTTATTTAAGGGTAATATTTTAAATAGCCATCACTACATTGATCAGGTTAAATATCATTATGAGATTGGCTCAAACTTTCCAAACCCCCATTCTCATTTTTCGAAAAAATATCACCACAAATTTCTTGGATCAACTACTTCAATATTTAGATAAGTTATAAGAAATATTTTTTTGTGAAACATCCTGAGAAGTCAATAATGCTTGGTTAAATACTATCATCGATATATAAATATCATAGACTTTTCGTTGTTAGAATATAAATTTTTAGGCAGTTTAATATTAGCTTCGATGTCCAAAATTCATAAATCCGAAAATATTCCAAATTTGAAAACCAAAAATTCCATTCTGCAAAAACGGTTTAATGATGGTTATTAATATTTGCCATAGCCAATGGCGAACAAAGTATCTCCAAAGGTTTTTCATATTATTGGTTTTGTGTTTACTTGAGTGTCCTGGAAAATTAAAAGCTCAAGAAAATAGGCATTTTTTACTTAAACCAGATACAACAAAATTTACCAAGCCAGACTTAACCTTCTATTTTGATGGTAGAAATTCATTTGTTAAAAAAACCAATGTAACCATAAACAGTATTAATGCAGGTGTAGTTTTAGGCAAAAAAAGACATGAAATAACTTTAGGTTATAGCTGGGTAAGAAAGGATCAAGAATTGTATTACATAAATTTAATGTATCTGCCTTTTTTCCTTTATTCTCCCCGCTGGCATATAGCTACACCCGTTGAAATCGGTATTGGCTCTAGCGATACTACAAATACTGGTCTTATTAATGAGATTGAAATTTGGAAGAAAGATGATTGGTTTGTTCCACTTCAGCTTGGCCTATATACGGAATTTAGAGCGACAAGATATTTGGGAATTTCAGCTTTAGTAGGATACAGAAAAAGCATATTCCAACAAAACCCTCTCGATAATTTTGATGGTCTCTATTATAGCTTTGGTTTAAATGCCTATCCTGGTGTCCTTTGGAGAGACTTTAAACGATGGAGGGTAAAGAAGAAGTGATTTGCTATTCAAGAGTCCAATTACCAATGGTTTTCTGAATAATATTGCATTTAACCTTGAAAATGCAGGAGTTAGTCTTTATTGACAATTCTTAATTGCGATTCTATCAGTAATAGAAAGATATCTTTTGGAAAAAATACGATATGGTATTTCAATTCCTTTTGAATTTCCATTTATAAAAGCAACCCTCTCACCACATAAAGTTGTGTCCAGATGCCAGATACTATACTGATTGGCCCGGGAATTTATATTCAAGGAAGTTATATAATAAGGTTCATCTAAATAAAAATTTAAAATTGAGGCGTCTTGATATCGATTTGCAGCTATTTTATGGTCTCCTGCCAGAGTTTTGACATTTTTTGAAAATTCTTTTCCTCCCCGAAAGTCCCATATTCGATCTTTCCTAAATTCTACTAAAGGCCATATCATATGAAACCTCAAGATTAACATAATGAAAGCAAATACAAAGGTTAAATATTTATAAGACTTAAAGAATCGCGATTGTTCCATGTATTTAAATCCAAGTAGCAGCATCGGAAAAACACAAAAAAGTGTCCAATTGGGTTCAATAAATTGTCCCTTGAAGGTTATTAAAAAAAAGAATATATACATCCCAAAAAGATTCCATTTCAATGCCTTTTCCCAGAGGTTAGTAGGTTTAAATAATGCGGATGCAATAAATAAAGCAATTGCCACTAAACCGCCCAAAAAAGGTAGATTACCAAAAAAGTAGTCTAAGGTCTGACCAATTTTATACTCAGGAGCGGCACGATCAGCCAAATGATATGAAATAGATGGGAATGCATTTACAAATTGCCAATAAATGTGAGGACTAAGCCAAACCATAGTCATTAATCCTATTAAATATATTTTGTAGTTTTTTAGAAGACTAACATTGCTTAATAATGTAAACATGATGACCACAAAACCATGATACTTACAATAAATCATAGCAGCGGCTGCAAGACTTAATAAAATTTCATTTCTAATTGAATTTTCTTTTAAGTAAAGACGGTAACATATAAAGAAAAGAATTGCAGATAAGAAAAATGGAGTATCAGGCAAACTTATAAATCCAATAAGATGCAAAACAAAAAAAGAGAATATGGTCGTACAAAAAACAAGAACATTCTTTGGCTTAGCCAAAGAATAAATCATTGATATAGATACGGTAGTAAATACTATGTTGAAAAGCCTTACTGTTATTTCTGTCTTACCAAAATAGCTTCCTAACCAAATCATTATTGCTACTCCTGGAGGATGATCAAAGTAGCCCCAATCTAAAAATTGGGAATACATCCAATAATAGGCTTCATCATTATATAACTCAAGACTTGAGGCAGTAAAAAAGTTTATAAGTAGCCAAAAAAGAATAAAAAGTAAAAAATATTTATGCCTTTTCATTACGAAAATACCAAGAAGTTGCTGAACCCAAAGTTCCAAATAGTCACTACACCTATTGCCAAAAATTTTGCTAAGTAAAAGTTTAGTTTAATCTTTTCATGAAGCAAATAAAGTATGGCTTGATTTATAAGTAAGCCACCTATTGCCACAATAGCAAAAGCCAAAAATTGCGGAATGTATGCTTGGTTTTTATCATCGAAAGTCCAAATTTTATTTAGCGAAAATTTGAGATAACTGCTATACAAAAACCAAAAGCATTTGCTAAATATTTATTGGAATTGAGCTTTTCTTTAAAAAAATAAGTGGTTCCAAAGTCAATTAATAACCCAGAAAAACCTACAAGCCCGAATTTAACAATCTTAATAAAAAAGGAATTGATAGCTCCTGAATTTGTATAGAATAACGTACTAGAAACTTTGTTCACCATTTTTAGAAAACTATTTTCATTCCTGTATATATCCCAAAACGTGTAAGTGCTAGATTATTTGGATTGTCTAAATGACTTAACCTCCACACCGCATCTACGCTAAAGAGATTAAAAATGTTTTCAATTCCTGCTCCCACTTCGCCATAAGGCTTTTTACCAGTTACTATAGCTGGTGAGTTAATTTCTTTATTGTAAGCTAAGTTTGCTTTTGACATATCACTCCAATAAAAATTAGCAAGAAAACGCTCTCGCCAGTTGAGCTTTCTTAGCAAAGGCACTTTATCAAAGATTAGTCCGCCCATACTGTATTTAAACTGAGCTGATGCATACTTGTCACCTGCAAACTCATAAGGATTCATATTATTGAAGGCATATTTGCTATAGATGAAATTAGGATTACCATGAGAAGTATTCATCAAAATATATGGTACGGTTCCAAAAATCCTTCCTGCTTTCAAATTATAATTAAAAGTGCCTTTTGGTAATAAATTAATTACTTGCTTAAGAGCTACTTCAACTTTAGTATAATTAAAGGGTGTTTTTCCTGAAATCTTGAAACCTTGCGTAATAAATAAGTCAAAAATTGGGTAGCGACTATAGATTCTAAATTTATCATAATTGTAGATTCTGGTTCTTTCATTATGAGCATATCGAAAATTTAAAGAAACTTCTGATAAAGTCAATCGATTTGAAAGGTTTCTATTCGAAGGGATCGCCTCAGTTGGTATAAAGTATTTAAAATCAAAAGTTGGCGTTAATGAACGATAAGAAAAGGATGCCCTGGTAGACCAATTATGATTTAAATCTATTTCTTGAAGAAGTTTGATCTCTTCATTTAATACTTGATAATTTGGGATGTTTTTTCTGAGTGCCAATGTAAAAATATTATCCTTGTCAATCTCTTCATTAACTTCGGTAGAATTATCATAGTCCTTATTGTAAAAAAACTCCGTTTTCCGATAAGGTTCTCTTGATGGAACATATTTAAATCCAACTCCACCTTTTAACATATTGTCCTTCCAGCCATATGCGAGGGTAGCATTAAAATTGAGTTTATCATTAAGCCCTTCCATAGTCCAGAAACTCACACGATGTCTAATACCTTCAATGACATTTGAACTTATGAAGGAAGAATAAGGCCCGATTCTATATTTGTTATTAAAATCAAACACACCACTTGCCATGAAGTCAATGGCTTTAGAAAATCTACTTAGCCGCTTATTGGCTAACAAAGCTGCCGTGGCATTGTAAATACCTTGTTCTCTAGAGGATAGGCCAACTAGTCTCATACTATCTTTAAAGCTTGAATCCGGTAGGATGCCCGGAACAAAATCAGGCGAAGTATTCTCATGAATGCCTTTGGCGTCTAATTGATAATGATCAAAATAAAGATTCTTAATTAACTGAAGATGCTTAGATGTGCTATCTTCCTTTATGGGTATCCCAAACAAATCTAAACTCGCCTGAAAGTCTATTGTATTACTTTCATGCTTGAGGATATAAACAATTCTCTTATTTATATCCAGCGTTTTTTCAAACTCCTGAGTAAAGCTTATTGAGTTTACAAAATTCAAATTCATTCCTTCACTGCTTTTCATTTCAAATTTCCCAATGGCGTAACTATCTCCCATTATGACCATTTTGCCTTCAAAAGTATTTTCATCCCGCATTTTGGGTTTGAAATACACATTATAAATGTTTTCATTGTTTAATTTAGTGGTATCCAAGATTTTAAAATCATAATAAGCTAACCCAATCACCGAAACAGGACTCACGAAAGAAGTCTTTAGTATAGGAATAAGTCCATCATATAAATTAAGATTCATTTCGAATCTATCCAATTTTACTCCTAGTTTATCAGTAGGCAATCCAAGGTTTTTTTCAGCCAATTTTATTCTCTCAACGGTTCTTAAAGCGGTACCATGAAACTCATTATAATAGCTTTCGTTGAAGTATAATGGCAGTATATCCTTCTGTGTAGTATCCGTATTGAAACCATTATAAGTGGCTAAAACTTCACCGAAAAGTGATTCTTTACGCCCTGCCTTTAGGTTTTTTACGTCAATTTCCGTTTTTGTATAGTTATTTCTTACAAAGTTTCTTGCCCTGTTCAGGTCATTCCGGTCTCTATTTTCAAGTACTTTCCTCATTAATGATTTCCCAGGATCCTTATAACCAATGACTAATGCTTCATCTAATACAAAAACATCCTCTTCAAGAAGAATAATAATTTTAGAGACTGGAGCGATCTTGAGAAAAACAGATTGCACTTTAAATCCCACTTCGGAAATAATGAGGCTATCCGGTAGTTCTTCAGAATAGAAACTAAAATTCCCATTTTCATCTGCAGTCATTCCGGTTTTGGCAATTTTCATTCTTATATTTGCAAAAGGGACAGGTTCATTCGTTTTAGCTTCTAATACCTGCCCCTCCACAATAAACTTCTGACAAAAAGCTACTGAGGCAAGAAGGGAAAGCAAAAAGATATATATAATTTTAGTTCTCATTTAACTAGTTAATTTTTCTTAATTACTAAGCCTTACACTTGATAGTAAGAAAGCGTTGCCTTGAAATGGATTTTCTAGTGAGCTAGCCACTTTGAATTGCTATAAATCCAAATTGTCTACAGAAATGAACTAGATTTTTGTAACATGAAATTATTATTAATAGAAGATGAAGTAGCACTTGGAAAAGTAATTCAGAAATACTTGATTTCAGAGGGTTATTTGTGCGAATGGGTTCAAGATGTACCAGAGGCTGAAGATAAAATAGGTGTTTACTCTTATGACTGTATACTTGTAGACATTACTTTACCCCATGGCAGTGGCTTTGATCTTATCCGGCTATTAAAGAATCAGAAATCAACTGCTGGCATTATCATTATTTCTGCCAAAAATGCCCTTGATGATAAATTAATGGGTCTAGACCTGGGTTCTGATGATTACCTTGCAAAACCTTTTCATTTGCCTGAACTTAATTCAAGAATCAAGGCAATTATGAGGAGAAGAATGAATGAAGGTTTTAACTTTATCTTATTTGAAGAAATTAAAGTTGTTCCTGACTCAATGGAAATTTACGTTAATGAAAAACCCGTGGTACTCACCAAAAAAGAATTTGATTTATTCATGTACTTGCTAAGTAATAAGAATCGAGTTCTGACAAAAGCTACGATAGCCGAACATTTATATGGTGATGAAATAGATCAGGCTGACACCTTCAATTTTCTTTATTCTCATGTTAAAAATGTTCGTAAGAAACTTCAAGATTCAGGTTGTCAAGACTATATCCAATCTGTATATGGTATTGGTTATAAATTCAGTAAAGACTAAAATAAAGGATTTATAAACTTTCCCGATCATTTAACTCAGTTATTACTTTCAAAATCCTAACCTAACTATAGTAAAGAATAAAAGATGAAACTGATTTATAGGGCAAGTCGTATTTTCTTACTTTCAAGCTTTCTGGCAGCAGTGGTTGGTGGACTTTTTAGTTATTTTATTCTAAAAAGTATTATGAATAATGAAGCCAATGAGCACTTATTCATTCTGAAAGAAAATGTAACTAACTATGTGGAGAGATATGACCATCTACCTCAAAATGATATTTTCTTTTCAGACTCCTGTTGGTTTACACCAACTAAGCATCTGAGTATATCACAACTCAGAGACACTCTAATTTATGACGAGCTGGAGGATGAAATGTTTGATTACAGAGTGTTAAGTTTTGGAATACAAGTGGACTCGAGTTTCTATTCAGCACATATCCAAAAACCTCTTTATGAAACAGAAGATTTGTCAGAAGCCCTCTTAATATCCTTTATTATTATTATTATTTTGATGGTAGGCTCGCTACTCTTAGTAAACTATAAATATTCAATAAAACTTTGGAAGCCCTTCTATACCACCTTAAATAAACTTTCTGATTTTAAAGTTACTAATCGAGAACCAATATCATATCCAGATACAGACATCCATGAGTTCAAAGAACTTCACCAGAGACTAGAAACTCTCACGAAAACCGTACAAAGAGATTATTTGAGCTTAAAGTCTTTTACAGAAAATGCTTCTCATGAAATGCAAACGCCGCTGGCCATAATTAGCACGAATTTAGAATTATTGATTCAGGATGACAATTTGACTAGCGTACAGATGGAACAAATTGCTGAATTAATGGAGTCAATTAGTAAACTTTCAAAACTGAACCAAACGCTCTTACTACTTACAAAAATTGAGAATAGGCAGTTTTCAGAGACCAAATTAATATCACTATCAAAAGTTATTTCCAAAAAGCTTTTTTCACTTAAACCATGGATAGAACAGAAAGGAATTAGCTTAGAGCAGAGCATACAATCAAGTATATTATTAGAATTGAATCCTTACCTTTTTGATGTACTTTTGAATAACCTTCTAAGTAATGCTATAAAGTACAACCTTAACATAGATGGAATTATTAAAATAAAATTATCTACCACTGGACTTACAGTTAGCAATACCGGCAAAAGGCTTTCAAACGACATTAAAGTTTTAAAGCAAAGGTTTCAAAAAGGAAATGAGAGCCAACATTCAATGGGTTTAGGGCTATCATTGGTGGATGAAATATGTCAAACTTATGGTTTTACTTTTAAATACGAGTATCAAAACTGCTGCCATTTATTCAGAATAATTTTTTAGAACCTTACCAATGATAATTACTTTTTTATTTAATTTTAGTGAATGTATATTTTGTAAGTTTCTAAATTAATTATGTAATTTTTTAAAAGATAAAAGTCCTACCTTTGTAGAGTGAAAAAGGCAATTTCCATATTTTTAGCCCTAACTATTCTTGCTAGTAGTATGGGTTTCGCCATGAATACTCACTATTGCGGAGGCAGGGCTGTGGAAAGTTCCCTTTCAATAGGCATTGAGCACTTAGACTGTGGAATGCCCGCCGAAAAGAAAAAAAAATCTAATTGTGAAGATGAGCAATTAGATAAACAATCGTGTTGTAAAAATCTACATCAGGTAATGGAGGTTGATGAAAATCAGGATACTGTTTTTCCTGTTTTTAATTTAAATCAAACATTACTCATCTCATTTGTTTATTCTTTTGTTTTCAATTTTCTTAATAAGGAAGGTAAACATGTTTCTGTTTTTCCTTATCCTCCTCCTCTCCTTGAAAAAGACTCTCAAGTCTTGTTCCAAACCTTCTTAATTTGATACGTAATACATAGAAAACGTTTAACGAGCTTTAATTGTCTTGTTGATTGTTTTGGCATTTCGTGCCCTGAATTGTCCTTTTAAGTTCATTCATTTTCTTGTGTATTATGCTCAATCAGATAATAAAATACTTCCTTGAAAACAGGCTAGTAACCATCTTAATTCTAGTTACACTAGTAATTTGGGGAATAGCAACTTCTCCCTTTAACTGGAATACCAACTTTATTCCAAAAGACCCAATTCCTGTAGACGCTATACCAGACATTGGGGAAAACCAGCAAATTGTATTTTCTCAATGGCAAGGGCGATCACCTCAGGATATAGAAGATCAAATCTCATATCCCTTAACTACCTATTTATTAGGGATTCCAGGAGTAAAGTCAATTAGAAGTTCATCCATATTCGGTTTTTCTATGATCAACATCATTTTTGATGAAGACATAGAATTCTATTGGTCAAGATCTAGAATATTAGAAAAGCTAAACTCGCTACCTTCCGCTTTGCTGCCTGATGGAGTTCAGCCAACGCTAGGTCCTGATGCAACAGCTTTGGGACAAGTTTATTGGTACACCCTGGAAGGTAGGGATAAAGAAGGAAACCCAACTGGGGGATGGGATTTACAAGATATTCGTACCGCACAAGACTTTTATGTCAAATATAGCCTCAATGCTGTAGAAGGGGTATCAGAAGTTGCATCTATTGGCGGCTATGTTAAAGAATATCAGATAGATGTCAACCCAGATGCTTTAAAAGCATACAACATTCCATTACATAAAGTAATGCAAGCCGTTCAAAAGTCAAATAGAGATGTAGGTGCCAAAACTATAGAAATTAATAAAGCCGAGTACCTGGTCCGTGGCTTAGGCTACATCAAGAAAGTAGAAGATATTGAAAAAGCAGTAGTAGCAGTTCAGAACAATGTCCCAATCCGCATAAAGGATATTGCTGTTGTATCACTTGGCCCAGCTACTCGCCGTGGTTTACTTGATAAAGGTGGTGCTGAAGTCGTTGGTGGTGTAATTGTCGCCAGATACGGTTCAAACCCTCTAGAAGTCATAAACAACGTAAAAGGAAAGATTAAAGAAATTGCCTCTGGATTACCTAAAAAGACCCTTGCAAATGGCACAGAAAGTCAATTAACCATAATTCCTTTCTATGACCGCACACAGCTTATAAATGAAACAATAGGTACACTAGAAACCGCTCTTTCGCATGAAATAATAATAAGCATTATCGTTGTTCTTGTTTTGCTATTAAACCTTAGAGCATCCATTATCATATCTAGTTTACTGCCCGTAGGTGTTTTGATGACCTTTATAGTAATGAGGTATACTGGTGTTGATGCTAATGTCGTTGCACTCTCAGGAATTGCCATTGCCATTGGTGTAATGGTAGATGTCGGGATAGTTTTCGTTGAGAATATCATTCGGCATCTGGAGATGCCCGAAAACAAAAATGTAAAAGGCACAAAGCTCCTTAATGTGATTTATGAAGGAGCATCCGAAGTTGCTGGAGCAATTACAACGGCTTTAGCAACAACTGTTGTAAGTTTTGTTCCTGTTTTTGCAATGCAATCAGCCGAAGGGAAGCTATTCAGACCCTTAGCTTTCACAAAAACATATGCATTGCTTGGCTCATTCGCCTTGGGTTTAGTCATATTACCAACCTTAGCTTATTTTATTTTTGGAATAAACTATAACAAGAAGCAAATTCGGAGGCTTTGGAATCTTTCGTTTATAGGCTTAGGTGTTGTCTTTATGATTTATACAAAAACAGCACTACCCTTGGTTCTGGTCTTTGTAGGACTAAATAACCTATTTGAAGCTAAATGGACTGAAAGATATGCAAAGCTCCCAAGCCATATAAACATTATATTGGCTGTGTTAACAGCTGGGTATTTCCTTACAGAAGAATGGATGCCGTTAGGCGTAGGTAATTCCATTATTATCAATTTTATTTTTGTAGTTTCTTTAATTGGCTTAATACTCGCTGCTCTACTTGCTATAGTTCATTTCTATGAGCCTGTTTTAAAATGGTGTTTAGTTAACAAAGGAAAATTTCTCTTGCTACCAGCTTTCACCATTTTATTTGGTGTTTTAGCTTGGCTTGGTTTCGATAGTACATTCGGTTTTTTAGGAGAGTCTGTTAAAAAGACTAAAGCATATCAATCTGCCTCAAACATCTTTCCCGGCATAGGCTCAGAGTTTATGCCTTCATTGAATGAAGGAAGTTATCTCTTAATGCCTACCTCCATGCCTCATTCTGGTGTTGAGCAAAACAGGCAAGTACTTGGACAGCTAGACATGATGGTGAGCAGTATTCCGGAAGTTGATATGGTTGTCGGTAAAATGGGAAGAGCAGAGTCTGCATTAGACCCTGCCCCAGTGTCAATGTACGAGAATATTATCAATTACAAGCCTGAGTTTATTGTAGATATTGATGGACACAGAGAGCGATTTAAAACAGATAATCAAGGTAGGTTTATTCTTACAAGCGGAGATTCTTTAAACAACGAAGACGCTTTACAAAGGGGAGTGACTGCTTCGGAAATGACAAAAGACCCCAATGGGAGTTTCTATCGTAACTGGCGTTCTCAAATAAAGTCTCCAGACGATATTTGGGAAGAGATAGTAAAAGTTACAAAAGTCCCTGGTGTCACTTCTGCACCCAGATTGCAGCCAATAGAAACACGCTTAGTTATGTTACAAACTGGAATGCGTGCTCCAATGGGAATTAAAGTGTACGGCCCGGACTTGCCCACAATTGAAAAATTTGGAATGCAACTGGAAAGCATTTTGAAAGAAGTACCTTCAGTAAAAGCAGAGGCTGTTTTTGCCGACAGAATAGTAGGTAAGCCCTATTTACATCTCAATATTAACCGGGAACAAATTGCTCGTTATGGTTTAAGTGTTGAAGATGTTCAGCAAACAATTGAAACGGCCATAGGTGGAATGAAAATCACTTCTACCGTAGAGGGTAGAGAACGATTCCCTGTAAGAGTTCGATATCCCAGAGAGTTGCGTAGTGATCCAGAGGAAATAAAAAAGATACTCATACCCACCCCTACAGAAACCCAAATACCATTAGGGCAACTACTTGATATTGAATACCTAAGAGGCCCACAAATGATTAAAAGTGAAGAGACCTTTTTAGTAGGCTACGTACTATTTGACAAGCAAAAAGAAGCAGCCGAAGTAGATGTGGTGAATGCAGCACAAAATGCGATCCAAAAGAAAATTGATTCAGGTGAGCTTATTGTTCCGAATGGAGTGAGCTATAAGTTCTCTGGGAGTTATGAAAACCAAGTAAGAGCAATCAAACGTCTATCTATCGTTATACCCATTAGTCTCTTGGTCATTTTTCTTCTCCTCTATTTTCAGTTCAAAACAGTCATTGCCTCTTCTATTCACTTTTCAGGAGTATTTGTGGCTTTTGCAGGTGGGTTTATAATGCTTTGGTTCTACAGTCAAGCATGGTTCTTGGACTTTTCCATAGCGGATACAAATATACGAGACCTATTCCAAGTGAAGAACATAAACCTTAGTGTGGCAGTGTGGGTTGGTTTCATTGCTCTTTTCGGAATAGCCACAGATGATGGCGTAATTATGGGAACTTATATCCATCAAGTCTTTGAAAAGAGACAACCCAAAACAGTCCAGGAAGTGCGAGACGCAGTACTAGAAGCAGGTAAAAAAAGAGTTCGTCCCGCCATGATGACTACTGCTGTTGCAATCATTGCCTTGCTGCCAGTATTATCGTCTACTGGAAAAGGAGCTGACATTATGGTTCCAATGGCCATACCTACAGTCGGCGGAATGACTATTCAAATCATGACCATGTTTGTAGTACCTGTTCTTCAAGCTTTTTGGAGGGAATCAATCATTAAAAACACTAAAAGCTAATGAGATATATAATTTTTATTCTATTCATGTCCTTTAGTGGGAATGCCCTAGGGCAAAACCTACAAGCCTATTTCGAGATAATAGCAGAAAACAACCCCGGACTTCAATCGAAATACAAGGAGTTTGAATCTGCTATGCAAAAGTCGGCTCAGGTTACTTCTCTTCCAGAACCCACTCTTTCCTTGGGTTATTTCCTATCTCCAGTGGAGACTAGGGTTGGTCCGCAGAGAGCAAGGCTTTCATTGAACCAAATGTTTCCATGGTTTGGCACTCTTGAGTTACAAGGTGAGGTAGCTACACTAATGGCAGAGGCAAAGTATCAGAGCTTTTTGGATTATCGCAACCAACTTTATTACAAGTCATCTTCAATGTATTATCCACTTTTGGAATTAGAGGAATTACTAAAAATTGAAAAGGAGAACATCAGGATTCTAGAGTCTTTCAAAACCATTGCCAAAGCAAAATTTCAAAATGGTAAGGGAGGTATGGTAGATGTACTAAGAGTTGACATCATGTTAAAAGAAGCAATAACGGATACGGTCATTTTGAGCAAAAAAAGGAGCCCACTCATCGCAAATCTTAACCTTTTGATGAATAGGGATGAAAAGTCTGCTCTCAGCATTCAAGACTCACTTCACTTACCAATAAAACCTCATTATGATAAAGCAGGGTTGTTTGATCAAAACCCAATTCTTCAACGACTTGAGCTACAAGAAGCTGTAAGCAAAAAGGCAGAAATGCTGGCAGAAAAGCAGCGATACCCTAAAATTGGAGCTGGTCTCGACTATGTAATGGTTAGAAAACGGACAGATATGGATTTAGCCAAAAATGGCCGAGATATTCTCATGCCTATGATTACTGTGAGTCTTCCGATTTTTAAGAGAAAGTATAAAGCGGCTGAAAGGGAAGCACGGTTGATGCAAGAGGCTTATGCTTTTGAAAAAGTAAACACAATCAATCAATTACAGGGTCGATTTGAAATGCTTTGGTACGAAATCGAACAGCAGAATGATTTACTGAATTTATTTAATAGTCAGCTAATTGAAACCAGACAATCGCTTGATATTCTATTTTCCGCCTATGGCAATTCTGGAAGTGAATTCGAGGAGTTACTTAGAATGCAGCAGACTTTATTGAAATACCAAAAACAACGAATCAAAGCTATCAATCAAATAAACATTTCACTCGCTGAAATAGATTACTTATTGGCAACAGAAAAATGAGCGACATGAAAAATATAAATTCTTTATTGATAACAATGTTAACCAGTATTCTCCTGCCTTTTACCGGTATGGCCCAGATGGATACCACAACTTATGAACTAACCATTATACAAGAAATAGTCAACAAAGCTGGAAAAACCACAATGGGACTGACAGTAAATGGGTCAATACCCGGCCCTACTATTCGATTCAAAGAGGGTGACTACGCCGTAATAAATGTAAAAAACGAATTGGCCGTTGAAACTTCTGTTCACTGGCATGGTCTCCTTCTTCCAAATTTCTACGATGGAGTTCCATACTTAACAACACCGCCAATTGAACCAGGTAAAACTCAGAGATATGAATTCCCACTCAAGCAATCGGGTACTTATTGGTATCATTCTCATACAATGCTGCAAGAGCAAAGTGGTGTTTATGGCTCAATTGTAATTGAACCAAAAGAAAACATACATAACTATGACAAGGAATTAGTAATGGTGTTGTCCGACTGGACAAACCAAAAACCGATGAACGTATTGAGAAACCTAAAAAGAGGTAACGAGTGGTACAACATTAAAAAAGGTACTGCAACTCCATTAAATCAGGTGATTGGTCGTGGTGCTTTCGGTGCTCAGCTTAACTTTTGGAAACAAAGAATGGAAGGTGCAGACATCGCCGATATTTACTATCCTGCTTTCTTAAACAATGGCGAACAAACTCAAGAATACGCTCAATTTAAGCCTGGCGAAAAAGTAAGATTAAGAATTATCAATGGAGCAGCCTCCTCTCAATTTTGGATGACCTTCGGTGGTGATGACCCGCTTCTTATTTCGTCTGATGGATTGGATGTAATTCCAGTCAAACGCAATAAAACCTTTATTGCAATAGCTGAAACCTATGATTTTATCATCACAATTCCAAAAAATGGAAAGATAGAATTTAGAGCAATGGCTCAAGATGGCTCAGGCGTAACTACCGCATATTTCGGAAAAGGAGAAACTCTTCCAGCCGAAAGGTTAGAGCGACCAGATAAAATAGGGATGATGATGCAAATGGCCAAAATGAAAATGAGAATGGGTGCTCCAGCAATAAAATTCCATCCCAATGATAATAACCCACAGAAATTGAAAAACAATTGGGGAATGCAAATGGCAAAGATGGATGATGGAAAAATGACAGGAATGTCAGAAAAAGAAATGAAGCCTGAACTAAAGATGGGAGAAGCTCATGACAAAACGATGAATCATTCCACAATGGCAGCTAGTGAAATAGACCATTCCAAAATGAATCATGCTAAAATGAACATCCCGATGAATATGGATAAGGATATGGCGGGAATGAATATGTATGATGAGTACAATTACAACTATCTTAAATCGCCAAATAGGACTACCTATGCAGATTCTATTCCAGTAAAAAACATACTTCTCAACCTCACTGGTAACATGCAAAGGTACATCTGGAGTATCAACGGAATACCATTATCCGAAACTGACAACATTAAAATAAAAAGTAATGAGGTTACTAGGGTAACTCTCAATAACCTAACAATGATGCATCATCCGATGCATTTACATGGCCATTTTTTTAGGGTAATTAACGACAATGGAGACTACTCCCCTTTAAAGCATACTGTAAATGTGCCCCCAATGAAGCAAGTGACTATTGAGTTTTACGGCAACGAATACGGAGACTGGTTCTTTCATTGTCATATTTTGTATCACATGATGGGTGGTATGGCTCGAATCATCAGTTACGACACTCCTCGTGACCCACGCCTAGCAGGCTCACAAGTCTCAAAACTCATTCATGAAACCAATCAATATTATAGTTGGGGAATGCTTGATGCCGCTTCACACATGAGTGAGGTGAACTTAGTGACTTCCAACCTAAGAAATCAATTCAACTTAAATGTAGCCTATGGCTATAACAAAAATTTTGAAGGTGAAATAACTTACGAACGCTATTTATATGACTACTTCAGAGTATTTGCAGGTATTAATATGGAAAATGAAATCCGGAACAGTATGGAAGAAATCTCAACTGTTGCAGTTGCAGGGTTTCGTTTTTTCACACCCTTCATGTTTAATCTCGATGTTAGGGTAGATAACAAATTAAGACCCGAAGTAAGGCTCAATAGGGCGATTATGATTTTCCCTCGAACCGCCATTTTCGGTAACTACGAATATAGAGCAGACTTTGGATGGGTCAACAACTTGCCTACAGAAAACTCTTCAAGTTCTACTACCTATAAAGGAGAAACCACTTGGTCTGTAGGCTTAGAATACTTTTTATCCCGAAATGCCTCCCTTATGGCCAGCTACGATAATAGATTTGGAACAGGTGGAGGCTTGTCATTTAGATTTTAGAATAAGCGAAGTTCAAATGACCAAAATCGTTAAACAGTTTGATAAAATTAAGCAAAATGAAAAATAAAAATAAAAACCAGATAATCATCGTTTGCACGACCTTACTTGTCGGCATAATGCTCGGCTGGTTATTCTTTGGAACAAGTTCTTCCCCAGAATCAACTAAAGAAGAACATGCCCATTCAGAAGGAGCAAATGCAGAGGCAAGTGTTTGGACATGTTCTATGCATCCGCAAATTAGGCAGGGCGAACCAGGAGACTGCCCAATTTGCGGTATGGACTTAATTCCTTTAGAAACTGGCAGCCAAGAAGTTGACCCAATGTCAATAAGTATGTCACCTACTGCCATGCAATTAGCAAAGGTAGAAACAATGATTGTTGGGAATAAACAGGCCAATAAAACTTTACGGTTAAATGGGAAAGTTCAAACTGATGAGCGTTCCGTTTTCACACAGCCCTCTCATCTTCCTGGTAGAATAGAAAAACTCCTTGTAAACTTTACGGGGGATTATGTAAAAGCAGGTCAAACCATCGCTTATGTATATTCTCCTGATTTAGTGACAGCACAAGAAGAGTTATTTGAGGCTCGTAAAATCAAAGAGGTTCAACCTCAACTATTTGAAGCTGCCAAAAAGAAGCTTCGCAATTGGAAACTAACTGATGCTCAAATTGAAAAAGTACTAAGTACCAATAAGGCCATTGAACAATTTCCAATCTTGTCTAATGCATCAGGCTTCGTTACAAAAAAGTTGGTGAACGCTGGTGATTATGTAAGGCAAGGAGAACCACTCTATGAAATTGCCGACCTATCACGTCTTTGGATTTTGTTTGATGTTTATGAATCAGATATGCAATGGGTTAAAAAAGGTTCAGCTGTATCCTATACTGTAGAGTCTGTCCCCGGTAAAACTTACCGTGGAACAATAAAATACATTGATCCTATCATTGATCCTGCAACTCGAGTTGCCAAAGCACGAGTAGAGGTAATTAATGGCGGGGCTAAACTTAAGCCAGAAATGTTTGTAAGCGGGAGGCTAGAAAGCAAATTAAGTACGAAAAAAGAAAGTATTGTGGTTCCAAAAACGGCAGTTATGTGGACTGGGAAACGCTCCGTTGTTTACATAATGAACAATAGTTCTCAAGGCGTGTCATTTGCAATGCGTAAGGTTACTTTAGGGCCAGAACTGGGAGACAACTACGTGATAGAAGAAGGTTTAGAAGCAGGTGAAGAAGTTGCAGTAAACGGTACTTTTAGTATTGATGCTGCCGCACAGTTGGCCGGGAAGCCAAGCATGATGAGTCCTGAAGGAGGAGCGGTGATGACAGGCCATAATCATGGTAGTAGTAGTAGTGAACCATCAAAATCATCCCCATCAACCAATTCTCAAGTAAGTGTATCAAAAGATGCTAAACAGAGCCTAATTCCTTTACTCAATACATATTTGGTTCTAAAAAATGCCTTAGTCGCTGATGATCTTTCGAAAGCAAAAAGTGCAGCAAGTAAATTAAATACGGACTTAAAGAAAATAAGCATGAGCGTATTCAAGGGCAATTCACATCAAACATGGATGACAATAAGTAGTAGCCTATCTAAACAATTACAGCATGTTGAACACGTAAAAAACATTGAAGAGTTACGTGTAGTGTTTCAGGGTGTTTCAACGAACCTAATAAGCTTAACTGAATCATTTAAGCCAAATGAATCCCTGTTGTACGTTCAATTCTGCCCAATGGTAGATGATAATAAGGGGGCATATTGGCTCAGCAAAGACAAAAAAGTATTAAACCCTTACTATGGCCAAGCAATGCTTACTTGTGGTGAAACAAAAAGAACAATCAAATGAAACAATGCTGCCAAACTGGAGAGGAAAAGCCTACAAAACCAATCATCAAAGTTTTGAAATACTTGTTTTGGTTTGGCTTACTATCAACCGTTTTTTATACAATTTTAAAATGAATAACTTAAACAAAAACTCAAATGAAAAACACATTATTCCTAATTAGCATCCTGTTTTTAAGCTTTACAGCAATCGCTCAGACCGTCTCCTTTGAAGAACCAAATTTGACCAAAAGCTACACATCTTACTTAAACCTTAAGGATGCTCTAGTATTAGCAGATAGTGAATCAGCCAAGCAGTCTGCTGAAGAATTGAAAGCAAGTTTGGCAAAAACACCAGACAGTAAAAAAGCATTGGCTACAGTAAATCAACTTATAGAAGCTAGCTCTATAAAAGAACAGAGAAGTGCTTTTACAAGCCTGAGCAACGAAATTATAGCATTAGTGAAAAGTGCTAAAGTTACTTCGGGTGAGGTTTATGTAGCCTATTGCCCTATGGCGAATCAAAATTCAGGAGGATTTTGGCTTTCCAACCAAAAGGAAATCAAAAATCCATACTTCGGAAAAATGATGCTCTCTTGCGGTAGCATTAAAGAAACATTGAAATAAAAAATACATAGAATTATGAAAAATATAATCATTCCAATTCTCGGCTTAATACTTAGTCTAAGTATCTCTTCATGTAGCAACACTTCTTCTTCCGAAGAGAACAATGACAATCATGACCATACAGAGATGGCTGACCATAATAGTGAAGGTAATTCAGAAACCCTGTCATCTACGAGCCAATTAGTAGATAATTACCTAAAGATCAAAAATGCCCTCGTATCTGCTGACCGGGAAGCGGCGGCGTCTGCTGGAGAAAAATTAGCAAAAGCCGCAACCGATTTTGATTTAAGCTCTTTTCCTGAAATAGAACAACAAAACGGAAAAGAAATACTAGAGGTCATTAAAGAAAATGCTGAGCATATCGCTAAAAGCGAGATCGAACATCAAATCGAACACTTCGAGTCTATGGACAATGATTTCATTGATTTGCTCAAAATTTCGGATTATGATAAGAACCTATACCAACAATATTGTCCAATGTACAATGATAAGAAAGGTGGAACTTGGTTGAGTGATTCTGAAGAAATTAAGAACCCACTTTTTAAAAGCAAAATGCTAAGCTGTGGTTCTATTAAACAGACTATTGCAGGGCAGTGAAGCCGCAAACTAAAATAACGATAAGTCTATTAATCCTTGGTTTGGTAGGGATACAATTCATCCCTACCAAACGCAACAGAAAAAGCGTTGTCAATGACCAAGACTTTTCTAGTGTTTATCAAGTTCCCAAAAACATAACCAAACTTCTTAGTTCCTCCTGTTACAATTGCCACAGCAATCAAACAAATTATCCATGGTATGCTAACATCCAGCCAGTGGGGTGGTTGCTCCAATACCACATCGACAAAGGGAAAAAGGAGTTAAATTTTTCAACATTTGGACAACTATCTAGTCGTATGAAGAACCTCAAAATAAAGTCAATGAAGAGTCAAATTGAAGATAGTAAAATGCCGATCTCAAGTTATCTCTATCTCCATCCTGAGGCGGACTTGTCCGAAAGTGAAAAGGGGGAACTAATAGCTTATTTGGATTCACTATCAGCACAAAACGCTATTAAAGACTAATTAAATCGAAAATCGTTAAGAATAAATATCATTTGGCTTTTTTTTCAAAATGACAAAAAATAAACTTTTTACTCTTACTTCTCTTTTCAAAGAATTCATGATGCTAATTATAATATCAGCACTCATTTTTTTTGTCATGAGTATAATGGATCACAAAGAGAATAAAGGGATACTAGTCGTTTTTTTAATGGTATTTTCTTTAGCTAAGGTTTATGTGTTGATTTCTAAAACTTTCGGAAAAATGGACACGCTGATAAGGAATAATCATAAGGTTAGCCACATCTTATTCTTTTCAATCACGATCATTTTCATTATAAACATTTCTTTCACCTTAGACTATTTGTGTGTTTCAGACATCTATGTAAACTCCTTTAATGGACTAAACCTCAATCAACCATTCTTCTACAAATTTTTCGACTTGTTCTATTTCAGTATAGTAACATTTACAACCGTGGGATATGGAGACATTGTTCCTGTTGGCAAGATTGTTAAACTTTTAACAATCTTAGAAATGGCTACTGCATTTATAACCATTGTTTTCATCCTATCAAAATATACTAGAAACCATGAAAAAATCTAAAACCAAAAGCGACGACAAAATATCACTACTGAGTTCCATATCATTGGGTACAGGGGTAATGATAGGTGCGGGGATATTTGTATTAATGGGTCAAATTGCTGAGCTAGTTGGAGACTTGTTTCCGCTCGCTTTTGTTGCTGGAGCAATAGTCGTTGGGTTTAGCTCATATTCTTATGTTAAGTTCTCTAATGCCTTTCCTTCATCTGGAGGGGTTGTAAAGTTCTTAACTAAATCATATGGCCCAGGAACGGCAACAGGCACGTTTTCACTATTAATGTATGTTTCCATGGTTATCGCCGAGAGTTTAGTGGCAGGCACATTTGGAACTTACACATTACGCTTATTTCCAAAGGAGTACTCAGGCTATTCATCAGTTTTAGGAGTAATACTTATTGCACTTGCTTACATTATCAATGTCTCTGGAAACAAGATTATCGGAGCAACAGCAACATTTACTGCCATAATAAAAGTTGCAGGAATCGCCATACTTGCTATTTCAGGACTTGTGGCATCGGGCTTACCAACTATTACAGGCCAATTCACAACCAATGAAAGTCAAGTATTTTCTAATGAATTTGCTTTCGTAGCGGCATTGGCTCTATCCATTTTAGCATTTAAAGGATTTACTACCATTACCAATCAAGGAGGGGATATTGTTGATCCAAACAAGAACGTAGGCCAATCAATCATTATCTCTATTGCGGTATGCACTGTAATTTATGTAACCCTAGCATTATCCGTAGCAGGGGGCTTAAGTATCCCTGAAATTATAGAAGCCAAAGATTATGCATTAGCAGCCGCAGCAGAGCCTATTTTTGGAAATTGGGGCTCAACCCTTACAATTATTTTGGCAATCGTAGCTACAGTATCAGGAGTAATTGCAAGTGTATATTCTGCATCTAGAATGTTAGCAATGTTGAGTAAAATGAAACAAGTTCCTAATCTCGATAAAATTGGTAATTTCAAGAATCCAGCACTAATTTTCACAGTATGCTTGGCTATCATTCTTACTATTCTTTTCGATTTAACTCGAATAGCTTCCTTAGGTGCTATTTTTTATATAATCATGGATATTGCCATCCATTGGGGCTTGGTAAGATATTTAAGAAAAGAAGTAGAATTCAGTATCGCCATTCCGCTAGTGGCAATAGTCATGGACTTTATTGTGCTTTCAGCATTTATCTATTTGAAATACGACAGTGACCCACTAGTTCTGGTCGTTGCTGCTATTGGAATAATATTAATCATTGTTTCCGAACGTCTCTTCATGAAATCCCATACTGATAAAGATGGAAACATGAATATGGGAATGGATGAAACGAATCATAATGAAATGAACTTGTAAAGTCATTTCTCATTTAAAACATAGTAAAGATGAAACATACATATAAAATATCGGGAATGACTTGTAGTGGCTGTTGCAATCATGTGACAGCTGTACTATCTAAAGTCGAAGGGGTTAAAGAGGCAACAGTAGATTTGGAAAAGGGAGAAGCAAAAATAGAAATGGATAAACATATTGATATCCAAACCTTTCAAGAAGCTCTAGAAAAAGATGGAGACAAGTACAAAATCCATAATCTTGGAGATACCATACCACAATCTAAAAAGGTAGCTAAGGGTAATGCTTCTGGCACATTTTATTGTCCAATGCATTGTGAGGGCGACAAGACTTATGACCAGCCAGGCGATTGCCCAGTTTGCGGTATGGATTTGGTTGAAGAACTCAATACGCAGAATAAAAAAGGTGAATATACCTGTCCCATGCATCCTGAAATAAGGCAAAATGGCCCAGGAAGTTGCCCAAAGTGCGGTATGGATTTAGTTCCAGTTATGCCATCTTCACAAGAGGACTCGACTTACAAAACATTGCTTAGCAAATTCAAAATAGCAGTGGGGTTCACCTTGCCCATCTTTATCATGGTAATGGTAGAAATGATACCAAATAACCCCATAAGCAAATACTTAGATAGAGATATTAGCAACTGGTCACAGTTAGTACTCTCCTTACCAGTTGTGTTTTACGCCTGTTGGATGTTTTTTCAAAAAGCGTGGATATCATTCATGACCCTGAATTTGAATATGTTTAGTTTGATTGGCATAGGTGCTGGTGCAGCATTTATCTTTAGTGTTGTTGCATTACTTTTTCCCGACATTTTTCCAGCCCAGTTTAAAAACTCCGACGGTAGTGTATTTCTCTACTTTGAGGCTGTTACAGTGATTCTAACATTAGTTTTATTAGGTCAATTACTTGAGGCAAGAGCCCACAGTCAAACAAGTGGAGCCATCAAAGAATTGCTAAAACTATCTCCTACAGAAGCCATTCTGGTAGAAGGAAAAGAAGAAAAAGTAATTTCTATTCACGACATAAAAGTTGGAGACCTCTTAAGAGTTAAGCCAGGTGATAAAATTCCAGTTGATGGCAAAATAAAGGAAGGGAATAGTAGCATTGATGAATCCATGATTACGGGAGAGCCAATACCTGTTAGCAAGGAAGTTGATGATAAGGTAAGTTCAGGTACAATTAACGGAAACCGTTCTTTTACAATGCTTGCCGAGAAAGTTGGAGATGAAACATTACTATCTCAAATCATAAAAATGGTGAATGATGCGAGCCGTTCGAAGGCTCCCATTCAGAAATTGGCAGACACTATTTCTAAATACTTCGTCCCAATTGTGATCATTACTGCAATTATCACTTTTATAGTTTGGAATGTATTCGGACCTGAGCCATCTCTGGTTTATGCATTTGTAAATGCTCTTGCAGTACTCATTATAGCTTGTCCTTGTGCTTTAGGGCTTGCGACTCCTATGTCTGTAATGGTAGGCGTAGGTAAGGGTGCACAGAACGGAGTTTTGATAAAAAATGCTGAGGCATTGGAGAAGATGAACAAGGTGGACGTACTCATAACTGATAAAACAGGTACAATTACAGAAGGTAAACCCTCTTTAGAAAAAGTAGTTTCATTTGGTAAATACTCGGAATCCGAATTACTAGCAATATCGGCATCTCTTAATGCTCAAAGCGAACACCCATTAGCTGAAGCAATAGTAAAGAAAGCCAAAGAGAATAAATTAACGATTTCGAAAGTGCAAAACTTTGAAGCCGTTTCGGGTAAAGGAGTTACAGGTTCGGTTGAAGATAAATCTATTGCAATAGGTAATAAAGCAATGATGGAGCAAGCAAATTCAGAAATATCAAAAGAACAAAATGAAGTTGTAGTAGAAGAACAAAAAAAGGGTAAGACTGTTTCATATATAGGCATCAACGGAAAAGTAGAGGGAATTTTGATAATCTCTGATGCTATTAAAGCAACCAGTAAAAAAGCTATTCAAGAGCTTATGGATGATGGTATCATGGTGTACATGCTCACCGGAGACAATCACAATACTGCACAAGCGGTAGCCAAAGAATTGAATTTGACACATTTCAAAGCTGAATGTCTTCCGCAAGACAAGCTAGATGAAATCAAAAAGCTTCAATCCGAAGGTAAAATTGTGGCAATGGCTGGAGATGGAATAAATGATGCCCCTGCTTTGGCTCAAGCCGATATTGGCATTGCCATGGGTACTGGTACTGATGTCGCCATTGAGAGTGCAAAGATTACTTTATTGAAAGGCGATTTACATGGAATAGTCAAAGCTAAAGAGCTCAGTGAAAAGGTGATGAGTAATATCAAACAAAACCTATTTTTTGCTTTTGCATATAACGTTTTGGGGATTCCTGTTGCTGCTGGAGTATTATACCCATTTTTTGGAATTCTTTTATCACCAATGATAGCTGCTGCCGCCATGAGTTTTAGCTCAGTTTCTGTAATAGCAAACTCCTTGAGACTAAGGAATATAAATTTGTAAAGATATTGATAATCAAAGGGGTATGAATAACTTTATCAAAAATATGGTTTGCCATAGATACAGAGATGTAATCGAAATAGAAATTGATTTCCTTGGCCTAATGCTTAGTCTTAATTAATTAGGAAAGGGAGTTAATTTGACAGTTTTATAAATCAAATTTGTTAGTAGACTTTTCTATTTTGGTATGCAAAAAAATCAATTTCCGCTTTCGGATATCAAAGAAAAGATTCTCATTTCTATAAATTAGTTACGATATCTATAGAATTGAATTTTATAACTTATTATAGTTAATAG
>JANSYO010000088.1 GCA_024742395.1 Cytophagales bacterium
AAATCGGGCTATACGGGTACCAAAAAACGAAAAGGAGGCAAAGGAAGTAACGGTTTGGCCGTAGATCACGATGGGAATTTATTGATCTGTCGAGATGGTGATAGAGAAATAGCACGCCTGGCCAGTACGTATAAAAACCCTGTTCCTGTTTTTGAAACTTTAGTGACGCATTATCAAGGAAAAAAGCTTACAAGTCCTAATGATCTTGTCCTGGATAAAGAAGGCAATATTTATTTCACAGATCCTCCCTATGGTCTGGACCCTGACCTGGAGCCTGAGCTTGATTTTAGTGGTGTTTTTAAATTGCACACCGATGGTCGTTTAGAGTTGATTGCTGAAGATCTATCGAGGCCAAACGGATTGGCTCTTTCTCCGGATGAACAGAAATTATTTGTGGCTAACTCGGCTAATGCCACTTTGATGGTGTATGACCTAAAAAACGGGCAATTCCCAGCCAAAGGGCAGTTATTCTTTGATTTTAAGAAGTTGGTTGCCGAAAGTCTGAGCAAACAACAACCAGATGGAATGGATATTACCAAAGAAGGCGTTCTTTTTCTGGCGGGGCCAGATGGCGTTTTGGTAATTTCACCTGAGGGCAAACATCTGGGGACGCTCTATACAGGAAAGAAAACATCTAATTGCGTGCTGAGTGATGATGAGAAAACACTTTATGTTACCTGTGATGATTATGTACTAAGGATTGTTTTGGGCTATAAAATGGGCTAGGTCTTAGCAAGGCGTTAAAATTGTTTGATGCACAATAGAGAGATAATTGTCAAGGATAAACCTTATTTTAGGTGAAAAATCAGCAATATGACAATACTCAGCATCAATGGGAAGGAGCATGAGCTTGAAGTGGCATCAGATACCCCACTTCTCTGGGTTATTCGTGAACAGGTAGGACTTACTGGCACTAAATTTGGCTGCGGAATGGCTCAATGCGGAGCCTGCACCATTCATTTAAATGGCTCGGCTATAAGGTCTTGCGTAACACCTTTGAGTGCTGCCGAAGGTCAGGAAATTACCACTATTGAAGGCATTGCTCCCGGCAAAGAAGAACTGCATGCGGTGCAAAAAGCATGGGTAGCCCAACAAGTACCTCAGTGTGGCTATTGCCAGTCTGGTCAAATTATGTCAGCTGTGGCTTTGCTGAAAGAAAATTCTAATCCTACGGAAGAAGATATTGATACCGCTATGAGCGGAAACATTTGCCGATGCGGCATGTATTCCAGAATTAAAAGAGGAATATTGATAGCTGCTGCCGAATTGCAAAACACCAAAACGCCGAAAGCATGAAAAAGTGGACTAGAAGAGCTTTTATAGGAGCAGGAGTATTAGCGGGAGGGGCTGCAGTTTTTGGTGTGGCCATCAGGCCGGGTAACAGAGCCGGGAAGGTCAAAGATTTGGTAGCTGAAAAAGACGAAACATTGATCAATATCTGGCTAAAAATTGGGGCGGATAATGTGATAACGGCGATTGTCCCTCATGCCGAAATGGGGCAAGGTGTTCATACTGCACTGGCCATGATGCTGGCAGATGAATTAGATGCTGATTGGCAAATGATCAGAATAGAAGAAGCTCCGGCCAATAAGGAATACGCCAGTGGGGGTGTTATTCGGGGTTTTGCAGGGGCCACGGGTGATTTTCCGGCCTTGATGCAAGACACCATGAATGGCCTTTTTAACACCATAGCTCGGGTTATGAGTATGGAGCTCACCGGTGGCAGTGCTTCAGTAAGGTTCACAGGTAAGTTTATTATGCGTGTAGCCGGGGCGGCTGCCAAGCAAATGATCAAACAAGCGGCTGCTAAAGAATGGAAGGTTCCTGTAGAGGAAGTAAGTACATCCATGAGTAGGGTAAGTCACCAGAAAACAGGTCAAACAGAAACTTATGCTCATTTTGCGGCTGAAGCTGCTCAGATGGATATGCCTGTACAACCCGTTTTAAAAGATCCTTCTGAATTTACGATCATGGGGACTGATATACAGCGAAACGACATACCCGCTAAAGTTAAGGGTACGGCTCAATACGGAATGGATGTCAAATTACCCGATATGAAGTATGCTACCATTAAGTCGGTGCCGGTTTTTGGGAATGCAATTCTTAGAGTAGATAAAAGCAAACTTCAGAAAAGAGGAGCTTATCAAAAGGTTATACATAATGACAAAGCCGTAGCTGTGGTGGCTGATGGGTATTGGTTGGCTAAAAAAAGCCTGGAAGATCTGCAGATTGAATACAAAAAGAACGAAAAAAATGAACTGAGTACTGCTACTATTTTTGCCAATTTTAGTACCGATCTTGACGAAGGTAACGGGCTGAAGAAAGACCATTATATTGGAGATGCGGAGAAGGTTTTTGATGAAGGAGGTGAAGTGATAGAAGGAGAATATAGAGTGCCTTTTCTGGCTCATACAGCCATGGAGCCAATGAATTGTACGGTATGGCTTCAGGAACAGAAATGTGAAGTATGGATAGGCTGTCAAAACCCGTTAGGGATACAAAAAGCGGTTGCCAAAATAGTAAACCTCGATAAAGAGGATGTACATGTATATAACCAATATTTGGGTGGAGGTTTTGGGCGGAAATCAGAGACGGATGTGGCAGAACAGGCGGCTAAAATAGCACTGGAAGTACCTTTTCCGGTGAAACTGATCTGGTCAAGGGAAGAAGATGTGCAGCAAGATAAATTCAGAGAAGCCAGTATTAGTCGTTTTAAAGCGGTTTTAGATAGCGACGGAGGCATTAGAGCCTGGCAAAACCGATATACTTTTAAGCATCATCCGCCTGAGGCTTCATTACCACCTTATACTATAGCTAACCAAGACATAGCTCATCTGACACCAGAAACTCATATTCCTTGGGGAAACTGGCGGAGTGTTGACCACTCAAAACATGGCTTTTTTGTGGAGTCTTTTGTAGATGAACTGGCTCATGCAGCAGGAAAAGACCCTGTGGCGTTTAGAATGTATTTGCTAAAAGAGAATCCTCGAATGCAAAAGGTGCTGTCTATGGCAGCTGAAAAGGCCAACTGGGGCAGCCCTTTAGAGGAAGGAAAAGGAAGGGGTGTTTCTATAGTAGAATCATTTGGCAGCATTGTAGCAGAAGTGGCAGAGGTAAGTATAAATCAGGAGGGAAAAGTGGCGGTGGATAAAGTGATTTGTGTAGCTGATGCCGGCTATGTAGTACACCCGGATGCCTTTATAGCACAAATGGAAAGCGGAATTATTTTTGGGCTAACAGCGGCTTTATACGGTGAGATAAATATTGAAAACGGAGCTGTTAAGGAAAGTAATTTTCATGATTACCAAATGCTAAGAATGAATGAAGCTCCAAAGATTGACACTTACATTATTAATAGCAGAGAAGCCATGGGTGGAGCCGGAGAACCAAGTACACCTGGAATTGCCCCTGCGGTATGCAACGCCATTTTTGCCGCCACCGGTACCAGAATTAGGGAGTTGCCGATTAGAAAAGTGGTAGAGGTGTTTTATTAAATGATAAATAAAATTCTGTTTAGGAATTTTTAGATAGAATGCAAAAAGTCCGACTCTCTTTTAAAGGTAGAGTCGGACTTTAAAAAGGTTTAATATATTGGTTATATTGTACGTTTATGATCAGGTAAATGGCTACTGAGTCCTGTAATTGAGTAGTCAAATTTCATCAGACTTTTGTTGTGGGTGCGTAATGTTCATAAAGAGTTTTTACGCATTGCTATTAATCATTTAAGCAAAAACACCGTAATCTCCACCATTTGAAGTTGATGGATTGTCAGGAATTCTTGTAATGGTATGGATATGATTATAATCAGCAATGGTGCCTGAATTTGCCCCGGTAGAACTTTCTGTATTGAACTCAGCCCATAAATACGCATTGAATATTGTGTAATTTTAAATAGCAGCTAAAGCAAACTACCAGAAAGAAGGAATGGCGATTTCTTGTTTTGATTCAGGTGATAGCTCAAATGGAAGTGGGGGTGATGAGGTGTAAAATGTTTGTAAAAAGTGTTTTATAGGCCTTTGTGACTGATATGTTATGCATTTAGGGTTATGCTTGAAGATATTTTTGAAACAGAAAAAATTTTAGGAGGTTTCATCTAAAGGCCTTGGGCAATTGTTCCAAGGAAGCTTGCTGTGCTATTTCCTCAATTCTTTTTTGACGGGTTTCGTCTCTTTTTGCAGAGACTATCCAGTAGAGCAGGATTTTCTTTTTAGAATTGCTCAAACTCATAAAGTAATCTTTTGATCTTTTATAAGACGAAAAGGCCATTTCTAAATCCTCAGGAATGACTAAAGCATCCACCTCATCCAGGAATGACCAGGAGCCGTTTTCTTTGGCTATGGCAATACTCTCAAGGCCAGCTTTTTTCATGAGACCTTCCTCTATCAGTTTTTCTATTTTGTCTTTGTTTATCTTAGACCAAATACTTTTAGCTTTTCTTGGACTGAAGTATTGAAGATAGCTTTCCTTGTCTCGAGTTACTTTTTTGCTGTCAATCCACCCAAAACATAGAGCTTCATCCACCGCTTCACTCCAGCTTAAGGAAGGCTTATCAGAGCTTTTTTTGTAGAATAAGAGCCAAACAGCTACTTGGCTTTGATGGTTTTCTGCCAGCCACTTTCGCCAATCTTTACGGTTCTTAGGATAAAACGTTTCTATGTTTTTATCAGACATTTATTGCTTTAGAAAGTGATTTTTGACTTAATAGAATGAAAACTAAGAATTATCTTTACAAAACGCTGAATTGTAGATGATAAATAATCAGAATCGTCATGTATCATTTTAAAGGAAAGGAATATCCCTGCTGTGCCAGTCTTACCATGGGGATCATTGGTGGTAAATGGAAAACCGTGATTTTGTTTCATCTGATTGGCGGAAAGTTACGCTATAATGAGCTTAGAAAAGAAATGCCTACGGTAACGGAACGAACCTTGAGTTTACAACTTAAAACTTTAGAAGAAGACGGCATTATTCATCGCAAAGTTTATACCTCTAAGCCCCCTTTGAAAGTTGAGTATTCGCTTACAGAGTTTGGAAAAACACTAATTCCAGTAATTAAGTCTATTACAGAATGGGGTGTGTCTGTTGCGGAAAACAAAGACGAGACGTCAGTAAAACAAAAAACTCCGGTAGCCTGAGCTAAAGGAGTCTGAAACGTTTGGTGAGTTATATTAATTGCTTACTGTAAAAGAACCGTTTGATCGTATATAAAGGGTACTGCTTTCTCCATCTGAAGTAGAAAGTAAATGGTTTGCCTTACCTTCAGAACTGAAATAACTGCCGGGGTCAAGCGAAGTCTTTTCTTTTTTTAGCTGATAGATGGGATTTCCCTGTATAACTACTGCATGAAAAATACTGCCTTCACTTTGGATCTTTCCCGAAAAATTGGCCGGAATTCTAATCAGGCTACCTTTCAGCTCTTTGTTTTTCCATAAAAAGGCTATTTCTGCTTCTGTATTTTTCACATAATCAGACTCATAAGCATTTTGCCAAACGATGTTCGAGGCGTCAATATTGACAGGTCTTTCGCCTTCATCAAAAGCCTCCTCTGTAGGTTTTACCAGGTACGGACCTTTGTCTATCTCTACATAGGCAATGGTGCTGCTCCCCCTGGCAGCTGTTATATGAGCCTCTCCCGCCGGCTGAGTCCAAAAGGAGCCTGTAGGCATCCACATTTTTTCGGCTTCCGGGTCATCATTATGAACCCATCCGCTAAGTACTACAGCACGGTAAGTCACATTATGTATATGGGCGGGCGAAGAGAATCCATCTTTAAATTCTGCCAGAAAGCCAGTAGCTTCTGTACCGTTTCGGTTGCCCCAGATGGTTCCCGCTTTTGGACTTTGATCTCCTCTGGCCGGATTTAATTTTTCCCAGATTATTTCTGAAGAGTGTTTAACTGTGACCTTTGTATCTGCTTCACTTTTTTCTTCATTTTGACATGAAATGAAAACTAAAGCGAGCATTAGGCCGAATAAAAGATTTTTTTTCATGATGCTCTAATCTATTTCCAGGTGACAATATCTGCTAAGTCTCTTCTTGATTTTGCAAACTCTGGTGCAGCTTTTCTGTGACCAAATGCTACCATAAATGACAGGCCATATTTGTTTGTGTCTACGCCAAACTTCTCTTCTAGTAAAGCCTCAGCTTTTTCCTGATGAAAGCCTTCTATAGGGCAGCTATCAATTCCTACCATTGCCGCCGCGGTCATCATATTTCCTAAAGCTATATAAGTCTGTTTTGAGGACCAGTCAAACAGTTTTTTATCTGTGTCCAGCTCAAAGTCACTTTCCTGGAACTCTCGGTAAAACTTCATGTATACTTCTATCACTTCGGCAGGCATTTTCTTTACCTCTTTTAGCATGTGCGAGATATAGTCTGAATCCCATTTTACCATTGGGGCTTTCATGCTCAGACCTAAAACGAAATGACTGGCCGTATCTAATTTGATTGGAGCTCCCCAAGCCACAGGTTTTAATAACTCTCTTAATTCCGGATCTTGAACCACTATAAAATGCCATGGTTCAAAACCAAAAGAGCTGGGTGACAAGTTGGCTGTTTGAAGCAAAAAGTTGATTTCTTCTTCGGAAAGTTTTTTAGTGGCATCAAACTCCTTAGTGGCATGACGAAACTGAAAGGCATTAATAATATCTGTTTTTGAAATTTCAGAAGTGTTCATTACTATTATTTTGTACTATAAAAATTATAGCTGCAAAACTAAATATAGCAGATGGGTCACGCAATAACGGTCAAAAAGGATAGTACCCTTAGTCGGTAGAAGTATAGGAGAATATTTGCAAGAAGCCATTGGCTTGAAAAGTCTTAATGCTCTGATTATGAGTTTTTTTTATGTCTTAGCATTCTGGGGATAATGGGTTTTTCTTAATTAAAGGATTCTTGTTAATGCCGCGTTAAGAACCAATTGATAACTTTGATTTTGGCTCCTCATGGACCTATGACGTTTTATGTAAGTCGGAGAAACCAGTTTGATTTTACGGTATTTTGACATTTTCAATTTACTCTTCTCTTTTTTAAGAGAATGAATTTTGACAGACAAAAATTAAAATGAGGGCTATCAGCCCTCATCGATTCCTTTAATATGACTTCTTTTTTGAAACGGAATAGTAGATTAGCCAAAAGGCAAAGGCCAGTTCTCCTATAGCCATGGGAGCCGTTAATACATTTTCAAGTCTCTCAAACTGGCTCCAGTCATTCGGATACATACTTTTTTGAATATGCACTAATAAGTAGGAGAATGAGGCCAATAAAAGCATCCAGCCAAAAATTTTATGCATAAGCTCAGGTGATTTAAAGCATAGAACGGAAAGCCCGAAGAGATGTATTCCAAAAGGGATTAATCCTAAAGTCCAGGTGTATTCAAAGGCATTAAAATACCATAAGATCTCCGGACTATTTTGACCAGAATTCAGGTAGGCAAGACTTTGTGCCAGAAAAACGATGGCTACTGCCAGGAAGCCACAATATACATAACGGAAAATGGCTGTGAGTTTAGAAATGATCGGGTGCTCGTCTTCAAAGAACCTTAGTAAAGACCATGAAACAATGATATCTAGAATGAATATCAGAGCCCAACCTACTAAACTGCTAATGAATAAACCGGTATGGGCCTCCAGGTTTTTTAGGGTGAATTGATAATCTCCCTTGTTGATTAGGGTCATATAAACATATCCATAGGAGTAAGCCGCAATGACGGCCATCAGTAGGAGAGAGACGCCTGCAATAAGTGCTAGTTTTTTATTATTCATTGTCTTGAGTATTTATGATTATTACGTTTCCTTTTTTATGGCCTTTGGCAATGTAGGTGTAGGCCTCTGCCAGTTTTTCCAGTGGGTACTGTCTATCAATCACAGTCTTAAGTTTACCTGACTTGAATATTTCTGTTACTTCTTCCAGCATGGCTCTGAGTTTATTTTCAGAGTTGGTTCCGGTCGCATGGAATAGGACCTTTTTACTACCGAAAAGCGATGTCTTCATCATTTGAAAGAGGACTGAAACGCCAATAACAGGAGAAAGATAGTGCCCATGTGGGTTCAGGATTTTTTGACAGGCTTTAAAGGTGGTCTTTCCCAAGGTATCAAAAATGACATCGTAGGTTTCAGTACTATTAGTAAAATCTTCTACGGTATAATCTATGATTTCATCTGCCCCTAATGATTTAACGAGTCCTTTGTTTTTGCTACTGCAAACACCTGTTACATGGGCACCTTTGTATTTAGCAATTTGCACGGCAGCCGTACCCAATGCTCCTGATGCACCAATAATCAGGATTCTTTCGCTGGCTTTGAGCTTATAGATGTTGGTTAAAAAATTATATGAAGTCACGTGACCATCTCCAAAGCTGGCTGCTTCAGTATATTGCATAGTTTCAGGCATAGGAAGGATGACTCCATTTTCCGGAACCGCCAGGAATTCGGCGTTGGTACTGAAACCTAAGGTGGTTTCGCCAAAGACTTTATCGCCAACCTTAAACTTACTTACTTCACTTCCTTTGGCATGAACTACTCCTGCAAAGCCGGTTCCAGGAATAGGGTATTTAGGTTTAGTGAGTCCTACAAATAGGCGTGTTATAAAAGGTTTGCCTGAGAGCATCATGCCATCAGCAGTAGTGGCAGAGGAGACAGCAACCTTTATTAAAACCTCGGTAGGTTTAATAGCAGGAAGGTCTACTTCTCTTAGTTTTAAGACTTCTGATGAGCCGTATCCGGTGGCTATCATGGCTTTCATTTTTCGTTTTTTCATCTTTGTGTTTTTTGTTCGATACAAAAATGAAAGATGAATTGAACTTATAGGTTCTGATATACAAGGGGTAGGTTCTGGATTATAATTCAGAACTCATTAACCCACTTTCAATGGCTTTTTTGGTACTGACTGGGTGTTACACCTTCCAGTTTTTTGAATGTTGTGTTAAATACCGTCTTTGAATTAAAACCACTCTCGTAGGCCAAACCAATAATGGAAATATGAGCATTTGATTTGTCAAGTACCAACTTTTTGAAGTGTTCTATTCTTTGACGGTTTATATATTCATTAAAGTTTTTACCCTCCTGCTCGTTTAATATCCAGGATAGCTGATTGGGATGTATTTCTATCTGTGCAGCCAGACTTCTAAGGGATAGGGAGGGATCTAAAAACGGTTTCTCGGCATTCATATAACTTCTTAGTTTCTCAAGAGCTTCACTGACTTCAGCTTGTTCTAAACTAATAGAGGCGGTTTTTTGAGGCTTTTGTTCTGGCTCATTTATCTGATAGATCCTTTGATGGTATTCCATGTATCTGGGGTGAACAAAGAGTTCGCTGGCCAGTGGGTCAGAAAAGCTCAGAAGAAGAATGGAGGACTGTTCATCAAATAGCTTTTCAAGGGTTTGAAAAGCCTCCTCATTTTTGCCCAAGGCTACATAGCTAAGAAACAGGTACGCATGTGCATGATGAGCTTCTTTCTCTTTGGCCTTTTCAGCCAATTCATCCAGGAGGTCGTTGACAGAATGATCATTTTTAGCTTCGTTTAAGCACTGTAGCCCCAGACTTTCATCAGGTGAGATTAATCCTTCAGGAATTTCTTCAATCAGCCTTTTTGACTCTGTATAATTCTTCTGCTTTATATTAATGTAGATCTTAACATAAAGGGCCGGAATATTCTTGGGGTTTTCGTTTAACAGACCATTTATCAATTTCAATGCAAGGTCATCTTCGCCAGATCTGTAGTAATAGTAGGCTTCATAAAATCTGGTTTCCGGATTAAGAGGGTCTACAGATTTGGCATACAATAAATGCTCTTTTGATTTATTCAAATCCCCGCTCAGTGCATATAGAAATGAGAGAAATTGCTGGTTCTCAGAGAAATTTGGTTTGTTTTTTAACGACCTCAGGGAGTATTCAAAGGCTTTTGTATAATTTCCTTCGGTGAAAAAGGCCTGATTGGCCAACATATAATTCAGTCGGGCGTTTTCAGGATTTATGTTTTTTGCTTTATTGATGGCCTCAATTGCCTTACTCCAGGCGGCTTCTCTGGGGGCAAAACCAGCCACGGCCAAAAAACTGTAGGCATCTGCTATGCCCAGATACGCATCAATAGCTTCATTGTCAAAAATTAAGGCTTTCTCAAATTCCTCAATAGCGATATTGGCATCTTCGGGGTTCCATTGGTTAAAGAGATATCGTCCTTTTAAAATGAGTTCATGAGCTCTTAAATTTTGTGTTCGGGGTTCTGCTAAATGTTCGTCTAATTCCAGATGGCCCACATACTCACGTATTTTTTCTGCAATTTGAAGGCTTATTTCATCTTGTATCTCAAAGATGTTATCAAGGGGTCTGTCCCAGGTTTGTGACCAGAATGAGCTGTCATGTTCTACGCTGATAAGTTTAGCAGAAATACGCAGAGTTTTACCTGCCACTCGCACACTGCCCTCTAAAATATGAGAGACCGCTAGCTTATGACCAATTTCCTGAATAGAGAAACTCTGATTTTTAAAATAAAAAGAGGAGGTTCTGGAGGTGACTTTAAGTTCAGGAATGCCAGCTAAGGCTCCAATTATTTCTTCTGTGATTCCATCACAGAAATATTCATTTTCCAGATTAGCACTCAAGTTACCAAACGGTAAAACAGCGATAGATTTAAGTGTACTTTCAGTGCTTAATTCTTTGACAGGCATCACGGCTATATGATGGGTTAGATCAACAAAGCTTACAATTTAATAATATGAAGGTGGCTATACTAATAAATTTATCGGAAGCTTCTTGATGGATTTACTTTGGTATAGGGTATACTTACTATTGAACCACTCTGCAGAATTCATTCTGCCAAAAATGAGAATGGGAGTTGAATGGGATATCGGGAAGGCATTTTGCACAGTGTAATTTAAGTCTGAAAAGAAATTCGAATTTAAGTCAATATTCGCTACTTTTCAATATCAAGTACTTTGTAATGAGAGATTTATAAATTGATGTGTTAAGGAATTTCTACTATTTGAACTCTATTTAAGAATCTAAAAAGCAAAGAAGCCAGGAGAATATCTCCCGGCTTTCGATTCCTGACAAAAAATGCAAGTCTTAGAATTTGCCGTTTTTATTCTTCCAGGTTTCCTGTGCGGCAATGGGTTCAATTACGTCCCAGTGTTCTGCTATTTTTCCGTTTTCAATTCTGAAAAGGTCATAAAATGAAGAAGGTGCTCCACCAAAACTTCCTTCGCTTACTGCGAGTACAAAATTGCCTTCGCCCAGAACTTTATGTACCTTATCAAACTTCATTACTAAGCCTTGAGATGCCATGTATTCAAGAGCATAACCTAAGCCGGAAAGGCCGTCTGCTATTTGTGGATTATGCTGGATGTACTTATCTCCGTCAAAGTACTTGCCTATTTTATCCATTTGACCATTAATCAATATAGCTTCCAGGAAATTCTTCACTAAGGTTTTGTTGGCATCAGTTTTACTTAGGTCTTTGATTTCTGTACTGCCATCTATCATACTATGGCCTCTTGGGTTTAAGGATTCAGGCGTTTCTTGAAGATTGTCCCAATGTTCAACGATCAATCCGTCTTCAAATCTGAAAATGTCGAATCCGATTTTAAGGCCAAAGAAGTTGTAATTGGTATGAGTAAATACAAAATCGCCATCCTGGAATGCTCTCACCGTTTGAGCCTTGGCCGAATTTGGCGGAAGAGCTTGCAGCACTTGTCCAAAACCGGCCAGTCCATCAGCTACGCCTAAATTATGCTGTATGTATTTATTCGGATTGATATAAGCTACAGGCTCATGTGCCCCTGTTTCTATGCTTTTAATAAGTGCTACTACTTTTTCTTTTTTTGAGCTGTCCATTGACTTGTTTTTTGAAGTTAAAGATTTGGTTTGTGCATTTGCAGTGGTTAATCCTAAACCCAGGATAAGAGCTGCATTAAGTATTGTCTGTTTCATTTTTTTGATGTTTAAATTAACATGACAAAGGTGCAGCCATACACAAAGACAATGGTGATACAAAAAGTCCTTTGGATTGTAGATTTACGCCAAAGGTTGACTATCAGAGTTTTAGGCTCTCTCTGAACTCAATTGGGGTAGAGTTTTGATGTTTTTTGAAGTATTTGACAAAATTAGTGGGCTCATCAAAGCCCAGTTCAAAACCAATTTCTTTGACGCTTTCTGTGGTATGTGCCAGTAGTCTTTTGGCTTCAAGCATGAGACGTTCGTCAATCATCTGTTTCGGAGATTTTCCTAACACTTTTGAGGTGGCCTGATTTAGTCTTTTATCGGTAATGTTCATTAGTCGGGCATAATTCCCCACTTGCTTTTCTGTTCTGTATTGTTTTTCAAGGAGTTCTTTAAAGAGTATAAGGTTGTCCAGGTCAGGTCCCTTTTTTACTTCTGTGAAATCTTGTTTTCTTCTTTCACGCTCGGCATGAAGAAGTAGGTTCCGTAAGGAATTTCTTAAAATATCGGGTTGATAGATGTCTTTCTCTCGGCTGAGCTCTTTTTCAATCTCTTTCAATTGAAGAGCTATTTGATCCGACTCTGAATTTAATTGAACCATCGGAACAGAAAGCAAATCATTAAAGAGGATATTGCTTTTCAGGTAATGAATGTTTGATTCTGTTTTACAAAAGAAGTTATCTGTAAATAGCAATATCTTTCCCTCAAACTCAGAAGAATTGTCAAATCGCTGAACAGCTCCTTTATTGACGAAAAGAAGCGAATTGGATTTGATTTCAATGGGTTCAAAATCAAGAAGATGCGTGTGTGTGCCTTTTTCAAACCACAGTATCTGATAGAACTCCGCCCGATGAGGGCTAGTCATTTCGAGTGGGTAGTCTTCCAGCAGATAAGACATAGAAATAATCTCAATCTCATGTGGCAATCCCTGCTTAAAGTCGTATTGCTGTATCTCTTTTGACGAACTCAAATGCTTCTTTTTAAGGTAAAGGTAGTTTTTATTGTCAAAATGTGGGACTAGCAAGATTCTTATTGAAGGCTTCCTCTAGCTATTTTTAATCTAATTGAAAGTGTGAACATGAAAGAATAGTGGTATAGAGCCGCTCCCTGTAAACCTTAGCTATTTACTCTTTTCAGGATAGTGTCAATAAGAGGATGATCACCATAGTGCCTGCCGTAATGAACCAACTGAATTTTGCCTTCCGGATTGATCAGGAAGCTGGCGGGCATCAGACTTGGGTCGGCGTCAATTTCAATATTGTACTTGTTTTTTAGTGCCTGAAAAATCAGTTTTGGATGAAGCATTAATCTTAAAGCTCCTTTTAAAGACGAGTCAGTGACACCATAAGCTTTGTATAGGTCCTTTTTTCTATCAGAAACCATCAGGATGGGTGGCTTTTGGCTCGCCGCATGTTTAAGCAAGGTTTGTTTATCTGAGGGCCAAACGGTGATAACCTCAATATTCTTTTCTTTAAATACGGAATACTGGCGAATCAATTCATTGGTTCGCAAATTGCAAAAAGGGCAGGCCGCAAATCGATGAAAAGAAAGATAAATCCATTGATTTTTCGAGGGAATGGCTGGGTTATTCCATAGATCTTTGGTTGAGAAAGGTGGGGCGGTATCGCCAATTTTTAAATGATTTTTCATTGGTAGGCTTTATTGGTCAGTGTTTTAAGAAGGTAGAATTGCGTAATAATTAGAAGTGGTACGTACACAGAAATTGTGAAATAATTAGCTCCCAATGGCAGCTCATAAACTTTTTCCTTTATTGCCAGTATCAGCACGATGATTAGATCGACTACGCTGAAGAAGCTGAATAGCCATACAAAGGCATTGGCTGATTTATTTCCCTTTTTAAGTAGTATTAAGGCCAGGAGAGCCAAGAGGGCAGAAGTAAAATCACCGTAGGCCACCATCTCTTTTAGGTAATGTGGGAAATTAACGGATACCTGACCGGGCATAAACAAAGAAAGTGGTAGGTAACGAAAGACATTAATGAGAAGTAGAAAGGACAGAATCTGTACTTTGTTGTCTTTTCTAATCTGAGGAACTAAGTACCACTGAGCCACAAGAAAGAAAACCAGCAGACTCATTGTGCACTGTACGATTAATATTACAAAAGGATTCATCATTTGAGCATGAATGTTTACTCTTGCAAAACTATGCCGTCACAAAAAGAATGATTTATGACAAATGGTCCAGTATTCAGGACTTAAAGGTCAGTATGAAGAAGTTGGTAACTTTTGCTTCGATTTTCTGAATTCCGAAGGCGACAGCATGAAGTTTGAAGAGAAAAGCCTGGAGAAATAGGAGCTGTCTTCATAACCTACTTGAAAACTTATTTCTGAAATACTCAAAGAGGAATGAACGAGTAAGTCTTTTGCTTTTTGTAGTCGTCTATTTCTGATAAACTGTGCGGGTGTTTCCTTAAAGTGTTTTTTAAATTCCCTCTTAAAAGAGGATAAGCTAAGGCTGGCTAAAGAAGCTAATTGTTCTAGTGTCACCTGAGAAAAAAGGTGTGTTTCTATAACCTCCGTAATACTGGCTTTTTGCGGTGTAAAAAGATGACTGTAAAGTTCAATGATGCTATCGGCAGCATCGGTATGAAGTAATAATAAAATGAGTTCTTTAATTTTTAGATATAGAATTTCCTGATTAACCAGTTCAGGCTGCTCAAAGTAAAAATCAAGGCTTTCGATGAAATGCTCAAAAACATCCTTTTTAGCGATTCTTTGGGTGTAATGAGTGTTTTTATTCTCTTTGACAAAATAAGGTACTTCACCTTTAAAGATGTCTTGAAGAATATCCGGGAAGAAGTGTATCACGCAGACTTCGCATTGGCCTGAGCGGCCGTTGGCAAAAAGGTCGGCGAAGTAAGTACCACATTTTAACAGTACTCCCTCATGCTCATGAATATGAACTTTTTCTGAAGGAGCGGCAATTTCAGAACCGCCTTCACTAAAAAACAAAAAACAGGCTTCATCTTGAAAAACGGGGCTTTGTCTCAGTGGTGGAATGACCTGAAGTTTTTCGATGATTGTTCGGCCATGAAGTTCAATGTGTTTCCTGCTTTTAAGCATAGGTTTCTAATGAGATTTTGACTTGATTAAGGCAAAATGAATTAGAAGGTATAGGCACTACTTATTTGAGGTGTCAATAAAAGCGGCATCTGCAACACAAAGAAGATTTAGTAGAACAGCAGG
>JANSYO010000327.1 GCA_024742395.1 Cytophagales bacterium
CCCCCTATTTTAATGACCCACCTGTAACCCCTGCCCCACTTAACTTGTACATGCTATGCTGCGCCATTAGCTAATAGATAGTTTAAATATGGTATTAATGATGGAAGCCCTGAAGCATCGAACTCTTGTTTTAGCATCGTCATATTCAGAAACGGCCCATTTCTGAATATGACAAATTATTAATGTAATCTGGTTGGCTCTATCGCCTTGGTTACTATATGCTATTACTATATTATAATGATGTCAAGTCTTTAAATGGAAATTCATTTTTCTGAAAGCCAAAAAATAATTGGTTTTCTAAATTTCTTTTTTTTGCTTCCGCTCTCTTCCGCGCCATTGCTAACCTTACTCGTTCTCGCTCTTTTTCTGGGTTCGCGTTAAAATAGGCTTTATAGTTGGCTCTTAATCGTTCTCGTTTCTCTTCATCTGATAACTTACAAGTTTTAGGTCTTCCCCTTCCACGTTTAGGTCTGTCATAAATAGAAACGTATTCTACTTCAGTTGTGTTTTCCATTGTTTGTGTAGGCGAAATCATTATAATGTGAGTGTTTGGACTTTGCCTCTATACTTATTGTGAATGTTTGTTTAAAATGAAATACAACTCGCTACACCTCATCATAGAAAAGATGATGGATTTCAAGTAACGTGTTATTAACATCATCATGTATCCTGTTGATGTGTTTATCTATTGCATTTCCAACGCCCCCATTCTTGTTTCAAAATGCGGGTTTTAGTTGTATTGAACTTGTCTTTGAATTTATCTGGGTTGTACCGTATGAATATGTACTTGCCACTGAAATCCATGAATAGGTCGTCATACCGATCGCTCTCGTCTTGCTTAATGTAATTCTTGTGTTGTTGTTCATCAACTTCAATACATAACATCGTGTTGTTGATTAATTTCCGTAAATCAATTCTACGTTTGTAGCACAACAACCTCCTTGCAAATCTACGTATAACGGCTTATCGTGAACAAACCCGCTATACTTACATGCTATGTGTGACACGACTTGAAGTTCTTTCGATTTTCTTTTGACAGTAATAGTTCTGGGGTCGTCAGGAAATAAATTGACAAAGCAATGAGCGCAGAACCGGCTTAAACTTCTGTTTCCAAATGTTCTACACCCAGTGTTGTAAGGTTCTTTGCTCGAAATACAAATCTGAGCGTCG
>JANSYO010000315.1 GCA_024742395.1 Cytophagales bacterium
GTTGATGGCTGCAGTGTTGATTTCGTGTTGCGTTATACTTAGAGAGTGAACTTCACTAAAATCAGGCATTGCATAAAGGGTAAACACTCCAGCAGAGTTTCCAATAACTAGCAAATCATTTTTCTTATGATATGCACAACTGGTGATTGATGTGCGGTTTTTATATCCAAGATAATGTCTTCCTTCAAGCGACCAAATCCCTTCTGTGGAAGAAAATCGAATATCGTGGAGTTGATCAGGCGATAAATGTTCTTCTGTCTCATTTGCGTTCCAATCCCAAGTATAAACAGCACCGTCCGAAGATACAGTATAAACAGTATCATGGTTCTCTCGGAAGAAGCATCCAATGACAGGGCCGTTGTGAGCAACGAGATTGACAGGTTTTGTTACTTTATCTACTCGGTTAATGCGGCAGGTTGCATCTTGTCCTCCACTGAGTATAAACCTACTATCTGCAGACCATTCAATACACAAAATTTCATCGTAATGACCCATGATAGTATTCAGGAGGCGAAACGGAGTAAATTCCATATACTTTGGTGGCGATTTCCAGATTTGAAGCAATCTACCCACTCCTGCAGCGAACATTTTACCTGAAGGATCAAACTTGATAACACTGACAGGGAACTTGAACTTAAAACGAGTCAACAAAGCCTCGCGGCGAAAGTTGATCAGAACTGCTGAACCCTCTGATCGCAGTGTTAGCAGAAACAAAATAGACATAAGAGTTAACATTACTTTCATCAATGCTAAGTAGCAACTCATCCTTGGGACTAAGAGCCAAAACTTTGATGTTATGCATGTTTTCAAAGGGAAGCGTTCGCGATGCGTGTCTGTGTACATTATATCAGTAAAAGGAGCGTGTGTAATATCAGACAAGTACTTTTGTAGTTCAAAAACGGTTATTCGATTACCAACAGGAGATAGGAGAGAATTCCCATCTGATGTGTACAAAACATTGCCTTTCCGATACACCGTACCAAACAGATTAGAAAACTAGCACGGTTAGTCTCTTATCATACATAACAAACGAAAGGCAGCCAACCTTGTACGCGAATCGCATGCTGATTAAAATAAATGAAGTTGAGGCATCCTATTATTATTATTATATTATACATTATCCCTTCTGAAGTTTCTGTCATTCTACTGCATCACACTTAGGAATTTTAATCGAGAGAAAATTCACAAGCCAAGGAAAAAC
>JANSYO010000069.1 GCA_024742395.1 Cytophagales bacterium
ATGACCCAGGCAGGTGTAAGTAAAATGAAGCAGGGATAGTAAAACCTGGATTGCACCCTACAATAAAAACACTCTATAGTCTTTGAGTGTGTGGTATTGTTATGCAGCGTCAGAGTCGGGTGTCAATTTGGATAATTCACTACCCCATATGCTTCAAAATCTTTGCAATTTAATACGTAAAGAGAGGGACCTCAGCCTTTAATTTCGTTGTGTGTTTTATTAAAGTTGTGTGGTGTATTCGACTAATTCTCTTCTTTTAATTCAGAAATTTTCTTTGCCGAGATCACCTCTCCTTTCCTACTAAACTAACCATTATATAAAAAATCCTTTGACAGTCACTAATTTGGCAATAACCTAATTAGCTTACAGTTACACCTACTATTTTGCAAGTAAAGTGCCAATGGTGGCCAAAAAAACAACTTTAATTAGTACATACCTTTGATTGATTAAGGTAGCGAAATTGAGCATTCATCAACGAATTTGACATTTGTCATCATATGCCAGTTTTTTTATCAAGTAGAATTTTAAACACTGGTCAATTTCTTGAAACTAAACATTTAGTTTTCACGCTTTGTGACTACAACTTACAATTTGAAACGAAAACAACATTCCACTTTTTTCACTAAAGGGCATAAAAAAACAAAAGACATGGACACCAAATTTTTAACCCCGCAGTTAAAATATCTCGTCTATGTCTTTTGCGATTAACAAAACAAAAAATTAATATCTATCTAAAAGTCTCTAAACCCATTGTCAAAGCAATTATTAAAGTTTAACTGTTTATATTTTTTTTATGAAACCATAAATTTAGAATTCTGGCATTTTTTTGGCTTATTATTACTGAGCCAATTACCTTTAAGTTAAATAAGCTCAATGAATTAAAAGAGGAAGCTTTTCCGGCTGAAATATTAAAAGCTGTGTGGTTTAAAAGTTGTGTGGTGTATCGACTAATACTCATTATAAACTTTAAGATCGTTATGTGGATCAGTAAGCCTAAGGTGTATGTTAATTTGAAACAGTTCAATTAACACTTGCCGAGAAAACCTTCCTCTTTATTTTATTCTCTGGATTTATCCTTGTGTATTTCTGAATTTCATGTGATCAAATTTTTCTTTGTGTGTGATTACAATTTCTTTTGTTTGGCAATCTTGACAGCTGATTACCTGACAGTTATACTTCTAATAGTTGCAATATAAATGCCAAAGGAGGGCCATTATGAAGATATATGTGTACCCCTTTAACCGTAGTTTATACCTCGAAAGAGCTATTTTGTTAGCATTTTTGACAAATGTCATTTTTATCGATTTTGATAAATCATAAGCAAAATACGGCAGAAAGTATATTTCAAAAAAAATGGCACCAGGCGTGCCAAAAATATTCAAAAGGAAAAATGTATGTTTTAAGTTTTCACGAGCTCAGAAGTTAATTGTTTTCTAAAGCGATTTATTGAGTACTTCTTTTAAATCTTTTGGGTTAACCGGCTTGGTTAAATAATCATTCATGCCGCTATCTAAGGCTGCCTTTTCTGTTTCCAAGGATACTGCTGCCGTAAGTGCTATGACAGGGATCTGTACTCCCATTTTTCTTATTTCTCTGGTAGCTTCGTAACCATCCATAATGGGCATCTGAATATCCATCAAAATTAAGTCATACTTATCTTCCAATACCTTGCCTATTGCCACTTTCCCATTATCCGCCACCTCTACCTGCACTCCCCATTTAGAGAGTATTTTCTTTATCACAATGACATTGAAGCTTACATCTTCTACCAATAATACTTTTACTCCTTCCAGACTCTTTTCCTTATGAATTGGGGATTGGTTTATAGAAGATTCATTTTGTACCGATTTGTCCTTTTCCAGTCCTAAAGTAAAATAGAATTCAGACCCTTGACCCAGCACACTTGACAACTGTATTTTGCTTCCCTGAAGCTCAAGAAGCATTTTGGTAATAGAAAGCCCAAGGCCTGACCCTCCATGTTCTCTGTTATCGTTAGTATCTACTTGTGTAAATCGTTCAAAAATCAGTTTTTGATCTTTTTCTGAAATTCCAATACCCGAATCTTTTACAGAAAATTTCAGATAGCACATATCTGTATCTTCTTTTTCAAGAGAGACGTGCAATCCAATTTTACCATTTAAAGTGAACTTTATGGCATTAGAAATCAAGTTTCCTAAAATCTGATTAAGTCTCACCTGATCTCCTAAAACAGCTGAGGGAGTACCCTCTGCCCAGTGACAGGTCAATTCATTTTGATTTTCAAGAGCTTTTACTTTATAAGTAGAGACTATATCTTCAGCTAACTTCTTTAAATCAATAGAGTGCTTACTAAAATATACCTTACCATCTTCTAGCTTACTGAAGTCTAGAATATCATTAATTAAACTAAGTAAATTGTTAGAAGAAAGCTCCAGGGTTTCTATTGATTCTTTTTGAGATTCTAAATGATCTTCTTCTTTTAAGATATGAATATTCCCAATGATGGCATTTAAAGGAGTTCTTATCTCATGACTCATCACAGAAAGAAAATCAGATTTGGCTTTTGCCGCCTTTTCTGCATTCTCCTTAGAGTCTATTAAAGTCTGTTCTAAATCCTTTTGTATTCGAATTTGCTTTTGCAGGATTTCAATGATTTGAATAATATCGTCACTCTTATCCAGTACTTTCTGATTTTTGGAATCAAGTTGCTTTAAAGCATCCTTAATCTTTAAAATTGAAGCCTCCTTCAAACTGTACTGAGCTTTAAGGTCGGCTAATACCCCCTGAAATTCTTTTTCACTGACTTCAAAGGCATGTTCCGTAATTTTTTTATCTCTTTCAAAAGACAAAAAAGTACGATTGACAGCCTCAAGAAATGTAGAAATATCAGAAACGTCCTTTGTTTCTGAAAGGTGTTTTCTGATTAATCTTTTTAATAGGGGGTGAAACTCGTTCATATTCCTTCTCTACACCTCTGTAAATGTAGTTATAGTCATCGTTTGATTTAACAATTCACATTTAACCTGCTCCGAATTTGGGGAGATTTCGCCATATGAATAAAAGCCTGTAGTGAAGGTATTCTCACCAAAATACTCTAAGGCTTGTTCCAGCTCCTCTTCTACCCTTTCGTTTAAAATAAGTTTTCTACCCACACACGAAATAAGCAGTGCTAGGTCTGGTTTTTTATCCAGGCCCCTGATTGACATTTCAGCGGCCTCATTTGAGGCATTAATAATCTTATCAAAATTTGCTTTCATCAGCCTCACCTTGCTTCCCTCCGGCATATTTCCTGCGAAAGTCATAGATTTCTGTTCTTCATCTATGGATAATATCGTTCTAACATTCCGGTTTCCTTCCTCGTCAGAATTTATTGACAAAGGAAACAGCAAAGCAGAAGATGGTAATTCATCAGCATAAGTTCCTAAATATTCCTTATAAAGGTCTAAAGCAGATCTTCCGTCTAATTCAAATAAGACATTCTGGTCAGATTTAGTGATAGTTCTTTCATGACCAAACTCATCCCAACCTCCCATAGACCCATGACCTACTTTCAGGCTGTCACCGTAAAAACCAATCAGCACTACGTTGCCTTCTTCGATGTTTTCATTAAGCCCCACAAGAGTGGATATAAACCTGTCTCCGTCACCTGCCAAACCACCGGTAACCAGTACCTCATCAGATATAGAAGCTCTAATACCTGTCACCAGGTCTGTTCCATTAATCAGGCTTCCGTCAGATATTACCAGTATGTACTTCAGACCTTTAGGGTTAAGAAGGGCCGTTAGTTTTTTACCTAAATTATAACTACTCGTACAATTATTTCTGTTAGCATAAACACAGTCAATCGAGGTCTTTTCAAATTGAATAGCAGTACTGATTATACTGTTTTCATAAAGTAAGTCTTTATAAACTTCGCCTGCAGTAGTAGCTGAAACAACCTTTGCATTGGGGTATTTAATTTGCAGGCTTTTTATATTTTCAGTGGTCAGTTGCTCTTTACCACAAAAAGCTAACACTAAATTTGCTTTGGTGCCGTCAAAACCATCAGCGGTTTCTTTGCTTTTCCAATTCCCGTTTACGAAAATGCTTTGCTCAATTTTCATTAGACTTTAATTACTTGATTGAAGTTCTTCATTCACTAGATCAATGTACGAAGGGAATGAGCTAAGGAATCTCTCCGAAAGCTCCTCAACTTCGGTATTAATACCGTCTTTTTTAATGGTGCTCTCTATAATACGAAGCATTTCTTCTACATCGGGCAATCCCACCATACCTAAAGAAGGTTTCATTTTATGTGCCACTTTAGCCACTTCGTCCCACTCTTTAGCTTTAAAATTTTTCATAAAATCCTCTACCTGCGATGGAATTTCCTCTAGAAAAGTTTCAAAAACCATAGTTTTGAAATCCATGTCATCTCCATACAGTTCTGTTAATTTAGACTTGTCAATCTTCATATCGGCCGGTATGTTTAAAATTGCATTCTTGTTATTGGTCTCCTTACTTTTAGCAATAGTAATTTCACCAAAGTACTGATCTAAAACCTGTTTTAACTCTCCGGGCCTAAATGGCTTTGTCAGCACTCCGTTCATCCCGGCATTCACTGCCTTATGCTTTTCGTTAACCATTGCAGAAGCAGTAAGTGCTACAATAGGAGTTACCCGGTTCACATTAATAGTATTTCTAATTTGAATAGCTGCTTCATACCCATTCATATTGGGCATTTGTATATCCATCAAAATCAGATCAAAATGGTGAGCATTGGCTTTTTCTACAGCCTGCAAGCCGTCAAGAGCATGCGTCTGATTTATACCCCACTTTTCTAAAAGTTTACCTGCATATTTCAGGTTAAGCATGTTATCTTCTACAATTAAGATGGAACGCCCCTGAAATTCTGAAGAGGTAGTATCTATTAATTCAATGTTCTTCTTTCTCTTAATCTCAGTGTAACCAAACGGCAGTACAAAAGTAAAAACAGAACCTTTGCCTGGTTCTGAATCAACCTCTATAACCCCACCCATTCTGTCTATCAGTTCTTTTACAATAGCGAGCCCCAGGCCTGTACCTTTCGTTTTGGTTTTTGACTCTTCCTCTATTTGTTTGAACTTCTGAAAAATGAGCTTCAATTTTTCCTTTGGCATTCCAATACCCGTATCAGAAATCTTAAATTCTATATTTAGCTCATCTTCTATTTTGGACTTAATTTTAACCTCAATCTTTATCTCACCTTCCTCAGTGAACTTTTCAGCATTACCAACAATATTCAGAAGGACTTGATTGAGTAAAGTTTCGTCACCCTTCACTAAATGTTCAAGTTTAGGGTCTACCTCACATAGAATAGCCAGATCCTTTTTAGAACTAGCTTTAAGTTCGAAAGTTCTTTGAAGTGTATAGATTACTCCAAGGAGATCAAAAGGCTCCTTTTTCGGGTTAATGTGTCCAGCCTCAATTTTAGCCATATCCAATACATCCGATATGAGAGTATGCAGAAAATTGGCCGAGTTGTTTATGATGTCAAAATAATCCTTTTGTTCCTCTGTTGGTTTGGTGTCATAAAGCAAGTGAGACATACCAATTATAGCATTGAGAGGAGTCCTGATTTCGTGACTCATATTAGCTAAAAAGCCTTGTTCTGCTTTCTGAGCATCCTCTGCTACCTTTTTTGCCTGGGCTAATTCTTCCTGAACCCTTTTTTGCTCCGATAAATCATAGTGAATCCCAACAGAACCAATACATTCTCCATTATCCCCATATACCGGGCCTCCACTAATTAGAACCCAGAGTAAATCTCCATTTTTCTTTAAAATTTGAACTTCATATGTACTAACAACTCCCTTTAGGCGGGAGGCGTCTTGTTTTTGCATTTTCTCACGGTACTTTTCCGGCACCAATATTTCATCAGCAATTTTGCCAATAAGCTCTGACTCTGAATAGCCTGTCATAGAACAAAACCTGTCATAGGCTCTGACAATACATCCATCATTATCCACTTCAAGATAACCCAGATCCATATTCTCTATGATACTTCTGTATTTCTCTTCGCTTCGCTCCAGCTTTTGACTAATCAGTACATTTTGAGTAATATCCCGGGCTATTCCCCTCCCCCCTTTAAAGATTTTTTTGCCATCAATTAGTGTATATTGATTCTGAAAATTCTGACCGAGCCAAATGGTTTCTCCATTTTTCTTAACGCAGGGAAACTCATGATAGAATTGTTCCTGACCTTGCTTAATACCCGCCCAAAATTCTTCAGTAATGTAGCTTTTGTGTGAATCGGCAATTAGATCAATTACATTCTTTTGAAGCATTTCGCGTTCAGGAAAACCCAGAAGTTTCTCTGTAACCGGATTAGCATAAAGGACATTGCCCAGATAGTCTACTTCATAGATTATTTCTGTAGCAGACTCTACTAGCTGTTCGTATCGCATCCGGCTTTTTGCCAGATCATCGGTACGTTTATGAATCTCCTTTTCAAGGTTTTCATTCAGCTTAAGAAGTTGTTGGTTAGCCTGATAGAGTTCTAAAGCTTTTTTTTCAAGAATTTCTTCTGCTTCTTTTCTGGCTCTTTTTTCCCGATCAATCCGCTTGTTTAAAAGCGATATTTGTTTTTGCTCATCCATGACTACTTATTCATGGTCACTGTGAATTTCACTTTTTTACCATCTTCAGAAATCATATCTTTTTCAATGGTAGCCTCTTCATTAAAGTGCTTCATACAACCTCTCATAAGACCTACAGCTAAGTCTCCCATTTTTCTTTCTGAATAATACTCCATGACTATTTTGTTAGAGCTTTTCTCCAGCACATTAAATGTAGGTAGTTCTGCATCCGGGTAAAGCTTTTTTACCTGAACATGAATATGCTCTTCTATAGAGTTAAGAAGTTCTAATCCACTGGTAACGTGCGAAAAAAGACCACCATAAGCCTTATGTAATGAGCTAAAAAGGTATTCACCGAACGTTTCAAGAAGTACCGGTAAAGGAATATCAGTTTTTTCATGGAGATTATTGACCAAAGTGACCATTTCGCCATGTGAATAGGTTCCAACGGCAGAATAAATCCCGCTGGAAGGTAAGTCTTGCATGGTAAGAATATCATCGACCATTTCGTAGTCAAATTTCTTCTCAACCATCTCTAAAAATTCTGTAAAAACTATTCCTTTCATAAAGTTCTATTTAGCGTGTATTGCCAAAAATAGAATAAATTTCAAGACTTCCACTTTATTAAAAGGGAGTTTTATTGAATGAATAAGGAAGGTTGCGTTACGTTTATATTTAAAGGTTTCTTAGTGGAATAGCCCATCTGGAGCGAATCCCCCACTCATTGTATGTAAATCCTTGTACACTCGAAGCCGCAGAATTTGATTTCATGTAGTAGCCCATTAAATAGAATCTTGAGCCAAACTTTCTTCCTGCTTTTATATCAAAACGATAAATTCCCTGAGTGTCTTCTGAAGAAATCTGTTGAATTCCAGTGGCAAAAATGGCCTGATAAATCCATTTCACATTGGGTAGGTTTACATTCTCACTCCCTACAAAAACTTCATATCCCTTAAATACATCCGGGCTAAAATATACCTCAGGCACTTGCTGCTGAAAACCGAAAATACTGTAATTAAATCCAGCCTTTAAAGAGGGTCTGGTCAGAATATCGTAATACAGTGAGACAAAAGCCAGATTACGTTTGTTACCATCTGAAATGGCAGTATGAATTAACTGTGAGTAAAGTCCAATTCTATTTGGCAAGCTTAAGTTATAATTCATCTGAAAGTTAGAGAGTTTTAAATTTCTCTTAATCAGATCTGCATTAAAGTTCTGCACCTCTTCCTTATAAAGGATTTCAATATTTTGATACTTACCTGCTCTTAAGCCTGCACTAACCTCTCCCAGTTTTCTCGTGTAATCATCAGACAGAAGGAAATTGTACTTTGCAGATAATTTCAGCCAGCCATTTACCTGATAGCTTAAGCCCGCCCCATAATTATCTACTTTCTTTACCTCCACGTTCTCAAGTCCTGCAGACATGTTTTCGGCCTTTCTGGAATAATAACTTATAAAAGTTCTCCAATTAGGATGCGGATCAAAGGTTCCGATGAAATTATAGTTTGTAGAAAGGTTACCTCCGTTATCAGAACTGGAAAAAACATGCGACGAAATACTGGGATCATGCGACTGGTGCAGACGTTCCAGAAAATTGAGGGCGTCTATTTGACCTGGATAAAAACCCAACGTTTTTCTCACATATTCAAAAGCCGTATTATCCAGTGACATAGCATGGTGTGCATCGGCAAAACCTAAATTCCCATCAAAAGATGAAGGTTTTACTTCCAGGAGTTTCTCATAGTACTCCGTAGCTTTTTTAAACCCTTTGCTCCAGATGTTCATGCGACCATAGGCCGAAATCAATTCAGGATTGTCCGGATAAATCAACCACAGACTATCAATAATTCTAAAAGCACTTTTGAAGTCTTTTAGAGCACCGTATGCATTGACCAGCCCCATATGAGCAATGATAGTATTGGCACTATCTGCTGCAGCCACAGCTTCTTTCGCCACTTTAAGAGACTGTTTCTTGTCCCTATCTAAATTAGCAATCCTTGAGAGGCCCAGATAACATTGTACCTCCTTTGCAGGGATACTCAATAAAGTTTGATAATCTTTTTTAGCCTTGTCGTATTGTTTACTTGCTATTAGGGCGTTAGCTCTGTTTAATAAACCGTCGGTATCCAGGCTATCTTCAGTCAAAATAAGATTGTGCAGATTTATAGCCTCGTGATAGTTTCCGGCATTCATATACAAGGCACCCTTACCTAGTCTCATAAATTTGCGGCTAACCTTTGCGTTTGCATTGGTTGGCTGAATAGCCAAAGCCTCTTCTATAAACGTAAGTGCCTCATCATATTTTTTGTTCTCTGAATAAGCATTTGCTAATCCAAGTACCGCAGGAAAACTCTTTGGATCTCTGGCATATAGTTCCTGATATAGTTCTAAGGCCGTTTTGAAATCTTTGCTCCACATATAAGCTTCGGCCATATTTAGGTCTACCTCGAAATCACCTGGTTTTAATTCCTGTAAATGGCTAAATACTTTTTTTGCTTCGTCTGTATTACCAGAGAGCCCCACCCCTCTGCCATAACAAAGCATAGCCGTTTGATTATCAGGCTCTTTTTCCAAATATGCTTTAAAAAAAGTAGCGGCTTCTTCAAACTGCCCTTTTTCAAGCATCTCAAAACCGGCTTGCATTGGGCTTTGTGCTAATCCCAAAAGAGGCATAAGCAAAAAGGCTAAAAAGACGCTAATATGATTTTTCAATTTTTCTCCTGTTTAAATGATACAGTCCAAGAATTATTAAAGACTGCATGAAAGCACTTATACTTATTACAACAAACTGGCCAAAAGGCTTCTCGTCTGGTATTCCGATGGCATATCTTATACCAATTATGAATAAGGTAAACACAAATACCCATATCCAATAGACATATTTTTCTTTTTGGCTAGTAGGAGATTCATCACCCCATTCATCTGATTTCCAAATAAATATAGCCAGAATCACCAAGCCCATCAATGAACTTACGATCTGAAACAGATCGTACAAGGGCATTAGTTTGCCAAAAACAAGAATTTTATTGAGTGAAAAATCAAAATGAAACTCAGAAATATAACCGGGATGATGAGTCAGGTTATCCCAAAGAAAATGAGTAAGAATTCCTAAAAAGCAGGATAGGATAAAAATAAGCTTATGACCTTTCAAATAGGCAAACCAATTTTGGGCAGCGTACTTGCCCCACCTCTTATAAAGAACTGATGGCGTATGCATTATGAAAGCTTTTTTTACGATCATGTGGTAAACCACACCAATTAAAACGGCTACAGGGAAGTCAAAAACAAAGAATCCGAGCCACGTGTGGCTGATATTCCCATACAATGTCACCCTTAAAAAAAATTCAAAATCAGGAGAAACACTTCCTGCTATCAGCCCTGTCATTGACAGATATTTTCCTGAAAATCTGCGAAAAGGAAGTACTGCAATGATGTGAGATGGTGTGAAAGGCATATTATTTGCATAATTTAGATTGCAAATTAACACTAGATATACACCATATGACAATTCTAGCAGCAGATGATCAGCCAATAGTGCTTAAATCAATCGTATATGTGCTTAAAAAAGTGGGTTTTGAAGTTATTCCGGCAGAAAACGGTCAAGCAGCCATTGAAGCCTTCGACTCAAATACCATAGACCTTATCCTAATAGACCTTAATATGCCTGTGAAATCAGGTTTTGAGGTAATTGATTACATCAGAAAAACGAAGAAATCTGTTGTACCTATTATGGTGATGTCTGGAATGGGAGAAGAAAATACCATTGTTGACGCTTTTTCAAAAGGTGCTAATGACTACATTTCTAAACCTGTGGGTCTTAACGAGGTAGTGATAAGGGTGAAAAAGCTCCTTAACATCCCCCTGACAGCCGACGATTTCAAAAACACTGAAAAAAAAACTCTAAATAAAAATGGAGTTGGCGTAGTCATACCTTGTTATAATGAAGAAGATCGTCTTCAAACAGAATCATTCGCTGCTTTTTTGAACAACAACAGTGGCTATCAACTTTGCTTTGTAAACGACGGGAGTAAAGATGATACTCTTGGGGTTTTGAATCGCTTTAAAGAGCAATATGAAGACATCATTGTGTATGACTGTGAGAAAAATGGAGGTAAAGCCGAAGCAGTACGCCAGGGAATGCTACATCTTCTTCAGGACCAATCTCTAGATTACATTGGCTTTTTAGATGCAGATCTTTCAACAAACTTCGCTGATTTTGAAGATTTAGTTAATACACTTTCAAACTCTGATTATAAACTGGTGGCCGGTTCCAGAATACAGCGAGTAGGTGCATCTATCCTTAGAGAATCTTCCCGGGGAATTATAAGCAAGACTGTAAATTTCATTATTAGAAAGATTTTAGGAATGGAATTTCAGGATACCCAGTGTGGAGCGAAAGTAATGAAGAGAGAGATCGTAGCAGATATGTTTAGCAAACCGTTTTTAACTCAATGGATTTTCGACGTTGAGTTATTTTTAAGAATGAAAAAACATTTTGGGGCAGCAGAAGCAGAGCGACTTATCTGCGAGCAGCCACTGAAAAGATGGGTACACGAAGATGGCTCCAAACTATCAATGAAAGACTCATTTAAAATTTTAGGACAACTATTTACCATAGCAACCAATTACAAATAAATAATACATCCATGCAAAAGTTAACAATTGAAGGCAATCTTACCACTGAAAAGGCCTTAGAGTGGAAAAACAAATTGAATCAGTTGGCACTCTCTTCAGAGAGTTTAGAACTGGATTTAACGAAAGTCTACGAGGCGGATATAGTAGGTGTGAACGCCATTATTTCTACCTACAAATTATTGAAAGACTCAGGTAAGAAAATGAGTGTAAAAATTAAAAAGAACAGTGAAATGCATGAGATGTTGCATTTAACTAAGTATTTAGGGATGCTTCCTATTAATTAAGCCCACTGCCTAATGTCCACATCAAATAAGAAACTAGCCACAGACGGAACACTGCTTTTTATAAGCACTTTGGTGGTTAATGCCGGTAATTATATTATCAATCTGATTTTTGGCCGATGGCTTGGTCCGGCAGATTTTTCAGAAGTAAGTCTATTAGTCACGCTTCTATTAATGGTTTCCTTTTTTGCTTTGGCCTTTCAGCTGACCGGTGCCAAATTTGCGGCAGAGAATTCAGAAAACACCGAAATAAACTTCTTGTATAAATGGCTAAACAAAAGAGCCATTTATACAGGGATCGGTATGCTGGTGATTGTATTAAGCGGGGCGGTGTTCTGGAAAGATTTCTTTCAAACCACCTCCTCTATTCCCTTCTTTATTCTTGGTTTTAGTTTGCCTTTTTACCTTTTAATGAGTGTCAATAGAGGTATTTTTCAAGGAAAACTTCAATACAGAAAGCTTGCATTGACCTATCAATCAGAAATGTGGGTACGACTCATAGTTTCTATTGGGCTGGTGTACTTAGGCTATAGAGTTAACGGGGTAGCAATGGGTATAGCTATTTCGTTAATAGCTACCTGGTGGATCTCCAGAATAAAACCTGAGAATGACTTAACGACTCAGGAAAGTACCTTGACCTCAACAGCCATTTATAAATTTCTGCTGATCATATTATTTTATGAGCTTAGCCAAATACTGATTAATAACAGTGACATTATTCTTGTCAAACACTTTTTCGACCCTCATGACGCGGGTTTGTATGCTGCTTTGGCTCTCATTGGCAGAATTGTGTATTTCGGTACCTGGACGGTTGTAACTCTTCTCTTTCCGTTGGTAATAAAACTTGAAAAAGAGGGTAAAGATCATACCTGGTACTTTTTGGGAGGCCTGGCTGTAGTAGCCCTTTTGGCGGCGGCTATAATTTTCGTTTGTTATTTCGCACCAGAAACGGTTATCAATTTACTATTTGGTGAACAATATTTGAGTGTAGCACCACTGCTTTGGAAATATGGTTTGGCCACTGCCCTATTTGCCAGTTCTAATGTCTTTGTGTACTATCATATGTCATTAGACAGACTTATACCCGTCTGGATCACAGTTGTAGGTGGTATTGCACAAATTGTACTTATCTCCGTGTTTCATGAGGATTTTGCTCAGGTAATACAAGTGCAGATTTATCTGATGTTAGGCTTAATTACTGCCATGATTGCCTATCATCTTATTCATCAATTCACTTCTCCGAAGAAGATATACACAAGTTGAATTAGAATAACTATAAAGCAAAAAGCCCGTTTCTGTTTGAGACGGGCTTTTCTTTGAGGCTAAGTTTATATCTTATTTCTCTAATAATTTTCTAAAGTGAAGTATGTACCAATCCACCAAATCTCCCATTGGCAGTGAGGCGGCTGCAAAATAATTTTGACGGCTTAATTGAAGTCTGTATTCATCATCTTCTAATACCTTCTGAATGGCATCTGCTAAACTTTCCACAGAGTTTGGTTCAAAAAATTCACCACCATAACCTTCTTCTTTTACCAGCATTGCCAAATCACCAAGATTGGGCATTACTGAAGCCTTACCATAACTACCGGCCTGATGTAATACACCCGAACTACCTGTAGTTGAAGTATAAGGAAATACCACCACTGCACTATCCCCAAATATTTTAGGTACGTCTTCTTCTGCTACATAGCCAGTAAATCGTAATTGCTCCACAGAAGCATATTTTTTCTGTACACCAGCCAGATAACCCGGAGTATTGGGTGAGTCTGTACCGGCTACTACAATCTCCATATCCAGGTTTGAACGTTTTCTGATCAGCTCTACAGCCTCAATCATACCCTCTACTTTTTTGTAAGTTCCAAACTTTCCAAAAGCCATTACCTGCAGCGGACCTTCAGGCAATTTATAATCAGGTACAGGAGGGACTTCAAAACTACCATGAGGTATTAAAGCCACATTCTTTGCTTTATATTTCTCTTCCAGAATCTTTACATATTTCGGAATAGTTACGGCAAGGACATTGGCTGAAAGTATTATTCTCGTTAATACCGTACCTACAAAATTGAAAATTGCAGCTAGAAACTTATTTCCGGTAATGCCTGCCTCATTCAGGTCTACTTGCTCGAGGATATTATGTAGTAAAACCACAGATGGATAACCCGATACTCTTGACAACAGTGGCGTTAATAAGCCAAAAGCTGCCGGTATTTTTTTATCGCCAAAAGACAAAAATTGAATGTTAAATAACACAACATCAGGTTTTGTCTTCTTTATTGCTTTAAGTATGGACAATGGATTTGTCCATTTATTGAAATCCCAGACCTGATGCTCAGTAATAGGTACAGGAAAATCCTGGAAGTCAAACGATTGACCTTCAGGCAATACATCAGAGATTAAGACAATCTCTTCGATATCAACAGGTTTCTCCCTAAAATGATTAATCAGATAGTAACCGTACTCATTCAGAGTCCTTTTACTAGGCGGAAAACTTGATACAACGGCTACCTTTAATTTCTTATTCATCTGTATGGAGTTATTTTCTTTTAAGGATTAACCAAAATAGTGCCATTGCCAATGTACCAAGCACTATATAAGTATAGATATACTTTGGAATTTTATTGAGTATAGTATAATCGTCTATTTCAGATTGATTCTGTAAAACCTTCAATACCTCTTTAGGCTGGCCAAAGGTATCAAACAAACCAAATTCTTTCTGTGCTCCCACTTGCCAGGGCCTTCCACCCGCTACAGAACCAGAAACCTCCGGATAATCGTAAAGAGTCCACAAAAAGTAAGGTACTGCACCTTTTTCTTTTAAAATATTCAATACCTCCTTGACATGAATAGCTTGTTGAGCCTGAGTTTTACCAAAAGGAAAAACACTGCTTTCGTACGACGACATTCCAAATTCAGAAAGAACCAGCAATTTATCAGGGTGTTTATATTGAACTGAATCTAAATATAAACCCAATTCTTCAGGTTTTTTATAAGAATGAAAAGAAAGAAAATCTAGTTCATTGGCATAATTATCCAGTGCAGCAGGATCTGACCAACCGATAGTAAAAGGATGAAAAGGATCGTATTTTCTAATCTTTGGAATCAGAAAACTTAGCCATTCCTTTACATCTTGTTCGTTATGATAAATAAAATCAAGATCCGCCTCATTCTTTAAATCATAAGCCACAAGTGCCTGATGATCTTTGTAGCGAGTTAAAATGGCCTCTAATTGCCGGTCAGAATTAGGGAAATTGAACAAATGATAATTGGCGTTAAAATCAAAAAGCGTAAGCAAAATTTTTAGATTTTTCTTCTCTGCTGTGTTCATCAGATGGTCGAGTCGCTCTAACATTTCAGGAACGACATAACCTTTACCAAACTGCTCATAGTTTACGAAAACACGAATCATATTAAAACCTAAACTATCAATCCTTTGAAAATCATTCTCAACTGTCAAAGAATCATAATTCAACCAAAACTCCTGAAAAGGACTATTTTGAGGGTAGTAATTAATACCTTTCGCTCTTTTTAAAAGTTCAAGATTTTGCTCTCTGCTTACACTGGCATCTGAGGTGTCTGGTTTCAACAATTCCTCCATCCATTCATACGAGGGCAAACCTCTTTCCATATTCTTTATTCTCCAATACCCATCATCGAGCTGCATAAGCACCAGAAAGTCTGACTCATCATTCAAGTAATTCACTTCTGCTTCTTTTCCGAAGGTCACTCTTGACTTTCTTTTTACGGCATGATCTGTAAATGAAACCAGCTGCCCATCAGCAGAATAAAAATGAAGTTTTAAATTATGATTGAGCTCAACATGCTCAACATCTGTATCGGTAGCTAAGGCATTGCTAACTTGAGAATAAATATTTGGCCTTGCCGCTAAGGTGTAGTATTCCTTTATTCCCGCTTCTGACTGAGTGTATTGTCCTAAATTTCTCTGATGTAAAGCCCGTATGTATTCCTGAGTAATGAGAGTTCTGTTGAAGTCTTCCATCTCTCTGCCTGTGTAAGGATCATCTTTTAACCAATTAATATCAGGTGAGAGACCATCTGGAAGATATTCTGCCGTTTTTAACAAATCTGCCTTAGAAGCACCCTTATTAAAGTAAGCTAGAATTTTCCCTAAACCACCAACAACAAAGCCCAGCAGAATCATGACCCCTGCGTATAAAAGAATTCGAAAAAAGAGCTTATCCTTATTCACCAACTTTATTTTTAATGGTTTTTACCAAGCCACCACAAGTGACTTTAAACGTATAATTATCCGTTTCCATAGACTCCAGAGAAAATCTGGCATATCCCTTCTTTACAGCTACTGTGGTGGTAAAACCTAATTCTACATTCTCTATAATCACCTCTGTTCCGTCAGTGGCATACTGCCCAAACCTCCCCATAACAGGTCCAATTATCAGCCTTTTATCCTCAATCCTAAGTTCCATACTCTTGATATGCCTGCCGAAACTGTAACTGGCTGTATTGCTTTTAGCGTAATCACCAATAGAGGCTTGTACAGTCATGAGCCCTTCATGTGACGGGTTATTAATATTTAGTATGGCTTCACCTGAAATAGTGTAAGCATTGAGTATCCTTTTAGAACCGTCAGCATCTGTGACATGGAACTCCACTAAGGTCCCATTCGCAACCTGATTACCATACCTGTCCTTAATTTGAGAACTCACTATTTGAAAATACTGCCGAGAATCAGCATAAGGGTATATATTTTCTGCCTTAAGAGTGAAATCAACAGGAGGACCTGCTATTTCCAGAAGCTCCTTTTCTTTGCCGGCTACCCCTCCCGTATTGACAGAAATAATGGTTTTTCCCACTTTACTTTGACTCGAAATTTTATGAAAAGCCACTCCATATTTTGTCTTCATTACCAAGTTTTGACGGGAGCCATTGGGTCTAATCATATTCAGGTCTACTTTAGTCCCCTGATCTGTCAAGTTAAAAAACTCGTCTTGCGGTATGGTAGTCATCATGGCCCAGGTTTCGCCACCATCTGCTACTATTGACTTTTCTCCGACATAAGCCTCCAGTGGTTCAGCGGCTTTTCCTGGAATCACCTTTATTTCTCTGTCTGGTTCTTCATTAAAGAATTTTATTGTCAGCCTTCCGACTTGTCTATTTACTTCATGTGGCACCTTTACCAGTTTCTTATCTCCTATTTTTTCTGCCTTTAGAAAAAAGCTACCCCAACTTGCAATGGCAGCAACATGCTTTATATCCTTTGATACTTCAATATAAAACTCCTTACCAGCTTCTACACTTTCAGCAGTTAACACAAAAACATCTTCTTTTACTACTTCACTGCTTTCAATAATCTCCTGCCCTTTTTCTTTTGAACAAGAAAAAAGAAACAATAATAAAGCTGATATGTAAAGTATATTTCTCAATTAGTAAATTGTAGGGGAGCCTATATATGGATCTATTTTAAGCTGAACAAAACCATAAGGAGTCTCTATGGCACCTAATCTCTTAATGTCATTTGACCGTTGCCCGGCATCCTTATTCAATAAGCCATTGCAGTAAAAATCTTCATTTTCACCAACATAGATTACCTGCAACTTATCTAGTGGCGTAAAAAAGTGGTTAAAGCTTCTTTTTCTTTGTTGCCTTACTCCTTCTCTTACAAAGAAAGACTCCACCCATTTCAAGTCTCCGGCCTTATCAAAATAACTTATTAAGCCTTTCGGTACGCTGACTTCATCTGTTCCATAATTAGTAACTTCTCCCTGTATCTTTTCTGCATTCACTTTTATATTTTGAAACCCTACTGATCTGTAAATGTCATTTTTATCTACAACCGCTCTCGCCATAAGTTTGAATGAAGCAGGAGGAATATCGAAAACAAAGGCACTTTCTTCATTTGGATCAAAATTGCCCGGATCCAAATCTTCCTTATTTACCCAAGCGGTAGATTCGAAGTCGATTCGAAACGCAGTTTTTTCTTTGGGTAAAATACGATGAATGGTCGTGTATTTGGCATTGTAAGACACCAGTTTTCGGTCATACTTATCATACAAGTTAGCCTGAACCGTAATGTGTGCCGGCAATCTGTCTTCATTAATCAATTCTCCAACCACCGAATAGGATGAATCTGTCTGTACCAATTTTGCGTTCAAAATCCTTATGTTTGGCCTGTCCATCACGTCGTCGTGTTCAGTAGGATCTGTTCCTGCCTGCCGTTTACCTTGGCTATGCATGCTTAAGAATGCCTCATCTACAAATGTATCTGGTGGAATGTAAACATCATATTGTGGCGGATCAATAAACCATTTACCATTCACCTTTCTGACCCTATGATGGTAATCTGTTCTGTATTCTTCTACAGGAGTAATCCAGTCTGTATGCACCAGGGCATCATAAGTATTGTCATCTATTTTTGACAAGGCAATGTCCAGATTATCTAATTTGGCATAAGAGGCTACAATGCCGTCTTCTACAGAGAGCTTTATATAATAGTCGTCAAAATCTGGCCGCGTTTCAGGATTAAAATATCCATAGGCCGTTTTGAAATACTTAAAATCGAGTGCATTGTAGTAGGATTCTAAAACTTGCTCTGGTGTGTTTTGATCAGGTTTGAAAGCACTGGTTACCCAGATATATACAAAAGCTACAATAACGAAAATACCCCACAAACCATACCCAATTAAACTTCTGGGTTTTAATTCAGCAATGAGCATTTCAGGACTTCGGTAATTGTCTTTGAAGAACTCCTTTTCGCTTACTCTACTATACCAAAGGAAAACGAAATTGATACAAAATGCAGCTAATAATGCGAAAAGAGGCATTATGCCCCACCAAAGTTTAATGAGTCGGGGAAGTTCCTTATCTGGCAATACAGAAGGCAAAGGTGGAACATCCTGCTTTTGCCATACCATTATGCCATTTTCTAACCGTTGAACTCTTTCCCATCCAGAGAAATACAAAATGGGATCATAGAATTTATCATTGGAGAAGACAAACTTCAAATAATATTTCTCAGGTACTGTTAAAAACTGCTGCAAGGACCCCAAGCCTTCAATACCCTTAAACTTAGAATTCTCCAGACGTTCCAGTGGTCTCGTCGTCATCTCAGGCAATCGTCGGGCCGAATGGTAATTGCCATCCACAGACTGAGCTTTTGTTTGAGCAGAAAGCCAGGCCATTTGATCCCCAAAGCCCAGCGTCATAAAACGCCATTTATCGTGTTGGTCGCGTTCCAGAAATTGCACTATGGCCGTAGTATCTATAGTAGCTGGCTGTAGAGGCCTGAATCTTCCCAAATTAATGATAAAAATGGTTAAGAATGCCAAAAAAGTGGCCAAACCCGACCAGATAATCCTATGCGGCCACTTCCCAATTTTCTCCCGTAAGTAGTCCCTAATGTCACCTTCCATCAGTCGATAAAAGAACTCACCCACAAACGGGATACTGATCATTGTGGCCCAGAAAGTGAAACGATCCAGAGTTAAGATATTAAAGGCATTTTCGCCCAACATAAGCTTGGGTAAAGGTGTAGTACCACCGGTACCAAATAAGAGTACTAAAGAAAAAGACAAGCCTATAAAAAGATTGCGTTTAGTCCAAACTCTGAAAAATATATAAGGTAAAATGACCAGGATAATCCCCATTGGAATTAAGAAGAACATCTGACCGGAAGAGGGTACTTCAAAAAAGGAGTCTCTGGAGCCGTGCGGAATTGATACCTGTGTAATCGGATCTGTTTTAGACCAATAAAAATATGGAAACACCAGCATCATTAGGAGAGGAACCGCCCCTACAAAAAGGACTAGCTGTTTCCAGGTGGCTATGGTTTCATTGAGAAAATCTCTGATCGTGATTTTTAAAGCCTTAATTTCAACGAGCGTCCTGATTTCCGAATCAGAATTGTCATATTTCTTACCCAATTTTCGCTCAATAATGACATCCATAACGGCCAATCCCATCACAGGAGCAACAAAGAAAACCATCCCAAAAATGGTGGTAACGTGATGCGAGGTTACACCCACCCCCATAATACTAAGAGAGGTCATTAGTCTATATGTCTTTTTATAGCGAATCCACCGATAAATTTCGGGAAGAGCATTCAACAAACAGGAAATCCCCATTAAAGTAGGTAGCTGTCCGAACAAATGCAGGGCTTCTACAATAGACGAACAAAAACAGGCAAAAATGGCTGCATAACCCGCTGATCTCCCTGTAGTCCAAAGCTTTGCAAAACGGTAGGCTCCTACTATAAATAACAGCATTATGCCTGTTGCCAATAGCACAAAGGCATTTCGAAGACCGATAAAATAAGAAAGAAGTGCAGTAAGCTGATGGACCAGAGGTGGGTAACTGGTAACATTGAATCCCGTATACCATCTGTTATCCCATGGCTCAAACCACGATCTGGCATAATGATCTGCAAAGAAAATATGCACAAAAGCGTCATAGGTAGCATCAAATGTGAAATAAAAGATGGTACCATGAAACACCAAACCAATAAATAAAGCTATTAATAACAGCTTATCAGGCTTTTGTATCATTAGGTCAGCTTAAGCAAGTCATTGTGTAAAATTGCAAAAAGCCTGCCGTTAACAAACAGAAACTCCCGATAAAACCTATTTTTTTTATTTAGCAAGCATAAAAAAAGAGGGCCAAAGCCCTCTTCTCATTCATAAAGATTGTTTAATCTTCGTGCGGAACTGCCGTTTTTTGACAGCAGTCAGGCAATCGATCATGCGATTTCTGATCAGCCACTACATCATCAGCATCATAACCAATTTTTGAAATGGCGTTTTTAATAGCTTTCGGATCTGTCTTTTTGGCGTTATAAGCCACAGTTACCACCTTATCATCAAGATTTAATTCTGCCTTCTCTACACCTTTTGTAAGACTTAAATCACGCTCAATTCTCTTTTTACACATCTTGCAAATAGCAGAGGTTTTGATTTTAACTACATCATCATAGTCTGCAAAACTCTGTGCTTTTGAAGAAAAGCTAAAGAATAATAAAGCTGTAAATACGAATAATATATTTTTCATTTTTTTGATTTTTTGATTTTAAATTAATGTTCAGGGTGACTCCCTTTATGAGTTTCAAAATCCATTTCTGTTTTTACTTCTACTAAATCCATACCACACACCGGGCATTCACCCGCACTGGCATATTCTTTATTGTCGTCACATTTCATTGGACATACATATTTCACTTCATCCACAGATAAAGTGTTTACATTAGCAGCTTCATTTGAGGCACTTTGAGTACAAGAAGTGAAAGCCAATAGTGCAAAAGCAGAAAATACAATAAATTTTGATTTCATTATTTATTTAAATTTTATCTAAAGGCAACCTTTTACCTACTGACTTATAAGCACTTGGCGTTATCCCGGTTACCTTTTTGAATTGGTTTGACAGGTGAGCAATACTACTATAATGCAATTTATCAGATATCTCGCTAATGCTTAGCTCATCATATGTTAATAATTCCTTAACCCTCTCTACTTTTTGAGCTATTACGTATTGCTCAATGGTCTGATTCTCCATTTCAGAAAAAAGAGAACTCAACCATTTATAGTCTTTGCCTACTTTATCTTCTATAAACGCCGATACGGTAAACTTCTTTAAAGCACTCTCTTGATTTCGAATCAGATCAATTACCGCATTTTTTACAGATTGAATGTATTTGGCCCCTGGGCTTTCAAGTAATTCAAAGCCAAGCCTTAAAAGCTCTGCACTTAGCTCGCCTTTCTTTTTTTCATTCAGAGAGTTTATAAGGTGAATCTTTCCAAGTTCTATCCTTTCATATTGAATTCCTAAATCCAAAAGCAGCTCCTTTATTGACAGAATGCATCTGTCGCAAACCATATTTTTTACACTTAATTCCATTGGTTCCTCCATTAGCTTACCTGATTTTAAAACGAGCACCTGCATAAATAATTCTCCCTACAACTGGGCCCCATGTCTGACCAGCATCAAAAACATCACCAAATGGGTTATCAGGCGTAATTATAGGGTTAGGTTGTCTGAAATTAGTCAAGTTCTCTGCTCCTAAATAATACTCCCAATTCACAAAATTTCTTGATATCTGCGTATTCACTGTTACAAATCCATCAGCATATCTGTCTGTAGTCTCAAACGGAATTCTTTGCTTCCCTTTGTATTGAAGTGTCAGATCTACCTTCCATTTATCATAAGGTAATGAATAAGTACCATTGAGGAGCACCAAATCGCGAGGAACAAAAACTCTTTGACGAACAACATTTTCACCTTCTGATGTTCTCATATAATGTTTCACATTGAGCCAGCGGTAAGCCGCCTTTAATTCCCATCTGTTTGATGGCACCAATGAAAGCTCTGCCTGCACACTGGTGGCAAAAGAGTTACCAGTTGAATTATACACTCTTAACAAACCCGCCGATTC
>JANSYO010000340.1 GCA_024742395.1 Cytophagales bacterium
GAATTGAAATCAGAAGAATTGAGTGAATTGGTAGCGAGTGGAATGGCAGAAAAAAAAGCACTGGATATCAGGATACTTGACCTTAGGGATGTGTCTAACGCTATTGCAGATTTCTTTGTAGTTTGTTCGGCAAATTCCGACTCTCAGGTAGATGCGATCGCAGATTCTGTAGAGGAAGAAGTATATAAGATTACTCATGCCGACCCCTGGAAAAAAGAAGGAAAAACAAACAGGGAGTGGGTGCTTATCGATTATGTAGATGTGGTTGCTCACATCTTTAAGAAAGACAAAAGGGAGTTTTACTCGTTGGAAGAATTGTGGGGGGATGCTCAAGTTACAGAAGTAGCCTAACCTTCTTAATAACCTATTCAGTAAACAAGCGTTAACTAGCAGCAAAAAATTAGAATAAATAGATAATGGCAGATAAACCTAGAAAAAAGAAAAATTTAATGGGTGAGCCGGGTAAGCCAAATTACCAAATGTGGATAATTCTGGGTTTAATGGCTTTTATTTTTGGAATATCCTATCTGAGCAACAATAGCTCAGCAGTTGAAACTTCGTTCAAACGCTTTGAACAAATGGTACTGAGCGGCGATGTAAAGGAAGTGGTGCTGATTAGAAACCAGAATAAAGTAGAAGTAACACTGAAGCAGGAAGCGCTGCAAAATAGCAAGTACAAGCTTCAACTCGAACAGCAAAATAGATTTGGGATCAATACGGGCCCTCACTATTTTTTCAAACTGGAAAGCCTCGACATTTTTGCCAGAAAAAGAGAGGAGCTGGACGCCAAACTAAAGGAGAGCAATCATTATGATTTTAAAGTAGATGATCGTTCTGACTATACGCAGATATTCCTTAATTCAGGATTTTTAATCTTTATCATTCTTGGATTTTGGTTGCTTATGCGCCGAATGACCGGTGGTGGCGGACCTGGAGGTCAGATATTCAACATAGGCAAGTCAAAAGCAGCTTTGTTTGATGCAGAGAACAAGGTGAAAATTACATTCGACAATGTAGCAGGCCTGGAGGAAGCGAAAGAAGAGGTAAAGGAAATTGTAGACTTTCTTAAGAATCCCTCAAAATTTACCAAGTTGGGAGGTAAAATCCCTAAAGGTGCGTTGCTGGTAGGCCCTCCCGGAACTGGTAAAAC
>JANSYO010000287.1 GCA_024742395.1 Cytophagales bacterium
ACTTGCCTTCTCTGCAATGCAAAACAATGACAAGATTGGGCTCATTCTATTTACAGACCAGATTGAGCTTTTTATCCCTCCAAAAAAGGGAAAGTCTCATGTGTTAAGGATTATTAGAGAACTACTAGAACACAAACCACAAAGTAAAAAAACAGATGTGGGTATGGCGTTAAAGTATTTAACCAATGTAATGAAGAAAAAGGCTATCGTTTTTGTGCTTTCAGATTTTATTACAGATGGTTACAAAGACACCCTTAAGATTGTTTCTAATAAACATGATGTAACGGGAATACGTATTTATGATAGACACGAGGAAGAGATCCCAAATCTTGGAATGGTACAAATGCATGACGAAGAAACTGGCGAATCTTTTTTAGTAAATACATCATCAAAAGGAGTTAGAAATCAATACTACAGTTACCATAGAGAACGTGTAGATTATTTTGAGGATGCTTTTTTAAAAAGTGGTGCTGGAGCATTAAGTTGTAGAGTGGATGAAAGTTATGTAAAAAAACTGTTAGGGTATTTTAAACGAAGAGGGTAGTAAATGGTAAAATACAAGTTAAAAGGAATGAGAACAAATAAAAAAGAGCTAAAGCAATGGTCTACAAAATCGTTGTGCTTTTCTTTTGTTTTTTGTCTTTTGTCTTTTGTTTCCTTTGGTCAAGTATCGGCTTCCATAGACACAACTCAAGTCCGAATAGGTGAAGAAATACAATACACTATTACTGTTACCGCAGACACAACAGACCTAGTAGTTTTTCCAGAAGGCCAAACTTTTTTGCCTTTAGAAGTTATAGAGAGCTATAAGGTAGATACCACCTATGAGCAAGCAAGAATAAAATTGCTTAAAAAATATGGCCTTACAGAGTTTGATTCAGGAAGTTACCTCATACCACCTCAGAAAGTATATATTAACGAAAAGCCATATCAATTAGATTCCTTAAGAGTAGAGGTTAGAGATGTACCTGTAGATACGACTCAACAAAAAATGTTTGATATAAAGCAAGCTCAAGATGTAGAGTCGCCACCTTTCAACTTTTTTAAATTACTGTATTGGATAGTTCCAATTTTATTATTGGTAGGTCTAGTTTTATTTATTTTATTCAGAAGAAAGAAAATTGCTGAAGCTAAAGAGGTACGATTACCACCTTATGAAGAAGCTTTAACAGCATTAAAAGAACTGGATAATTCAACATACTTAAAAGAAAACAAGTCCAAGGAATACTATTCGCAGTTAACCGAAATTGTAAAAAGATACTTAGACAGGGAAGTAGACGATACTGCTTTAGAAAGCACAACAGATG
>JANSYO010000350.1 GCA_024742395.1 Cytophagales bacterium
AAGAACATTTCAGGTATTTGATGTGGTGGTGGATACAAAATCATCTGAGGAAAAAGATGATTTGCAGCAAGAGGAAGCTAAAACTATCAAGCTGTCGACCAATGCCTTAAAAAAGTTTGAAAATTACTTCTGGAACCCTCAGGATAAGTATGTGCGTCGCATTTATGTGAAAAATGATACCCTTAGGTACTGGAGAAACGAGAACAGTGAGAGTAAGCTGGTTCCTGTAGGAAAAACTACCTTCAAGATGTTAGATGCAGGTAATGGAAACTACCGGGTGCTATTCGAGGGACAGGGAGAAAAGACTAAAATGATCTTCCAAAATGAAGACGGCTCCCTCGTTTATTCTGATCGGTTTTTGCCAACAGAAAGCACTGAGTCAGAGCTGAAGAGCTATACAGGAAAGTACTACAGTCCAGAATTGGATGTTTATTACACATTCGAATGGAATGATGGTGAGCTGACCTGGTATCATCAAAGAAGAGGGTATGGCAAAGTGTCACGGATCAAACAAGATGTGTTGAGTACCGGTGAATTCATTGCTGAATTTGAAAGAGATCAATCAGGGGTTGTAACTAAAGCTAAATTCTACAGCGGTAGGGTGAAGCACTTGAGGATGGAGAAGGTGGAGTAACGCCATGCCTTCAGGTCGATTTCTTAGAAGTTATTATAATAGAACTCGGTGATCAGTCCGTCTTCGACTTTGATATAGCCTTCATACCCCCATTCTGTTTCGATTTCGGGGATTTGAATTCGATATTTACCGTCCGTGTAGTCTGCAGCATCACGCCCAGACAAGAAATCTGAAATTTTGGTATAACCGGGGCGAATTATGTTACCATTTGGGAATTCGATAAAATTTCCTTGTTTCACGCTAAAACCCATCAGGTTTAGTCCACTTCCATAATTATAATACTCAATAGTCATCCCATCAAAATCGAAGCTATAATTGGGTATTTCCTCACCGTTTGGTTTACGGAAAGACGATTGGGACGAGAACTTTTTGATCACTGAAAAATCATCATCTGGCGTAGATATTTCATAAATACTTACTTCACCATTGACCAGGGCTTTATTCATGTATTTAGCCGAAAAGGTGATCACATTTGACTGTTGCGTTTGCTTGC
>JANSYO010000194.1 GCA_024742395.1 Cytophagales bacterium
AAGGTGTGATGTCACTCTGAAAGCTGCTGAATTATATTTGCTGAGAGGATTGTTTGGAGATGCTTGTTTCTGCTACCCGGATGTACCGGATGCTTGTTTCCGTGAACCCTATCCTTTCGTAAAAGCTACGCACCTCGTCCACACGCGCGTTAGTGGGAGGTAGTTCAAAATGCAACGTACCCCACTCAGGAAAAGCGCCCAGTGACTCTTCAAAAGTCTTGCTATCAACTATCTCCTCGTGCCGGCATGGTGTCTCCGCAGCGCCTTGCCCCTGTCCACATGGTTCACAAATTACTACTTGTGGTTTGCAACGTCTATGATTTTGTTGGCAGCAGTACAGGCAGAAGAATTCACAGAAATGTGATGAGCCTCCTCTTCCAGACAGTGTCATCAGTGCTTTCTGATCTGCGGGCAAGGTCATTTCTATGGCGAAATAGTATCCGTTCACCTCAATATAGGGCTCGTCACCAAGCTTCTGAAGCCAGGGCAATACGTGCTTGGTGATCAAGTAGTTGTTATCCACATTTTCGGGTCCCTCGAAAAAGGCTACGGGAAGGATAGCAACAACACTCTGTTCCAGCGACTTTGCATCTATCTTGTTATACGTCTGATCTCTGGATGCCTTGATTTGCTGCGAGATCAGCTCATCTATCAACTTTAGAGCAGCAACAATCATTCCTTGATGAGCTGATTTTCGTGCACCATCTATGGTCCAGCACAATTTAATCCGGTTCAAGTTCCCTAGAAATGCATTGCCTTTCTCACTGTTACGCCCTCCAACTGCATCTAATGCTTCGGCGCTTATACTATAATTAGCTTCCTGGGTGTACAGATGTCGCATCGAAACAATAACGTGCTTGATCACATCCTCTACATTGAGTAGTACTAGATGTCTATTGTTCAGGACCTCACTTCTAATGAAGTCCTTCACCCCTTCCTGCAACTGTTTATTAAATTCTTGCACCGCCTCTTTGGAGGGAATTAATCCTCTTCCATACCTTTTCAGCCCTAGTTGCCGCCGCATAGTTTCCAGTCCCTTCAGGTTAATGCTACTAGTAGATGAAGCATCCATCATTCTGCTCAATCCCGCAGGAGAAAAATGCTCCTTCCTTAGCTTTCCAGTTAAAGATCTCTCCATCATTAACTGAGCATCTGTCATTCCTTCTGCAACGCCAGCGAGTTTTTTAGCTACCGCTTGAATGTCATCCCTCTTTAGACACCTTCTTTGAATTCGATCAGTCACAACATGATTTGTAATAAATGATAAAATCTCCTTATCGTGACCTTTTTGTCCCTCTGCTGGCTCATATTGACTCAAAACCCCTTCTAGGGCCTCTGCTATTCGTTGTTTCTTCTCTGCCAAAAGTGGTTGTTCTTTCATCTCTTTTTTCTTCAGTCTAAGCTTTTTGCTGCGCAACCTATTCTGTTCTTTTACTTTATTGGCTTTATCCGTAATTTGTGTCGGTGTAAGAATCTTTTTCATTCGTCTTTTGTTTTGTGCGTTTACTCTGTACTTTTCCTTCACGTCTGTACATTTTTTACTTGTGCCAGTCTGAAAATTTCCATGATCGTTTATTCTAGTCATGAAAAAAGGTAGCGAGACCTGGCCATCGTAAAGAGGCTTAACTGTAGATGTGACGTAGAAACAATTATCACCCCTCTCTACAACCACATCATATCTATCATCGTATTTTAAAGAATCAATTCTGGCTTTCACGCTAGCCATTACAGGACTCCTCGGAGCGGCCTGCAGCGCAGGAACTGATTCCTCAACTGTTTCAAAAGGGTTCATCCTCTAATTTTTTACTGCACATATTAATGTTGCTATCGTATTGAAGATTTACATGCTCAATTAATGGATCGCGCTTTGATTTTTTTTTGAAAATGGCGGTTTAAACTATTTTGAAATGCTATTTTTGAATTTAATTTATGGTAAGGCTGTTGGAATTCGGATTTCACACTAGTAGGTAAGTCTCGAGTTTTTAACCATCATTAACATTACATATTATGTTCATCTGAGACTAAGATAGACCTTTGCGAGTTATTCTCCTTTTCTCCTACGCCTCTAAAAGTGGGTTTATCATGTATTCGTCAGAAACGCTAATTTATTTGCAGAATTTATAAGATATTACTCAAACTTTGTTATATTAATCATTAGTAGTTCACTTAATTTACGTCAATTAATTTTCAAACTTTTTCCAACAATTAGAGAAGTCTTGTAATTTTTTCCGTGACGAGGCAGCAGCCGAATCAGCCCATGCGGAGGAAGTATGAGCGAGCAGTGTAGTGGATATCCTTGCATAACCAGTTAATGAAGTGAGATGCAGCGAAGCCTAAACGCCCCGTGGCTTCGACTGCGAAGGGGATGAACGGGAGGGGCGGGCGCGTCGCAGGACGCGGTCCCGGCGTCACCTCCAGTCCCAATCCGGGTACCCGCAAGTACTGCTGTCGCTTGGCAGTTTCCCGGTAGCTAGCTGCAGCACACACTTGGTTGCTTGCCGAAGCAGCAGAGACCTCCACCACCCGAACTAGTCGAAGAAGGTTCTGCCATTAACCCTCACAACATGATAA
>JANSYO010000109.1 GCA_024742395.1 Cytophagales bacterium
ATATCAAGAAAATGGCCTCATAAGGTCATTTGTTCCATTTTTTGGCTCTTAAATAACAAGTAAAACTATACCCAGACAAACCTCAGGTTTTTTGGCATGAAAAAAGACCATCTCATTTTTTAATATGAGACAGCCTCTTTTCATTTGAAATTCACAAACAGAACTACTTCTCTCTCACGCTAAGAGCAATTCTTCTGTTTTTCATTCTTCCTTCTTCTGTTTCATTTGAAGCTATTGGATGCTTTATTCCGTAACCTTCAGATTCTATCCGATCAGCACTAATGCCCATACCTACCAGGGCAGATTTTACAGCTGCTGCTCTATCTGAGGATAACTTAAGATTTGCTGCAGCATCGCCAGTGTTATCTGTATAGCCACCTATTTTTATTTTTGTTGTAGGGAATGCCTTTAATACTTGTGAAATATTCGCCACTTCTCCCATGGTGTTCGCATCAATTGTTGCACTGCCCGAAGTAAAGTTCAAGTTTTGAAATTCAAACCAGTTGTCTTTCCCAGCTTCAGCATTTTCGTCTTCAATGAAGTCAACCAATCTTTGTTCAATACTTCCTTCAACAAATCCAAGGCTTACATTCTCGCCAAACATTTTCGTTCTGTTTACTGGTAGCTCCTGAAACACCGCAAAACCTTCTTTCTCTACAGTTGGTCTATCTACCGCAATATGTGGTGCTATAACAAGGGAAACAATTGACATTAATTTGATCAAAATATTCATTGAAGGTCCGGAAGTGTCTTTGAATGGATCACCCACCGTATCTCCTGTAACAGCAGCCTTATGAGCTTCAGAACCTTTGTATTCCATTTTTCCGTTAATTTCTACCCCAGCTTCAAATGACTTCTTGGCGTTATCCCAAGCACCACCTGCGTTGTTTTGGAAGATACCCATCAAAACGCCTGAAACAGTAACACCAGCCAGAACTCCACCTAATACTTCAGGGCCAAAAGTAAAGCCAACAATCACCGGTGTGATCAGAGCTATCAAACCAGGAAGCATCATTTCTTTTATAGAGGCTTGTGTAGAAATAGCCACACATTTATCATATTCAGGCTTTGTTTTGCCTTCCATAATTCCAGGCAATTCTCGGAACTGTCTTCTTACCTCTTCCACCATTTTCATGGCTGCTCTACCTACAGCGGCAATAGCCAGTGAAGAGAAGATAAACGGAATCATAGCTCCAACAAAAAGTCCTGCAAGTACATCTGCTTTGTAAATATCAATAGAAGAGATACCAGAAATACCCACAAAGGCCGCAAAAAGTGCCAATGCTGTTAAAGCTGCAGAAGCAATGGCAAAACCTTTACCCGCAGCGGCAGTAGTGTTACCAACTGCATCTAAAATATCTGTGCGTTCACGTACCTCTTTTGGCATGCCAGACATTTCTGCAATTCCACCGGCATTATCTGCGATTGGACCGAAGGCATCAATTGCTAATTGCATAGCTGTGGTTGCCATCATACCGGCCGCAGCAATAGCCACTCCATAAAGTCCTGCAAATTCATATGATAAATAAATACCTCCTGCTAATACCAAGATCGGAATAACAGTGGATTCCATTCCTACCGATAAACCACCAATTATATTCGTTGCATGGCCTGTAGAAGATTGTGCTACAATACTATTCACAGGTTTCTTGCCCATGGCTGTATAGTATTCAGTAATCCAAGACATGATGGCTCCTACAATCAATCCAAGAAGAATTGCCCAGAAAACATCTAGACTTGTAAACTCTACTCCTCTAATTTCCATTTGATATGGTAATAACCAATTAACCAAAGGAAACGCCGTAATACCTGTAAGGATAATTGAACCCCAGTTACCAATATTTAATGCATTTTGAACATTACCGCTATCATTCTTTACACTAACAAAAAACGTACTGATAGCCGAGAAAATCAATCCAATTCCAGCTATCAACATAGGAAGTAAAATTGGAGCCCAACCGCCTACATTATCATCAGAAACAATTTCTCTACCCAATACCATTGTCGCCAGTATAGTAGCAACATAAGAGCCAAATAAGTCAGCTCCCATACCCGCTACGTCTCCAACATTGTCTCCAACATTATCTGCAATAGTAGCAGGGTTGCGAGGATCGTCTTCCGGAATACCTGCTTCTACTTTACCTACTAGGTCAGCTCCAACATCAGCGGCTTTTGTATAAATACCGCCACCCACTCTTGCGAAAAGAGCAATTGACTCAGCCCCTAATGAGAAACCAGCTAAAACTTCAAGAGCCTTCTCCATGCCGTGTGTATCGCCTGAACCATCCACAAACATGTAGTAAAACCAAATAAATAATAGACTTAAGAAAAGAACTGCTAAACCAGCTACACCTAGACCCATAACAGATCCTCCGGTAAATGACACCTTTAACGCCTCTTTAAGGCTAGACCTGGCGGCTTGTGTAGTCCTAACGTTCGCTTTTGTCGCGATATTCATTCCAATATAACCTGCAAGAGCTGACACAAATGCACCGATAACAAAAGCCACTCCAATAAGCCAGTGAGAATTTTCAACTAATGTACCAGACCAGGCTAAAAGAAGGCCGACAACCGCACCAAAAATCCCGAGTACACGCCACTCTGCCTTGAGGAAAGCTAGAGCTCCATCAGCAATTGCTGTGGATATTTCCTGCATGCTATCATTTCCTGCATCTTGTTTGGTCACCCAGCTTGCTTTTACGATCATAAAAAGCAAACCAACGAGACCCAAAACAGGTACTAAGTAAAATAGTGAATCCATAAAATCTTAAAGGTTTATTAGATGGTTTATTATAGTAATTTCTTCAAAAAAGTTCCGCAAATTTAGACTTTCAAACAGACAAAACCAACACCAATTAATAAGTAGGTCAGTTGTTTAGACAATCTCCGATCACCGCTTTAAAAATGGACGAGGACTTAGCTTCAAAACCCGGGTTCAATGTAATTGAACCCGGAGCCTTGTAATTTATTATCGCTGAAGGATCTATTATTTGAATTGATTCTATTGGCTCTCCGTAAAAAGTTTGAACATCATTCACAGGGATTATCCCTTGTAAAGTTAAGGCTGTATTTTGATTCATGAACTCAAAAGGAATATCTGCCAGTGGAGTGCAATTCCAGTTTTGGTTACATGTTGCCGTCAAAGTGTACGGCAAACTAATGTTTTGCAAACGAACACCCATTCCGGTTTCTCCATTACTCCATGAAATTGTGCCACCACAATTCATTCCAAATACCACAAACTCTTCTGAGTTACATAAAGTGGCCGGGCTCACAATAGGTCCTTGATCAGAAACTTGATACGAAAAGGGCTGACCACTCTGATTCGTACCAAATATGGTGTATATATTATTAGATACCGAATAATCTGCCATTTGAGCGTTCATAATTTCTGCTACTTGAGGCATCGTTAAATGAATAGCACTTCTCGGAAACGCAAATAATTCAGGCACATTCCTTACCCTGACAGATGCTTCAGTAGCGGTTCCGGGACACATTCCTTCACATTGTGCTTTTACATAATATTTATACAATCCGGGTGAAGCCGTGGGAACATTAAGGTTAGCTGTGCTTGCCAATAAATTACCATCTTGAGGGGCATCATACCATTTTACAGAAGGACTGCCTAAGGGTTCTTTAGATTTTATGGTTACAGAAAAACCAGAGACACATAAAGGATCAATTAGAAAATTGTCACTGGCTATCAGCGTCCAGGTGCCTTGTGATATTCTGTTTTCCAATTGTGCCAAATTACCAGCTGCTTTGAAACTTCCGGATGAAGGTAAAGAATTATTAGCAACCGCTGTACCATTAAATGTAAACACCGTTGTTACTACACCGGAAGTACCTACTGACCCACCTCTTCCGTAAGTACCTTCTTTGAGCAATGGAATCAGAATACCTTCGGGAGACAATATTTGAAATTCTATCTCTTCATTAAAAGGTGTACTACCACCATCTGGTTCATCACAGTTCGTAGCATACCCTCCATCTTTCTTTTGCCAGGTAATAGAAATACTTACAGAATCAATTAAGCCTCCCATTCCACTTACTTCAACGGTCGGAAATGGCCCGCTCCTTTCATACCCGTCAAATCCAACCATGGGGCCGGAGTAAATGAATTCGGTGGGTCCGTAGCCAGAACACAAAGGTGCAGTCGCAATGAGTTCAGCTCCCGATGAACAATAAATCAAATCTAAGTCACTTACAGTCGGAGAGCCGGTCAATGTTTTATTATGTAACAGAAGATTCGGCTCAGATACAATTTCACAATCATTTAAATTTCTTTTCAATAGATAGGAACCTTCGCCTTTTGCATAAAATGAGGCGGTTGTAGACACTGTATTCCCGTTAAGAGTCCAATTAAAAGACTCTGAATTAACAGGATTTATCTGAAGTAATACAGAATCTCCTTCACAAAAGAAATTACTTCCAACGATCTCCGGTATTTCCTTAAATAAATTGGCTGATTTACAGCTTACTGCTTTAAGTAGATTTACACGGCCCGCACCCATTTCATCCAGGTTTGCAGTATTTTGAGCATCAATATTATCTGCAGTATTTTTTAATATATACTCAATACTATCCGCTGATAAACTGGGAAAGCACGAAAGTAAATAACCGGCACATGAGGAGACCAACGGTGTAGCCATAGAAGTACCGTTATAAGAAGCATAATCTCCAAACGGAATGGTACTGTAAATTCCCCTGCCGGGAGCGGAAATATCTACAAATGGTCCATAACTGGAAAAGCTACTTCTCGAATCATCATTATCAAGACTGGCCACAGATACCACATGTTCATAGGAAGCCGGATATTGGGCGATATCTGAATTTTCATTGCCTGCAGCAGCAATCACCATGACCCCATTTTGCCAGGCATCATTAATGACATCTTGCTCGGCTTGCGAAGAACCACTCCCACCCCATGATAAACTTATAATATCTGCTCCGTTTGCCACTGCCCATGATATACCTTCAAAACCATTATCAATGTAATTGTAAAACGAGCCATCACCAGTGGCCTTAACAGGCATTATTTTAACTTTATTATTTCCTGCTGAAGCAATACCCGTGATGTTATTTGTTACAGCACCTACTATACCCGCTACATGTGTTCCATGAGAAAAGCTTAAGTTTGGTGGCCTGGGATCATCATCATTATCGGCCACATCTCTTCCTGCCACCATATTGGCTGCTAAATCTATATGATCAGTCTGAATAGCATTGTCAACTACCGCTACAATAACACTACTCCCTCCGGGGTTTACATCCCAGGCCTGGGTGGCTTTTATTTTGTTTAGATGCCATTGTGAAGCAAAGGAGGTATCTGAAGGTGTAGCAATTATTTTTCTTCTGTAAATCCTTTCGGCGTATTCTACGTTCTCATCTTCCATGATGCTTTTCAGCAGAACATCCATATTCTCATTCTTCTCCAGTTTTATGCGATAAATTCGTCTTAACTCCTCATTCTTACTAAAATAAAATGGAGATTCCGCTTTTGATATCTTATTGCTTTGAGAAGAGATTTTGGAAGAAAGTCCTGGGATTTCCCTGCCAATATTAACCGAAGATGTTTTTTTTGAGAGACTTTGTTTAGAAGAATTGGCTTTAAGCTTCACATAAATTTCACCTTCCACAAAATCGTCGTTAATTTGCTGTCCATTGAGATTGGTGTAACTCAATAACAAACCAATTAAAGCTATTCCGAGAAAGCATTTCTTAATCATATGCGAAGTTTCCCCAAATTTATAAAAAAAGTCCTCCTTTACTCTTTCTTTTTTATTTATTGGCTTTCTGGCCAAGCTCAGCCTACTCCCAATGGTTCTGGTGATTTACTTCATTCACTGAAAAAATTCCAGACAGTAGCTACAGCCCTGTATGTGGCAGCCCACCCCGATGATGAAAATACCTTATTGATTACCTGGCTGGCTAATGAAAAGAAAGTCAGAACAGGATACATTGCCATGACCAGAGGTGATGGTGGTCAAAATCTGATAGGTAGCGAGAAGAATGAATTTGCAGGCTTGTTAAGAACGAATGAGCTTCTGGGTGCCAGAAACATTGACGGAGGAGAACAATATTTTACGCGGGCAAATGATTTCGGTTATACCAAAACTACAGAAGAAGCATTAAAAACATGGGGAGAACAACAAATCCTCTCAGATTTAGTCTTCAGGATAAGGAAATTTCAGCCAGATGTTATTATCACCAGATTCCCACCCGATGAAAGAGCAGGCCATGGCCACCATTCTGCTTCATCCTTACTTGCCGAAAGAGCTTTTGAAGATGCCGCTAATCCAAACAAATTTCCGGAACAATTAACGGAAGTCTCAGTATGGCAAGCCAAAAGGTTAGTGTGGAATTTTTACAATCGCGGCTTTACCAATACGCCTCCGGAAGATGACAACGATTTTATTCAAGTAGACATAGGTGGCTATAATCCCCTTTTAGGTGCTTCATACGGCGAACTCGGCTCAAAGGCAAGAAGTATGCATAAAAGTCAAGGCTTTGGGGCAGGACTTTTCAGAGGTGAAAGATTAGAAGTATTAAAGCATACAAAAGGTACTCCGGCCGAAAATGATCTTTTTGATGGAGTAAATACGACCTGGTCAAGAATACCTGGTGGTCAGGCTGTAGACCTTTACATAAACGAAATCATTCAGAATTTTAATCCTGAAATGCCTTCATCTTCGGTACCCTCTTTACTTCAATTAAGAAAACTTCTGGAGTCATTGCCCGCAAGTCCGATGCTGAAGTATAAAAAAGAGGAACTTACTGAGCTGATTTTAAAATTTTCAGGATTATATGTCGAAATTAATACGGAAGATTATGCTTATGCACCCACAGATTCTTTAAAGGGAAGTGTTTCTTTAACAAATAGAATTAACTATCCTATAGCTCTTCAATCCATTGCATTTAATGAGATTGACTGGCAAATGGATAAGGAAAAGGTTTTGACGCTAAATGAAAGAATTAGCATTCCCTTTGCTTTAAAAATTCCCGATGATTTCTCTATTACTCAGCCATACTGGCTACAAGAAAAACATCCCCTGGGTTCGTACGTCATCAGTGACGAAAATCTAAAAGGAATGCCACTTTCGCCACCTGCTTTGACAGCAAGATTAAACTTCATTTTTGATGGAACTGAAGTAATGACTGAGTTACCTGCAACCTACAAATATGTAGAACCGGCGGAAGGAGAAATTTACAGACCTTTAGAAATCAGACCTGCCATAACCTTAACTCCTAATGTCAATTCATTGGTTTTTAATACAATGGAAACACAGGAAGTACTGGTAACAGTAAAGGCCAATATGGCACAAATGAATTCTAAAATAGAACTCCAAGTGCCTGTAGGCTGGACATCGAGCCCTGAAAACATTACGGTCTTTTTAAATGATAAATACGACGAAAAAGTAGTGAAATTTCTAATCACCCCATCCAAAACAGCTTCTAAGGGAATTATCAAGGCCATTGCTCAAACAGATCACGTTACTTATGACCGAGCACTAAATAGTATTTCGTATAAGCATGTGCCTCAAATTACCAGTTTCCCTTTAGCTGAAATAGAAGCCCTTAAACTGGACTTAAAAATCAAAGGAAAGAATGTAGCTTATGTAATGGGTGCAGGAGATGAAATTCCGCTAGCCTTGAGTCAAATGGGTTATAAAGTGACTGTTCTAAGCGAAGCAGATTTCAATAATCCTTTGAGCAAGTATGATGCTATTCTAATTGGCGGAAGAGCCTATAATACAAATGAATGGCTTACGTTCCAGTATGAAAAGCTAATGAGTTATGTAGAAAATGGAGGTAATCTTATTTGTCAATATCAAACCAGGGGAAGATCAGATGATTGGGCAGATAAATTTTCACCATATTCAATTAATATTGGTCGAGATCGAGTAAGTCAGGAGGACGCCGAAGTACGCTTCATAGACCCATCAAATCCGATAGTGAATTGGCCAAATAAGCTTGATACTTCTGATTTTGAAGGCTGGGTGCAGGAAAGGGGGCTATATTTTGCATCTGAATGGGATCAAAAATACACTCCCATTCTTAGCATGAATGATACTGGTGAAGAAGAAAAATTTGGCAGTCTTTTACATACTAAATATGGAAAAGGGAATTTTGTCTATACCGGGCTTTCCTTTTTCAGAGAATTACCGGCAGGTGTTCCCGGAGCTTACAGACTTCTGGCCAATTTAATTTCTCTAAAATGAACTGGGCTAAATCCATCTCATGGTATGAAATAGGGTACATAATTGTATTCCTGCTTTTGTATGCATACTATTTTTGGAGAACCTTCAATATGGGTAAAAGTGTTGGCAAACCTTCCAGATTGAGGTATATCAAATTTGTTTTGCGAAGTATATATCTTGGACTTTTCATTATTGCACTTTTAGGCCCCAGCTTTGGAATATCTGAAACTGAAGCCCGTACCACATCAAAAGATATTATTCTTGCTGTAGACCTTTCCAGCTCTATGAATACCTCAGATGTAAGTCCCAGCAGACTTGAAAAAACAAAGCTTGAATTAAATCATTTAGTAGAGGTTTTAAATGAAAACAGAATTGGAATGTTGGTTTTTGGATCGCAGGCATATTGGCAGGTCCCGCTTACCTTTGATACCGATGTAATAAAGGAGTACATCAAAACTTTGAATACCAACCAGCTTCCATTGGAAGGAACCAACATTAATGCTCCTCTGGAAATGATTGCGGATAAATTTGAAGAATTAAAAGGTCAAAATCGCTCGGCTATGGCCATAGTCATAACGGATGGAGAAAGCTTCTCTGAAGTAGCCGAAGAGCTAACTTTACGCCTAAATCGTATAGGAGCTGATTTAATTCTAGTGGGAACCGGGACAAGCGAAGGAGGGGAAGTAGAAATAAACAATCAGCCATTAATACTAGAAGATGGCTCATTTGCTCGTTCGAGCCTGGATTCCTTAGGCTTAAGAAAAGTATCTAACCTTTTAAATGCTGAACTTATGTTTATGCAAAATGAAAAGAATGATTTTGCCTTAATTCCTGAAAGAATCAACCAGGTTGGAAAAAATACAGGCGATAAAAGAAAACTGCTGGTTTCAAATAATAAATATTTTAGTTTCCTTATTGCAGCTATAATTCTTGCCTCAATTGATTTTCTGTTCCGAATCAAAACCTTTGAAATTTAAGTGATAGCCTTTTACTTCTATATAGTAAGATTATTCTTTGCGTTTCAATTTCCCGCGGAATTGAAAGAAACGGAGGCATTCAATACGGCAATAGTTTCTATGGTTAAGGAGGGCAGATGCGAAGAGGCAGTCAAAAGCTTTTATGATGAATCAACATCTGGAATACGGATCTACCCTTCGACCCGCTTAAAATTTAGCGAGTGCCTTAGCAAATTAGACATGAAAGAAGAATTAGGCTCTCAACTAAACTATCTAAAGTCTACCCGAAACGCTGGTTTGTTATCAAGGGTTTTGAATCAGGAGGCCCTCTTGATGGCGAGCAAAGGAGATACACTTTCAGCAATTAATCAGCTCAAAAAGGCAATCGAGATAGAAAACAATAATACCTTTGCAAAATATAATTTTGAATACTTAAGTAAAGTTTATAAACCCAACAGAAATCAGCCTCCAAGTTCTAATTCATCCAATGCTGAACAGAAAAAAGATAATGATGGAGGCATTATTGACGATAATACTGAGGGAACTGAAGAATTAGAGAGCAACTTACCTACCGATATTGACCTGGCACAAGCCCTGCAATTATTGGATGCAATGAGAGCCAACGAGTTCAATACAATCCCCTTAATCAATCAAAAAAAGAAGGATACCGTACAATACGGAAAATGGTAAAATAATGAATGTTTTAAAAGAGTCTAATTTTAAGTTTAATGGTCAATTGGGCCACTATAAAGGCAAGGTAAGAGATGTTTTTGACTTTGGCGACAGAGTACTTATGATTGCTTCCGATAGGATTTCAGCCTTTGATGTTATACTTCCTGAAGCAATTCCTTGCAAAGGACAGGTACTAAATCAAATAGCCGAAAAATTTCTTAAAGCAACTGCAGATATTGTACCCAACTGGTTAGAGGCTGTACCTGATCCGAATTGCTCATATGGTCTGAAATGCGAAACTTTTCCCGTAGAAATGGTTGTCAGAGCCTATTTGGTAGGTCATGCCTGGCGAGTATACAAAGCCGGAGGAAGGATACTTTGTGGAGTAACTTTACCTGAGGGCTTGAAAGAAAATGATAGACTCCCCACACCCATCATCACTCCTACTACTAAAGCCAAGGAAGGTCATGATGAGGATATTTCACGAGAAGACATTATTGCGAAAGGGATCGTCAAAGAAGAAAAATACAGGATACTTGAAGAAAAAGCACTCCAACTTTTCCAGAGAGGAACTGAAATAGCCGCTCAGCGTGGTTTGATTTTAGTGGATACTAAATATGAGTTCGGAGAAATTGACGATAAAATTTATTTGATTGATGAAATCCATACACCAGACTCTTCTCGTTACTTCTATAGTGACGTCTATGAAGAAAATTTAGAAAAGAATTTACCTCAGAAACAGCTTTCAAAAGAGTTTGTCAGAGAATGGTTAATTGAGAATGGTTTTCAAGGAAAAGATGGCCAGAAGGTACCAGAAATGACTGCAGAGAAGTGCTCGGAAATCAGTCAAAGGTACATTGAGCTTTATGAAAAAGTAACGGGTGAGTCCTTTGTTCCGGCGAATAATGTGGATATTTACGCCAGAATTGAGAAAAACATCACTGCTTTTCTTGCTCACAAATCATAACAGAATGGAATATAAAAAAAGTGAACGTTTAAATAATTTATCCTATGCTATACGAGGGCCTGTCTTTGACAAAGCACAACAATTAGCAGCTCAGGGACATAAAATTATCAATCTCAACATTGGTAACCCGGCTCCTTTTGGTTTCGATGTACCTGATGAGATCATGGGTGACATGATCATGAATTTGAGAAATGCACAGGGCTATTGTCATCACCTGGGCATTTTTCCGGCCAGAAAAGCCGTAATGCACTATACGCAGCAAGTAGGTATTAAAGACGTTCGTATTGAAGATATCTTCATAGGAAATGGAGTAAGCGAGTTAATTGTAATGACACTTCAGGCCTTACTCAATCCTAATGACGAAATATTGATTCCTTCTCCGGATTATCCTCTGTGGACCACTGCTGTGGGCCTTTCCGGAGGTAAGCCGGTACATTACATCTGCGATGAAGAGTCAGATTGGAATCCGGACGTTGATGACATAGCTTCAAAAATTACCAGTAAAACCAAAGGGATCGTTTTGATTAACCCAAACAATCCAACTGGTGCCGTGTATGAAAAGGATGTGTTGCAAAAAATAGTAGATCTGGCAGCAGAACATAATCTGATCGTTTTTTCAGACGAGATTTATGATAAAATCCTTTACGATGGAAATAAGCACATTCCTACTGCTTCATTAAGCGAAGATGTATTTTTTATGACTTTTGGCGGCCTCTCAAAAAACTACAGAGCTACAGGCTTTAGAGGTGGATGGGTTATAGCCAGCGGTGCAAAAGAAAAAGCAAAAAACTATCTGGAAGGGATTAATCTTTTGGCCAGTATGCGTCTTTGTGCTAATGTGCCTACTCAGTATGCCATTCAAACAGCCTTAGGTGGGTACCAAAGTATCAATGATTTGGTAGCCGAGGGTGGAAGACTCAGGAAACAGCGTGATTTGATTCACTACAGACTTACGGATATTCCAGGTATTACCTGTGTAAAACCAAAAGGAGCTATGTACGTCTTTCCGAAGATAGACCTGAGTAAATTTACTTTTAAAGACGATGAGCAGTTCACGCTTGAATTGCTTACGGAGCACAAAATTCTTGTGGTTTCGGGTTCAGGTTTTAATACGTTTGATCATGCACATTTTAGAGTTGTTTTTCTTCCCGATGCAGACACCTTGAATAAGGCTGTGGATGAAATGGAACACTTCCTTTCGGAAAAAAGAATTCTGAAAGCTGCAGAAGCCTTGTTGGAATGG
>JANSYO010000381.1 GCA_024742395.1 Cytophagales bacterium
ATTAACATCTGCTTCAGATGCAACTATCAGGGGAGATGGCAATCGAGTTTATTCATGCGAACAAAGAAGCTATTGGCCGGTGTACGAAGATAGTCAAGTCTGAGAATCTGTTTGTAGTATATTCCATTATAATACGCTCTTCTCATCAAAAAACAAGAGCACAGGCAGTACACGCCATATTGACTAGTTTAATTAAATATTTGGGATATGAATATCTCGATGCTGTGCTCGCTCATGCCTTGCGTGTATTCATCCCTGAAAACAAGGAAGATAAAACTGTCAAAAAAGCATCAAAATATATGGCTATGATAGACAAGAAAATGGAAACAATCACAGGAATGGCAAGGGAAGAAACTTCGCGCAAAATTTCTCAATTCTTTGGTATTGTAAGGCAAGCTACGCATAGTGTCGTTTTGTTTCTGGAGTATTTCCAAGCCAGCATTGTATGTACATATCGAAATAGTGCGAGATCCTAAATTGTCTAGTTTCCTCATATCTCAACGGAAGAGAATCAAAAGATGCAATGTATAATGGAAAAGAACGCACTAGTCAGCACTCTAGAATCTAAGATACACCCAGGTCTAGAGAAAGCCATTCAGTGTACGAGGTTTCATTGGATTTACTTCTGCACGAACTAATATGACCAGTGGTGATCTCAAATGTGAACCAAATTTTGATAAACGAACAAAAGAAATCGGATTTTAAGCTGACAGATGATCAATCAAATGATGGCAAAGAATATACCGCGGTACGTTCTTTTTGATTCTTTCTTCCACTGACGCATGCGCAGGCTTGTAAAAAGGTTTTAAACTATCTTGATGAACACTACAATACTGTCAAGTCTACGTTAGATGGCGGGAATGCTCGCAATTACCTCACCCAGTTTGGAATTGCTTTGTATCAGTTTGTGATTCCCATTTGTTAAGCGTTTGGGAACTAATACCAATCTAGTACACTTTTAGAGCATGTTAAACGGCAACAAATTTCCTTGGGATTAGGAGGAATGATGTTGTTGCGAGACTTAACGCAGTACAAAGATTTCGTATCAAAATTCCAGAGCAAAATTGCTTCAGAAAAG
>JANSYO010000257.1 GCA_024742395.1 Cytophagales bacterium
AGATTGCATGATGGAAATGCATATTATCTCCACATTCTTCGTTTTTGGCATCGTAGGGGCATACATCTATATCTATCGTAAGTCGCTGAATGAGAAGAATCTCGAACTTAAAATGTCTTACCAAAAATTGGTCGAGTCTGAGAAGATGGCCTCACTAGGACTATTATCTGCCGGTGTTGCTCATGAAATCAATAACCCATTGAACTTCATCAAGGGAGGTATTGAAATGTTGACCATGCAATTAAACGGTTCAAAAGACGCAGAGCCCTATGTACAAGCAGTTGATGAGGGAGTGAAAAGAGTAGCATCAATTATTGATAGCCTCGCACACTTTAGCAGAGATTCTCCTGCGATGAATGAAGTTTGTGACATTCAGAAAGTGATTGACAATTGTCTGGTAATGCTGAACCATAAACTTAAATACAAGGTAGAGTTAGTTAAGGAATATGAGGACTTAGGCTCGTTAAAAATCATTGGGAACGAGGGGCAGCTGCACCAGGCTTTTCTCAATATTCTGACTAATGCAGAAGAGGCCATTGATGAAAGTGGTACCATTAATATTCGCACATACACAGAAGGTGAGGCTTTGAAAGTTACCATTTCAGATACTGGTCGAGGTATAGATCCTAAGCATATCAACAAGATAAACGATCTGTTTTTCACAACAAAAGATACCGGTGAAGGTACCGGCTTAGGATTATCCATTACCTACAAAGCGATTGAAGAACACCATGGCGCCATAGCAGTAGAATCCAAATTGGGCGAAGGAACGAGCTTTCATATCACATTCAACAAACCTCTGACATTTGATAGTGAGTAGGCAATTAAAACATACTGTGATGTTCGTTGATGATGAACCCATCAATTTGCTCCTATTCGAAAAACGATTTGAGGAAGACTTCAAAATACTTACAGCTTCCTCCGGAATGGAAACTTTAGAAAAGTTGGAAATACACGCTCAAGAGCTGGAAGTCATCATAAGCGATATGCGAATGCCATCCATGTCCGGTCTTGAGTTTATCAAGACAGCCAGAAAACGTTTCACCGGCATTCGTTACTTTATCCTTACAGGATATAGTTATGATAAAGAGCTCGAAAATGCATTGCAAGATCAGGTGATTGAACGACTTCTCAAGAAACCCTATGACTATGAAACCATTAAGGATGCTGTTGTTCGATACGATAACCCAAAGATTTCGATAAGTAATAAAACCGATGCTAATATTTGATTAGTAAACACCTCAGAAACTCAAAACGAACGTTGTGCCTTTTCCTGGTTGAGAGAGTACTTCAATCACGCCTTTATGTTCCCTAACTATGTTATAAGCTATTGACAACCCGAGACCTGTTCCCTGTCCTGGAGGTTTGGTTGTGAAAAATGGGTCATTGATCTTGTGAAGTATTTCTGGTTCTATTCCGATTCCCGTATCTGTAATGATGACCTTTTGAATCTCTCTATCCAATTCGGTAGAAATC
>JANSYO010000281.1 GCA_024742395.1 Cytophagales bacterium
ATCTCGAGATAATTGCGAAAGGTAAAACCTCTAATGCTATCAGTAAGCTTGTATCGTTAAAGGTAAGTCAATATGATGATTATTAGTAGATATCTGATAGTTTTATAGGCGGATACTGCTACACTCTTAGTTGATGATGGAAATGGCGAGATGTGTGAAGAAGTTGTTGATACAGATTGGCTGCAAGTCGGTGATGTGATAAAAGTGTCCCCAGGAGAAAAAATTCCAACCGACGGCGAAATTCTTTCTGGTTCTACTACTATAGATCAGTCTATGATCACAGGAGAGTCTATGCCTGTTCGTAAAACACCTGAAGATGATGTAATAGGTGGAACTATAAACTTGCAAGGCTTAATTCAAGTGCGAGCGACTCGTGTAGGAAATGATACCGGTCTAGCTCGAATCATTCGTCTGGTGCAAGATGCACAAGGTTCTAAAGCTCCTATTCAACGCTATGCGGACAAAATTTCTGGAGTATTCGTACCTACTGTTCTCGTTCTTGCTTTATTGACATTTTTCATTTGGCTCGCACTAAGTCATTCTGATCTCCTTCCTGAAGGTACAATCCCTGAAGGTAGCAACCCATTCCAATTTTCATTGTTATTTGCTATTTCTGTGATTGTCATTGCATGTCCATGTGCTCTTGGTCTTGCAACACCAACTGCAGTGATGGTAGGAACTGGAATGGGAGCCCAGAACGGTAAATATCTTCACAATTGAACTACATGAACGTTAATGATTGCCAGGTGTTCTAATTAAGGGAGGACACGCACTGGAGATGGCTCATCATGTGTCTGCACTTATTTTTGATAAAACAGGAACGCTAACAGAAGGATTGCTGCGTGTGACTGATACTGTCATCTTGTCACCGAAAGTTAGTGAAATCGAATTTTATACTATGCTGGGATCGGCAGAGATGGGAAGTATTCACCCAATCGCGCGTGCCATAGTAGAATATGCTCAGTCTATTTCGTGTAATTTATCACAACCCCAGGACTCTCAAACAACAGCGGGAATGGGTATTCAATGTACAATCAATAATTCTTTGTTCTTAGCGGGAAATCGGAAACTCCTGGATATGCACAACGTTGCAGTGAGTGCTCAAATCGAAGCTGAGTTGACAGAACTGGAGGAACAATGTAAAACTGTTATTTTCGCTGCTCATGGGGATGAACTATTAGGATTAGTTGCAATAGCAGATAGTATCAAACCAGAAGCTTTTTCCACAGTACAAGAACTGAAACGAAGGAAAATTGATGTCTGGATGGTTACTGGTGATAACAAACATACAGCTGCTGCTGTTGCTGCTAGAGTGGGCATCACACAAATC
>JANSYO010000343.1 GCA_024742395.1 Cytophagales bacterium
ACCATGGCCGTGGCCCAGATGCATACATTGGCTTCAATTGTTACCCCGGCTTCTCTTTTGTAGGCTTTGATGATAAACTGGCTTCCCTCGTTAAAACGATTGACATCATGATTAAGAATACCTTCAACACACATATAATCTCCTTTCTCAAAACCTCGGAGGTTTGCCGCTTTTATTTGTTTAAACCGAGGAAGGTGCTCGTCAATTAAAGCCTGATTTTGGGTCAGCATCCCCTTTTTAATTAAAGAGGCTGTGAAATTATAATTGGCTTTGTGTTCATTACCCAAGACAATAATATTCTTTAGATATTTCTGAAAAAAAGCTTCGTCTTTGCAGCAAAGCCCATAATTATATCCATGCCAATTTTCATGGCATACAATTTCTAGCCTTTTTTTAAATTCCAAATTTGGGTACTTTTTAAGAACAAGTTCATTTTGAAGATGCTCTACAAAAAGTGCTTTGAAGAGGTTATTTCTTGCCTCACTAATATTGGCTTGATAAAGATAATATATTGAGAGAGCCTCATATTCATAGTTTTTGCAAAGGGCATTAAAACTATTGCCTCTATATATTCTAAGATTACCTAATGACTCTATGTTGTCCTTTGAATAATCCTCATATTCCTGTTTGTATTTTCCCATGTCAGTTAACTCTTACTACTGCAGCATTACCTAAATAATCTATCTGAACAATATATTTTTCAATCAGTTGTTCCTTTTTTTTGGAACCTGATCGCTTGCATCTCTAGAAGCTCATTAAAATTAGATTCATGTGACTCGTGGTGTCATTTTAGACTACATTTTGGGAGTTTTTAACCAAGGAACCTTTTCCAAAAGCCCTTCGGCTTTTCATTGTTTTCAACATTTTCTTCGGGGTATTGCCCTCCGTTGGCATTGAGAATTTCTAATTGCTCTACATAGCTTTTGAGGTCATCGTCCAGATCAAAACTTTTGTCTTCTGCATAGACCAGTTCTTTTGAGGTAAAACTATCAGACAGGTCAGGGTCAAGACCCATTCTTTGAGCCAAAATCACCATGGCCGTGGCCCAGATGCATACATTGGCTTCAATTGTTACCCCGGCTTCTCTTTTGTAGGCTTTGATGATAAACTGGCTTCCCTCGTTAAAACGATTGACATCATGATTAAG
>JANSYO010000236.1 GCA_024742395.1 Cytophagales bacterium
AGAATCAGGATCAATTGCTTGAAACGCATCCCTTTCAAACTTCTTGGTAAGCTTTTCTTGCAACCCCTTGCAATGAGTTGTAGCTAAAAAAAATCTATTCTCAATGCGAGGTAGCAAGTTCGAGTAGTCAGCAATGCTATCAGACCTTACTGAAGACGCTTTGTAGCCGGAATCAGACTTACGAAAGGGAAAGTGAGTACCATCTTGAATATCAGCACAGATTGTGTCAAGGCAAACACTCATTTTCCTAAATTCATCACAAGGATCAGTTAAAGAATACCATTTTGCGGAAGACGGTTTTCTCAAGCTCTGCAGTCCTAAGTTTTCGAATAGAAAACGAGCAACCCTTGATTCTTCCCAGTGAGTGTTCAAATTTTCACCTTCATAATTCCAATCTCTAACATGAGTCATCAACAAATGAATTGCACTTTCTCCATATTCTTCATTGAAGGCTTTAAAATTGCGCCTAAGATAATCAACAATGGGATGACTTGTATGTTTCCAGTGAAGCCATTGCAAGAGAGCTAACTCACATGAGTTGGTGTAATTGGAATTTCCTAAAACATGAAACCAAGGAATGACAGCTGCAAGGGCTAAATAGTAAGCATCAACATTATTCGACTGCAAAGCTAAGCCAAGTGATAAGCACTATGAACCAATAAGTAATTACTTATAACAATAATGAACATATTTACCACAGGAATCAAATGATAAAACAAGTAGTAACAACAGGATTGCAAAATGTTTTCCGAATCATAAACCCACCTTGGAGAGAGCTTCACAATTGCGTAGACTGCGATAAAAACAAACATAATATCCTTTAGATCCGGGGATGTAGGGCATGAACGCCTAAAGACATGCAGCCATAATTCAGCTAAGATCAATCGAGAGAATTTTGACCAAATAGCTTCTGCAAGTGTCTTGAATACGTGCCATGGACCTTGCAATACAATTAAACCATTCCTCAGAGTTTGAAAGGCGCCAACAATGCTCTTTGTGAAATAAATCCTATGAGTTCTCCAGTAAAGGTCATAGTCAATAACCAAACAGATGAAACGATTTGGATTTTGATTAACCACTGAGCAAAACTTCACCAACATTTCCGTGGTCCCTTGAAGAGTTCCGCACTTGATTGGTAACACACTATCCTCACAAAGTTTAAACTTCTTTGGGTTTCGGGACCGAAGGGGATTCGATAATTCGGTTGCTCCTCCTAACAAAGAATATGGATTGGTAAAGTCAAGTTGATCAGAATCAACAATGGCTTGATGGAGATGGTGAAACGATGAAAATATGTCACCACAAGCTTCTCTGTTTTGTCGCAAAGGAGTTCTTTCTGCAAAAGTTCTTGCTACAACGGTCCAATCTTCAATAAGATTATGTTTGAGTCTTCCTTTTAGCTGTCTCCTCAAGTTATCAAACCACCAACAACATGAATCACTTTCTGGCTTTATATTCTTATCAATAAATGCTTTTAGACTGGAGGTGACGGTTCGAGGATCAGGTCCAAGCCCAATTTGTTGTAACACAAATAAACCATTCAAGCTTAATCCGCGATAGTGCAGAAGGCGAAGAATAGGATCAACAGCGACTCGAACAACTCTATTTTGGAAGAATAAAAACAAGTGCCCAAGTACAAGGAAACGCACGCGAATTTCTTAAAATTGAGCACCGTACAAACATTCGGCTATTGAAGGCAATTCAAACCTTGCTG
>JANSYO010000037.1 GCA_024742395.1 Cytophagales bacterium
AAACAATAGTTCTTCCTCTTCTGCTTCGGTCATTTCTTCTTCAGCATCAGGTTCTACCGCAACAGGCATTTCTGCTGCGGGTGCCATTGACTCTGAAGAGCTGTCTGATTCTTGAACAGCGTACTCACCAGACATGCACTCTGGTTTTCTTTCGCAATTCCAAAACCAACTGTAAAGAAGTGACCCTAACAGAATCAAAAGGGGAACAAAAAATCTGCTCATGATTACTCTGGGTTTAGGGGTTAATTTTAATTTATTCTGTGTTTTTGACGACACAGGGACTTTTTTGTCACATTAAATATACAATTATCGATTTGTTTTGAAAGCGGCCTGACTAAAAAAATAAGGCTAAGTCCCACATAATGTGACACTCAGCCTTATTAAAAGTACTTATTTGATTATAAGTTACCTGTTCATTGTCATCAAGAACTCTTCATTATTTCTGGTTCCTTTCATCTTATCTAAAAGAAATTCCATTGACTCCATAGGATTCATATCACCTATATACTTTCTCAATAACCAAATCTTATTCATTTCATCTTTTGACATCAATAGATCCTCTCTACGTGTACCTGAAGTAAGAATATCAATAGATGGGAATACTCGCTTGTTTGCCAATCTCCTATCTAATTGCAGTTCCATATTACCGGTACCTTTGAATTCTTCAAAAATCACCTCATCCATCTTAGAACCCGTGTCTATTAAAGCAGTGGCAATAATAGTTAATGACCCACCATTTTCAATGTTTCTGGCTGCACCAAAGAACCTTTTCGGCTTGTGCAAAGCCTTGGCATCCACACCACCGGAAAGAATCTTTCCAGATGACGGAACCACTGTATTATGAGCTCTTGCCAGTCTTGTAATGGAGTCAAGAAGTATGACAACATCATGACCAGATTCAGTTAATCTTTTTGCTTTCTCCAGTACCATTCCTGATACTTTCACGTGCTTATCGGCAGTTTCGTCAAAAGTAGAAGATATTACCTCAGCCCTAACTGAACGAGCCATATCAGTCACCTCTTCCGGGCGTTCATCTATAAGCAAAATGATCAAGTAGATTTCGGGGTGATTACGAGCAATTGCATTCGCAATCTCTTTAAGAAGAACTGTTTTACCAGTTTTCGGCTGTGCCACAATCATACCACGCTGTCCTTTTCCAATAGGTGCAAAAAGATCCAGCACCCTGGTAGACATAATCTCTGGCTTTGTAGAAAGTGAGATTTTTTCGTTCGGGAAAAGTGGGGTCAAATACTCAAAAGGAATTCGATCTCTGATTTCTTCTGAGGTCTTTCCATTAACCGAAATTACTTTTAATAATGCAAAGTACTTCTCTCCATCTTTAGGCGGACGAACGGTACCCCGTATAGTATCACCTGTTTTTAGTCCAAAGAGTTTTATTTGAGATGGAGAAACATATATATCATCCGGACTGGCCAAATAATCAAAATCCGGAGATCTTAAAAAGCCATAGCTACCTTCTGACATGATCTCCAAAACACCTTCGTTATCAATAAGACCATCAAATTCCTTAACCAGGTTATTGAATTGTCTCTTAATATCTTTTGAATAATCATCTCTCTTTTTTCTTTCTACCGGATCTTCCTCTGGCTGATCATCGTTTTCATCTGACATACCAGAAACATCTGAAAGGCCCAGATCTTCATCAGTAATATCTGGTATTTCTTCCTCCAGATCAGACAAATCAATTTCATCTTCAGAGTTATCGGATCCGCTATTGTTTCGGCCGGAGCTACCACCTTCTGGTCTGCTTATACGCTTACGAGTACGTGGTCTTTTAGAACCACCATCATTGGCCTCCTCTTTCTTTTTGTCCCTATTCTCAGACTTTTTCTCTCTGTTGTCTGTGCTCTCGGCCCTTTTCTCTCTTTCGTCTTCTTTTCTTTCTTTAGGAGCCGGCTTTTCCTGTTTTGTTTCAGCTTTTTTAGGAGCTTTCTCAAGAATGCCATTAATAAGATCTGCTTTTTTCAAGCCTTTGATATCTATTCCCAGCTCAGTTGCCATTGTCTTTAATTCTGACAACAATTTGACTTTAAGGTCTTTTTCTTGGTACATGAAGGTGATATTAAATCTAAATTAGTTTAGAGGAATAATCTGTGCATGCAGACTACATCTAACCGATATGAATACTATATGTATTATTTCTGAATTGATAATGATAAGGTAGAAGCCTAAATGATTTTGGAATTATGGCTAAACCTTGTGTTGAGATGGAACCGGAGAGATTCGTTCTGATTCCGCTACAATGTTAAAACGAAATAACTTACCAGTCAATACATTTGAAAAAGAATATTTCTCAAACGTCTATTTTTCCTACAAAAACCTGAATTGCAGGCCCTGATAACCAAATCTCACTGAAAGATCCACTCTTTTCTGCATTATAAGAAACCTCCAGCTCTCCTCCTTTGGTTAGGATTTTTACCGGTGAGGTCAAGGCCCGCTCAGTAAATCTATCTAAAGCACATGCAGTTACACCTGTTCCACAAGAGTAAGTTTCGTCCTCTACTCCTCTTTCATACGTTCTTACTTTTATATTCAGATCGTCAATAACTTCGACAAAGTTCACATTTGTACCTCCTTTTTCCTGCCAGAAATCAGAATAACGAATAGCTTTACCTTCAGCTACTACATCGAAATTATCAATATCCGTTACATACTTAACCACATGCGGAGAACCCGTATTGTAGAAACGAGAGCCGCCCATTTCCTTTGAACCCTCTACATCAGACATTTTTAGTGAAACGATTTCGCCATGTACATTTGCCTCATGAGGGCCGTCAACAGCGATAAAAGAAGTACTCTCGTCAAAAACACCCAAATCATGAGCAAATCTGACGGTACATCTGCCTCCATTCCCACACATACTTCCTTCTCTACCGTCAGCATTAAAATAGACCATTCTGAAATCAAATCCCTCAGCTTTCTGAAGAAGTATCAGGCCATCAGCTCCAATGCCAAATCTACGATCGCACAAGAATTCAATTTGAGGCTGATTGAGATCAAACGTACCTGTTCTGTCATCAATCATGATGAAATCATTACCAGTACCTTGATATTTATAAAAGGATAACATAAAATAAAATGGATTTCGTTAACAGATAAGTTAACTGCCCTAGGATAGGATAGCTTTACAAAAAAAGCCGCCTCATCAAGGCGGCGTTTTCCAACACAAATTATGAAAAAGCTATTACTTATAATCTTAAATATCTTATTTCTTCAATTCTTTGATCTTAGCCGCTCTACCATGCTTGTTTCTTAGGTAGTACAACTTAGCTCTTCTTACTTTTCCTCTTCTCAGTACTTCTATCTTCTCAATACTTGGAGACAATATAGGAAAAATTCTCTCAACACCAATACCGTTAGAAATTTTTCTAACCGTGAAGGTTTCACCGTTTGTTCCAAAGTTTTTACGTTGGATTACAGCTCCTTGAAATACCTGAATACGCTCCTTGTTTCCTTCTTTGATACGTACGTGAACATTGACAGTATCACCAGCCTTAAAATCTGGAGTCTCTGTTTTTTCTGGTGCTAAAGCCAGTTCGATCTCTCTAATCAAATCGCTCATTTTCTTATTTTTAAATCGTTATTACATTCAAGAAAGAGGCTACTATTCAGGATAATTGCAGCGTATCTAAAAACAGGATGCAAAAGTACTACTTAAAAAACTTTTTTCAAATACCTTTGAGACAATTTCTTCCGGAAACGATTGATATTCAATACCGACACACTATTCGCAATTAGTTCGGTATTTTTGCGAACAAAGACAGCAAAAGAAGTATGATCAGCTTCCCGAATGCCAAAATTAACATTGGCCTTTATATCACTGACAAAAGAGCAGATGGCTACCATAATATTGAGTCCATTTTTTATCCTATCGCCTGGCAAGATGCTCTGGAAGCTCTGCCTTCTGAGAAATTAAGTTTTGAGAGTAGTGGATTAGAAATTCCCGGAAAGCCTGAGAACAATTTAATTTTAAAGGCCTTTCATCTATTAAAAGATTCTTTAGATGGCCATGCGGCCAAGTTTCATTTACATAAAGTTATTCCTATGGGTGCCGGCCTAGGCGGCGGCTCTGCCGATGGTGCCTTTACTCTTAAACTTCTAAACGAACTTTTTGAGCTTGGCCTTGCCAATGAATTCCTTAAAAACCTGGCCGCCGAGCTTGGAAGCGATTGCCCATTCTTTATTGAAAACAAACCAGTCTTTTGCTATGATAGAGGTATCAGGTTTAAAGAAATAAGCTTAGATCTAAGTTCTTATTATATCGTAGTAATAAACCCGTCTATTCATATCAGCACCGCAGAAGCTTATGCTTCCATTACACCTCAAAAAGCTAAAGTGAATTTGATGGAAGTAATTAAACAACCATTGAGCCAATGGAAAGGACAAATAGAAAACGATTTTGAAAAGCCGCTATCAGTTAAGTACCCGTTAATTGCCGAATTAAAAGAAAATCTGTACCAAAATGGAGCGACTTACGCCTCCATGACTGGTAGCGGCTCTACAGTATACGGTATTTTCGAAAACGAACCCGATTTAAAAAACCAATTTGATGACTATACTGTTTGGAAAGGTAAAATGCTTTGATGGAAAACTCATGGACTAAAAGAAGGGAACCTTTTCAATTCATGCTTTATCTTGGCCTGATAAGCAGTGCCTTGCTTTTCCTTTTCATTATTTTAGTTTTTGTTAAAAAAGAATTGGTCAATCAGGATATCCCTTTAAAGATCCCTAAAGTTTTTTGGTTTAGCACGCTTGCCATACTATTGAGCAGTCTCACCATTTGGCAGGCACAAAAATCGATGGAATTGCAAAAATTCAAGGAATATAGGCAGTATATCATCAGCACATACTTCCTGGCCCTGGCATTTCTACTTTTCCAGTTTTGGGGTTGGATGGATTTGTTAAACAACAATGTTTTGCCTTCTAATAACACAGGAGGTTCTTTCATCTTTATTTTATCAGGGCTACACGTTATTCATACATTAGGCGGTCTTGTAGCTCTTGGAATGGTCCTATATAATTCTTTAAAAAACAGATCATTTATCGACTCCTTCGTGGAGAGCGTAAATCCTCCAAACCAACTTCGTTTAAGGCTAATTTCTATTTACTGGCATTTTGTAGATGTAGTCTGGATCGTGATATTTCTATTTCTGCTTTGGCATGCTTCCTGATTAATACCTAATCTCCCAAACCCAGCTCCTTTCTGCTTTTACAGCTGTTTTCTTAAATTCTGCAACTAAAGCATCATACTCCGCCTGATTCACTTCTTTTCCTTTTAATTTTTTAGGAAACTTTATCTCCTCTGCCGGCTCGCCAAAAGTGATTTTCTCGGCCTCAACAATGAGCATACCATCATTTACATCATAACCGAGAATTAAACCCGGTAAGCCGTGTAACTCTTCAGGGCCTGTAGGAACAGGAATATCAGCCGCAAACCAAGCAACGATTTTCTGATCTTTTAATGTGTCTTCTGTTATAGCTTTCATGCACATATGCCCCTGTATTTCACGCAGTTCATTCATTACTTTCCATTTTGGCGGAGTCAAAACATCCTGAATAACATAGGTTTTGCCCAAGCTTTCCACTAATTTCAGTAGGCTTCTTTCTTTCAAATTATTTGAAATAATCATATCATCTTTCCTCCAGGAATATGATCTCACTTCATAATCTTCACCATAAGTGTACAAGCTTTTTTCAGGCCAAAATTGAAGCTTCATTCTTGTACTATACCCGTCTTTATTGTTCCAGGAAAGCATGATACGGTCTTTCTCTTGCTCAGAGATGAAAGATTGACTAGCATATATCTTGTCATAAAAAATTTTGTATCTGTACTCCACTTCACCCACCAGATTCTGAGTAAATCCCCGAAATACACTGAATATTGATACAAGAATAACTAAACTGACTTTTTTCATTTTATCTTCTTTTTTTAACTTCCACCCCTCTCATATTATATGTAACACCAAATAGGAAATACCTGGCTAAAGTGGTCACCTGTCTCTGAAAAACAAAGTTTTGACTTGCCTGCTGAGTAATACCCTGATTTTTGTTGAAAATATCGTACGCTGAAAGACGCAGCTCTACTCTCTTTTTCTCTCCTACAAGCTTATAAGCAAAAGCATTAAGGATCGGTAATTTTTGATCAAATCCGAATCGTTTGTTTTCAAAACGATCGTAATCAAATTTGGTATCAATATAGAACTCCTTGGGTAACTTGATATTCATATTAAAATAGGCCCCAAGGTTAATTATGTCTTGATTCTGCGAAGCATTCAGCTCATATTCTGTTTTGCTAATTTGGTAATTAAACCCGGAATAAACGGAGATCCAATCTGCCGGTGTTAGGGTTAATCGGGCATTGATACCATTGCTAAATGTCTTGGTCTTATTCTCTATATCGTTAATTAGAGTAATTGAGTTATTAATACTAGGATAATAATCAATATCTATTGTCAGTTTGGTTTTAACTATTGGAAAACCAAAGCCGCTGTAAAACCCAATTCTGTTTCCACCACTTACATTACCTGCAGTAAAAGTGGTTACCAATGTATTAGGGTCAATGCTTTGGTTTTGAACAATCTGATCTTTGTTAATTGCTGCGTTCATATTAATATATAATCTTATGAAAGTAGCCGGATCATACTTATAAAATGAAGCTTCAATATTATGTGAAACCTGAGGTAGCAAATCAGGATTTCCTTCTCTGATAAATAAGGGATTAGAGATGTCTTTAAATGGTTGAAGATCAGAAATAGAAGGTGGCGTTAGGCCCATTGTGTAGCTAGAGCTAAGGTGTTTGTTGCCTTTCATATTCTTAAAAAAAGAAAAATTGGGAGTGATAGCCGAATACTTCTTTTCAATAGTACCCAATAACGGATCATCAGGAGTGACAGCGTAATCGCCGGCAATATTAAACTGAGCACCCGCTAAACCTACAGATAGATTATTACCTTTCACAGAATACCTTAAACTTGCTCCTAGCCTATTGTACAAAATATCGTTCTTGAAATTTCTACTTAATGCAGTGTTCAGCAAATCAGAACCATCACTGCTACTGTCAAAAACAGTTCTTGTTATCTCACCAGTGCTCTTACTAAAATTATAGAATGTTTCAAGAAACAAAACCTTTGTAAGAGGTTCAACGAACAAGAGGCTCGACTTCAATAATTGAGAATAGTTCAAAGAGCTATTTAACTGATCGAGATTTCTGAAATAAGAATTTGGATCTGAAGAATTCAGAATGTCCACTACAGCTTTCTGGGTTCCCTCCAAGTCTCCTTTGCTTCCGGTAGATGATAAACTAGCCGCAAAATTTCTCCCATTTTTCTTGAATTTATGTCTGAAAATAGCTGAGCCCTGATAAGCCATTGAGTACTTATCGGTTCCGTTTTCTCGCTGCATAGAACTCTGTTCTCCGGTAGACCGTATTAATTCCTGCAAACTTGAAAGGGATGTAGATAAATTAGAATACCTTCCTTTCCCAACTATTGTTAGGGTATTGGTACTGTCGATTTCATTTTTAAACCTGAAGTTCAATCTGTGATGCCCTGCCAAGTTTTCTTGTGCATTTAGGTCTTTGGTAAAAAAAGAACTCCCATCAGTCAAAAAGTTCTGCCGATTTTCATTTCCTTCAATCAACTGATTACTCCTGCTAAAGAAATAGCTGCTATTGAAATCCTTCTTTTTTTTCAGAAAGTTATAATTGACTCCTGCTCCCTCATTGTCTGAAAAGCCCTTACTTAAGTTATTAAAAGGGATATCAAAAGACTCTTCACTATCGCCGCCAGAGAAATAGAAATATCTCATACCTCCACTTGAATTAAATCCAAAGTCACCAAGATCATTAAATCCGCTAAATGACCCGCTACCTTGAAATTCCTGGCGGTCATCCCAGCTAAGACCTGACTGGTTCGTATTATTCCCATAACCTACTATTGAGAATTGATTAACCTTGTCGAATCGGTTAAAAAGCCCGCTTGTATTCCATCGGCCATCAGCTCCTGCGGCAACTGTTACTTTGCCAAAACCTCCTTTTTTAGCCTCTTCTTTAAGCTCCACGTTCATTGTTTTTTCTCTGACACCATCCTGTACACCTGTTAATTTTGATTGTTCAGATTTATCGTCAAAAAATTGGACCTTACTTACCGCATCAGCATTGAGGTTTTGCGTAGCAATCTTCGTGTTGTTTCCAAAAAATCGCCTTCCGTCTACAGTGACTTTTCTGACCTGCTCACCCTGGGCAATGACATTACCATCTTTATCAATCTGAACACCAGGTAATTTTCTGAGTAGCTCTTCCATAGTAGCTCCCGGTGGAACCTTAAATTTGCTGGCATCGTATTCTATCGTATCGCCTTTTATACTTATGGGAGCTTTGGCAGTTTTAACTACCACTTCGTAGAGCTGTTGAGAAATAGGATTAAGCACGATGTCTGGCACCCTTAAATCTCCGACTTCCGGAGCCACGGCAAGTTCCTGATAGGGCAAATAGCTCACATAAGTGGCTTTAACAAGGTAATTTTGCCTTGCAACGTTTTTAAACTGAAAGTTTCCGTCATCACTGGTGAGCGTGTAGGCTATTAGTGCGGAGTCTGCAGGTGCTAAAAGCAATACCGAGGTATAAGAAAGTGGAACATCTGAACTATCTTTGACATGACCTGAAATATCAAATTTTTGCTGTGCATGGATAGTAAAAGGCACAAGAAGTGCCATTAACAGGAGGAATTTTAGTTTCATGGAATAGAGTTGGTTGAATTGTATTCCGAAGATATAGATTATTTCAAAAGATAACAACTAATTATTTAGTTGTTATAAAAATTTAACATTCAGGAAGTTCTGACCCCATGCTTCATAAAACCAAAGGGATAGTCATCAGTTACATACCTTACAGAGAAACCTCTGTGATAGCGAAGATTTACACAGAGAAATTTGGTATACAGAGCTATATTGAGAATGGGGTAAGAACCGCAAGAGGGAAGAATAAAATTGCCTTGTTTCAGCCGCTGACTTTGCTTGACCTGGTAGTATACCATGATTCAAAAAAGGATTTGCACCGCATTTCTGAAATCAAATGCACCAACCCACTTTTTACTATTCCTTATGAAATCAGGAAATCAAGCATCTCTATTTTTCTTAATGAAGTGCTAAACAAAACACTCAAAGAGCACTCAGAAAATGAAGAACTTTTCTTCTTCTTATATCAGTCTATATTAACTCTGGACTCCATGGAAGATAATATGGAGAATTTTCATTTGATTTTTTTAGCTAAATACTCAGGCTATTTGGGTTTTGCTCCGCAAGACGCTGAAGAGGTTCAGACTCAGTTCAAAGAACTAAGCATCCATATTCCTGTAGAAGAACAAACCAAAAAATATCTGGACATTTTGCTTCAGGCAGACTACTCTGAGGAGATGACATTTAACAAAACTTTCAGGAATCATTTGCTGGATGTCCTTTTGACTTTTTACAGAATTCACCAGGAAGAATTTGGCGAACTGAGATCGCTGGCTGTTTTACGTGAGGTTTTGACCTAGCGTCTGAGTCTGGCCAATAACTCTTTGTATTGCGAAGTATCCTCCACAATTTTCCCTGATTCATAAAAATAGATAAATCCCGAACCACTGCTTTTAAGCAATCCATCTTTCTCTAGCAATCGCTTCACCTGTCTGGCTGTGCCTGCATTTCCATCAAGCACTTTAAGATTTGGGAAGAGATCTTCTATCAAGTCTTCATAAAAAGTAAAATGAGTGCAACCCAACACAATGAAATGATGATCTGGAGTGTTCACTTTTCCAATTTCCTCCTTCAGATAGGATTCTACACCTGCTCCTTCAAAAACGTTACTTTCTGCAAAGCTTACCAATTTGGGCAAAGGAAGGTTATCAAGCCGATGCTCTATACTGAGAGACTTTACCAGCTTATTGTAGCGTTCTGAGCTCAAAGTTACAGGAGTAGCACAGGTCAGAATCCGTTTGTGATCTTCACTGAAGTCTGCTGCTACTTTAACCGCGGGTTGAATAGCCACTATTGGGATTTCGTAATTTTCCCTAAGGTATTCTATGGCCACATTGGTAGCAGTATTGCAAGCCAAAACAATCATCTTGCATTCCTTTTCAAGAAAGAATTTAACTGCTTTTTCTACAAAAGCTCTTATTTGATCAGGAGTCTTGTAAGAATAGGGAACATTCTCTTTATCTGCATAATAGATAAAGCTCTCATGAGGCAAAGTCCGTGTTAACTCATGAAGTAATGTCAGTCCTCCTATTCCGGAATCAAAAACTCCGATCATTTTAGTTAAATATTTTTTAGCCCAATTTCACTAACGCCTCTTCCAGTGTTTTAATCTTGGCTTCGGCATCTGCTAATTTATCTCTTTCTCTTTGAACTACGTCTTCTTTTGCGTTTTGAACGAAGCGTTCGTTTGACAATTTCTTCTCCACCGAAGTTTTAAAACCTTTAATGTAATCAAGCTCTTTCTGAATATTAGCCTTTTCTTCTTCAGTATCAATATTTGAGCCCAGATCCAAACCAAATTCATCGCCCTTAATCACAAGACTGGTTCCAGAAACCTCCGCGGCATACTCTATAGAAGAAATATTTCCAAGCTTTACTATTTGCCCGGCCAGTTTAGTGTATTTTGACTGATCACTGGTTTTAATACTTAAAGGCAAAGCCTCCTTAGGCGAGATTTGTTTTGCCTGCCGAGTGTTACGTATCCACGAAACCAGCTCAAACAAACCTTCAAAATCTGACAACAGAGCCAGATCTACTTCGCCTGCTTTAGGGAATGGCTCCAAACAAATGGTGCTGTTCTCCTCTCTGTCGGCTATATTCTGCCAAATTTCTTCTGAAATAAAAGGTGTCCATGGATGAACCAATCTCATCAATTCTTCAAAGAAACCTACTGTAGCATCAAATGTAACTTTATCAATAGGCTGCCCCTTTCCATCAATGTAAGCCGGCTTAACCATTTCCAGGTATTGCGAGCAGAAGTCGTTCCAGATGAGGTTATAAGTACTTAGCAAAGCATCAGACATTCTGAACTTGCTATAATGATCATGAACTTCTGCGATAGTCTGATTTAATTTAGACCTAAACCATGCTACGGCAATAGCACCCGCTTCATTTTCTTCTCCTTCTTTAGCCACTTCCCAGCCCTTTACCAACCGGAAGGCATTCCAAATTTTGTTTGAGAAATTACGGCCTTGCTCACACAATTTTTCATCAAAAGGCAAGTCATTTCCTGCAGGAGAGCTAAAGAGCATGCCTGTTCTTACGCCATCTGCACCGTATTTTTCAATCAGCTCAATAGGGTCTGGTGAGTTACCAAGAGACTTCGACATTTTTCTGCCTTGTTTATCTCTAACTATTCCGGTGAGGTAAACATTTTTAAATGGATATTCCCCTTTGTATTCGTAACCGGCAATTATCATTCTGGCTACCCAAAAGAAAAGAATTTCCGGTGCGGTTACCAGATCATTAGTAGGATAATAATAGTTAATGTCGACATTATCGGGGTCTTTGAAACCATCAAAAACGCTCATTGGCCATAGCCACGAACTAAACCAGGTATCCAGTACGTCTTCGTCCTGAACCAAATCCTTTTCGCTTAAGGCAAATAGTTGATATTTATCTCTGGCCACTCTTAATGCTTCCTGCTTGGTTTTTGCCACTACACAGGTACCATCCTCAAGATAAAACGCCGGAATTCTGTGACCCCACCACAGCTGTCGAGAAATACACCAATCCCGTACATTCTCCATCCAGTGGGAATACGTATTCTTAAATTTTGGAGGTATAAGCTGAATGGTATCATTCATTACATTTTCAAGGGCCGGCTTACTGAGCCTGTCCATTTTCAAAAACCACTGAAGTGATATTTTAGGCTCTATTACAGCTCCGGTTCTTTCTGAGGTACCCACATTAGATGTATAATCTTCAATCTTTACCAGATTGCCAGACTCCTCCAGCATTTTCAGAATTTTCTTACGTGCCACAAAACGATCTTCCCCAACTAAAATCTGTGCCTTCTCATTTAGCCTGGCATCATCAGTCAATAGATCAATGACCTCCAGGTTATGCTTTTTACCTAATTCAAAATCGTTTTGATCATGTGCCGGAGTTACCTTTAAACAACCGGTCCCAAACTCCATTTCTACATACTCATCAGCAATAACACTGATCTCTCTATTCACTAATGGAATTCTTACTTTTTTGCCTATTAATGCCTTATAACGTTCATCTTCAGGATTTACGCATATGGCGGCATCTGCCATGATGGTCTCCGGACGGGTGGTAGCAATTACCACATCTCCATCCTCTCCTTCATACCTTATATAAACAAGCTTTTGAGCTCTCTCTACAGTAATTACCTCTTCATCAGAAACTGTGGTTTTGGCTTCGGGATCCCAGTTAACCATTCGATAACCTCTGTAGATATCTCCTTTATTATAAAGATCAATAAAGGTATCTATCACGGCATCATAGAGGTTTTCTTCCATGGTGAAGCGGGTTCTGTCCCAATCACATGAGGCTCCTAGCTTTCTCAATTGCTGTAGGATAATTCCGCCATATTTTTCTGTCCACTCCCAGCAATACTCCAAAAACTCTTCGCGACTTAAATCTGCTTTATTAATGCCCTTTTCTTTGAGCATAGCCACCACCTTTGCCTCGGTAGCAATAGATGCATGGTCAGTTCCAGGAACCCAACAAGCCTCTTTCCCTTCCATTCTGGCTTTACGTACCAAAACATCCTGTATGGTATTATTCAGCATATGCCCCATATGAAGCACTCCCGTTACATTAGGAGGAGGAATAGCTATGGTATATGGTTCCTTGTCCGGATTTGGCGTAGACTTAAAAAAGCCATTTTCCATCCAGTATTGATACCATTTATCTTCTGTTTCTTTGGGATTGTATGTTTTTGAGATTTCCATTCTTTGCTGACCCGCTATTCTATTTTGAATATGAAGCTGCAAAATTAGGGAATTTGATGAGGACTTATATGACTTTTTGTATTGTGTGAAAAATTCGTCGAAATTCTAAAGAACAAGCACTATTTCACCTCCACACTCCACACTCTCTCAAAAACAGAACCAGCCATTAATTTTTCGATTCCCTCCTTATCGGTTAATTCCTGATTATGAGACTCTGAGTCAGCTATTCCACACCATGGTTCCAGACAAATAAAGGGGGCATTCTTAGCCGCCCAAATACCGAAATATGGAAAATTTTCAAACCTAAAAATCAAAGACTTAGATTCCTTCTCAGACTTAAGGGTCAGTTCATTGGATTCTAAATACTTAAATACCAGAGCATCATCTTTAAACAGTTCTTTGGTTATTTTTAATTTCCCCTCTTCTAGTTCTACCGGCTGTGTTTGCCCATTCAATAAACCTTGAGGGCTCAATAACCATCTGTTCAAAACCTCTTCTTTATTAAATAAAATGCTGTAATCTCCGTAATTAGTATTGCTATCAAAAGGCACTGTAAATGCCGGATGCCCTCCTATAGAAAAATACATTTCTGAGTTTCCTGAATTGGTTACATGATAGTTTACTGAGAGTTTACCCTCTTCAAGTGTATAAATAATTCTTAATTGAAATTCAAAAGGATAAGCTTTCAGCGTGTCCTCATTTGAACAAAACAAAAAAGTAGCAGTAGTTTTATTTTTAGATTCTACCTCAAAGACATGATCTCTGCCAAACCCATGACGTCCCAGTTCATAACTCTTGCCCTGAAACTGGTATGTGTTGTCTTTCAAAGCTCCTACTATTGGAAAAAGAACGGGCGAAGATTTTGCCCAGAAGGCCGGGTTTGCATCCCATAGGTGTTCGGTGCCTGTTGCTTTGTGTACTATACTTTTCAATTCGGCACCTTTAGGTCTTATCCAAACTTTCAGAGAGTCATTTTCTAAACAAACCATTGACGTTGCGTTTTATGTAACCTGCGAAATAAAGAAATATACGGCTTATGTCGTCGAAATTTGAGACATTTTATGCTATTAACTTAGTTTTGTCCTAAAACCATCTTTGAAATTAAAAAGAAAACTTCTACATTTGCAGCCCATTTCGGAGAGTGGAGTGAATGGTTCTTTCATTCTCCTATTTGTAACAATTAAAATTTAAAGAACCGATGTCTCAAAAAATCAGAATCAAGCTGAAGTCATTTGACCACAATCTACTTGACAATTCAGCAGAGAAAATCGTAAAGGCTGTTAAATCAACAGGAGCCGTAATCAGTGGCCCAATTCCTTTACCAACTAAGAAAGAAAAGTTTACTGTGCTTCGTTCTCCGCACGTATCTAAGAAGTCAAGAGAGCAGTTTCAGCTTTGTACTTACAAGAGATTAATTGATATCTTCTCTGCAAGCCCAAATACTGTTGATGCTTTAATGAAACTAGAACTTCCATCTGGAGTGGATGTTGAGATCAAAGTATAAGTACCTGAGTACAACAAAATAAATAAAGCCATCTCGAAAGGGATGGCTTTTCTTATGGTCTAAGGTCAAATTTGATTAAATCCGTTTGGACTCAATATACTCTTTAAAAGACTTTTTGTAGGAATCACTTACCGGTAAATACACCTTGCCTATTTTCACTTTGTCTCTTTCAATTTCTTCTATAGCATCAAAAGCTACAATAGTGGAATTGTGTATTCTGATAAACTGGTTCGACGGCAGAGTTTCCTCAAGGGACTTCATTGTCTGAAGACTCACGATCTGCCTTTCTGTGGTAATTACTTTAACATAATCTTTCAGGCCTTGAATATAAAGTATATCTGGCAGTCTTACTTTCAGCAGCTTAGAGCCATCTTTTAAAAATATGAAATCATTGGCAGGGTCAGTTGACACTACTGTTACCGCTTCCGGTTTTTCATTCTTCATTCGTTGAGAAACTTTTTCAACGGCTTTCAGAAAGCGTTCAAAAGTGATTGGTTTCAGTAAATAGTCCGTTACATCAAGTTCAAACCCCTCCAATGCATATTCTGAATAAGCGGTGGTTAGCACCACAAAAGGCTTTTTATTAAGTAGTTTTAACAGCGTTATACCTGTAATTTCTTTCATCTGGATATCAGAAAAAAGAAGATCAATGGTGTTTTCACGCATAAATTCCAGAGCCTCCAGTGGGTTTCCAAAAGAAGCCACTAAGGTTAAATTAGGCGTGGTGTTTACGTATTCGCTTATCAGCTTTCTTGCCAAAGGCTCATCCTCCACTATGACACAACGAATATTCATTTATTGCTCTTTTAAGTTAATCTCCAAGGTAACATTGTAAGAATCAAGATCCTCATTAATCTGAAGATTGTGTGCATTATGATAACTCAAATTTAACCTTCTCACCGTATTTTTTAACCCTATTCCGGATTTCTCAGATCCGAACTCACTATTCTTCTTGCTGTTAGACACTTTATAAATACAGGTTTTTTCTTCAAAAACTAATGACACCTTTACCCAGGACTTACTATCTCCGCTTTCTACGCCATGTTTAAAAGCATTTTCCAGAAAGGTTATAAATATCAAAGGCGTTATTTTTAGATGCTGATATTCTCCTGTAATGGAAAATTCAATCGGAAAATCATCCTCCAGTCTAAGTTTTTCAAGATCAATGTAATTTGAAATATACTCGATCTCCTTACTTACCGGTACCGTTTCATTATTAGCCTCATAGATCATGTAACGCATCATTTGCGAGAGTTTGGCTATCACTTCCTTTGTATTAGGAGACTGAGTATGAGCCAGATAATACAGATTATTGAGCGTATTAAAAAGAAAGTGCGGATTAATCTGTTCTTTTAAAAACCTAAGCTCTGAAACCAGTTTTTCATTTTCAATTTCTTTTCTTTTGGCCTCCAGATCAAACCAATCCTGAGCAAACCGGAGCATGGCCACAAAAGATACGATGAAAGCGGAGTAAACCGAATGTAAAAAGATAAATCGCTGCTTAAAGAAATAACTTTTGCCATTACCTATATCTTCTAAGTAGATCTGCCTTTTGATAAAAATATTACAAGCAATTATGACAGCAAAAGGCAAAATAAATTCTCCAAAATACCTTAGGGCATTCCGGTGTTTCAGAAAACGAGGTAAGAAGACGAAGTAATTTAGATAACTCAAAGAACCCATGAATATCACCTGGGAAATTGCATCTAAAAGAGCCTTATAATAATCTGGCTCCATTCCTCGCCTGGGAATAGTGATTTGATAAAAGAAAAAGGTAAAATACAAGATCCAAAAAGCCAGATGAATGACTGCCAGCCTGTTTTTCCTGAGAAAATTCTGCATGTTTTAGGTCAAAAGATTTATTAAATCTAATGAAAGACAATCAGATTAGACGCCAATTCTTGCCAGGAGTATGTGAAGAACTCTCTGTTTTCTACACTCTTCTTCTCTGGCTCTATCTTCTCCTGAAATATTTCGATAAACACAGTTTTATGAGTTTTTGAGATGATTGTCGAAGAATTGAGCATACATATATAATCTACAAAAAAAGAAGCAAAAACAGATACACATTTGTATCGTGCTGATTGGCACTTTAAAAAAACATTACGGTTATGAAACGCATTATACATTTTATATTATTCTTTTCCTTCATAGGTCTTACGGCTTTAGCACAAGGTCCGGGTGGTCGTCCGGGTGGTTCTGGTGGAGGAGAAAACGGCAGACCTTCAAGATCAACAGATGGACCTTCTTCTGCTTTTAGCATGGATGACAAAACACCAAAAGGTAACGCTAAGGTGACAGGTTTTGTCATAGATTCGGCTGTAACTGTGGCAGTAGAATATGCCAACATTGCACTAGTAAACGAAGCCAACAATCAGGTACAGGACGGAACCATGGCAGATGAGAATGGTAAGTTCCAATTTACCAGAGTAGCTGAAGGGACATACACCTTTAAAGTAACTTTCATTGGTTATAAAGATACTTTCGTGAAAGGGGTAAAAATAAAGAAAGGAGACGATATTGATCTAGGTGTAATTAAATTGGCAATAAGCTCAAAAGTTCTAGATGAAGTAACAGTTACTGGGCTCAAGTCGCTAATTGAAGAAAAGGTAGACAGACTGGTATACAATGCGGAGAATGATGTAACCTCTAAAGGAGGCGATGGCTCTGATGTTTTAAGAAAAGTACCCATGCTTTCTGTAGACCTTGACGGAAATGTATCCTTAAGAGGAAGTTCTAATATCAAGGTACTGATCAATAATAAACCATCCACTATTGTAGCCAGCTCTGTTGCTGACGCACTAAAGATGATACCTGCTGACCTTATTAAGACGGTAGAGGTTATCACTTCGCCATCAGCCAAATACGATGCTGAAGGTACCAGTGGAATAATTAATATTATCACCAAAAAGTCAAGCATTCAAGGATACAATCTATCATTGAACTCCGGGGTAGGCTTCAGAGGCTCCAATCTTGGTCTGAATGGCAATTTGAGAATCGGAAAACTTGGCTTTAGCCTGGGTGGATTTGGCAGAAGTTTCTATAATAAAGCCAACACCACACTTGATCAAACAACAATTGGCAAATTATACAATACCACCACTGTACAAAGTTCTGATGCTAAAGACAATGGTCTTTTTGGAAGATATAATCTGGGAATTGACTACGAGATCAGCAAATCTGCTTACTTAAACGGTAGCGTATCTTTTGGGACTAGAAACTTCAAGAGATACGAAGATATGATCACAGATGTGTATCAGGATACAGACCTTATTACAAGTCAAAACAGGCTGGTTGATTCTAAAAACTCCTCGAATAACGTTGATGTGAATTTAGATTATGTGAAGATTTTCAAGCCCTCTCATGAATGGTCTATTTCAACACAGTACAGTCAAAATAACCTCACAAATAATTTTACTGCTGATATTATCAGCTTGGAAGGCACCGCCAATTCTCAGCAGCAAAATATCAATCTCAATATTAACAAAGAGATCACTCTTCAAACAGACTATATGGTGCCTGTTAAATCAAATCAACTTTTTGAAGTGGGTGTGAAGGGCATTTTTAGAGATGTCAATAGTGATTATAAGTATTTGGTTGGGATCATTGGCAGCCTTGAAGCTGACAGCAGAAACCCTGCAGGTATTCTTCAATACAATCAAAACATCAAGGCGGGTTACCTACAATATACTTACAGCACGAAAAATAAATTAACATTTAAGGTAGGAACGCGTTACGAGCATACTAGTATCGACGCAGTAGACAAAGGCTTAGCCCTAAGCATACCAAGTTATGACAACCTGGTACCAAGTGTCAATATCTCAAAGACATTAGGTGGAGGAACAACATTAAAACTTGCTTACAATAACAGAATTTCTCGTCCGGGTCTGGAACAATTAAATCCTAATTTTAATACCGCCAACCCACAAAATATTAGACTGGGTAACCCAAGTTTAAGACCAGAGATTTCAAATAATGTAGAGTTTGGAATAAGTAAAATCATGCAGCGTAACTACATGAATCTGACATTCTTTGGCAGACAGACCAATAACTCCATATTACAAATTACCAGTCCATCTGATACCCTTTTAGGTGCTTTAGTAACTACTTATGAGAATATCGGTGTACAGAAAACAGCCGGAGCTAATCTTTTTGGAAACTTCTTCCTTACTCCTAAGTGGACCATTAATGGCGGTATTGATTTGTATTACAAGTATCTGGAAGGCCAGGTTCAAACATTAGACGGATTTGAACTGGCAGATAATGATGGTATTGTAATTAGTGGTAGACTAATGTCTATGCTCTCGCTTAAAAACGATTGGAAAATCCAAGCTTTCACAGGGATGAGAGGTAGAGATATTTCATTACAAGGATTTACAACTGGTATGGCCTTTTATAATATTGGGCTTCAAAAAGGTTTTAAAGATGATAAAGGTAGCATCGGAATCGGATTCGAGAACTTCATTAATGGTATGACCAGAATTAGCGAATCAAACTCGGCCATCTTTACTCAAAGAAGCGTGAACTATATTCATAACCAAAACATCAAAGTAAACTTCTCTTACAAATTAGGGAACATGAAGTTTGTGGAGAGAAAGAAAACCAAGTCTGTCAATAACACCGATGTTAAAGGTGGTAGTGAAGGGGCTCAAGGCGGAGGCTTCTAAATTCAAAAAAAGAAAGACATTATGAGCAAATGGATGAGAATCATTCACCGATATCTGGGATTTTTTCTGGCTGGAATTATGGCTATGTATGCCATCAGTGGCTCGATTTTAATTTTCAGAACTACGGAATTCTTAAAAAAAGAAAGACATGAGATTAAAACTCTGAAACCTGGCCTAACTGAAGAACAGCTGGGTAAAGAGTTAAAGATTAAAGGGTTTAAGGTGATAAGCACAAGAAACGAAACAGTTAACTTTAAAGAAGGTACTTATAATACTGAAACCGGAGAGGCCAACTATGTGGTGAAAGACCTGCCGAAATTGCTTAGCAAAATGACTCAAATACATAAGGCTACCACGAACTCTCCTTTGTATTTTCTTAATCTGTTTTTTGGTGCATCACTTTTGTTTTTTGTTGTTTCCACTTTCTGGATGTTTGCCCCTAAAACAAAAATTTTCAATAAGGGACTTTATTTCACAACAGGTGGTATCCTGTTAACTATCATACTTTTATACGTTTAAATCAGAAGGAATTGAAAAAGATATTCGTTTTACTTATTTCAACAATCGTCCTTAATACCTACGCCCAATACCCGGGCGGAGGAGGCGGAAGACCGCCAGGTGGTATGGCCGCTATGGAAAGACCCTCTGCAGAACAGCAAGCCAAACATGAGACAAAAAAAATGTCTAAACAGTTAGGCTTAAGCAATGAGCAAAAGGAAAAATATCAGGTGATTAGTTTGGCTTTTTCTGAAGAAAGAGAAGACCTCTTAGAAAGCTTCCCAAGAGACCAATTTCCTCCATCAGCTGAAAGTAGAGAAAAAATGAAAGCCGGAATGGTTTCAATTGAACAAAGAAAACAAGAACAATTACAAAAATTTTTAACCGCTGAGCAACTGAAAAAATACAAAGAAATTAAGGAGAGTGAGAAGTCTGCTATGATGAATCAACGCAATGGAAGACCTTAACAAAGGTGGCCTTTAGTAAAGTTTGTTTGAAATAGAATAAATTTTTTGTGGTTAAAGAATAATTTCAAAATCAACAAACACAATTAAGTTGCTACTGGAAACTCACTCTTCTACATCTTTATACGGGTTTATTTAAATTCCGTAGATTTTAAATGAAAAGGCAATCTTTTAGATTGTCTTTTTTATTTAAGCCCTAGTCATTAACTCTTATCCTATTCCGATTCTATCGAAGAAATAGGTAAATCTGTCGATAAAACAAAACAATCATTCCTTCAAAGGCAGCAGACAACACATCACAGACGTATTCTAATGAAAGGAGGAAAACCCCTAAACACCATTATGAATACAAAAAGAATCTTGCTTGGACTCACTTTATGTGTACTTGGAACAGCTTGCAACAACAATACAGAAATAAACCCAGAAATAGACAAAGGCTCTGACATTGAGGTGACTCTGGAAACACCAAATGAAAACGATGCTGATTATAACTGGGACGATAGCGTAGCCACTCATATCACTTTAAAAAACTCAGCAATTGAAATTAGCGGAGAAGGAGCTACATATGCAGGATCGGTAGTGACTATAACAAACGCCGGCACTTACAATATCAGTGGAGTTTTAGAGAATGGTCAAGTCATCATTGATACACAAGATACAGAAAATGTAAATCTGATTTTTAATTCACTCAATATCTGCAATAATACCAGCTCGGCTGTCAGTATTGCCAATGCTGCAAAGGTGGTGATCCAATTAAAAGAAAACACTGAAAACTATCTTTCCGACGGTGCTTCCTATAGCTCAACAGATGAGAAAAATGCTACTTTTTACAGCAAGGCCGACCTGAGTTTTTTTGGTACAGGCAAACTCACAGTAAATGGTAATTTTCAGGATGGTATCGTTTCAAAAGATGGTTTAATTATTGAAAATGGCAATTTTGTGGTCAATGCTATTGATGATGCCATCAGAGGTAAAGACTACGTTTTAATTCATGACGGAAGTTTTAACCTGGTCGCAGGTGGTGATGCCCTGGCTTCAGACAATGACGAAGATGAAACGCGAGGCTATGTAGATATTAGAAACGGGGAGTATTCCATTAGTGCCGGAGCCGATGGTATTCAGGCAATAACGGTACTCAGTATAGAAAATGGCGATTTTGATATAACTACCGGTGGTGGAAGTAGTCAAGTCATTTCAAATACCTCCTCGGCAAAAGCACTTAAAGCCGGTGTAAAACTAGCACTGAGCGGTGGTAAATTTAACATCAATGCCGCAGATGATGCCCTACATTCAAATCAATTTCTCACTTTAAATGACGGTACTTTCATCATTGCCACGGCTGATGATGCCGTCCATGCAGACGAGGATCTTCTAATAAATGGCGGAAATATAACCATTTCTAAATCATATGAGGGCCTGGAAAGTAAAAGTATCACTATTAATGATGGTAGTATCTGGATAAGCTCAAGTGACGATGGCGTTAATGCAGCAGATGGTTCTTCCACTTCATTTGGAGGTGGAGGTAACAGCGGTTCAGCGTCAGTTTTTCTGATTATTAATGGAGGCTATCTGGTAATAAATTCTTCTGGCGATGGGCTGGATAGTAATGGTAACATCCAAATGTCAGGTGGCACAGTCATAATATATGGGCCTACCCAAAGAAATAATGGATCCTTAGATTATGATTACACTTTTTCTATGGATGGTGGAACGCTTATTGCGGCCGGAAGTTCAGGTATGATGCAGGGCCCTAGCTCAGGCAGTAAACAGCTTTCGGTGGCATTGAAACTAAACCAAACGGTATCTGCAGGTACTCTTTTTGAAATTACAGATAGTCAAGGAAATGAAGTCATTTGCATAAAGCCATTAAAAGACTATCAATCAGTAGTTTACTCAGGGCCAAACTTTAGCTCTGGTACTTCTTATGTTTATTATCTTGGCGGAACTTCTACTGGTATAGACAAAGATGGAATCATTTCTGGCGGGCAGTATAGCGGTGGCACAAAATCCGGAACATTTTCCTTATAATTCTTACAGTTCGCCGCAAGTTTCAGATACTATTCTCATCTAAGTATCAAGAACACGAGTAAAATAAGGTTTAGTATATTCGTTTACCAATTGAATCAAAATGAAGAACAAAAGTCTTATATATGAAATTGATAAGCTTCTAGAAAAGTATGAGACCATAAGTTTGGGTGAATTGGCAGAGGCAAACCTGATGGACAGGAAGGAAGTTAAGTATGTACTCTCAGAAAAACAGCTTCCTGAACTCATTTCGGCAGTACAAGAGCATTACAAGGTTTTGTCAATAAATGACAAACAGTTATTCAATTACAATTCTCAATATTTCGATACCGATGAGCTTAACTTTTTTCATGATCATCGCCGTGGAAGATTAAACAGATATAAGGTCAGAAAAAGACATTATATAGATTCTGATCTTTCCTTTTTTGAAGTCAAGTTTAAGAACAATCATGGGCGTACTCGAAAATCCAGAATTGTTTCTGATCCTCAGAAAACGGACGGCATTCAAAAAACAGAAGACAACTTTTTACAAGAAGTAAGCCCTTTTGCCGGAGATGCTTTATTCCCTACAGTTCAGGTAAATTACAAACGTCTTACTCTGGTAAGTAAAACCACGGTTGAAAGAATTACCATTGATATAAACCTTAGCGTGCAAAAAGGCGAAGAGTCTTTGGCCTTTGAGGGCCTTGTAATCGTAGAAGTTAAGCAAGACAAACTCAGGAACAGTCCGGTAAAAAACACCTTGAAAAATATGGGTATACGCTCAGGCACCATCAGCAAATATTGCCTTGGCATAATATCTCTTGAAAACGACATTCGATTTAACAGACTTAAACCTGCATTTGACAGGCTTTATAAACCCTTTTTAACTGCAAGTAGATTACAATGGAATTCTTAGAAATATTAGGACAATCTCAATTTTTTAATAAGCTTTCAGATAAGTTTTTCTTACGTCTTTTAGTAGACCTTCTGGCCGTCTTTATCATGATCAGACTGGTATATTACAGGTTTTATAAGAAGACAGAACTGTTCTTAACCTTCTTCGGCTTTAATCTTATCATTTTTCTAATCTCTTATTTATTAAATAGGGTAGAAATGACCATTGGTGCGGCCTTTGGCCTCTTTGCTGTTTTTAGTATGCTACGTTTCAGAACGGAGGGCATCAATACCAAAGACATGACCTATTTATTCATGGTAATTGCCATGGGATTGGTTACGGCTGTAAGTAAAGGAAGCTGGGATGAACTGGGACTAATCAATGGAATTATCATCGTTTCTACTATCCTCTTAGATGGAAACATTTTAACAAAAAAAGAGCTCTTTCTGTTAATTGATTATGATAACCTTGAGAATATAAAGCCAGAAAATACTGATTTACTAAAATCTGATCTAAAAGATAGAATGGGTCTTAATATCCATAGAATAGAGATTGAAAATGTAGATCTGCTTAAAGACTCCGTCAAAATAAAGGCATTCCACTATTAAGGATATTGAACCAAATGAAAAAAACATTTTTAATTGTTTTCTGCCTTGTAATGGCAAGCCAAAGTGGTTTTGGTCAAGTTGGTCTTTGGACAAAGTTTTCGCTTGAAAAAGAGCTTTTCAAGAAGCTTGACTTTGAAGTAACAGGACAATACCGTGTAAATGAATTTGGGAGTAATGAAGAGAGGTGGATTGGTGAAGCAGGTTTAATATATGACCTGCCGAAAGGTTTTGAACTTGAAGCCTTCTACAGATATGTGTCTAACATTAAAACCAACAGTACGAAAGTTTATCACCGGTTTCATGCTGACCTGAAATATGGCAAAAAAATAAACTCTTTCATCAAGGTAGAAAACCGCCTAAGGTATCAGCATCAATACAAAGACGACCAGGAAGACGGCCTGGTAGATGACAGCAGTTATTTAAGAAACAAATTTGGCCTTGAGTTTGATACCCAAAGTCGATTTAAACCCGCAATAGCAGCAGATTTATTTTATGAATTGGGTGGTGGCTTAGATCAGGTTCGGTATAGTGCAGAACTGGGTTACAAGCTAAATAAAAGAAACAAAATAGAAGTAGGCTTTCTAATAGATGATGCCCTGAAGTCTACACAGAAAAATCAATATAGGATAGCCCTATCCTATTCCATAAAACTATAATTTTTTCCAAATAGCTTCCTGTAGTTTGAGCCAGACTTATCTTTTAAAAGACACATTTAAAGGATTGGATAGCACTATTCCACTTTACGTAGAATGTGTTTCTTAATTTCTGTTAAAAGTAAGTTTTGAAGGCTGCATTTAATCCTCGTCTGCCGTAGACACAGGAAAGCAATATCTTATCTAAAACATGTTAAAAAAGACGATTTTTTACTTTTCAATTTTCTCTTCCATTTTCCTTTTGGAATCTTGTGAAACCTCAGATGTGGACGCCGCAACCGGCGACTGGTTCAAACTATCTGATCTGGACGGACTGGCACGCTATGCTGCCGTAGGTTTCTCAATTGACGGCTATGGATATTTAGGCATGGGAGCAGATGAAGACAATTACAAACTGAGTGACTTTTGGAAGTATGACCCAAGCAGAAATACCTGGACACAAGTAGCAAGTTTCCCGGGCTTAGCCAGAACGGCTGCCACGGGTTTTAGTGTAGATGGCAAAGGTTATATAGGTACAGGACTTGATCAAGAAGATAACAGACTCAATGATTTTTGGGAGTTTGATCCTGATGCAAATACTTGGAAGCAAAAGTCTGATTTTCCGGGAACGGGTCGCAGAAATGCTATTAGCTTTGCTATTGGTAGTAAAGGATATTTAGGTACAGGTTTTGACGGTAGTTATACAAAGGATTTCTACTCCTATGATCCTTCTATAGACGAATGGACCAAGATCACCAGTATTGGTGGCTCTAAAAGAGTGGCTGCGGCTGCTTTCGTCATTGGAAACAAGGGCTATGTAGGTACCGGAAATAACAATGGCGTTAACCTTACTGATTTCTGGGAATACGACCCGGCACAGGATCTGTGGACAGAGAAACTCGATTTTGACGAGACTACCATTGCCAGATCTTACGGCTTAGGTTTTTCTTTAAAGAATAAAGGCTATTTCCTTGGTGGTTCTGCCAGTAACGATGTATGGGAATTTACCCCCGGTGGCGATGACGACCTTGGCACGTGGTCTCAGGTAACCAGTTTTGAGGGTAGTCCTAGAAACTACACTGTAGCTTGGTCTATTAATGACGAAGGCTATATCTCCACTGGTTCAAATGGTGTTTCGAGATATGATGATTTATGGAAATTTATCCCTGATATAGTACAGGACGATGAAGATTAAGCGAACACTTTTTCTTACCTGCCTCATTCTGGGCACCTACATGTACACCGTGAGTCGGTGTAGTATGGAGTCAAAATACAGCTACGAGGTATTCAATGTAAATGAAAAGAATTTTGGATATGCTATCTCAAAAAATGGCATACAGATAATTCATCAGGAGCATATTCCCGGATTATCAGGCAATCATAGGTTCCGTAACCGAAAGAGTACTGAAGAAGTGGCAGAACTGATGATCAGAAAATTAAAACAGGGAGAATTCCCTCCAACGGTATCTCAGGCCGAGCTATCGGAGCTCGGCCTGTACAAGGCAAAATAAAAACAAGATATGACCAAGAAACTCCTATGGCTGGTAGTAGGCCTTAGCAGCCAGTTTATGGCCTGTACTGAAGGCAGTTTAGACATCAACCTAGACCCAAACCCGCAGATCGACGAAACTGCCTATATGATTGACACCATGAGAATAGATGCGTATACTATTAAGGGTGATAGCCTTAATTCTTCTGCTTCAGGTGAAATCTTAGCGGGATCGGTAGACTTATCTGACTTAATTCATATAGACGCCGAAGCCTACTTTCAGCTCAGTCTTCCCTTAGTAAGTTATGGATATTATAATATTACAGAGTCAATAGTAATAGACTCTGCTAAAGTGATTTTCCCTCATGCAGGATTTGTAGGAGATTCCACCTATTCTCAACGTTTTCTTTTAAATGAGCTGCAGGAAGAAGTATCTACCTCTGACCAGCAGACAATTGATGACGCTTATACTTATAACCTCACTCCACTCGCTGAAACTGTCAAGAAGCTTCGTCCGTCTAAAGACACGACTTTAGAATTAACCATTGATCCCAATTTGGCACAGCAGATTTTGACCTATTACCAAACAAGTGATAAAGATGAAAACCCTGACTTAAAGAAAGTTTTAAAAGGGTTGGTACTTCGAGGTGATAAGTTCAATACGGCCATTAGCAGATTTGATGCTTCCAATACAAAATTGAGGCTTTATACCCATACGGCTAAAACGTTTGAAAAGTACAATTTTGATTTCCCGGTGGTGGTAAACAATGCACAGTTTACGCATTATGCTACCTCCTCAAATTATTCAGGCTTTTCAAAGCTTGTGAATCCAGGAGATCAATTGAGCACAGCCGAAAGCAGCAATTCAATGCTATTAATGAATGCCATTGGCTATTCCGGTAAGGTAGTTATACCCGGAATAGCAGCACTTAAAGAAGTCACAGACCTGGCGAGCATCTATAAATGTACTTTGCTTTTATATTCTACAAGAAAAGGCAAAAACGAAACCCCACAGCCACCAAGTACTTTAGGTTTATATTCTATTAACCTGAATAACGAAACAGAATCAGTATTAACAGACAATAGTGCCGTTCAAATTACCGGTTCATATACCTATGATCCTGAGGGTTTGGTTTTTAATAGTTATTATACGTTTGATCTTACAAATTATCTAATAGATATTTTGTACGGAGATGCCAAGAACAAGGGCTTCCAAATAGCTCCAATTGATGGCACAGATGGCATCACCTCATTAAAAGGAGTGGGTTTGGCTGATTATGAACATGCTGGCTTTAAAGCTCAGCTGAGAGTGTATTATAACAAGTAATTCAGAGTAAAGAGAGAAACCAGTCTAATAGCTCGTTTTCATCTACAATGCTCCAGGAATGAGGATGCCGGCTACCATCTGGCCGGTATCCTTTGTCTTCTGTCAGGATTAGCTCAGAGATTTCATTGCCATCTATTTTCAATTGATTAATCATTGCTGCCAGATCTATGGCATTCATAGAATAATAATCCTTGCCTCTGTTGTCTATCCACCAGTGAACATCGGGTTCGGTATAGGCCCTTACAGCAATATCTTTCAAGTATTTTACATTACCACCCTGACTGGCCGAATAGCAAAAGGGTGAGTAGTTTACATAGTTTGGCATAACTTCTTCCGGTTTTCCTTTAAGGTTCTTAACCAAATATTGACTTACCCACTTCCCTTCATTGGCCGCAATCTTGTTTAAATTCATCCTCCAGGATTTCTCTGCAACAGACCAAAACCTGACCATATCTAATGGAGAATCACAGACAGCAACGGCTCTTGGTGTTATTTTATACTGAGACTCACTTGATGAAGCAAATATGGCCATTTTCAGAGCTCTTGTTCCTTCAAGTGACATTCCTGAAAACAGCAGCTTCTCTTCCGGTATTTGATTTTCTAAACAAGCCATATGGATGTAATTCTCCAGCTCCAGCATTTTATTGGTTTCGAACAAAAATTCCAGGCCATTTTCAGTAGTCACAAAAAGTACGGCTAAATTCTTCTCCACTGCCAGACGTGTTATGGAGTTCATAGAAGACGTATCTCTTTCTGCATGAAAAAAAACCAAACCTCCCACGGGTGCATCATCAGGTAAAAATAGGGTGTAACCCGAAGCGACTTTTGGTATTTGAATGTCTTCAGACAGCTCTATAAAACCTTGATTTATATTAGAAACCATTTTTATTCGCTGACTATACCCGCTCAGCGTAATAAGATATATTAAACAGAAGAAGCTTATGTTTCTCATGTCCTGAAATTAGCGTAATTACAAAAAAAGAATCCAGTCAAAAAGGTTAATAAAACTTAATGCTGTTAAATTCACGTTGATTTTAATTTTCAACCTTAAGAACGCTCCTTATGTATATCCTTACTGAAAACAGCAGTCTGGCCAATAATTATCTAGCAGAAATCAGAGAAAAGAATATACAAAAAGACCGACCTAAATTCAGACGAAACCTTATTCGATTAGGTGAAATCTTTGCCTATGAAATTTCGAAAAATCTGGCCTACGCCAGTGAGAAAGTTGAAACTAGCCTGGGAGAAAAAGAAACCAGAGTGTTAAAGGACCATCCTGTATTGGTTACAATTTTAAGGGCTGGCTTGCCACTACATCAGGGAATGCTCAATTACTTTGACCAATCTGACAATGCGTTTATTGGGGCTTACAGAGGATCACATGATAGCAAAGAGGAGTTTGATATAGAGATGGATTACATAACTAGTCCTGATATTCATGGAAAAACCCTGATAATATGTGATCCAATGATTGCCACAGGCAAATCAATAGAAAAGGCGTACCATGCCATGCTTCGGTACGGCATTCCAAAAAGAACTTACATTGTGGCGGCTATAGCCTCTCAAAGAGGAGCCCGTTTTGTTCAGGCACGTATGCCTGAATGTAGACTATATCTCGGAGATTTAGATAAAGAACTTAATTCCAAATCTTATATAATCCCAGGTCTGGGCGATGCCGGAGACCTTTCTTTTGGAGACAAAACCTGATCAAAAGAATTTAAACTATTTTTACCCCAATCTAACTCTCAAAAACCATTAAATGTCATTAAAACTTACCAAATCTGATTGGAAAAAGCTACTGAGTCTTCCTGTTATCGTTGCGGCTCTTGGTTATTTCGTTGATATCTATGATATGCAGCTCTTCGGCATCGTAAGAGTTCCCAGTTTAAAAAGCCTTGGCCTCACCAATGAAGAAGTGGGCATTATTGGAAAATCTATCCTAAACTATCAAATGATAGGTCTTCTCTTGGGCGGTATTCTATGGGGAGTCTTAGGTGATAAAAAAGGAAGGCTTTCCGTACTTTTCGGTTCAATCATCACCTACTCTATAGCCAATATTGCCTGCGGCCTTATTCCTCAAATACAATTTATGGATCAGGTGGAAGCCTATAAATGGCTAAGATTCATAGCGGGTGTGGGCTTAGCTGGAGAGCTTGGAGCCGGTATTACGTTGGTTTCTGAAAGTTTACCCAAGAATCTCAGAGCCATAGGCACTTCTCTGGTGGCTGGTGTGGGTTTAATGGGAGCAGTAGTAGGAAACTTTACGGTTCGACTTTCTGGCGATTGGACCATCGCCTACTTTATTGGAGGAGCTATGGGTTTTGCACTTTTACTTCTACGTGTAGGGGTTATAGAATCTGGGATGTATAAAAACATTACGCACGACAGCAGCATTTCAAGGGGAAATTTCTTTTCCTTTTTTAATAATAAAGAACGTTTTATTAAATACATGAAATGCATTGGCATTGGTATACCTACATGGTTTTGTATTGGTATACTGGCGTATTTTAGTAATGAATTTGGCGAAGCTCTAGGCATTAAAGAACCTGTAGAACCTGGCATGGCTATTATGTGGGCCTATGTGGGTATTTCTGCCGGAGACTTTCTTAGTGGGTTTATAAGTCACCAACTGCAATCAAGAAAAAAAGCCATTTTCTGGATGATGCTTTTCTCTGCATTGGGAGTTATTGCTTTTCTTTTTGCTGGTGTAAAATCGGCAAATATGCTTTATGCCATCTGCTGTTGGTTAGGTTTGGGTACGGGCTATTGGGCAATGTTTGTTACGGTTGGAGCAGAGCAGTTCGGAACAAACTTAAGAGCCACCGCAGCTACGACGGTACCCAATATGGTAAGAGGTGCCTTACCCGGAATGATCGTGATTTTCTCCTTCTTTAAACCTGGTTCAGGTATCATCATGGCTGGTGCAATTACTGGTCTGATTGCCTACGCAATTGGTTTCGTTTCTACTCTAACTATACCCGAAACACATGGCAAGGATCTCGACTATCTTGAAGTTTAGGTAAAAATACCCTAAGAAAACCGTATTAATGACTTTTATCTATTGACAAAGTCTACTAAGTTTGTAGAGATTTTACAGCCATGAACAAAAACAACTGGTGCAGCTTCCATTAAGCTGCACTTTTTTGTTGCCCTAAAATGGAGATAGTTTGCGTATCTCTCAATTCTACAAAAACGAAATAGCCAGTCACTAAAGTAGCTGATACAAAGTATATTGGCACTAAAACATTCCAGGCTAAACCCATCTGTTCCATACCAAACCATGTGCCATGCTGAAGGTATATAAACAGCCCGAAACCATTTTTCAAAAGCTCTTGCCAAAAGGCATTCGGATTCATATCCATTAGTTCGGTATAGGCATAAACACTAAAAAACAGGAAAAAGCCATACATAAATAGCTCTCTTATTTCTAATTCTGGTATTGCCGTAAAGAAAATCATTAAAAAAGTGAAAGTAACAATGAATTGTACCCAGGACCAGGCCTGTAAATTTTTTGATATTGAAGGATTGTACTTTTCAAAATTGTAAGGGTCATCTATTTTGAACTCCGGGTATTTCTCTTCTACATCTTTGGGCCTCCAGCCGGTGGGCATATACCATACCCTGAATTTGTCTTTCCAGTTTTTTGCCCGGTAGGCATCTTTCATCAGTAACCACAAATGCTGATAATTAATTTTTATTGGATTCCAGGTACGAACGGGTCTTGTAATGCCATACACAGGTGGTATATCAGGTAACTCTTCCTGAAATGTCCCAAACCACTTGTCCCAGAATATGAAAATCTGGCCATGATTTTTATCTATGTAAATAGGATTAATGGCATGATGCACCCTGTGATGAGAAGGAGTAACTATGATTTTCTCCAGCCAGCCCATTTTACGGATATAAGTAGTATGATACCAAAACTGAGCAAACAAATGGATAGGGGCTACAATAGCGATGATGGTAGGATCTACGCCAAGCAATGCCGCTGGAAGAAGAAAAATTGTAAAGAACTTAATAAGATCTGAGATACTCTGTCTTAATGCACAGGCCAGATTAAATTCTTCAGAACTGTGGTGAACCAAATGCTGATTCCAGAAAAAATTAATCTGGTGGTTCAGTCTGTGCCCCCAATACCCGGCAAAATCTAAGGCAATAAAGGCGATCAGTACATTCAGCCAGGTAAATTCTATATGAATCAAAGCCACCTTTTCATATAACCAAACATAGGTTAATAAAGAAAGTCCTATGCCTAAAACATCTTTCAGAGTGTTGGTATAACCAGAACTAAGGCTTGAGATCATATCCATCCATTTGAAATCATCGCCCTTTACATATTTACCATAAAGCTTCTCTCCCATGACCAGCAAAAAAAAGGCGGGAGAGGCATAAATCAATATTTGGGCGTATGTTTCCATTAGTATGCTTGCAGAGTATATGTATCAAAGATATGGTTTCTTTAATTTTTTATCAAGCCAATTTCTTTTCTAAATAAGAAGCAGACATTTTTGAACTTTTTAAAGAAAAAGCACCGATAAATAAATATAGACTAATTTATACACCATTAACTATGAAGCCCTTACCTGAAAACAAAATAATTATTTAAACTTTAATAGCCTTTTTTGGTAAGAAGTTTGATTTTGTCAATCCATTACAAATGCTCTTTAAAACACATGCACTTTAAAACGCTTCTCTTGTCAGCACTACTATTGCTGACAATCCAATCCAACGCTCAAAAACCAGTAAAGTTTGGTAACATTAGTCCTTCTGATTTTAAAACAGACTATTCAAGCCTTGACAGTAATGCCCATGCCATAGTACTCTATGAATATGGAAATGTGGAGTTTATTTATAACAATGCCAGAGGTTTTGAAATAGAAACCACCATTCATGTCAGGAAGCATATCTTGAACAAATCAAGCTTAGATGAGGGAATTGTTACCATCCCGTATTATAGAGGTACCAGCACTACAGGAGAAAATATTTACAAAGTCAAAGCCAATACTTTTAACCTTGAAAAGGGTAAAGTAGTAACATCAGAACTTCATAGGAAAGAAGTATTTGATGAAAGAAAAAATGAAGACTACTATCAAAAAAAGATGAGTCTTCCAGACGTCAAAGAAGGCTCAATCATTGAATACACCTATGTGATACAATCTCCCTTAGCTAAAATAAGTAATCCTCGTACCTGGTATTTTCAAGGAGAACTCCCGAAAGTCTGGAGCGAAATAAATGTTAAGATACCGGCTTACTTCTATTATCAGATAATCATGAATGGTTATCTTCCTCTAACAGTTAATGATCAGTTACGTGAATCTGTTGATATCCATGGAACAGACGTACGTATACAAGGTATTGCTTACCGATTTGCTGTGGCTGATGCTCCTGCTTTTAAAGATGAGAAATACATCACTACTGAAGAAGATTATATTTCTAAAGTGGAGTTTGAACTTTCTTCTTATCAATTTCCCAACGAACCAATAAGGAATTTTACTACCTCCTGGCCTGAGCTCGACAAAACACTTATTGACCATGAAAAATGGAACGTAGGATTTTCTAAACCTGGCTTTCTGAAAGAGAAAGTAGATGAATTTAATAAAATCTCTGACATGAAAACCAGACTTGAAGCCATTCATAGATACATGACAACTGAGTACGTTTGGGATGAACATGTAGGGCTCGGAATAACCAATTCTCTCAAAAAAACTTTTACCGATAAAACCGGCTCTGCCACGGAGTTGAACTTATTAGCTTCTTCACTTTTAAGGAGTTGCGGATTCAATGCCAATCCGGTCATTTCAAGTACCAGATCAAATGGTAGAATAAGTGAGATTTACCCACTCTTAGATAGGTTTAATTATACCCTGGTGGTGGTTCATCTCGGAGAAGAACAAATCCTTTTTGATTGTACTGATCCGCTTGAGCCATTAGGCAATTTACCCATAAGAATTGCGAACAGTACCGGACGGGAAATATTTGAAACCGGAGCTACATTTATTGACCTTTCACCAAAGAAAGCCAGTACTTTATACGAAGAAATAAATGCTAAAATCAATACTGAAGAAGGAAGTTTATCAGGTAGATATAATGCCTCATATGGTGGCTACGAGGCAAGAGATCTAAGAGCCAGGTTTAAAGAAATGGGCGAAAAAGAATTTAAAGAGAGCCTTATCAAAAGTACTTCTGACTGGTATATTGATGAGATTTCTCACGAAAATATGACTGAAATATATAGCAGTCCCAGTGTTTCCTTTCATTTCAAAATGGAAGACGGAGCCATTATGCCAGATATCATTTATCTCACTCCTATGTTAGCCGGGCAAGAGAAAGAAAATCCATTCAAGAAAAAAACCAGGCTATACCCGGTTAATTTGGGCAACAGACACAGACATTCTATAAAGGCTTCTTATGAAATTCCCAAAGGATTTGTAGTGGACGAAATGCCCAAAACCGTGAACGTACTCCTGCCAAATAATGGCGGTAGTTTTCTATTTCATGCTCAGCAAATGGAAAACACTTTGGTATTTACTTCAAGACTTTATCTGGAAAAACATGAGTATTCAGCAGAAGAATATAGCTATCTAAAGCAATTCTATGATATGGTTGTTGAAAAACACGCAGAACAGGCTGTACTAAAGAAAATTGAAGAGTAATATGAAAAACATAAAGGCCCTTTTAATCCTATTCTCGCTTTGTCATCATCTTGTAAAAGCTCAGGAGGTAAGCCCCTCATTAATAGCATCGGCCATAAATGAAAAAGGAGTAAATGCAGTAGTGCTCTTTGACAACACACAATTTTTCATAGAAAAGCCCGGCTATTCAACTACCAAAAAACATTGGGCCGTTATGGTTTTTAATGAAGAGGCCGCAAAAGAGCATGGCTTATTTAAAGCTTATTATGACAAGTTTTCAAAGATCAAGAGAATTGATGGCTCCTTGTATTTAGCCAATGGAAAGGCTGTGGAAAGTCTTAAAACGCGTGATGTAGATGAAATAGGTTTGAGTGCATTCAGCGATGGTATTTCTGATAATATGGTGAAGTTTGGTCAGTTTGACAATATGAACTATGAGTATCCCTTTGTAGTGGAATTCAGTTTTGAGAAACAGGATAAAAATATGCTTTTCTATCCGGGTTGGTTTCCTCAAAAACATGAAAAAACAAAAGTTCTGTATTCAAGCTTCACCATTGAATCAGCCAATATTCCTTTCAGATTTAAAGAGCATAAAACCTCCATACCCGGCCTTATCAGAAATGTAGGTCTTCCTTTTAAGAAATCATGGGAAATCAAAAATGTAGCTCCTTTTGAATATGAACCCTACTCAAAAAATGATGACTTACCATGGGTAATGTGTGCCCCTGAGATATTTGAGATAGATGAGTATACAGGAACATTTAAAACCTGGGCAGATATTGGCAAATTCTATCATGAGCTCAATTTAAACAGAGATGAACTACCTGCCTCATCACTTCAAAAACTTAAGGGACTAATTGCACCGGGTATGAGCATCGCTGAAAAAACTAAAGCCGTTTACGAATACATGCAGTCACACACCCGCTATATGAGTATTCAGCTTGACATAGGTGGTTGGCAAACTATGCCGGCCACAATGGTGGCAGAAAAAGGCTATGGCGACTGCAAAGCTTTGACAAACTACACCATTGCCCTATTAAAAAATGTGGGTGTGCTAGCTTATCCAGCTTTGGTTTATGCCGGTGATTCCTATGATGACTCGTCGGAAGATTTTCCGTCAATGAATTTTAACCACGTGATAGCCTGCGTACCCATGCCCAAAGACACCATTTGGTTAGAGTGCACCAGTCAAACAGAGCCTTTAGGTTATCAAGGTAACTTTACAGGAAACAGAAAGGCACTACTCATTACGCCAAACGGAAGCGAGCTGGTAAATACTACCCAGTATACTCCTGAAAATAATTTTCAAAGACGAACCGCCGAAGTGTGGTTAGAGAAAGACGGAAAAGCAGAAGTTAAAATTCACTCTACTTATGGGGGGCTACAACAAGAAAAAAGAGCCTATATCTCTCAAAACTTAAATATTGATGAGCAACGCAAGTATCTACTTGGCTCCATTGATATTCCGAGTTTTGAACTCCAGGAGTTTGAATATAAAGTGCTTAAAAGCAGACTCCCTGAAGTCATAGAAAAAGCTAATGTTTCATCGAGAAAACTTGCCTCAGTCAGTGGAAAAAGGATGTTTCTCAAACCAAACCTGCTAAGCTCTTTTTATAGAACTCCGTTAAAGAAAGAAGGCAGGGAATCGCCCTTTTATCTGGACCCAAACTCGTACAGTTTTGAAGACTCTGATGAAATAATTTTTCATATACCTGAAGGTCTGAAAACAGAGGCCAGCCCTAAAGACATCACGATAGAAAGCTCATTTGGATATTACAGTTCAAGTATAGAACGAATTGAGAATAATTTAAAATATCATAGAAAAATAAGAGTCAAAGGTGGTCTTTATCCTACCGATGCTTATGATGAATGGATACAATTTGTTAAAGACGTTAATAGAGCCGACAAACAAAGGGTAGTATTAATTAATGAGGAAACCTGAGCAAAAAATTACGCCAAAAACCAAAAAATCCCTGAACCACTACTGATTCAGGGATTTATGATTCTTCTTCTATTTTACAATCTCTTCACCGTCAAATTCTTCCACTCTACTTTTATACCTCCACCATCGTGAATTTGCAGAGCAATAGAACCTTCAGCCGCTCCAATTTTCTCATCGGTTAGTGTAATCATTTCATGTCCGTTTAACCAGGTAGTTACAGTAGGGCCCACTACCTTAATTTTCATGGTATTCCACTCTCCCATTTTCAAGTATTTATCCTTTTCAGGATCCGGTTTGATTAACCAGCCACGCCCATAAGACTCATAAATACCGCCAGTATCATGGCCGGGAGGGGCCACTTCTGCCTGCCAACCTGTTATTTTAGTACCTTCTATTGACGAACGAATAAAGATTCCACTGTTGCCATTGGCTTGTTGTTTAAAGTCAACGCTCAGCTCAAAATCCTTAAAACTTTCATTGGTTCCTAAATAACCATAACCTTTGTCTGGGCCACTTTCACAAACCAACAAACCATCCTTCACATACCATTTTTCTGTACCGTAAACTGTCCAGCCATCCAGATTTTTACCATTAAATAATTTGCTGCTTTTCTTTTGAGCATAGCTCATTCCAACGCTTCCCAGGATGAGTAGTAAGGGAAGCAAAATTCTTTTTTTCATAGGTTGTAACTTTTGATAATCACCTCATTTTTTTTGGTGATGCTGTTATAATTAAGACGAATTGTAATTTGAGAATTAATAGCCTCATTTTGAAATGATAAAACAGTTTTTCTTTTTCCATCTCTTTTTTAGAACTCCTAAAGAACGAAGGCTCCGTTAAATTTAAAAGCAAATAGCGAAAGTTTAAAATAAGTCATAAACTTTACAGAATGATTGCCAGAACTCTATTAGCACTCCTTTCCTGGACAGTTTTCATTGGCTGTTCACCGAAAAATGAAGATTGGAACAGTTATGTCACAGACGTGACTTCTGCCTCCTCTCCTATGACCGCAGATTTAAATGAGGATGGAATTCTAGACATAGTCATGGGTGCAGGGTCAGATGAATGGAATACCACTGAATTTGGAGTTATTGCTATTAATGGTGCTACCGGCAATCAACTTTGGCATTCGCCCGCCCGTAATCAAATCGTTGGCTCAGCTATATTTCAGGATATCACTGGGGACGGTACACCGGATGTTTTTATAGGAGGACGCTCTGCCGAACTTCAAGCTTTAGATGGTAAAACCGGGATAAAAATCTGGGAATTTTACAGCAAACCCGGCAAAATGGTGTCAAGAAAAGATGGCTGGTATAATTTCTATAATGGCCAGTTTGTGGCTGATCAGGACGGAGATGGTTTCAGGGACCTTTTAATAAGTAATGGAGGTGATGCTGCCATTCCCAGAGGAATGAAATACCGGCCACCTGGAAAATTGATGCTCCTTAGTGCCAAAACAGGTAAAGTACTGGCCCAGGACATCATGCCAGATGGACAAGAGACTTACTTTTCGCCGATTCTAATGAACCCTCTAAGTAAGAACCCGGAAATTATTTTTGGTAGTGGAGGAGAGAGTAAACCCGGTCATCTTTATCTATGTCGACTTTCAGACTTATTAAATAAAAACCTGAAAGCCTCTAAAATATTAGACTCTACATCATTCAAAGGATATGAGGCCCCGCCCGTTTTGGCAGATTTTACTCGGGATGGTATAAAGGATATTCTATTTAATACCAATGAAGCGGGTATTAAACTTCTTGATGGCACTACTCATGAATTAATTTGGGCAGTCTTTAATGAGAATGCCGAAGTCTTCTCGCAACCTGCGGTAGGATACTTTACCGGAAATGACAGCATCCCGGATGTATTTGTACAAATTGCGATAGGCGAATATCCTGTTTACAGCAGTACTAAACAGCTTTTAATAGATGGTAGCACTGGCTATATTGTGAAAGAATGGAAAGGCAAGCGTTTTACTTATTCCTCTCCTCTGGTAGCTGACCTGGACGGCGATGGAGTAGATGAGGTCATTTTAAACAGTGTCAAAGACTCAATTATTAATGAAAAGCCAAAGCCATTTTTTGAACTTACTACATACAACTTTGCCACTCATAATGTAGGGTATCTGGCTGAGAGAATTGACGGTGCATGCTTTGCCTCCACTCCCTGGCTCGGAGATTTAGACGGTGATCAAAAACTAGACATCCTGTTTTCGGGAAGTCCGGCTACTTCTTCAGAGTTTCCGGGGTCCACCATTTTCGAAAAACCACAGCGGTATCTGGGAATTTACAGACGAAAACTAAACATACCCGTAAGCCGTGTAAAATGGGGAGCTTACATGGGCCATGAAGGAAGGAGTCACTGGAACCATTGACCAGAAATAAGCACTTTAGTGACTTTCATCATTAAAAGCCTTGCTATCATCTTTGTGTCTTTGCAGATTGAATTAATTCGGCTTAAATTCACAGAAAAACCCTACGATTATGAAATACCTTTTAGCACTATTGACCTTCATTATTTTTGAAACTCAGGCTCAAATCCCTAATTCTGATCAGCAAATTGCGGAAGCTGTTCTCCCATTAGATGAAGGAGACAGAGACGGTGCAACCGTTATGGGATTTGATGCAGAAAGCAATATTTTTCTTCTCAGAAAAGGGACTAACAAGCTCATTTGCTTAGCAGATGACCCTAATAATAAAGGTTTTAGTGTAGCCTGTTACCATGAAGACCTGGAACCATTCATGGAACGAGGCCGAACGCTCAGAGCTCAGGGCAAAGACAGAGGAGAAGTAGAAAAAATCAGGGAAGAAGAAGCCAAAGCAGGGAAATTAAAAATGCCTGAGAAGGCCTCAACCCTTTATGTAATGAGTGGTACAGACAAGGGATCGGCCAATCTTCGTTGGGTAGTGTATATTCCTTGGGCCACAGCAGAAACTACCGGTCTCCCTATTAAACCACTAGTAGCAGGTGGGCCCTGGATCATGTTCCCTGGTACGTACAGAGCTCATATCATGATTACCCCGCCTTCTAACTAAGTATACAAACACCTATACCTCTTAAAATGAAAAAGACCTTAAGACTGGCATTTTTGCTTGCAATTCTTTCTTTGGCTATTCCTGAAGGATACGGACAATCAAACTTAATTAAAGAAGGGGCTGAGTTACAGCTGGTTTCTGACCAATTCAGCTTCACTGAAGGCCCGGCTGTTGACAAAAAAGGGAATATTTTTTTCACCGATCAGCCAAACAACCAAATTTGGAAATACTCAAACAAAGGGGTACTTAGTCTCTACATGGATAATGCAGGCAGAAGCAATGGACTGTTCTTTGATCAAAAAGGAAATCTCATTTCATGTGCAGATGAAAAAAATGAATTGTGGCGGATAGACAAAAAGAAAAACCACAAGGTGCTTTTAGATGGTTTTGAAGGAAAACTCTTCAATGGTCCTAATGATGTATGGGTAGATAATAAAGGAGGCATGTACTTTACTGACCCCTTTTACAAAAGAGACTATTGGAATAGAGGAGACATGGAGCAGCCCGAAATGAGAGTTTACTACTATGATGCTTCGGGCAATGTAAAAGTCGCTGCCGACGGACTGGTACAACCAAACGGTATTGTAGGGAATAAAGACTTTACAAAACTGTATGTTGCTGATATCAGAGCAAAAAAAACCTATGTGTTTGAAATTAATCCTGATGGTAGTTTGACGAACAAACAGCTCTTTTGCGAAATGGGCTCAGATGGCATGACTATAGATGAACAGGGCAATCTTTATCTTACCGGTCCCGGAGTCACTATATTCAATTCATCCGGTGAAAAAATTAACCACATTGATGTACCACAAAGATGGACTGCCAATGTGACTTTTGGCGGTAAAGAAAGAACGACACTTTTTATTACTGCATCAAAAGCTGCTTACACTCTGAAAATGAATGTAAAAGGAGCAAAATAACTGAAATATTTAATACCCTATAAATCAAAAATGATGAATAAGTCTTTCAAAGTCTTTACGTTTGGCCTCCTGGCTTCTTTCACCCTTAGCCAGTGTGCCTCCAGTACCGAAAACACTTCAGATGAAGCTGAAGAGATGGTAGCCGAAATGCCGGCTTTAGGTGTAGGAGCAAGCATTATAGATGGTGCTGAAATGTATTTGGATGGTTCGCGTGAAATGCTTGACGAAAAATGGACCTATTGGGAAGGGCCAAGGCTTTCTGCTGAATTGCCTATCAAGTGGATGGTGGTGGAAGATCAGGTAGATGGTGGAACCGTTGTTAACTCCAATGATCCTGCTGCCAAAGGAGGCAAATATGGTACAGCTGATATAGTGACAAAGAAAAAGTTCAATGATTTTAGAGCTCACGTAGAATTCTTTATTGCCACTGAAGGTGGTAACAGCGGTGTTTACCTTCAAAACCGATACGAAATCCAGGTGCTGGATGGAGATACTACTTCTCATGGAATGGGAGCAGTGATTAACGAATCTCCGTCTCCATATCATTTATATAACGGCATCGGTAAATGGAATGCCTATGATATCCAGTTTAGAGCAGCCAGATTTGACGATGATGGCAAGCTCACAGAAAAACCAATGGTCACTTTATACTTCAATGGTGAAAAGGCTCATACCAATGTTCAAATCAACCAGGTATGGGGTGGAGAAAACTCCGGATTAGATGGTGGAAATGATGGAGGCAAAGGAATCACCAATGTACCCGGCGGCCTTAAATTACAGGCTGAAGGACATGATGTACTTTACCGAAATATTTGGATCAAAGAAATGAACTTTGACGAGCCGGATACTGACTTTTAATTCTACCTAAGCTAATAAAATGAACAGAAGAAATCTATTAAAATCCGGACTGACCGGTGCGGCCGCTTTAGCCGTAGGAAATCAAATGGCTTTTGCCAGCCCTGAAAAGAAAAAAAAACATAATTTCACTTTCTGCCTGAATACCAGCACCATCATGCGTCAGAACCTGGGACTCATGAAGGAAATAGAAACCGCAGCGGCCGTAGGCTATGATGGCATTGAAATATGGATGAGAACGCTTGAGGCCTATGTAAAAGAAGGAGGCAAACTAGCAGATGTAAAGAAGAAAGCCTCGGACCTAGGAATTGTCATAGAGGACTCTATTGGTTTTGCTGCCTGGGTGGTAGATAATGATGAAGAAAGAAATAAAGCTCTGGACCAAATCAAAAGAGAAATGGATATGCTGGCTCAAATTGGGTGCAAACGAATAGCCGCACCCCCATTTGGTGCAACCAAAGGGCCAAAAATTGATCTTCGAAAAGCAGCGGAAAGATTCTACCAGGTATGCCAACAGGGTAAAGAAATGGGGGTTTTACCGCAACTGGAACTATGGGGATTTTCTGAAAATCTACACTTGTTTGGTGAAACCTTATTCGTGGCTGCCGAGAGTGGACACCCGGATGCAGTTATTCTACCCGATGTATATCATTTGAGAAGAGGTGGTTCGCCATTTGAAGCATTAGAAATGATCAATGGGAGTAAAATTCAAATGTTCCATATGAATGATTACCCGGGAAACATTGAGAAATCTAAGTTAACAGACGGTATGCGTGTAATGACCGGTGATGGTGATGCACCTATGGATAAAATATTACAAATTCTGAACTCAAAGGGTGTTCCCATCACACTTTCTCTTGAAATTTTCAATGAAGACGTTTGGAAAATGGATGCCAAAGAAGCGAGTGCAATGGGTCTGGCTAAAATGAAAGCCTGCGTGGCAAAAGCAATAGGATAACCTTAAGATTGACTTAAAAAAATTAGGCTTGATATTCCGTTTATCAAGCCTTTTTTGTTGCCTCTGGCAAGCCTATTCTATAAATTTTTATGTATCAAAAAGTTTATCCCGGTTGTCCCCTTAAGGTGGGTTAGATAGTCATAACTTGGTGATACAGCATATTGAACTGATTCAGTTCACAGGATTTTATTGCAGTAAAAAGGTGGTCGTTGCTATTGCAATGTATATAGAAAAGAAAGAAGAATATCTTTATTCACTTAATTCATCGAAACATAGTTAAAACACTCGGCGATTTGCTCTGGATAGCCTGTGGAAAACATGTCACCATGATCAAAACCTTCAATTTCGATGAACTTCATTTCTTTATTTAGCCCCAAAAGATCTTGATAAAGCTGTACGTTAGCAGGATAAACAAAATCCGCCGTCCCGGTACAAAAACAAATCTTCATTAATGGCGGTTTTTGTATATTTAAGAAATCATTGGTGCCACGCCCCGCTGCGAGTAATACCAAACCTTTAACTTTCTCTTTACCAAGCCGTTGTGCTTCTACAAAAGCATCAGCCCCCCCAGCAGAATATCCTACAAAATATTTAGGCACATCCTTAATTTTGTCCAGACTTATGAGACTGCTGATCATTAGAGCGTACTGATATTCGTTCTCAATCCAGGTAGGACTAAGAACCAAAGCATTCAGGGAATCTGCCACGTGCTTAACTAAAGCCCTAATGAGTGTGTTGGTACCATTGGTAGGCGGAAAAGCAACAATAAGATTGTCGTACTTCTGTAAACTATTTGGTGCATAAATGGCCAAAGTAGTACCCGCAAAATCTATTTTTGAATAACCGGAATCTAAAGTAATCTGAGTGGGATAATCTATGATGGTTCCATTACGTTTAGGAGGTTCCTCTTTCTGGCAAGACCATAGGAGGATAATTGTCACGATACCTAACAAAAACGTTTTTCGATCATTCAAAACACACATCACAAAAGCTCATTAGCCAAATTAGCTAATTCTGATCTTTCACCCTTCTCCAGTTTTATGTGGGCAAAAAGGTGATTGCCCTTTAATTTATCAATAAGATAAGTCAGTCCGTTTGACTGCTCGTCCATATAGGGAGTATCTATTTGAGCAATATCTCCTGTAAATACAATCTTTGTGTTCTCGCCAGCTCTGGTAATAATAGTCTTTATTTCGTGCGGTGTCAGGTTTTGAGCTTCATCAACAATAAACATAACATTGGCAAAGCTTCTTCCTCTAATAAAGGCCAGAGCAGTAATAGTTAACTTACCACTCTCCTGCAGCTCTTCTAAAACTTTAGACCTTTTCTCTGTAGGCTTAAACTGCGATTTAATAAACTTCAAATTATCAAACAGCGGCTGCATGTAAGGAGTGATCTTGTCATCTGCACTGCCTGGCAAAAATCCTATATCTCTGTTGCTCAGCGGAATAATCGGCCTGGCCAGAATTATTTGTTCATATTTGTTCTTCTGTTCTAAGGCCGCTGCCAATGCCAGTAGTGTCTTGCCTGTACCTGCTACCCCTTGTATGGCTACCAGCTTTATTTCATCATTCATTAGGGCGTCCAACGCAAAAGTTTGCTCTGCATTCTTCGGCTTTACACCGTAGGCATATGATTTCTCTACTCTTTCCAGAGTGTCTTCTACACTGTTATATCTAGCTAAAACGGAATCATTGCAGTTATTTAAAACATAATATCCGTTAGCTACTTTGGCTCCGTTTAATATGCCTTTTTCCTTTATTTTTCCTTTGGCATAAAGGTTATGAATTATCTCAGAATCCAATTCATTGAAAGCCGAAGCTCCCTCCGAAACCGTATCCATATCCTTCACTTTGCCTGTCAGATAGTCTTCTGAAAAAAGACCAATCGCTTTGGCCTTTATCCTTAAGTTAATATCCTTGGTGACAAGTACCACCTTGGTTTTTGGCGAGCTCTGCTGCAGACTCAGTGCAGCATTAATGATTCTATGATCGTTCTTATCGCTACCGTACACCTTAGAAGCATCTACCTTAAGATTGCCGGTATTCATCACGATCTTGATTTTCCCTTTTTTAGGGCCAATCTTTATCCAATTATCTAATCCACCAATTCCTGAGAGTTTATCAAGAAACCGTATAACTGCCCTTGCTTCAAAGTTTTTCGTGTCGTTCCCTATTTTGAAGTTGTCAAGTTCTTCAAGAACTGTAATAGGAATGGCGACATCATTATCTTCGAAATTCTGTATTGAATTGTGGTCAAATAGCAAAACCGATGTGTCTAACACATAAAGTTTGCGGGAAGCACTTTCATTCATAAAGGATTATTAAGCCGTAAATCTGATCATCTCTGTGATCGATTTGAAGCTAGCTTATTCATGAATAATAATCAAGCAAAAAAGCCAAATATGTTAGAAACTTAGCTAAATATTGATCCCTGGCTATGCAAAACCATCGTTTTACAACTTTTCTATCACCATTGCTGAAGCTCCACCACCTCCATTACAAATGGCTGCCAAGCCGGTTTTAGCTTTCTTTTGTTCAAGTACATTGAGCAGGGTAACCATAATTCTTGCCCCTGAGCAGCCCAAAGGATGCCCTAAGGAAACTGCCCCTCCAAAGATATTGAGTTTCTCATGGGCTATTTCAAAATGCTTTGCAAAGGCCATCGATACCGCTGAAAAGGCCTCGTTGACTTCAAAAAAGTCGATATCGCTGATCTTTTGACCTGCTCTTTCTAAAGCTTTTTCGGCTGCAATTATTGGAGCTAAAGTGAACCATTCCGGTTCTCTGGCTCCATCAGCATAGGCACTAATTTTTGCAATTGGCTTGAGCCCATGCTCTATCACGGCCTCTTTAGAAGCCAGAATAAGGCAGGCCGCCCCGTCATTAATAGTAGAGGCATTTGCAGCAGTGACTGTACCATCCTTTGTGAAGGCAGGTCTCAGGTTCGGAATTTTGTCAAAAAAGACTTTCTTGAACTCCTCATCTTCATCTATTACTACATCTCCTTTACGGGTCTTTAAGACTACCGGGACTACCTCATTCTTCATCTGACCAGACTCCCAAGCCGCAGCAGCTCGCTTGTAAGAGTGAATTGCGTAGGTATCTTGCTCCTCTCTGCTTAGTTGGTATTCTGCCGCAGTGGCATCTGCGAAACAACCCATAGCCTGATCGGCATAAGGATCTGTCAGCCCATCTTTGGCTAAGCCATCAATCATGGCTCCATTTCCATATTTATAACCAAAACGAGCCTGATCTAAATAATAAGGAATCTGAGACATGTTCTCCATGCCACCGCATATTACAATATCATTTAATCCTAGCTGAATACTCTGGGCACCAGTCATAACGGCTTTCATACCCGAAGCACACACTTTATTTACCAAAGAAACAGGCACATTAACAGGTAGTCCGGCTTTCACAGCCACTTGCCGAGCAGGAGCCTGACCCAAATTAGCAGGAATGACATTGCCAAAAAACAACTCATTGACAAGTTCAGGCTTTACACCTGAAACAGCAAGTGTTTCTTTAACGATGTGTCCGCCTAAATCTGTAGCTGAAAAATCTTTAAAAACTCCGCCGAAACTCCCGATAGGTGTTCTTTTTGCGGCAATGATATATACTGGATTCATAGGTTTGTTGATGTTAATTGTGGCTCTAAGTTAACCAAAACTAAGCATTTTGAAACGCTATGAGTCAATGCAAATCAGGCTTTAGGCTGAATAATTTTACTCAAAATTAAAAACAGCACTCCACTGAAGATCCAGGCCGGCAAAGTCAGAAAAGACAGAAATGTACCCGTCATTTGAGCATAACTATAGAACAATATCACAGATAAACCCCAAGCTCCAATGACAGCCCAGTTCATAGACAGATTCTTCTCTTCAGCGTATTTTGGAATGATATTCCAGCGGGATGAAAAGAAATAATCAAAGACGATGATTGCCCCTAC
>JANSYO010000223.1 GCA_024742395.1 Cytophagales bacterium
AGAGGACAGACAGTTGGTTGGCTTTGATTTAGCAGGAGATGAAGCTGGGTTTGCTACTTCTTTGTTCACTGAGGCTTTTGATTATGTCCACAAAAACTCGAGTCTGGGTATTACTGTTCATTCTGGAGAAGCAGCAGGATGGGAGTCTGTGGAACAAGCCATTGACCTTGCTCGTGCTACACGTCTGGGTCATGGTGTTCGTTTGGCCGAAAGTCCGCAACTAGTGAAGAGACTTGAACTCAATGTTGATCATCCTACTACAATTGAAGTGTGTGTAACCAGCAATTTGTTAACTAAAACGATAAATTGCTTGGAGGAGCATCCTGTTCGCCAGTTTTATGATGCTGGACCTGGGTTACGAATTGTTCCGTGTACAGATGGCATAGCAATGATTGGAACAACAGTATCAGAACAATATGACATTTTGCAGTGTTCGTTTGGCTTTACTCCTCAAGAACTCGTAAGTATACTCGAAGATTCTTTCAAAGCTGCTTTTTGTCCTCCTACTGTTAAAGAATCACTGTTGAAAGCAGCGACGAGTAAATATCAAACTCTTCTTTCCTCACACGGTTTTGTGCAATAAACTCTTTGGCACAATGATCTTTCATTGTGTTGTTGTTATGACGTTACATTTATTTCAGTACTCTTCGATTCACTAGCATCATCAGAAGCAACAGGAGAAGACTCGCAAGAATTTGATTCCTCTTCACTTGAGCTTTCTGCTTTACTCCCAACGTTCTCATTAGTATCTTCTGTGGACTCTATGATATCCAGTTCTATAGAAGAAGCGCCCGCAGGTTGTTCTGAATCATCTTCTACTATCCTGGTTGTCACAACTTCAGGAACTTCTTTAGAAAACGTAAAAATAGGTTTGGTGTATCTACAGAGCAATTTAGTACTATGGAACGAATGTACGAGCAAAACTTACTTTCTATCGAACCTCTGCCACCAACTTTGTACATATGGCGATTCAGACTCCACGAGGGAATCTCCCATTTGGATTTGAAGAATTTCTAAAGCTTTAGCAGTACAACCGCCAAGGAGAACTACCGTGCATAACACTATTATCAGTGTTGTAGTCAGGAACACTGACCCATGTTCCGTTTTAGTTCGGAAATCCATGGCTAATGCAAATGCCATTGCACCACGTAACCCAGAAAACCACATCATCAGTTGATGGGAAACTGGGATTTTTCTTTTCCGCCTGGATGATTCCCTGTTTGTTCTAAAGTTCATTAAAAGTGCTGTTGGGAATACATTGAAGGCTCTTCCTAGTAGACAAAAGATCTAACAGACAGGTGAGCATGATGCGAGAGGTTTAGAAGAATTGTTCCTTACTATTGCGAATATGATTAACATGAAGTCATAATTTCCCAATGCGTAGAAAATAGAAAGTCCGAGGTAAAGAAACACGAAAGTCTCTGATAGGGCAGCGAGAATCTCGAAAAAATGAATAGAAAACGCTTTGGTCTCTGGGCTGAGGTTTCTTCTTGTGTAGTGAGCCATTGTTATCCCACAAAACAAAATAGATACTATTCCAGATAATCCAAGTCCTTCTGCCAAAAGATACGATGAATAGGCGTAAAGTAGAAGTAACATGAATTCAATGGATTGATGCGCGTGCAGCGATGAATACTTAAATAACTTTGGCGCTTGTTAGAACGATTAGTTTGAAGATGTAGTACGTACTATTGCACTTAGAAGTCCTACAATGATACCCACAGCAACAGAACCGATGGAAATCAGAAAAAACTCTGTTATCCCGAGTACAACTGCTGATGTGCTCAAAGGTTTGTCAATAAACCTAGATGCTGTTGTATATAATACGATAGCGATGGCGTCGTTCAGCACAGACTCTCCAAACACCATAGAATAAAGACTTGCGTCCACTTTCAGTTCTTTAAATATTGCAAGTACAGTCACTGGGTCTGTTGCTGATA
>JANSYO010000282.1 GCA_024742395.1 Cytophagales bacterium
GCCAATGCCCAACCAGTAGCTTTACTGTCATTATACTGTTCGTCAGGGCTACCCAGTGTTAACGATTGCAATTCTTCGGTGATTAAATCCCGTCTCCAGGCACTTAAGCTATCCAATTCACTCTTTTCATAGGATGTACCCGCCAAAGCGGTGAAGTTATGCCCATCGCCAAACTGCCGATCATAATTTACGTAAGCCGAATAGTTTTGAAAAAGGGTCTGGCTGTATGCTTTTGTGGTTTGACTTCTATTAGGGTTGTTTTTATTCACAATAGTACCCGGCCAATTGTAGTAAGTCATAATGTTGGTATTCGACTCAAAGAAATCGTTCCAATAGTTAATACCAGTCAATCCCACCACACTGAGGTTATCTGTTATTCTATACTTCAGCTTCAGAGTTGTATTTAGCTTGGTATTAATATTTTTGCTTCTACCGCCATATAGCAACTCATTAATAGGGTCAGTTGTACCTCCATAGCCATACACTTGCCCTTGAGAATTGTACTGAGCAAGTGTAGGCATAGTATGCCAGTAAGTACTGTTTCCGTTAGGGGCAAATACTACATCAAGCAACGAAGATTTATCTTTAATCCCTCGCTCTACATATACAGAAGTAGACAAATCCAGTTTATCTGTAAAATTAATGGTATAGTTAAATCTTACATTGGCTCGTTTATATCGGTTTTCTGCGGGCTTTTGCAGGCCATTTCTATCCAGATATCCTATTGTAATGTTGTATGTATTCTTATCGCTACCGCCTGTTATGCCTACATTATGATATTGGCTCACTGCTACATCTTTCCACATTTCTTCTACAAAATTTCGGTCTGCATAGGTAAAGTCCAATGCATCGAAAAAAGGCACATTGGGAGGAAATGTAGCCTCTCCGTTGTTTCCATTCAAAAACCACTGCTCTCCATACTTGTACCGGTGATTAGGTAAACCATCCAACACATTGCCTTCATCGTACATACGATAGTAATCGGCCTGTGTAGTAGGCTGAAATTCCATACCCAGTTTTTCAAAACTCACTTTACCCTGATAGCTTACTTTAGCGGCACCTGTTGCCCCATTCTTAGTTGTGATCAAAATAACTCCTCCTGCGGCTCGTGCTCCATACAATGAGGCAGCTGCTGCATCTTTCAGTACAGAAAATTGCTTAATATCGTTGGGATTCAGCGTGCTCAGTACCTGATGATCTGGAAAAGGTATATCATCTATTACCAATAGTGGAGGCGTGTTGTTAATAGACGAAACACCTCTAATCTGAAAGTTGGTACGCTCTTCTCCCGGATCTCCTGACCGTCTGGTAACCACCAATCC
>JANSYO010000006.1 GCA_024742395.1 Cytophagales bacterium
ATTCTTCATACTTACCCACCCCGCCCTACGGGCACCCCTCCCAAGAGGGGATTCAAATTCAAGCAAAAAGAAATCAGAAGTACAAGCAAAATCCCCTACTCGGAGGGGTGGCAGCCTGCCATAGGCGGATGACGGGGTGGGCAATGGCCGAGAGATAGCAACATTTCAAAGTCTTGATATTCACCCACCCCGCCCTTTGGGCACCCCTCCCTAGAGGGGATTCAGGTTCGACGCAACAGCAAACCTTACTCAATGCCTACATAAATATCTACTTCGGCATTACCTCGGTCAGCTGAGCGAGAGTCATAAACTTCATAATCGTTAGTATATCTTCTATCTAAGTCAGAATCCCATATCTTATACCAAGCCTCACCCACAACGCCTTGCATTAAATCGCCAGCTGCATGGAATTTGACATAATCACCACCACCAATCTCAAGACCTTTCATACCCTCAGGTATATTTTCTAAGGAAGAAACCTCACAAGCTAAAACGGTGGTATAAGGTTTCGTGTGATCTCCTTCATAATCTGTGTAAATGCAATATACTGTATCGTTCACACGATTTGGAATCTGCTCTGGTATCGCCTCAGATATAAATCTACCCCAAAGTGCTTGAATATCACTCAGTGCCTGTGATTCATGATTTGTAGTCCTTACCCATATCCCAATAACCTTTCTTTTTTTTACAGTTTCTTTAGTCATTTGTTTTTATTTCAAAGAAACCTCCGGCAAGTGACAAAGGCATGTCAGCAGGAATCAATATCTTATGATTTAAAGCCGTTTGATTCTTAGTTTTCTGAACCAAACAGGGTCACTGTGATCTTGCAAGGCAATATGTCCTTCGGCATGCGGTGTAGCGTATGGCCATTCAGCAAACTTAGTTTCTGCTACCCTTTCTTTCCACTTCTCATCTCCGTATATGTATTCCACCACAAGAGTTCCGTTAAGCCAGTGCTTGACTACATTGTTTTTGACTTGAATTTTGCCAGTGTTCCATTCACCGGGTGTTTTTGACAATCCTTTTTTTGACGGAGCTTGAAGGGCATAATTTGCACCGGTTTTCTGGCCTTCTTCCAGTTCTCCCGGATATCCTTCATCATCTATTAGCTGATACTCTGGACCAGAGGCATATGTTTGAAAAAGGGCTTCATTTGACGGATCTTCTAAAACCTTGTAAACAATGCCGCTATTACCCTTTGGAGCAACTTTGAATTCAAACTCCAGCACAAAATCTGTATAACTTTCATTTGTTACCAAGTCTGAGTTTCCTCCACTTGTACTTAAAATTCCATCTTCAAAAGTCCACTTTTGAAAAGAGTCCGTTTTCCATAAATGCATTTTTTCCTGTGGGTTTTCCAGCAGATTATTCCATCCTTTATCTTGGGCATTTATGGCCAAAGGCAAAATCAATAGGGCTAGTATTTTCTTCATTTTAATTAAACTTTTACAATAATTTTCTTTCTATAAAACCAAAGTAATATCAAAAACCAAAAGACAAGATACAAAATCGCCCAACTAAGAGAAGCCATTTTAGCGTTCTCAAATATTGAACTAAGCACATCTTTGTAAACGAACTCCTGAAAGCCCTTTCCCGAAACTTTAATTGTAGACAAAACTCTTGGGATAATTCCTGAGAAAAAGAAAACAAGCATTGGGTTCACACCAAAAATGATAAAGGGTTTAGTCCACCCTTCCCACTTTACGGTCTCCGTAAGATACTGAATTAAAGCTAAACTTAAACAAGCCAATCCTGCAGTATATACTACAAATGACGAGGTCCATAGAGCTTTATTAATAGGGAAAAGCTTGTTCCAGCCAAAACCTAAAAGAACCAGAGCCAGTCCACCGTAAATCAAAAGATCCCATCCATTCTGACTTCTTTTTTTAGTTAGAACTAAGCCTGCAAAGACGCCAAGTATGCCCGTTCCTACAGCTGGTATGGTACTAAACAAACCTTCAGGATCCCAGGTTTTACTTGAACTCCACATATGACCTTCCAAGAATACTCTATCTATCATGGCGGCTACATTTTCATTTGCAGCAAAATTGCCGGTTACTCCATTCACAGGAATTAAAGCCATGGCGGCCCAATAGCCCAATAACAATACCACTCCAATTCCTGCCATTACTTTCAGGCTGACCTTATGATATATAAGAGCCACTATGAAATAAACTATAGCTATTCGCTGCAAAACACCCGGAATACGCACATCTGAAAAAGGTTCAGCCAAATAAGCCAGAAGGAGCATGATTATCAAAACTGCAAGCACAGCATAAAGCTGTTTTTGTCTGTCATAATTGGTTAATAGTAAATAGGCAACTATACCTGTAATGACTAAACGTATGGCCAACAAACCATAGGACTCAAGCCCAAAAAGCTGAATCTTAGAGAAAAAGTTGAGAAACAAGCCCAAAGTAAATATCCTTAAAGACCTTACTAACAATTTCTTAAAGGAATCGTTTGTAAACTCTGGATTTGGCGAGGCCAATACTATTGAAACACCAACGATGAACAAGAAAAAGGGGAAAACCATGTCTGTTGGCGTAGCTCCGTGCCATTTTGCATGAAGCAGTGGCGGAAAAACATTCCCCCAGTCTCCCGGGTTATTAACAATGGTCATCAGCATAATGGTGATACCCCTGAAAATATCAACTGAGATCAGTCTCTCTTTCATATGAATTCCTTTTTTAAATGGTTAGCAATAGGTCAAAACCTAATAATCGTTTTGCAATTTAGCTATCTCATCAAATTCAGGAGCCAATTTATCTGTGAGTTTTTGAAATATTGAGAAATACCTTTTATAAACCTCATTATCCCTTTCAGAAGGTTTTCTTTCTATCCCCGTTTGAGCAATCGTCAATGATTCCTCAAGACTTTCAAAAATGCCCAATGTGGTGAGTCCCAGCATAGCTGCCCCCAAATTTGCACTGTGTTTGTAGCCGCTTACTTTTACAGGCAAACCAAAAATATTACATATAATAGAAGACCACAAAGGTGTTGTGGCATAGGAGCCATTCAAATACAAAGAGTGTACTTCTCTGTGTTCTTCAATAGATTTGGCTATGCTGTACATTTCAAAAGCTACACCTTCTATAACAGCCCGCATGATATGCCTGGGCTGATGTATAATATTTAACCCAAAAAAAGTACCTCGGGCATTGGAGTTCCAAATAGGAGCACGCTCGCCTTGTAAATAAGGAAGAAAAATTAAGCCTTCAGAACCACTAACTACCTTTGCTGCCTCGTTCTGAAACCTCATTAGCCTCTCTTCAAAAGAGAAGTCATTATCAAAACCTGCCAAGCCTCTTGCTACCCATTCAAAAGCCACCCCGCCATTATTGGTAGGCCCGCCACTGATAAATATGCCGTCTTTCAATATATAATTGAAAAAACGACCCTTTTCGTCATGTATGATACTTTCTCCAAAAACCCTTACCGCACCGCTACTGGTAACTGAAACCACAGCTTGCTTTTTATCCATGCTGCCTGAGCTGAGTGATTCCAGACAGCCATCTGAACTGCCAATTATTAATTTAACAGATCTGTCAAGACGAAGAGAATGTAGGTAAGGTTCCTTGAGTTTCAACTCGCAAAAAGAGGGCTCTACTGCCGTTGAAAAGTAAGATGGGTCAAGCTCAAGAAAGTCTAAGGCTGTTTGATCCCAAGCTTTGTCTTTTAGGTTAAATATCCCTGTTGCCGAGGCCAAACTATAATCAATATAATACTCACCGGTAAGCTGAAAAATAAGGTACTCCTTTAAGGAAATAAACTTCACCGCTTTTCTGAACTTCTCCCGGTCTTGCTCTTTAATCCATTTGATTTTAGAGATAGGTGCCATCGCATGAATGGGCGTGCCACAATTGGCATAAATAGTTTCTCCCATTTTAGAATGCTTAAGCTCATTGGCAATGTGGCACGCTCGGTTATCAGACCATATTATGGCATTCCCTAAAGCATTCCCTTGCCTATCTACAGCCAGCACACTGTGCATAGAAGAAGATAATACTATAGCACGTATATCATGTTTTCTGGTGTACTCCTGGTCATTTAAGATGCCCTTAAGTAAAAACAAAACAGTAATAAAGACCTGCTCAGGGTCTTGCTCACTCCAGTCTGGGTGAGGATGAAAAGTTGGGTACGATCCTGTTCTGTACACAGTTTCTTTGCCTGTGAAGTCAAAGGCTGCGATCTGAGCAGAAGACGTACCGATGTCAATGGTTAATATACAGGCTCTTTTAGCCATTTTCTCTGAAATTTTTAGGTGAAAAGCCGGTTAGCTTTTTAAAGGTGTATGAGAAATGCTGAGAACTATAAAAGCCCGTTTCAAAAGCAATCTTAGTCATGGAATAATCCGTGTTGCGTATGAGCCTCATAGCCTCCGCTACTCTTAGGTTAATTAAATAGTTTATAGGTGCAAATCCCGTATAGAATTTGAGTTTTTCTGTAAATGCAGTGGTTTTTAAACCCACTATTCCTGCCATCTCTCCTACCGTCCAGGGATGAGAAAGGTTACTTCTCAAGAGCAAATCCAACTTCTCAAATGCAGTTGGGAAGTCACGTATATTCATTTCTTGCTTGCTTAAAGCTCTGGCAATCATGACTATCAGGTTATCAATAAGCGAGTTTACCTTGGTTTTAAAACCCAGCTCTTGAGTTTCAAACTCACAAATGGTTTCCTCAAAAAAGGATTTACCATTTTTGAAGTTCTGGATCAATAAAGGAGTCTTCATTTTAAATAATCCATCAATTAAGGTTTTCTCTGCTCCCGATATTTGACTATACTTTTCAAGAAAATGCTCAACACTTTCTGCCTCAATACAAAGCATCTGAAACTTACCTTGTTCCAGTTTAGAAAGGCCGGTAGAAAATACATCTCCGGGTTTCATCAATATGAGGTCATTAGTCATCAAAGTAATGATAGAATTATTCACCTCCCAGTCAAACTTCCCCTCACATATATAGATAAAGGTTAGGTACTGTATCTCCGTCTCGCTTTCCTCAGAAAGAAGGTTTGATCTGTGCCTGACAGTTTCAAGACCCACTATGAACGGGAACTCCTTTAAAACTTCAGAAGCTCCTCTGATGAAAACATTTGTTGGCATGACAGGATTTGAGTAAGCAAGTTAAAACTACCCATCAAAAAAGCCTTTATAAAATCTTTCGTCGAAATAATTTGAAAGTATTTGAAGATAAAATGTGAAACTTTTGAGATTCCTTAAATAATTCAACCAAAAATAACCTGTCCTATGAAAAACAATTTAATGTACTTAATTGGCCTTTTGCTGGTCTCGTTTGGCTCATTTGCCCAACAAATCAGCGGAAAGGTCACTTCGGCACAAGACGATTCACCCTTGCCCGGTGTATCAGTTATTGTCAAAGGTACCACCTCTGGTACTACTACAGATGCCAACGGAAATTACACATTAGCGAATGCATCCGGCTCTGTTCTCGTTTTTAGCTTTGTTGGTTACAACCCTCAGGAAGTAACCGTGGGTAACAGAAGCACCATTAATGTACAGCTATCTGAAGACGCACAGAGTCTGCAAGAAGTGGTGGTTACCGCTTTAGGTATTAAAAAAGATGCCAAGAAACTGGGTTATGCCACCTCTACGGTAAATTCTGAAGCACTTACAGAAAACCGTCAGCCTAATTTCATGAATGCTTTACAAGGTAAAGTGGCCGGTGTGAATGTTCAATCGCTGGGTACAGGCCCTGGCGGTAGTTCAAAAATAAGGATCAGGGGACAATCATCTATTTCTGGCCAAAACTCTCCACTAATTGTAATTAATGGTGTGCCCGTAGATAATACCAATTTTGGCACCAATCAAAACAACCAAGGCTCCGATAGCTCCATTGGTGTACGTGGTGGTGGCGTCTACTCTGATGGTGGTGATGGACTGAGCTCCATTAACCCGGATGATATTGAAAGTATGACCATCCTTAAAGGTGCCACAGCAGCAGCACTTTACGGCTCCAGAGCAAAAGACGGTGTAATCATGATTACAACCAAAACACGAGGAGCGGGCAAAGGCATAGGCGTTAGCTATAACTCAAACTACACCTACGAAAAGGCCCTAGATTTTACTGATTATCAATACGAGTACGGACAGGGTGAAAATGGTGTAAGACCAACCTCTGCTAATCCTACTTCAGGTCAGTGGTCTTTCGGAGAGAAATTTCAGCCAGGTATGACGCAAGTGCTATTTGATGGCGTTACCGTGCCCTATGAGCCTATTAGAAACCGCTATGATATTTTCTACAGACCGGGTCAGAACTGGAGTAACTCTATCTCTCTTTCAGGTGGTGATACTAAAGGAGGCTTTAACCTCTCTGTTTCTAATATGGACAGCAAGGGAATTGTACCCAACAATAGCTTTAACAGAAAAACTATTAACCTGGGGGTAGCTTATGATTTATCAAAGAAACTTAGCTTTACCTCAAACATTAATTACTCAAACGAATACAATAAGAACCCGCCGAATATTGCAAACCAGGACAACTCAATTCCTACCTCAGTAGCCATAATGGCTAACTCAATGCCTTGGGATTTGCTGGATGAAAAGAAATACGATGAGAACGGAAACGAATTCGTTTATTCAAGATTCAGAAACCGTACCAATCCTTATTTCACTTTAGCGGAGCAGTTTCACAATATCCGTCGTGATCGTATTTTCGGAAACATAGCGATGAAATACAACTTCACCGACTGGTTGTTTGCACAAGTACGTGTGGGTCAGGATTATTGGTCAAGAGACGAGGATTACAATAACTTCCCTACCGGGCAAGCCTCAAGGGGCCCTGCACCGGCTGGTTTTGTGAACGGAATGTATACTCAAGAAGCCAGAAGGTTCAGAGAGATAAATAAGGACTTCCTGATCTCTGCAACGCGTGAGTTTGGTGATATTGGTCTTGACGTTAACCTTGGTGGTAATCAAATGTACAGAAGATCTGATCTGAATTCTGCTCAGGTTACTGACTTCGTGGTTCGTGACTTATACACCATAGCCAATGGTCGTGTGAAAGACCCGTATTACGGATTATCAGAAAGATCAGTAAACTCACTTTATGGTTCTGCTGAGCTCTCTTATAAAGGATACCTCTTTGTAAACGGAACTGCCAGAAATGATTGGTTCTCTACATTATCTGCGGCAAACAGAAGCATCCTTTACCCATCCGTTTCGGGTAGCTTTGTTTTCTCTCAGGCAATGAGCTCTGCACCTACCTGGTTATCCTTCGGAAAATTAAGATTAGCTTATGCTGAAGTGGGTTCTGATACAGACGTATCACCCTATTCAAACGCTCTCTTTTATGGCATAAACGCCAACCTTTTTGGAGGCCAGCCAGTAGGATCTTCTCAAGGAACTACCGTTCCGAATGCTAATTTGAGACCTATGCGATCAGCAGAAAAAGAAGCTGGTTTAGAGTTAAAGCTATTCAAAAACAGAGTAGGGCTTGATATCGCCGCCTATGAGAAGATAACCACCGATCAGATTGTGTCTGCTCAGGTTTCAGATGCCTCAGGGTTTGTGACCACTTTAATTAACAGTGGTGAAAGCCAAACCCGTGGTTTCGAATGGTTACTTTCATTAAATCCTGTTAGTACCGGAAATTTCAGATGGGACATCTTGTTTAACGGAACGTACAATAAAACGAAACTGCTTAGCCTGCTAACAGACACCCCTGGTGAACGAATCACTACAGGAACCCACGTTTTCAATGGCGAGCTTCGCCAGGTGGTAGGAGAAGAGTTAGGCCAACTCTATGGCTTCGGCTTCAGAAGAGATGATCAGGGTCGCCAGATTTTTGGAGCAAACGGCATACCATTAAGAACCTCTGAATTAATCAGTTTTGGCTCTGCCTTGCCTAACTGGATTGGTGGAATTACGAATTCATTAAACTATAAGGGCGTAAGCATCTCAGCCTTGGTTGATTTCAAGCTAGGCGGCAATATGATGTCTGGAACCAACTTTAACCTTACCCGTCATGGGCTGCATAAACAAACCGTAGCCGGCAGAGATACAGGCATTATTGGTGAAGGTGTAAACGAGGCAGGAGAACCAAACACCGTGGCTGCTCCTGCTCAGCCGTATTGGGAAGTTATCAGATCTCAGGCTTTGATAGAGCCAATCATATACAATGCTGGCTTCTGGAAATTACGTCAGATTACTGCAGGTTATGATTTCACTAAACTGATCCCGAGTGATGTGCCTATTACCTCTGTGAAGCTAAGCTTGGTGGCCAATAACGTGGCCATGTTGAAAAAATGGGTACCCAATATAGACCCGGATTCCTTTGGATATACTTCCGACAATATTGTTGGTCTTGAATCTACCGGTGTGCCTACTACCAGAAGTTTAGGTTTTAACCTCAATGTCAAATTCTAAAAGAGTATTAACATGAAAAACATATTTAAATACATATTTCTAACTATAGCGGTCATTTCGGTTAGCTCTTGCGATGATGGTTTTGACGAACTCAATACGAATAAAATTGCCGTAACTGAGATTGACCCCGCTTTCATTTTAAATCAAGCTTTGATCAGTTCATCTTTTCCTACAGAAACCGTCGTTTTTGATATGGGTGTGGTGCAGCAGATCATTTCTCCAAACTCGGGGGTTTTGGCCGGAGCCAATTTTAATCAGGAAAACCGCTCGGTTTTTGGCCAATTGTGGCCACAGTATTACAGAGATGTAATTCGTAATGTTAAGGATGTGATTAACCAATCTACTGAAAGTGGAAATCGCAACAATCTCTTGCAAATGGCCCGTATTGTTCAGGCGAACGCCTTTATGGTTTTAACTGACAGGTACGGTGATATCCCTTACTCAGAGGCTGGAAAGGGCTTTTCTGACGGGGTGGTTCTTCCTAAATATGACAAGCAACAAGATATCTATAAGGATATTATCAAAGAGCTGACCGAAGCTTCTGCTGCTTTAAGTACCTCCGGAAAAACAGAAGCTGCTGATATCCTTTATGCGGGTGACGTAGTTAAATGGAAAAGATTAGGATACTCTCTCCTGCTAAGAGCCGGAATGAGATTAAGCGAGGCAGACGCCACTGCCGCCAAAGCTGCGGTAGCCGCAGCCATAGCCGGCGGCACCATGGCTTCTAATGACGACAATTTCAGAATTAAACATGATGCTAACTACCAGAACCCAATTGGCGGTATGCTTAACGCATCAGAAGCAAATAACTTCTATATGCCTAAGCCATTTGTAGATCATTTAAAAAACACCAATGATCCAAGGCTTCAGTCTATTGCTGTAAGATATGTGGGAGCTAAGTCTGGTCCGGGACAAACGGCAGATGTAGCCAAAACAGACCCAAGCCTGCAAATAGGCATTCCAATGGGGAACGATAACGCAGGTGCTGTAGCTGCTGCAGCAGCCGATGGCCTGGCTAGTTTTTATGATTATTCGCAAATAGACAGAAGACGATTGGCCAACAATACCGCTCCAATGTTTTTTGCCACCTATGCTCAAACCCAACTTTTGATTGCAGAAGCAATAGTCAGAGGCTGGTCAACCGGCAATGCTCAGGAATATTATAAGTCTGGGATAAGAGCTCATATGGAGCAGATGGCTCTTTACAATGCCTCTGCTGCAGTGCCTGAAGCGAGCATTCAGGCCTATCTTGATGCCAATCCTTTAAGTGCAAACCCAATGAAAGACATTGGTACACAATATTGGATCGCCTCATTGCTTAATGGCCCTGAAGCTTTTGCTAATTTCAGACGTACAGGTTACCCACAATTAGCCCCGAACCCATATCCACTTAAGGATATTACCGGCGATTTTATCAATAGATTAACCTATCCTGACTCTGAGCTTTCTGTAAACAGCACCAATGTGCAGGCAGCTATTTCTCAGCAGGGAGCAGACAATCTTGACACCAAAGTATGGTGGGATAAGTAGTCTACCTTTTCCCAGTATACGGCAAAGCCTCCTGCCCATATAGGGTAGGAGCTTTGTTTGTCGATTCAATTAAGATAATGGTCTGTTCTCCAAAATATTTAAGGAAATATTTCGAATATTAGAATAGAGAATTCAACCCTATTGACTTTATGAAAAAAAGAAACCTGTTGATTGCAGCGGCAATCATACTATGCTTTAATGTGTCCAATGCTCAGCAAATACAATGGACCGCAGAGCAAATCAAAACTTTTACCAGCGACTATCAGGGAGCCCGATCTAATGACGGCAGACCACATGTTTCTGACGCCCTTATTAAAAGACTGGCCAATGTCTCCACTGAAGAGGCATGGGGGTATTTGAGAAACAAAGGTTACCACAATCAGTTTGAAGCCGGCTGGACCATCATTGGTGACAAACCATTGGTAGGACGAGTAGTTACTGCTCAATACATGCCCTCAAGACCTGATATGGATAACAAAATCAAAGAAAAAGGAAAAGCAGAAGGTCGCTCCGGCTCACCTAATTCCTGGCCTATTGATGTGCTGTCAAATGGCGATGTCTATGTAGCAGACGGTTTTGGGAAAATCATTGACGGAACCTTAATTGGTGATAACCTAGCCAATGCTATTTATGCCAAGTCAGGTACAGGAGTCGTCTTTGATGCCGGAGCTCGTGATATAGAGGGTATCAGTAAAATTGATGGCTTTGTCGGTTTCGTCAGAGGACTTGACCCCTCCTATATTCAAGGTATGATGATGACTTGCATTAATTGCCCAATAAGAATTGGCCGAGCCACAGTAATGCCGGGCGACCTGGTTCTGGGTAAACAAGAAGGTGTAATTTTTATTCCGGCCCAATTTGCCGAAGAGCTCATTATGAATGCTGAATTCACCGCACTTAGAGACGAGTTTGGCATCACCAGACTTAAAGAAGGCAAGTACACCCCGGGCGAAATAGACATGAGGTGGAATGACACAATCAAAAAAGATTTTCTGAATTGGGTAAAAGAAAACCCACAGAAACTTCAGATGACGCCAGCCGAATTTGATGAATACATGAAAGAAAGAAACTGGTAAAAAAACAAAACAATTAACCCGGAAAAACCGGCTAACAATCCTATAAAAACTATTGAAATGAAAACGAATTTATTAGACAGGTTTAAATACAAGGGGGCTATCCCTGAGGGCCCGGAGGTGCATGTCTCAGATGCAACAGCACATAAAATTGCCTCAGAAAAAGGAACTGATACAGGTGGAGACAACAGACGTGACTTTATCAGAAAATCTGCTTTGGGCGGGCTCTCCCTTGGCATGCTCTTTAATGGTAGCCCGGATAAAGAAATAGAATTTCTCTCTCAAAAAGTAAAAAGAGCCAGCAGCCCTTCAGACCTTAAAATTACTGATTTAAGAATTGCAATTATTGCCGGTGCTCCCATGACCTGCCCCTTGATCAGAATTGATACCAACCAGGGCATTTCTGGCTATGGTGAAATCAGGGATGGTGCCAGTGCTAAATACGGTCTTTTCCTAAAAAGCAGATTGCTCGGCAAAAATCCATGTACACCTGAAATGCTTTTTAAAGAAATTAAGCAATTCGGAGGTCATGGACGTGCTGCAGGAGGTGTTTGCGGTGTAGAAATGGCTCTTATGGATCTGGCAGGAAAAGCCTATGGCGTACCGGCTTATCAGATGCTTGGTGGAAAATACAGAGATTATGTACGAATTTATGGCGATACCCCTACAGTAGACGACCCCGTGCTTTTTGGTCAAAAAATGAAAGAACGTCAGGACCTGGGTTTAACCTTCCTGAAAATGGATTTCGGTGTGGGTTTATTGAAAAATCACCCTCATACAGTGGTGGGCGGTCTTAATACTGACTACACCAGACAATGGGGCACTCCGCCAGCCACAAAAGGAAACCCTAGAAGTTATGCCAATACAAAACACCCCTTTACCGGCATTCAAATAACAGATGAAGGCATTGAAATCATGGCAAATTACGTGCATGAAGTGCGTAAAGCCGTAGGGTATGATGTCCCGTTAGCCGCTGATCACTTCGGTCATTTTGGTGTCAATACCGCAATAAGAATAGCTCATGCTGTAGAGAAATACCGTCTGGCCTGGCTCGAAGATATGGTGCCTTGGTTTTATACAGATCAGTGGAAACAAATAACAGAAGCGGTGAATACTCCAACATTAACCGGTGAAGATATCTTCTTAAAAGAGGAGTTTGTGAAACTTATTGATGCACGTGCCGTAGATATGGTACAGCCTGACCTTGCCAGCTCCGGAGGATTAATTGAAACAAAGAAAATTGGTGATTATGCCGAAGAGCGTGGTATCCCTATGGCTATGCACTTTGCCGGCACTCCGGTCTCATTTATGGCCAATGTTCACTGTGCAGCAGCTACGGAGAACTTTATTGCTCTGGAGCACCACAGTTTTGATGTACCTTGGTGGGAAGACCTGGTAGGTGGAATAGAGAAGCCTATTTATAAGGACGGCTTTGTAAAAGTACCAGACACCCCGGGTTTGGGTATTGACCTTAACGAAAAAGTGGTCAAAGAACACCTGAAAAAAGGTACTATGTATTTTGCTCCTACAGAAGAATGGAATGAGCTGGATAGCCATGACAGAACATGGAGCTAAACTTTAACACGGCAGCGTAGCTTGCCATAAAAAGGTTGGATGTCAATAAAAGGGAAAATGTGTTTACATTTATCCTGATAAAAGCATCCAGCCTTTCTCTATTATTATAAAATACAAAACACCCTATGAAGAATTACGCCTACACCATTTTTATCATTGTAATGGTGATTTTAGCCTATAATTTCCCCTCTTATTTTATTGAAGTAGGAGGTATAAAACTCACCGCTTTAATTATTCCTGTACTACAGATAATCATGTTTGGTATGGGTACCACTATAACTATTGATGATTTTATGGGGATTGTGAAAACCCCAAAACTAGTATTAATTGGTGTTGTTCTTCAGTTCATGATCATGCCAATTTGGGGATTTGGCTTAACTATTCTGTTTAATTTTCCGCCGGAAATAGCCGCCGGTCTTATCCTTATTGGAAGTAGCCCTAGTGGCCTTGCCTCTAATGTCATGGCTTTATTAGCCAAAGCTAACATTGCTCTCTCCATCACCTTAACCACTTTTGCCACTATGCTGGCTCCGGTTTTAACACCCACACTAATGCAGTGGCTGGGAGGTGAGTTTATAGATGTAGACTTCTGGGGTATGATGTGGAGCATGTGCAAAATTGTGATTATCCCTGTTGCCCTGGGTTTTGCTCTTAATAAGTTCCTGCCTAATATGATGATGGCTATCAAAAAGATACTGCCCTACTTCTCCATGGCGGGTATTGCCTATGTAATCACGACTGTTACAGCAGCAGGCCAGGCCTCGCTGGCATCGGTAGGTGCTTTACTGCTGGTAGCCGTAATCCTTCATAATGTAGGTGGTTACTTATTTGGCTACGGTGCCGCCAAGGCCTTTAAACTAAGCAACAGAGATGCCCGAACCATTTCTTTGGAAGTAGGTATGCAAAACGGTGGATTGGCTTCTGCTCTCGCCGTAGAAATGGGAAAAACAGGCACGGTGGGTCTGGCAGCCGCCATTTTTGGACCGCTTATGAATGTTACGGGTTCTCTTCTGGCCAGCTGGTGGGGAAAAACAGCAGACGACAATAAGTAAAGCAAATAAAAAACCTCGGATAGCACAATGGCTATCCGAGGTTACAATAAGTAGCCTTATTCTTTTGCCAATTAACTATCCATAGCATCCATTTCTTTCTGGATTACCTCTTTGATTTGCTCTTTTACTTCGTCTCGTTTAAGGTGGAAGAAAAGCAAAATAAGCAACATGATAGCCAGAATGATGACATAACCCCATGGCTCACCCAGCCACTGATTTACAGACCAGGCTATCAGAATCAGCATAAATACCATAGAGAAAGTGGCCACAATCAAAAAGATGAACCTGTAAATAAGATCTGCCACGGCCCGCTCAGCCTTTTCCTGAATTTCTAACTTTTTGAGCTCAAATTTGGCTTCTATCAGCCCAATGACATTGTCTTTTATCTCTCCTATTTTTAGCAAATCTGAAAGGGAATTTTTCAAACCCATGACTTCAATTTTTTAATTCTTATCAAACTACGTCAACATTCACCACAAAACGGGCACTCTTAAACTCTTTCTCCGTATTCAGGTCGGTGATTTGTTCTCTAATATACTGTTTTACAGCTTTCATATTGAGCTTGTCTTTCTCCAGTTTTACCCATACCTCAAAAAGGTATTGATTTCTGATACGCTCTACCAGCGACTTCTCCGGACCTAAAATCCGCTCTTTTCCCAAGTATTTTTTGAGCCTCTCGGCCAATAAACCTGCCGCCTTATGAGAAACATTTCTCATCACATGCTTAACGGTTATGCAAATAACCCTTGAAAATGGCGGGTAATTAAACCCTTCTCTTTCCAGAATCTCTTTTTCGTAAAAACCTATATAATCGTTCTCAATCACATACTGCAGTACGCTATGTCCCGGCCCGCCTGTTTGAATGAGCACTTTGCCGGGTTTTTCTTTTCTTCCTGCCCTGCCACTCACCTGAGTTATCATCTGAAAGGCCCTTTCTGCACTTCTGAAATCCGGAAAATAAATCATTTTATCGGCGTTAAACACTCCTACCAAACTCACATTGTCAAAATCCAGCCCTTTCGAAATCATCTGGGTTCCTACCAGAATATCCACTTCGCCTTCTGCAAATTCTGAGATAATGTTCTGATAAGCATTTTTTGAGCGGGTGGTGTCAAGATCCATCCTCAGTATCCTTGACTCAGGGAAAATCTCTTGAAGATCATCTTCAATTTTCTCGGTTCCCACTCCCATTGATTTGAGTTTGGTAGACTCACACACCGGGCATACTTTGGGAACGGTTTCGGTATAGCCGCAGTAATGACATACCAAGGTATTTTCATACAAGTGATGCGTCAGACTGACGGCACATTGATGGCATTCGCCTATCCAGTTACATTCTTCACAGTTTAGATAAGGAGCATAACCACGCCTGTTCTGAAAAATGATTGACTGCTCTTTTTTCTTTATGTTTTCTTCTATGGCTGTCAGAAGCGTTTGACTAAAGCCATTTTTGACTCTTTCCTCTTTTCGCTCTTCTTTCATATCAATCAGCACAAACTCAGGAAGTTTGGCCGAACCATAACGCTGATGCAGTTCTACCAAACCATATTTACCGTTTTTGGCTTGCCAATAAGACTCAAACGAAGGCGTGGCCGAGCCCAGCAATACTTTGGCGTGTTGTTTATAAGCCACCATAATGGCTACATCGCGGGCATGGTAACGTGGTGCCGGGTCAAACTGCTTATAAGAGGTTTCATGCTCCTCATCTACAATGATAAGTCCCAGATTTGTAAAAGGCAGAAAAATAGATGACCGCACCCCTACCACAAACTGATATTGACCTCGCAGCACACCCATATAAACCTCCACTCGTTCATTGTCAGAGAATTTAGAGTGATATACGCCCATCTTATCACCAAAAACCTTTTGTAATCTGCCTACTATCTGTGTAGTAAGGGCAATCTCCGGCAAAAGCATTAGCACCTGAGAGCCACTGGAGAGTACTTTCTCTATGAGGTCAATGTATATCTCGGTTTTACCGCTTCCGGTTATGCCATGAAAAAGCACTGCCTGAAAATCGGCAAAAATCTGCATAATGGAATCAGAAGCTTGCTGCTGCGGCTCTGTCAGTGTTATGGACATCAGGTCATCAGGGTCTATTTTATCAAAACGAGACACCGTGATTTCCAGCTCCTCCAGAATCTCATTTTTTATGAGTGTCTTAAGCGAGGAAGAAGAGGTTTCTTTGAAAAAAACCTTATCTATGCCATGCAGGTTTTTTGCCTCCAGCTCATCCATAGAGATATGACTAAAGTAATTCAGCAATACTTCCTGCTGTTTTGGCTTAGTCTCCAGCTCTTCTATTAAACCTAAAGCAGCAGCCTGAGAGGCGTACTTTTTAGTGAGCCTTATTTTCTTAATCTTTTTTGGTGTATAACGCTCTTTTACCTCTTCGTAAACAATGATAGCATGCTTGGCAATTAGTTTTTTGATCAGCTTATTAACATTTGCCTCATCCAGAAATTTGCTTAAATCGGCATAAGAAACCGAGCCCTTTTCTTCAATTGTGCTTAGAATATCCTGCTCAAAACCCTCCAGGTTTTCATGATCTTCAAAATCAGGATTGACCTCAATTCTTGACTCACTGTTCACCTTCATACCCGAAGGCAAAGCCATGTTCATAACTTCTCCCGGGTAGCACATATAATACTCAGCCACCCACTGAAATAGCCAGAGCTGCTCAGTAGTAACCACCGGCTCCTCATCCATGAGTTCAGAAATGTACTTCGCCTTATATTTCTCCGGTGGTGTACCATGAACGGCAGAAATAATGCCCGTCAAAACCCTGTTTTTGCCAAAAGGCACGATCACCCTGCAGCCCTCAGAAGCCAAAGCCGCCCAGTGCCGGGGCACGCGGTAAGTAAAAGACTGCCGGATAGGTACCGGTAGCAGCACATCTACAAAGACGGTTTCAGAATCAAATAATTCGGCTGATTGCAAAGCGATGATTAAGAGGTTTTGACAAAGATACTTATTGCCTCAGAATGAAAGCAGATTTGCGTCAGCATCTGTCTATTTCTTTTTGGCCTGCCAGGAAATAATCACTCCTGATGTAATGACCAGAACAATCCCCACAAAGGCCAGAGTTCCCGGGCTTGGGTCGCCCAGGAAAACACCAAAAATGACCGAAAAAACGATATTGCTGAAACCAACTGCTGAGATTATTCCGGCTTTGCCGTAACTGAAAGCCTTGGTCAGGAATATTTGGCCCACCACCGCGGCTATGCCCAAAACAAGAACCCAAAGCCAATCTGAATTTTGCGGCTGCACATACTTTGCCACCAGAAAATCCAGCGATGGCAAATCGTAGAATTGTCCGATGAGCATTGAGATCAAAGGAAGTACAATGCCCGAAATCATGAAGGAGAGCACAATGCTACGCGTATCATAATAACCACTCAGCCCTCTGATACTCATATAAGCAAAGCCCGTTAAAATAGCGTTTGAGATACCAATGATGTGGTTTCGTGCCGAAAGCAGGCCGCCGTTCATCTGCGGCATAAATATGAAACAAATGCCACCAAAACCCAGTAAAACAGCTAGCCACTCATTTCTGCGTAAACCCTCACCTGCCACAAATATGGAAAACACTGCAATGAATATGGGGTACGTTTGCTGATAAGTAATGGCTTCTGCCAGGCCAATGGTGGTTATTGAGTAGAAGAAGGTATACAAAGCCACCGTGCCTATAACGCCTCTGAAAACTAAAAGTAATGGCTTTCCCCCTTTCTGTACTAAAGGCCTTTTGAATACTGAATAGCCAATAAACAGTACTCCGATAAGGTTTCTGAAAAAGACAATTTCTACCGAACTCACAGAATCTCTGAGTATACGCGTACAGGCACCTACCAGAGCAAAAGAGAAGGAAGCAATGAGCATGTATAAAATGCCTTTGCGAAGAATAGATTGTTCCATTTGAACTGCAAAAGTAAAAGATGTGGTCTCCGCAGAATCAAAAATCGTACATAATATTCAAAATAAACCGTTTAAGGCTTATTTTTGCCCCCGCTCATGATGAAAAAGCTTACACTTCTGGCCTCTTTAACCTTGGCATGCCTTTCTGGATTGGCTCAGATTTCTATCTCTTTTCCAGTAGAACGTCAAATATTCCAAAGGAACAATTCGAATCAAGGTTACATCCATATCAGCGGTAACTTTACAGCTGATTATGACAGTATTACGGCAAAAGTTTTCCCCAGAGTAGTAGGTCAAGGTACCGCCAGTAATTGGCAAACCGTTGATTACAGAGACGGAAAACCCTATTTCTCCGGGAAGATTTTAGTTCAGGGCGGCTGGTACAAACTGGGCGTAAAAGCTTACAAAAACGGCGTACAAATTGACTCAGTAGGTAGAGAAAGAGTAGGCATGGGAGAGGTATTTGTCATTGCTGGCCAATCAAATGCTACAGGTATTACTGAGCGTGTAGAAGGCGGGGTACCAACCGGACTTGGATATGATTCAAATGACGACAGGTCAAACGTTATGCACTACTCAAATGGATATAATACCTACAATCCGTTACCCTTTGGGTTTTCTCAAATGAGTGCTGCTAATGTACCAAATGACACCCTTTTTATTGGCCCTTTTCATTCAGCACCGTGGTGCTGGGGAAAAGTCTCAGAGAATTTGGTTAGCATGCTTAACGTTCCGGTTTTGTTTTACGGAGCCGGATTTGGCGGAACAAAAGTTCAATGGTGGAAAGAATCTGCCAATGGTGAGCCCTTAACTTCTCCTTCTTATTTCATTTATGAAGAATATGATCACCCCTATGGAGCATTAGGAATTGTCATGAGGCAGTATGCAGGGTTAACCGGTCTTAGATCAGTACTTTGGCACCAAGGGGAATCTGATCACGGAACCTCCTCTGGTGACTATCAAAGCTATTTAACTCAAGTAATAGCTAAATCTCGTGAGCATTCGGAAATAGCAAATTTAACATGGATGGTAGCACGTGCCTCAAGATCTGTCAATACGGCATCCAATGTGATACTTGGACAGCAAAACACCATTAATAATGATGCAAATGTCTTCAATGGTCCTGAAACTGACAATATTCTAACATCTGATGGCGGAACAACTTACAGGTCAGACGGAACGCACATGGATACTGATGCTGGTATTATTGAACATGCCAATTATTGGGTCAACTATATAACCAACGGATTCTTATCAAGCTCAACTCCCGTATTGGCAAATGATCTTTTAGAATTAAACTTTGCCTGCAACCCCGCTAACGCTTCAACTCCTATAACACTATCTGTTTCAGGAACCTATGATGACTATGCCTGGTCAAATAGAGATAATACGGATTCAGAAGCTCGGGGACAATTTAATAATTGCTGTAAAACCCACACAGTTTTACCTGGGGCTACGTACCACCGCTTAAACTGGCAATACGATAGTACAAGCAGCATTACTGTGGGTCCGGGTCGTTATGCTTTAAATGTCAGAAAGCCTTCATCCGGAAAAATTCTTTTTAGTCCAATTGTAGACTTAAATTCATTTACGCTACCTACCAGTCCATCTTTCACCACTTCGGCGGCACAGATCAGACCTGGAGATTCAGTCACTCTTACGGGAGCAAACTGTAACGGTAGTTATTTATGGAATACCTCCGCCACAGCAAACCCTTTAGTCATTAGTCCGGCCTCTACGGCCTCTTACAGTGTTCAGTGTAAAACTTTACATTGTCTGAGTGCAGCCACAGCTGCTCAGCAGGTGGTGGTTTCTTCCTGTTTTGGTTCACCTCTTACCTTAAGCGGTACGGTGAGTACAGCTCAGTCATATTATGGCAGCCTTCAGAACATTGGTAGTACGCAGCAAATCACCTCGCCTAATGGTAAAATAGATTACAAGGCCAGCGACAATATCACCCTTAGTCCGGGTTTCAAGGCTGAAAGCGGAACCGTTTTCAAAGCCACCATAGAAGACTGCAATTAGTCGTAAATTTTCCTGAAAAATTCATATAGTATGCTTGCATAACATTCTTTTATTGGCTTTATTTGTAATGGTATGCAAGCATACTAATTTCACTAACAATATTATATTCCAATAGATATGTCAGCCGTAGCCGAAAATGAAGCCTTAAAAGGCGGAGAATTCCTGATCAAAGAGACTCAGGCACAAGATATTTTCATTCCTGAAGAGTTTAATGAAGAGCAGCAAATGATCGCTGATACTTGCCGCGACTTCCTAAAAACTGAGGTTCATCCTATTTTGGATAAAATTGACAAAGCAGAGACACCTGAGCTAATGTCTTCTCTAATGGACAAAGCAGGTGAATTAGGTCTGCTTGGTACTGCTGTTCCTGAAGAGTATGAGGGTTTTGGAATGAACTTTAACACCTCTATGCTGGTAGCCGAAGTTCTGGGAGCTGGTTACTCCTTTTCTGTGGCACAGTCTGCCCATACAGGAATTGGTACATTACCTATTCTATATTACGGAAACGAAGATCAAAAACAAAAATACTTGCCTAAGCTGGCTTCAGGCGAGTGGAAAGCAGCCTACTGTTTAACCGAGCCAGACAGCGGATCAGATGCCAACTCAGGCAAAACCAAAGCTGAACTGACAGCAGATGGCAAGCATTACAAAATAAACGGGCAAAAAATGTGGATCACTAATGGTGGTTTTGCCGACGTGTTTATTGTTTTTGCTAAAATAGAAGACGATAAAAATCTAACTGCCTTTATAGTAGAAAAAGATTTTGGTGGCATCACCATGAATGAGCCAGAGCATAAAATGGGGATTAAAGGATCTGATACCCGTCAGGTCTTTTTCAATGATTGCATGGTACCTTCAGAAAACATGTTGTCAGATCGTGGAATGGGCTTTAAAATAGCCGTAAACATTCTGAATGTAGGCCGAATTAAATTAGGGGTAGCCGCAGTAGGCGGCTCAAAAGGAGTAGCTACACAAGCTGTAAATTATGCCAACGAACGTAAGCAGTTCGGAATCTCTATAGGTCGATTTGGTGCTATCAAACATAAATTAGGTGAAATGGCTACCCGAATCTGGGTGTGTGAGTCTGCCTGTTATCGTGCCGGTCAAAACATAGACGATCTCATAGAGAAACTGAAAGCAGAAGGCAAGTCTGACGCTTCGGCCAAGTTAAAAGCTTTGGAGCAGTTTGCTATAGAATGTGCCATCATGAAAGTGCACGGATCTGAAGTACTCGATTATGTGGTAGATGAAGGTGTACAAGTTTATGGTGGTATGGGTTACTCTGCAGATGCCCCTATGGACAGGGCTTATCGCGACTCCAGAATCAACAGGATATTTGAAGGTACGAATGAAATCAACCGCCTGCTGATTGTAGACATGCTTCTTAAAAGAGCCATGAAAGGCGAAATGGACCTGATGGGTCCTGCAGGAGAGGTAGCCAAAGAGATCATGTCCATTCCATCTTTCGGAAATGATGACGAAGGTCTCTTTAGTGCAGAAAAGAAAGTATTGAAAAATCTCAAAAAAGCGGTTCTGATGGTGGCAGGTGCGGCTGTACAGAAATTTATGATGAAACTTTCTCATGAGCAGGAGATTCTGATGAACTGTGCCGATATGATTATTGAGGTTTACACTGCCGAGTCTGCCTTGTTAAGATTAGAGAAATTAATTGGAATCAAAGGTGAAGAGGCTATGTCTTTACAAAAAGATATGATGATGATTAACCTTCATAATGCTGTAGCCAAAGCCACTGCTGCCGGCAGAGAGGCAATTCAGTCTTTTGCTGAAGGAGATGAACTTCGTGTTATGCTTATGGGACTAAAAAGGTTTACTAAAATTGAGCCTTTTAATACCAAAGATGCCCGCAGAAGGGTGGCAGATGCCATGCTGGAAGAAAGTAAATATGTATTCTAAGCAAATGGGTCAATTTTTGATCTTTAGAAGATAAACTGTAACAAAACCGTCTTGCACTTGTAAGGCGGTTTTTTTCTTGATTTATTGCTACTCAAAAGAAAATCTGAGTAGAATAACAAAACCATGCCCTCCTCTATAGAGTTAGTGCTTCCTTTTGTCAATGACCTTGATAAGGCTTTCAGCCAAAAGCTGGAAGACAAGAGGCAAACTGTCTTTTTTAATAAAGGAGAAGTAATCACCACTCAATATGACCTTGGCGAAGACTTCTATATTCTTCTGGAAGGAGGTATAGATTTTTCTATCAAAGTAGAACAAGAGCTGGAAGAACTCATCGTAGGCTCAAGCCACCGGAAATTTACGCCCATAGGCTGGTCAGGTTTTAAAGAACCGTACAGGTATGCCACCACTGTAACGGCTACCGCTAATTCAGAATTGTTGTCTTGGTCGCATGCAGATTTGAGAGAACTCTTTGAGGAGTTCCCGGCCTCCGGAATGCGTTTTCTGGAGTTTGTGGCTCAGCAAAGTCAGAGCATGCTTCTGGAAATAAGAAAGGTGCTGGCTCAACTGGTACCCGTCTCAGAGCAAAGTTTTCTTGACTTAACTACCACTCAAAGTGTAGAACCCGGCATAAGCCTAGAACCAATTGACATCTTAAGAAGATCTCCTTTTTTTGAGGTATTTCAGGAAAATGAATTGGAAGATTTTCAGGAAATGGGTGTGAAACATCAAATAGACCGAGGTGAAAAACTCTTCAGGCAAAATCAGCCGGCAGAGAGTTTTGATATGTTCATGAGTGGACGTGTGGCTTTGGTTTATGCCTTAGATGAGGACAATACTCAATTAGACCGTCGAATAGTCTCACAAGAAGGTTATCTGGTGAGTACCGGTGCGTTTACTCCTTCGGGGCTCAATTACCTTACTTGTGTCTCGCTATCTCCCAGTACTATTTTCAGAATAGACGCCAGTATACTCAAAGCCTATTTTGAAAGAAAGCCCGAAACCGGCCTGAGGTTTTATCTTAGATTATTATGGTACTACAGTAACAGGCTGCGGTCTGCCAGAGCCAAACTCATCCGTATTAAATATGACGGTGAAATAAGTTCTGTTAAAAACCTGATTGAGCAAAATTGCACTCAGCTCGATGTTCTTTCTGAACTTCATAAGGTGCCGCATCTTTTAAGAAGTACATTTACCCTTCAGGATGCCCTGCTGAAGCTAAAAGATCTTTCAATTAACGGACAGTCTTTAGAGAGAAGGTTAGCATTCTTAGCACTGGATATACTTACCGAGGTAGTAAGGGAAAACGAGTTTTATAATGGCTTATCAAAAACATACTCAGCGGTAGTGAATGCTCCCAAAAACCTAAGCGAAAAGGATGTCAGAGCCTTGTGTGCCGATTCGTTTATCGAGGTTTTTGAGAAAACTAACTACTCACTGAGCGGATTGGAGAATCTGCCGGACGAGCCCGCCATTTTTATTTATAACCATTTACAGAATCATCCCTTTAATACACTGCCCAATAACTTTCAGCTAACCTTAGATTCACACTTTATATCTTCGGTTATCTTGCATAAGAAGTATGGAAACCCCGGAGTACGTGTGGTAAGAGTGCCAAGAGGAGAAGAATACGGCCATCAATATTATTACGAAAGACTGGGGCACATTCCGGTGTATACTTTCGAGTCTGGCAGCCGATTTGACTCTCCTGAATATCGGAAAAAGCAACGCCAATCCTTTTATGATCAGGCAGCTTCTTATTTAGAAAACAATACGCCGATTATGCTGGCTCCTGAGGGCACCAGTTCTACTACTGAGAATTCTCCGGGAGCATTTAAAGCGGGAGCATTTTTATTGGCCGCTAAAATGAAAAAAGAGCCTTTAATAGTACCTGTGGCCGTGGCTAATTTCGATAAAAGGCTTAACCGAACCACCTTTAGTGCGGTGGTTAAAAAGCCCTTCAGGATTTCTGAAAAAGTAAAAGATGTAAACAATAGAGAGGAGTTAACTGCCTTTTTAATAGAGTATCAGAAGACTTTTAAAACCTATATAGAAGAAGCAAGCGAACAAGCGAAGTCAAACCCCTGGTCAGACTTACTAAATTCATAAATATGCACGAAGAGTTTAAAGAAGAGGTGGCCGTTCTGGCTCACACAAGACTAAAAGATGTAAGAGAAAATCAAGTGGTTTTTTATGGAAGCAGTTCTTTCAGACTTTGGGAAACTCTTTCTGAAGATTTCCCTGAACTGGATGTCATTAACCTGGCTTTTGGGGGCTCCAAAATTATCGATTGCTCCTATTATTATGATTCATTGTTAGGGCAAACCAAGCCTTCAAAAATCATTTTCTATGCCGGAGATAATGACATAGCTGATGAAGCCTCCGCAGAAACTATTTTACAGCGTTTCAAGGACTTTTTGCAGAAGGTTGACAGCCAATTTGCGGAAGTACCTTTGACATTTTTGAGCATAAAACCAAGCCCTATCAGAGCTCAAATGCTTCCTACAATTCAGAAGACCAATGAGCTGATCAAAGCCTTTTTAGAGGCACGGAATAACCGAACGTATCTTGATATTCATTTTGCTATGCTTTCAGAAGGTAATGTCAGACCAGAACTCTTCACAGAAGATGAGCTTCACATGAACCCTGACGGTTATTCTATCTGGACAGCCATACTCAGAAAACACCTTCTTTTAGATTAGATCAAAGACAATTTCAGAGGTTCTTAATTTGTTAAAATTATTACCTTACTTTACATCTATTTAAAGAAGCAAATGTCTATTTCTATTCACAATCTTACCAAAGTTTATGGTTCACAAAAGGCCATAGACTCCTTAAGCTTTGATATCCCAAAGGGTCAAATTGTCGGTTTTTTAGGGCCAAATGGAGCTGGAAAAAGCACTACCATGAAGATTTTGACCGGCTACCTTGAAGCCACTTCGGGTACCGCCAGCGTGAATGGTTTTGATGTACAAAAAGAAGATATGCAGGCCAAAAACAGCATTGGTTATTTGCCTGAGCATAATCCACTCTATCTTGAAATGTACGTCAAAGAATTTCTGGAATTTGCAGGTTCACTTTATAAAATGAAAGGTGCTGCATTAAAAAACCGTGTGGCTGAAATCATTGAACAGGTAGGCCTGAGTAGAGAAAGCCACAAGAAAATAGGACAGTTATCTAAAGGTTACAGACAGAGGGTAGGCCTGGCCCAAGCCCTCATTCATGACCCTGAAGTGCTTATTCTAGATGAACCCACCACGGGTCTTGACCCAAACCAGCTCGCTGAAATACGGGCTCTGATAAAAGAGGTAGGAAAGGACAAGACCGTTATTTTAAGTACGCATATCATGCAGGAGGTAGAGTCTATTTGCGAACGAGCCATCATCATTAACCTGGGTAAGATAGTGGCCGATAAAAGCATTAAAGAACTTAAGTCAGCCGGACAGAGTATGGAAGAGGTTTTCAGGGAATTAACAGGAAAGCATAACGAAGCCAACAATGCCTGAAATAAGGACTGTACATATTGACAGATACGTAACGCCGCTTAGAGAAGGGGGCTCACTCCCCGCCATAGTAGATGCAGATGATGGTTTCATGTATGTCCTGAAGTTCAGAGGAGCCGGACAAGGATGCAAGGCACTTATAGCGGACCTCATAGGTGGTGAACTTGCCCGAGCAGCCGGATTAAAAATCCCTGAAATAGTCTTCGGTGAACTGCCCGAAGGCTATGGCCGCACTGAACCGGATGAAGAAATTCAGGATCTCTTAAAATGGAGCACCGGTTTAAATCTGGGTATTCATTACCTGCAAGGCTCTATCACATTTGACCCTGTGGCTCACAGTGTAGAGCCAGAGCTGGCCTCCAAAATCGTTTGGTTAGATGCCTTCTTGATGAATATTGACCGTACGCCCAGAAATACAAATATGCTTTTCTGGAAAAGTGAACTCTGGCTGATTGATCATGGGGCTTCCCTTTACTTTCACCACCAGCCAGAAAACTGGAAAGAGCAAAGCCAAAAGCCTTTTGTGCAAATAAAAGAACACGTTTTACTCAAAAGTGCCTCCATGTTAGAGGCCGTTCATAGCCAAATGCTCGAACTGCTGAATCCTGAGCTTATTGAGAGTATTGTGGCTTTAATACCAGAGGACTGGTTACTTTCAGACCCCAGCCTGAGCAAAGAACTTTATCTGAATTTTTTACTGGAACGCAGATCTCATGCCGACCTGTTTTTAAAGGAAGCGATCCATGCCAGATAAACACGTTTACGAATACGCCATTTTACGCTTAGTCCCTCGGGTAGACCGTGGCGAGTGTATCAATGTGGGTGTGGTGCTTTTTTCTAAATCGTTACGTTTTCTGGGTTTCAAATATATATTAGATGAAGCCAGAGTGGCAGCTTTTAGCCCCGAAACAGACATTAAAGAAGTAAGAGAGCATCTTTTTTCGTTTCAGAAAATTTGTGATGCCAGCAAAGACTCAGGTCTTATAGGCCAGCAAGACCAAGCTTCACGTTTCAGATGGCTTACCGCCAAAAGAAGCACCATTCTGCAAGCCTCCGAAATACATCCGGGCTATACAGAAAACCCTCAAGAAGCTCTCAATTGTATTTTTGAGAAAATGGTCTCATAACTGACTCTTCAATGTTTAAAATTAAGCATGAAATTTTGGCATTGTAATATCATATTTTACTGTTTATTTAAAAGTACTATTGATAAAGGCTATTTCATCTGTTCTTGATAAATCTCATCAATCATTAGAATTTTATAAGATCTAACTTAAAATATATTTGTCAATTAAATAGAATAATAATTGTGAATCTTTTGAGATCGATTTGATTGTGTTTACTTGCTGATTTGTAAAATCCTGCGACGGATCAAAGGGAAAATATTTAGACTTACAATAGATTTTCTGAACAATGCGGACTAAGTATTATTTTAAAGGAACCTAAAACAAATTGAAAGCCAATTTGATAAATTTTATTGCTTCACGAAAGTATATTTTACACTTTTATATGTAGATGAATCTGAATCAACTTAAAATTATCGTATTAAGCTTTCTTCTTATGGTTTCTGCCCAAACCAGAGGGCAGATAATTTATCCCAACGATTCAGGAATAGTTTGGTCAAGCGGAAGTACTTACCCGATTATCTGGAATCTCCCGGAGATTGCTTCAACCGATACATTGGTGATTAATATACAAGTCTCTTCTAGAAAAAATAACTCAACTTTCTTAGAGTTGAGCAGATCCGTTAATTCTGGTTTTGAGATTATTCAACTTCCTGAATTATTTAATTCTCTAGATGAAACTAAATTAATTTTTACTACTCTAAATGACTCAGTAATATTTACATCTCAAGAGCCCTTTAGAATAAAAGGATTTAGCAAAGATCTTTGGATTACGAATGAAGACTCTCTGGTGATATCGGAAAATAAGTTCATTCCAAATTCTTATTTCAACCTCGGCTTTTTTAATGAAATAAAGGTTTGGGATGTTACAGGTGATTATAACAGCTCTCAACAGCATATATTTTATAAAAACCCTGATATGAGCTTAAGCTGCTATGAAAAACAAATACTAAATCAGGATTATTTAATTTTTCAGACATTTAAATCTGGTTACCATTTTTTCATAAGAGACAACTATAGGGATTTCAGCCTTTATAATAGCCCTTTTACAGGATGTAATTCATTTATATATTCATCAACCATAAAATTTGATGACTTTTTCTTTCCTACAGCCGCCATTCGCTCATTTATACCGGCTTCAAGGTTAAATACGAATCAGCTCTATAAAGCAGTCATAGGTGATCAAAATTACTTTACAGATTCTATAAAATTTGGTCTTTTGCAGTGGAATGATGACACTATTTCAGTATTTGAGCCAGTCTTTAATGATATGTATGGTTACAATAACTTCTACGTTATTGTAGATTCCATAGGTAAAATATCGAAGTCGTCAGAACAACTTTATAATCTTAATTTGCCAATTGGTAACTATATAATTTATGGAATTAGGGCTAAGCTTTATGAAGGAAGAGAACTACATTTTGATACGAGTAGGTTGATAAATAAAAAGTTTAGCCAATTGCTGAGTATGATGCCGCAAGAGGGTTTTCTAATTTCTCAAAACCTTGGAATATTAGTGGTGACAAAAAGTTGTCGAAACATTCAAATACCGAAATCAAATTATGCGTCTACTTGGCAGCTTGATGAGCAATCAATAAATGATAGCAATATTCACTTTTTTGGAGCAAAAACCTTATACTCTGCCAGCAAAATTGTAGAACTATTGCCAGGTTTTCAAGCCGTTAAAGGGTCCTTATTTGAAGCTAAAATTGAAGAGGGCTGTGAAAAATAAGATTTTTGAAATGGCCTAGATTACTAAATCACCAATCCCTGTCAAACAAATAATCAGCGAAGGCTTTTAACGTGGCCTTCCTTTCTACGGGTACGTTTAGTTTGGCTATGCCATCAAAACCTTTAACAAAATAGGCAGTCATGGCTTGCTCAGCCAGTTCTTTAATTCCCAAGTCTGTAAAAATCGCTCTAACCGCTTTCACCTTTTCCTCCGGGTCAAAGGACTCTTTTGCCACCCAGCGATGAAGCTCAGAGTCTGGCTCAGACATTTCCAGTGCCTTTAACATCAGCCAGGTCTTTTTATTCTCAATAATATCACCACCTACCTGCTTGCCAAACTTTTCCGGATCACCATAAACATCCAGGATATCGTCTTTTAGCTGAAACCCTATGCCTAAATTGACTCCGATATCATACAAGTGATTTACTACCCCTTCTGGTTGCTCTGCCAGCCTGCCGCCCAATTCTAAGGAAAAACCCAACAACACGGAGGTTTTGAGCTTAATCATAGTAATATACTCCTCTTCTGACACCGAACCCCTTTCTTCGAAGTTCATGTCAATTTGCTGACCCTCACACACTTCTGCCGCGGTTCTGTTAAAACGCTTGAAAATCTTTTTAAAATTTCCGGCTTCTGCTTCTGCCAGAAGATCATAGGCAGCCACAAGCATCACATCTCCACTAAGAATAGCCACATCCCGGTTCCATTTTATATGCACCGTAGGCTGGCCCCGTCTTAAGGGGGCTTCATCCATGATGTCGTCATGCATTAAGGTAAAATTATGGAATACCTCTATTGCCATGGCGGGTTTCAGGGCAGATTGCCAGTCATCTTTAAAAAGGTGATAAGCCATCAAAACCAGAGCTGGCCTCAGTCTCTTACCTCCTAAATTCATGAGATAAGTGATTGGCTCGTAAAGCTCTTTGGGCTCATTGCCGTAAGAATATTCGTTTAATTCATGCTGCAAGGCAGCCAGATATTTATCTAATGACATCTAAGAAATGCGTTTGAGCAGCAAATAAAGCGGATAGGTAAGACAAAGAAAAATGATGGCCAATTTACTATTTCCCCAGTCACTTATGACTGTGCCTATCAAAAATAAAGTAGAGCATATAAGCATAAACCAGGGAAGAAAGGGGTATAGTGGCACTTTAAAAGGTCTTTCTAATTCGGGCTCCGTCTTACGCAGCCGAATCAAGGAGGCAAAACCCATGGTGTACGACATCACAAAGAAAAAGGTAGCGATATCTGAAAGCCTGCCGGAAGTCTCCTTTCCTAAAATCACCAACACAATGGAAAGACAGCCTGTTAGCAGAAGAGCTATTGCGGGCGTCCCTACTTTATTCACCATAAAAACCTGCTTGAAAAACAATTTATCACGGCTCATTGAGAACAACACCCTGGGTGCAAACATCACTTGTGCATTCATCAATCCCAGAATGGAAACCAATAAAAACAAGGTAACCACCTTACCAAATTGCTCCCCGGCCAACATCGTTACAGCATCTGCAGCGGCTAGTTTACTTTGAACCAGCTGCTCCATGGGTAAAATATACAGAATGGCCAGATTGACTAAAAGGTAAATAACAATAATGGTGAGAACGCCCCCTATCATGGCTTTGGGCAGATTCCTGGTGCTGTCTGTATTTTCTTCGGCAAAATATGCCGCCGTATGCCAACCATCAAATGTGTAAAAAATGGCTTGCATAGCTCCAAGAATAGCCACAAATAGCCCTGACTTTGCTACTGTATTAACCTGCTCTGCACTATCCCAGGCAGCCTCTCCTTTGAGAAAGCAAAAGGCTACAAAGGCAAACAGGGCAATGGCTTTTATTGCAGAAACGGCTTCCTGTGATTTTCCCCCAATCCTGGTTCCCAACATATGAAAAGCAGTAAGGACGATTAAGATACTCACAGACCACATAGTCAAATGATTATTCACCTCAGGAAATAACAAGCCCAGATACTCGCTGATAGTGAATGCCCCAAAGCCTAATGAGGTAACTGTTCCTAGCCAACTGGTGATGCCTGTAAAAAAGCCTACATAAGGCCCAAAGGCTCTTTTTGCATAAACGTACCAAGCCCCCGCTTTTGGAATAGCAACACCCAGCTCTATCGCACATAAAACACCCAAAAAGGCATATAAACTAATAGCCACCCAAATTCCCATAATTAACCAGGGATCTCCTAATTGAGCTGCTACCGGACCAGGTTTCCGTAAAATCCCTGTTCCTATTGTCCCTCCAATAGTCACGGCTATTCCAAAACCTACACCAAGAAGTTTGAGGAGTTGATTAGAAGAGGATGAGGGTGTATTGGCCATTTTCACGTAGTTTTGAGCAAATAACAAAGAAATCTCTGTTTTGAAAACGCTCTTGTTTATTTTCATTGGCGGCGGGGCCGGCAGTGTTACCAGATATCTTCTGACTAAATACTCGCACTTGGTGCTAGGCAATATCATGCCCTATGGTACCCTTTTCTCTAATATTGCGGCCAGTATTCTACTGGGATACCTGACAGTCAAGACTTTCCAGTCAGAGGAAATATGGAAGCCTATCTTGGCGATAGGCTTCTGTGGTGGATTTAGTACCTTTTCTACTTTCTCCAACGATACCTTCAAACTTTTGCAAGACGGCCTTTATGGCGATGCAGCCCTTAACATAGGAATGAATGTCATCCTTTGCCTGCTGGCCATTTGGGCGGGAATGATCCTTGGGAAGTAGTCAAACAGACGCCAAAGCCTTTTAAGGACTTCGGCGTCTGAGAAATTTCACGTTTCTAAAACTTCAGCTTAACAGCGGCCAGGAAGTTTGTGCCTGCTTGAGGATAAAGGAAATTTTCTGTGATTTGACCATAATACAAATAACTATAAGTATAGCCATTTGACTCATACTCCGTATTGAAGAGATTGTTCACCAAAAAGCTGAAACCAATCTCCTTTGCCCATGATGGATTCAGAGTATAATTGAATCGGAGGTCATTCACAAAGAATGGATCAATAACCCGGTTCTCATTAGATGTATTATCTAAATACTGCTTACCTACATATTTGGGAAGCAAAGCAATTTCCAAACCATTGGCCGGCATAAAACTCACAGACCCTCCTGCAATAACAGACGGAGAGAAAGCTATGTCTGTATCCTGGTATTGATTAACGGCGTTCGGTGTTTCGCCATCGTAACTTACCACTACCTCTGTAAAGTTTTTAATCTTGTTTTGACTTAAGGTAAGGTTAGCATTTATCAGAAGTTTAGAACCCAACTGCTGGGCAGCCTGAAACTCCACTCCCGCTCTGTAGCTTTCAGGAACGTTAACTCTGATAGACTCCCCTACATTATTGATAGCCCCTGTAAGTACCAATTGATCCTTATAATTCATAAAGTAACCGTTAATTTGTACCTGAGTGGCTTTACTCAAATAACGATACCCTAGTTCAAAATCCTGAAGGTTTTCGGGTCTTGGCCCCTGCTGAGCACAATCTGCCAGGTCTGGGCAAGGAGCCAATGAGGTGGCATCCACAATATCTTGTCTGCTTGGTTCCTTATTGCCTACTGCAAAGGAAGCATAAGCCGATGAAGATTTATTGATATCAAGATTAACACCAACTTTAGGATTGAAGAAATTGAATTGATCAGAGGTTTTTACAGTTTGCAGGGCATCGGCTGTGCCATCAATATCAAGACCCACTGTTCTGTATTGTAAATCTAAATAGCCATTAAAAGCAGAGGTGAATTGATAAAAGCCCTTTGCATATACATTAAAGTCTGTTTTGATTCCTTTATTCTCATACCATCTGTCGCGAATAGAGCTATTGGATACAAACTGAGCCCATATAATTTCACCAAAATGATCGCCTTCATACCTGTTCCAGCCTCCACCCACCGAGCCGGTAAGTTTAGAATTGCCTTCGTAATCTAAAGACCATACCGCACCATAAAAATGATTATTGAGCCACTTTCTTCTGATGAGGTCTGTTTCATCAATGACGGTCTCTCCTATTGATACGTCTTCTAAGCCATAGTCAGCAAAAGCTTCTCCATCCTTAAATTGTTCGTAATAACCTCTCCCATACGTGTAATGAAGTGTAGGATTAAAACGCCAGTTTTGACCAAGTTTAAAGGAAGAAACCAACTGATAATTGTCTTGCTGATAGTTATCTACTTCATTATCGTATTGATACCAATTATAAGTTCTTCCGGCTGTCCAGAGATCGTTGGCAAAAGACTCGTCATAGTAATTTCGGTCAATAAATTCGTCGAAACCAGCCCTGTCTCCTTTTGCCAGACTTTCAGGCACACCGTACCAGGATTGGTAGGTTACTTCTTTACCTGAGAAAACATTCAGTCTCACGAAATTCTCTTTGTCATAAAACCCTCCTGAAACATAAAAGGATTTCAAATCAGAAGAGGCTCTGTCTACAAAACCATCTGAAGCTATTCTGGAGAGGCGAGCATCTAAAACAAAATGCTTGTTCATTAAACCAGTAGAAGCCATCACATTAGTTTTTAATGTACTGAAAGAACCTACCGAAGTATTTATTTCAGCAAAAGGCTCATCGCTGTATTTGAGTGTATTCACATTTACAGAGGCACCGAAAGCACCGGCTCCGTTTGTGGAAGTTCCTACACCACGCTGTACCTGGATACTGCTTACTGAAGAGGCAAAGTCTGGCATGTTTACCCAGTACACCCCTTGAGATTCAGAATCATTATAGGGCACTCCGTTAATGGTTACATTTACACGGGTGGCATCAGAGCCTCGTACTCTTATTCCTGTATAACCCACACCGGCACCGGCATCTGAAGTGACAACTACTGAGGGCATTTGGTTTAAAAGAAAGGGGATGTCTTGTCCAAGATTCTGCTTTTTAAGTTCTTTCTCTCGAATGGTAGAGAAAGCCATCCCGGTTTTGTTGGTAGCTCGGGTAGACCGTACCACTACCTCGCTTAAATCAACAGATGAAAGACTGTCTTCCTGAGCATGTACTTGCATAGCCAGAAGAAGAAATACGGCAAATTTGGTCTTGTTGTAAATAAATTTCATGTTCATAACAATCTAAAAATAAGATGTATTACGAAGCAGATTAAGGAGCAAAATCGCTGTCGTTTGTTTGACAATAATTTTGATTAAATAGTCCATCGAGAGGCCAATGCGTCCATTGTCCTTTCTCAAATCCCTGCGTCGGTGCTAACCGCATCAGGTTCTATGGGTATGATCTCAGCCAGTTATATTAAGGCACCCCTTTGAGATTTCTTTGCAAAGATAAACCTAAACTAAACTCAAATCGTTAATATTGGTAAAGAAAATGGTTCAGACCCCTTAGGCTATTAAAATTTTGGCAATAAGTTTGACTATTTAAAGATATTATGACGCATTTCATGGTTGAGTTTGATCTACCCACTCCTTATTCAGAAGAATTTCTGGCTAAGATTCCACTTCAAAAGATGGTGGTAGACGAACTTATGGAAGAAGGCAAGATAATTTCTTATGCTCTTTCAATGGACAGAGGCAGACTTTGGATGGTGGTAGATGCTTCCAACGATTTTGAAGTTTTAGACGTCATCAATGAGTTTCCATTGATAAATGATATGCACTATTCCATAACAGAACTCATGTTTAATCATGCCGGGGCCATTCAAGTGCCTGCTTTCTCTCTGAACTAGCCATGTCACGTTTTCTCCTATTACTTCTTTTCTCTTTCTCAGTTATCAGCTGCAGATATGTAGAAAACAATGCAGATGCTTTCAATGCCCGGCAATCAGAAATACCACAGGCCGCTTACGATACCTGGAACTATGTAAAAAAGCATAATAAAGCCCCTGAAGGCTACGTGGGTGGCCGAAGGTTCGGCAATTATGAAAATTTATTGCCCAAAAAGGGGGCTGATAACAAGCCCCTGCGTTATAAAGAATGGGATATTTACCCAAAAAAGAAAGGGCAGAACAGGGGGGCCGAAAGAATAGTGACCAGCTCTGACGGCAAAGGGTATTATACCGCAGATCATTACAATAGTTTTGTCTTAATGAATTAATAACAATATAAACAATGACTCTTTTACACTGATGAATAATCTCTTTATCACTGACAGTCCAAAGCAATTTGATGACTATTCACTCATCGAGATTAATAGTAAAAACTGCAAAACGCTTAAAGATTTCTACGAAACGTTAGCAGAGGTTCTTCATTTTCCCGAGTATTTCGGATTTAACATGGATTCTTTTGATGAGATGATCAATGATCTCTCGTGGATAGAGGATGAACGTATCATGCTCTATTTTTATAATTCATCAGACTTCTTATTGAATGAAAGAAACGACCAGAAAGTTATATCTCTTCTGGAACTGATAGACGCCACTTGCGAAGACTGGAAATTCATGGATGTAGACGCAGAAATGGAGCAAGTGTCTGATGGCTCAAAAGAGGAAGAAGATTATTTTATTCCTAAGAAAGAGTTAGTTGTTGGCTTCTCTGAAAGCCAAAGAATGGAAGATTTTCTGGCAGAATTGTTTTAAAAAAATGCGGTTTGCTTTTAAAAAAAGCAAACCGCATACCTGTCTTATTTTATCGGAACCTGCACACTGGTTTTATCCCAGTTTAAATTCATCAGGATTTCTTCTTCAGAACCCTGTTCCATTGAGATGGTGAAAAGTTCTGTAACGCCTGACTTTTGAACAGAGGGCACCTCTACTCTGAGCACATCGTCTGATTCATCGTAATTTGTTCCCCACTGACCTGTCTGCTTGTTAATGATGATGGTCCAGTCGTCTGGAGTAGGGATAGTCCACAAAGTATACTTACCCGCAGCCAGACTTTCTCCTGCAATGCTTACATCTCGGCTAAATTCAATAATCGTGGCCTCATTTGCACCTGTACGCCATACCACATTGTAGGGAACAAGCTCACCAAAAATAACTCGGTTTTTGACAGCAGGCTGACAGTACTCTACTTTTACAGTAAGATCTCCTGTCGTTATTTCTGCAACGGCCTCTGGGCTGTTACTTTTGGTCCAACTTTTTAGAACAAAGAAAAGAGCAACCAGAACAGCTATCACAATAAGAATAATACGGCCAAATTTTTTCATTTTTTTGATTTGATGATAGACTTCTAAACGTAAATATAAGCTAATTAATTCACCATAAAGTCAAAAGAGTTAGTGGTGCCTACTGATGGGCTTCCTTGAGCTGAATTAACAGAAATTCCATCTACAAAGATATTTATCGTATAGGTTCCTCCACCTCCACCATCTACCAGGACTGTTATAGACGCTGTATAGTTTCCTGAAGGCAACTGTAAGGGATAGGTTCTTAAGCCTCCTTCTGGAGTAGTGCCCAGATCACCCACTCCACTTACATTAAGAGAGAAAACATCGTCCTTTGCAGAACCTGAATCGTAAATAACAATAGTCACGTTATAACCTAGCTCAGCAGTGACTGGAAGCTCATCTTCCTGTCCATCTCCATCATTGTCCTTCCCATCACCTGCTAATTCAATTCCTGTACCTCCCATGCTAATCAATTCAGGATCTTTGTCTTTATCCACTATAGTGCGGCCAATATCCCCTAAGTCTTCCTCATTACAGCCATTTTCTTTGATTCTGCTGTTCATTTCCTGCAATAGACCTTCCTGATAACTGGCCTGGTCCAGTAGGGAACCTAAATCATAGGCTCCAAGATTGTATTGCCCTATTTCTGATGCATAATTTGGGCACCCAGACATAAAGTCAAGCTCAAAATAGGTATCTCTGCTTATTTGAATAACATCGGTTAATCTCTGATGCCATGTAAGGGACTGAGCATAGGTAAAGGCTGCCACCTGGTTTTGACATAAATCTGCTGCCCTGTCATTAACTTCCTTAAAGAAACGATCGCTAGAAGATTTAAAATCTGCATTAAAACGATTCATTTGACTAATCAATGAAGAATACTCTGCCGCTAATGCCGGCAAATTTTCGCAGTCCTCCATAACCTCCTCCTCTAACTCCTCAAGGATTTCATCTTCTGAAATACACATCCCCCCTTGGGGCCTGAAAAAACCTTGTTTACAATCACACTCTCCCGTTACAATATTTAGCTCTGAATTGGAATCTGCACATTCATTCACCAATACTTTTGCTTCGCTCTGTTGTCCTTGATAGTTAGCAGAAATAGTGAATACACCAGAAATATCTCCAACTCCGACCAGGCCGGAAATGGTGCAAAGATTTGTAATATCAAGGGTTTCTCCTAAAGCATTTACACCAAAAACTGAAATAACGGGGTCTTGACCAACACCTATGGATTGAGACTCAGGTTCTATTTTTATGACACTAAAAACAGCTGATGCTTCAAGGCAATTTCCTTGATAATCCTTTACATACCCGTCTTTGCACTGGCATTCTCCATTCACTTCAACGGCATTGGGGTCTGCACAGCCACCTACAGTAATTACAGCCGTTGCTGATAAGCCCAAATAATTGACCGTTTTTTCATGTACTCCTTCTTTCCCAGGAAAAAACGGAGAAGGAGCCGTCTCTAATGTAACATCAAGTCTTTTCCCACTGGAATCGGTGTAAAATACCTGAAATATTACCTCATCTTCTATACCAATAGTTTTAGAAGAGGGCTCTATTTCTAAAATTGCCACATCCTTTTCTTCCTTCTCGCAGTTGCCACTTATGCTCATTATATAACCTGATATACAATCACAAGTGTCTTTATCTGCATTATATGTCATATATTCTCCAGTACAGTTCTTCTCACCTGACTCCTCTTCTTTTTGCTGATCTATCGACAAGCACAAAGTTCTGTCTTCATTCCATTTATTAGGGCTAAAACAGTCACATATATACGCAGTTTTATTCTCATTAATTACCCGTACAGTATTGGCAATTTCTTCACAGCTGATTGCGGGTAGGCAGACTTCATTCTCCTCATCCCATGTGTACCCTTCCTTTTCTGCACACTTTTCTTTATCAGACAGCTCCTCCTCTATTTCTACATCCAGAAAGATATTAAACTCATAAAAAGTACTTTGATTAACGTTAATTTCAAACTCAGGAGCAGACCTAATGCCTTCATAATTTGCCTGAATAGCCACTTTCTTGTTTCCAATAAAAGGCATACGCATATAGAATATATATTCACCGTTTTCATCTGTTGTTAGTTTTTGGCAGCTTTCTCCCTCAAGAATAACTTGTGTAGCAAAAGGGGGTGTCACTTTAGCTCCGGCAATTGGCTTAGAATTTAGTCTGCTAATCACTCTTCCAGTAAATTGTACCGGCACATTATCCCTTAAGTTTGAAACAATATTGGACAAATTATTCAAGTTTGCTTTTCCCCTTTTAAAGTATCTGTTCTCAAGCATTTTCTCTTCAATTTGACCCGCCAATCCATCATCAAAAACCCTGGCTCTGGAAATGTCTAATTGATCATTGCCTATCAATTTCCTTATCCAGTTTAAGTCAATGGTATTAAATAAATACTTCTCTAAATCTTTCTCTTCGCAATAGCCCACATTCGTCAGATTTTTCCTGACACCATTTTGAACATCTTTAACCAGATCATTTATCTGTTTTCTAAAACTTAAAAAACCTGGTTCTTTGGTATAGATTTCATAGATGGTTGCCAAATCATTGTACTTGTCATTGCCAATTTTCCTTAGCCATTGAATAATACCCTGAATATCTTCTCTACCCTTGTTCGTGCCTGTATTTGGTGCAGAATGCCATGACTTATCGTAATAAAAAAAGAGATTTCCGTTCTCTTCATAAATGTGATAATATGGGCCATGACTTATAGAATAAGACAAAGGGCAGGCTGAAACAACTTTAGGAAATTTATCTCTGAATTTTTTCTTTTTTGAAGTAAGTGCATTGTATTCTCCCTGGTTATTCAGGCAGCCCTGTCCGTAGTTTTGCTCCAATATCCCACCTGCTCTTTTTGCCGCCTTTAATAACTCCTGACCTACCTTAAATAAGTTTGAAACAATATCTCCTAGGACAGGAATCTCTCCACCGTAGTCTGCCCCAAACGCAAACATAGCCTCTATTCTATTGGTAGGATCATCTTCATTAAGAAGGTTAACCAGGCTACCGGCCATTTCCATTTGAGAACCGTAGGAGTCATTGACTTTGGTATAAATTTCATCAAAATCTCGAATATAGTCTGCCAAGGGGCCCTTTATACCCCATGACCTTATTTCTTCCTCAAGTTTAGATTGAAACTCTTCCTCGTCTTCATCCCATTCTCCAATCTTATTTAAACCCTCAAGGATTTTCGTGATTTTATTGTTTGCCTCTGTATAAAGACCTTGCAATTCTTCTGCAATCTGACGGCTCTCTTCATCAATTACACTCTCATAAAATTGGCTAATCTCCGTTTCAACTCTGGCTTGTAACATCCCCTTCATGCTGCCTAAAGCAGCAGCTTGGGGATCATAATTAGGATCATTTTTTATACTGGTATAAAGATCAATAGCCTTATTATAGTACTCATCGCCGTTAGGGTCAATGCCATATGCTTCATACTCTTTAAGCATGTCTTTCCAATGGACCTTGTCTAATACGGCAGATTCTCCTTGCTTAAGCCAGTCTTCAATCTGAGAAGCAATTTTATCATTTAGTTCGCTTACCCCTTTGCTTTTGAAGGTCTCTGCGTCAAAATTGTTGTGCACTGTAGTTTGAGCATACAATGGGCAATACACCATGCTAATAATGAAAATGCAGCAGATATAAAGTAAACTCTTTTTTCTTTTTTGCATGACCATTTCTATTAATTATACCTAAACCTTAAGCCTAGCTGAGCCGTTACTCTGTCATTGCCAATGACAGGCGTTCTAGTAAACTCACTGCTTAGGTCTGTGTTAAAAGTGAAGTACCTGAAACTGCCGAAAAGCTCTGTGCTTTTATGAACTTTAGCCGAGAGGTCAGTTTGTAACTGCAGGCTATTGGGGTTTCTTTGTATTATTTCGCCAAATACAATCTCTCCTAAACTTCCTATAGATTCAACTGAGGCATTGTTTACAAAACCATACTCATAAGCCCCTCTAAAAGACCATCTTAGTACTTTGGCAATCAAAACCTCCCCACGAGCCTCTAAGCCAGCTCGAAGGTTATTCTTATCACTTTTTAAGGTGATTTTTTCTGCCCTCAGATCAATATTATTATGTAGCCCAATCAAGGGCGAGATACTGAATGTTTTAACCTTAATTCCAACTTTCGCGTATAAATCAGTAGTCAAATAGTTGGTTTCTCCAGGATACCAATACCTGAAATTACTGGTGATACTATAATATGTTTTACTATTAGACTGGTAATCTAAGTGCAGATCTGCATGTGAAAAGTTTTGGTTATCAGGGAAATACCTTGCTACTAACTGCGTGTTCAAGTTCTTGTTTCCTTGGGAGTAACTATTGTAGCCTTTCCCGAAATTTACCTGATAGAAATTCGTAATAGGGTTATTTGGAAACTGTCTGAATAGAAAGGCCGAGGTCGTAGACCTGGTAGAGTTTTCTTTTTCGCCGGCTTTAGTCTTTCTCAGTCCAATATAATATTTGTTATTACTACGTAAAGGGACCAAATCAAAGGTAAATAATTCTGCATAAGCAATGATTTTGTTTGACTTCTTATCCATGCCCTTCGTCTCAAAATTAAGTTGAGGTTTAATTCTGGAATATTTAAAAAAGGACGTCTCTGAATGACTAAAATCCGCATTGGCAACAAACCTAATATTACTGTTTAAACCAGCATTAAACTTAGAGTTAAACTCTACTGCATGCCTTGAGTAATTACTGGTAATTCTATTCGCAAAAGCATTGTTGAGATACTGGTACCTAAAGCCAAGATCAATATTTTCAGATACCTTTTCCTTTAGATCGGCAAATAGGTTTATCCTTTTATAGTCATTTAAGGCTCTAAACTCATCATTATAATTATTGTATTTTAATCCTGTCCTGAAGCTTCTACGGGTAGAATTATGATGAAAGCCTAAGCCAGCAAATCCATTGCTATAGATACTTTGCAAGGCTTCTTTTCTTCTTCCACCTTCTAAAGTTATTTTACTCTCAGCTGTAAGCATATAAGAAAGTTTCAAATCTACATTCGTGTTGCCCGCTTTGCTTTTATTATTATCAAACTCAGAGTATGATCTGGAAAATGAGGATGTTCCCAATGCCAACTGACCATTAACGGAGAGTCTTTCTATAGCACCTTTGGTGATATCAGATGACGTTTCATAACCTTGAAAATTACGAAGGAAGACGGCATCTGCCAATGCCTTTTTCCTTTCAATTGATTTGTAAAGAGATTGAACTTTAGTATTACTTGTAGAGGCGACCTTCTTAACCTTGCCAGCTAGTTCGTATTCATTAAGAAGTGTGGAGTAAGTTTCATTTGCCAAACTTAAAAGCAAAGCCTTCGTAGAACCCGGCGGTATGCTTAGATCCAATTTACTTTCATCTTTTACTACCCCAAATTTCTCTACGTAAAGTTCAGATAACCAACCCCGTTGACCTGAGCTGGTTTCTATTTGATAGTACCTGTTTTCGTAATCAATTATTTTATACTCTTGATTTCTCAGGATTTCATCCGGTAGAGTAACCGGATTGGCAGGATCATTTATCAATACCGCCGCATCAGAAACCACCCGTATCATTTCTTCAGAAACAGCTATTGGGGATGGTGCATTCCATTCTTTAGAAATCTTTATGAGAGCATACAAACGACTGCTTATTTTCTTGTCAATCTGCTCCAGCCTTAATAGTTCTGAGCTTTGACCAAAGGATTCTGGACTATAATATATTAAACATATAGCAAGAATAGTTCTCATCAAGTAACACCTTCGTTTCATGGCATAGGGTGTTCTTATAATAATGGTTCTGGATCAATGAAACAAGTTTAGTGATTTCATAATCCATTCATAATGAGTACTTAAGATACAAATAAATAATCTTTAAAGAAATTTTCAACATCTTTTTTGTCCTTTGTTCATAAAAAAAACCAGTTCTCATACCGATTTCTTTCGAGACTCCGCACCTTTGTATTCATCGTTTTTTTCCTATGGATATCATACATCTTTTATCAGATAACATTGCCAACCAAATTGCCGCAGGTGAAGTGGTACAGCGGCCCGCATCTGTGGTAAAAGAGCTTCTTGAAAATGCCGTAGATGCAGAGTCATCAGAGATAAAACTTATCATTAAAGACTCTGGGAAAACGCTGGTACAGGTTATTGATAATGGAAAGGGAATGTCTGTTACAGATGCCCGAATGAGTTTTGAACGCCATGCTACTTCCAAAATCAGCAAGTCTGAAGATCTCTTCGCTATAAGAACGATGGGTTTCAGAGGTGAGGCTCTGGCATCTATTGCCGCGGTGGCACAGGTAGAAGTAAAAACCAGAAGAGAAGAAGATGAGCTGGGCTCAGCGATTCAAATTGAAGGCTCAGAATACAAATCTCAGGAGCCGGTATCTACTCCAAAAGGTACGAATATAGCCGTGAAGAACCTTTTCTTTAACGTACCCGCAAGAAGAAAGTTTCTGAAAACCAATCCTGTAGAAATGAAACACATACTGGATGAATTTCAGCGGGTTTCTTTGGCACATCCTGAAATTGCCTTTGAACTTTATCATAATGATATCGAAATTTACAGATTGCCAGAGGCAAAATTAGCCAAACGCATTGTAGATATGTTTGGCAAAAACTACAGAACTCAACTGGCTCAATGTGAAGAAGAAACCCCTTACGTAAACATCAGCGGATATGTGGGAAAACCGGAAGCTGCAAAAAAGACCCGGGGAGATCAGTACTTTTTTATCAATCACCGATTCATAAAAAGCCCATACCTGCATCATGCAGTATCAGCGGCTTTTGAGGGTACTATACCAGAAGGGCATCATCCTTTTTATGTATTAAACATAGAAATAGATCCCTCTCATGTCGATATCAATATTCATCCGCAAAAAACAGAGATTAAGTTTGATGACGAAAAGGCCGTGTACAGTATTTTAAGGTCTGCCGTAAGACAAGCCGTAGGCGTATATAATTTGACGCCCAGTATAGATTTTGAGTCTGATATCAACTTTGGAAACCTCACTAACTTTCCTTTACCCGAGAAAAAGCCTTCAGCTTTTGAGAAATCAGGTTCTTCAATCGGCAATTTTGAGAAAAGTAAAAAACCTGACCAACCTGGTGACTGGAAAAAGCTTTATGAAGGCTTGGAGAGTGCCGCTAATTTCAGGCAGTCTGAGGAGTCTATCTCCATGACCTCAAAGGCCAATAACATTGATCAGGATCAGAAAGAGCAACCCATTGATTTAAGTAAGGAAGACATAGAAGCTCTGCAAATACATCAGAAGTATCTGGTAGTACAGGTAAAAAGTGGTATGATGCTTATTAATCAAAAGGCTGCCTGGGAACGGATTCTTTTTGAGCAATATGAAAAGAACCTTGCCAATAAAACCGGAGCTTCTCAGCAATTGCTCTTTCAAAAAACACTTAATCTCAGACCTGATGAGTATGCTATAGCTATTGAACTTAGAGATGAAATTCATTCTCTTGGTTTTGGATTTGAAGTCTTTGGGCAGTCTAGTTTGATTATTAACGGAATTCCGGCAGAACTTGGAGACGATGAGGGTTCGACCCTCTTGCAAGAACTGATAGCTGAATACAAAGAAAACGAGACTAAATTAAAACTGGATAAAACCACCAACCTGGCCAGATCAATGGCTAAGCGTACCGCAGGAAAAGCCCTTAAAAACATGGATAAGCCAGAAATAAGAAGTATGATTAACAGGCTTTTTGAATGCTCTATGCCCACTTATACGCCAGATGGCACGAAAGTGATGAAAATAGTCTCAATGGAAGAAATTGGCGAACTCATTTCTGAAAGCGGTGGTTTTTAAATTCTAAATGAAAAACTATGTTTGATCGTATGACCCCGATGGTAAAAAACTTGCTGATAGCCAATATCGCAATCTTTTTACTTTCGATGCTCTCAAGGCAATTCTTCTTTTCTCAATTTGCCTTCTTTAATCCCATATTGCCAGGGGGAGAGCAACTCATAAATCCCAACTTCAAAATTTGGCAGGTTATCTCCTATATGTTCCTTCATGGGGGAATTGGCCACCTGTTTAGCAATATGTTTGGTCTTTTTATTTTTGGCTCAACTCTGGAGACTTACATGGGATCAAAGAAATTCCTGACTTACTATATGATCACAGGTATAGGGGCTGCTCTTTTAAATTCGCTTTTGAACACCTATGAAATGTCTCAGATGATCGTAGAATCTGAGCCCTATTGGAGACAAGCTGTAACACCAATGGTAGGAGCTTCCGGTGCCATCTTTGGTATCCTTGTGGCCTTTGGCGTACTATTCCCAAATGTGGAATTAATGCTTTTATTTTTTCCTGTGCCTATTAAAGCCAAATATTTTGTAATTTTATATGGACTCTATGAATTGTACGCCGGTACAGCAGGATTACAGCAGGGTGTAGCTCACTTTGCTCACATTGGTGGACTAATCACAGGGTTTATATTACTGAAATTTTTTGGGTTTGATCAACGAATCGGCCCTACTTTTCGTAGATGGTAGTGATGATAAATAATTATGGGAAGCATTGGAGATGATATAAAGCAGGCGTTTAGCAGAGGAAACAGTTCGAGTATTCAATTAATACTCGTCAATCTTTTTGTTTTCATTGGTCTTTTTATACTCAAACTCAGCCTTTCTATTTCGTCAGAAACTGCCCCAATTGCAGCAGCAATTAATGAGAATATTCTCTTTAATGTAGATATTCCGGGTTTTCTGGTTCACCCTTGGACACTCCTTACTTACGGTTTTACCAATACCTCTGTACTCAGTCTGCTGTTTAACTCTATAGCCTTATACTGGTTTGGGCTTCTAATTCAGGATTTCATTGGAAGCAGAAAAGTTATCAATATCTACACTCTAGGCTATATTTTTGCCGGCATTTTTTACTTTCTGGCTTACCATTTAATTGCATTTACGAATGCCACAATTACATTAAGTGCCTTAGTCAGTGGGGCTACGGCAGCCGTGTATGCCGTTATGTTTGCTACAGTAACACTAATTCCTGATTATGAATTTTACTTTCTCAGGAGGTTTTACATCAAAATAAAATATGTAGCACTGGCCTTCCTGGTTTTCTCTTTCATTAATCCGGCCTTTGGTTTGCTAAATTTAGGCGGAGCCTTTCTAGGCTATCTTTACATTAAGCTTTTGAGGCTAGGCATTGATTTGGGATCACCTATAGATGCTTTCCAGGATTGGATAGACAGACTTAGGGATCCAAAGCCTAAAAAAGGGTTTAAAGCAAAGAAATTCAGTCATTCTACTGTTGGTAAGAATCAAAGTTACCAAACTCAGGAAGAGAGAGACTTTCTTCCCGACCAGGAAGAAGTAGACGCTCTATTGGATAAAATCAGTATTTCAGGATACGAAAGCCTGACCAAAAAAGAGAAGGAAAGGCTTTTTCAAGCTTCAAAAAGTGAAAAACTTTAGCTTTTTTATTTTTCGGAAACTTAAACAGGCTCATTATTTGTAGATTTGTCGTAAATAATAGGCTATACGGAGTTTATCTGCGTATGTCTGAAAAATAAAAATCATGCTCGTAACTCCGGGGAAATTATTAGCTCAAGTTAACTCACCAGAAGATCTGAGAAGATTATCAAAGGACAGTTTACCACAGCTTTGTGACGAATTAAGACAATACATCATAGATACCGTTTCTATTAATGGTGGGCATTTTGGAGCCAGTCTTGGTGTAGTAGAACTTACCACAGCTCTTCATTACGTTTTTAATACACCGGCAGATAGCCTAATCTGGGATGTGGGTCATCAGGCCTACGGTCACAAAATCTTAACCGAGAGACGCGAACAATTTTACACCAACCGAGTTTATGGAGGGCTTTCCGGCTTTCCTAAACGTTCAGAAAGTAAATACGATGCCTTTGGCGTAGGTCACTCTTCTACTTCTATCTCTGCTGCTCTCGGAATGGCCGTCGGTGCCAGACACAATAATGATAACCAGTCGCAACACATTGCAGTAATTGGTGATGGTGCCATGACTGCCGGCTTGGCTTTTGAAGGAATGAATCATGCAGGATCATTAAAAGATGCCAATTTGCTGATTATCCTTAATGACAATTGCATGTCTATTGACCCTAACGTAGGGGCATTAAGAGAATATTTGACAGACATAACCACATCTAAGTCTTATAATAAAGTTAAGGATGAGGTGTGGAACCTGCTTGGCAAAATGAGCAGCTTTGGCAAAAATGCCAGAGAAGTGGTTTCTAAAATTGAAACGTCCTTAAAAGGAGCTGTAACCGGAAACAGCAATTTCTTTGAGGCACTTAACCTACGATACTTTGGACCTATAGATGGTCATGATATTGATCACCTCGTACATGTTCTTGAAGATTTAAAGAATATTCCGGGGCCTAAAATTCTCCATTGTCTTACAAAAAAAGGCAAAGGATATGGCCCGGCTGAAAAAGATCAAACCAAATGGCACGCACCGGGACTTTTCGACAAGGTAACCGGCGAAATAAAGAAAAGTAACAATCCTAAACCTCAGCCACCTAAGTACCAGATCGTCTTTGGTGAAACCATAGTAGAACTGGCAGAACAGAATGAGAAAATTGTAGGGGTTACACCTGCCATGCCTTCAGGCTCCTCTTTAAATATTATGATGAAGGCTATGCCTGATAGAGCCTTTGATGTGGCAATTGCTGAGCAGCATGCTGTTACTTTTTCTGCCGGTATGGCCACAAAAGGTCTGACAGTTTTCTGCAATATCTATTCTACCTTTATGCAGAGAGCCTACGATCAGGTTATACATGACGTTTGTCTTCAAAAACTTCCGGTTATTTTCTGTCTGGACAGAGCAGGCTTTGCCGGAGCTGATGGCCCTACACATCATGGTGCCTATGATTTGGCCTTTATGAGATGTATCCCTAATATGATTGTCTCAGCTCCAATGAACGAAGAAGAGCTAAGAAATCTCATGTTTACGGCTCAGTCAGATGCCATTCAGCAAGGTACAGATGCCTTTACCATTCGTTACCCGCGTGGCAATGGTGTGATGATAGATTGGAAAACAGAATTTGAGCTTATTGAAATAGGCAAAGGCCGAAAACTTAAGGAAGGGAAAGATCTGGCTATATTGACCATTGGTCATGTAGGAAATTACGCCACTGAAGCTTGTGAAGAATTAGCAAAAGAAGGTGTAGACGCTGCTCACTATGACTTGCGTTTTGTAAAGCCACTAGACGAAGAAATGCTTCATGAGGTCTTCGGGTCTTTTGAGAAAATAATAACCGTAGAAGATGGTTGTCTGCAAGGTGGCATGGGTTCTGCCGTTCTGGAATTCATGGCGGAAAATGGTTATGCCTCTAAAGTAAAAAGACTGGGTATCCCTGACAGACTGGTAGAGCATGGCGAACAACTGGAGCTTCAAGCCGAGTGTGGTTTTGATGTAGACGGTATAGTAGCGGCAGCTTTAGCAATGAGCACTGAGAAAATTACCGCTTAAGAAACATGCCTCTTCTTTCTTCTGTAAGCCTCAGAAATTTGCCTGAAACAGAAGAGTTTCCTTTTACATTGCCTTTAATTAAGGAGCTTGAGCCCATAATTTTCAACAAAAACATCACCTTTTTTGTAGGTGAAAATGGTGCAGGCAAATCAACCATTTTAGAGGGTATAGCCACCAAACTTAATTTACCCCTTGCCGGTACGGCCAGCTCAGAGCTAGATCCTGCTTTAGAAAGTGCCAGAAGACTTGCCCAATACCTTAGCTTAAGACAAACTACTAAAACCACCCAGGGCTTCTTTACACGTGCAGAAGACTTCATAGGTTTTGTGAAAAGCATTCAAAGACAGATAGCCGAACTAAGCTTCGAAATAAAAGAAATTGAAGAAACATGGACTGGCGGGGATATTAATCTCGCTACCAAATACATTAAAGCAGAAAGGCAAGAGCTATTTAATCGTTACGGTAAGGACTTAGATGCCATGAGCCACGGGGAAGGTTTTCTGAAATTCTTCCTTTCCAGAATTACCGGAAAGGGCATTTATTTAATAGATGAACCCGAAGCTGCTCTCTCACCTACCCGACAACTATCCTTAATTTCATTAATCAGATCAAAGGCAAAAGATGTAGACGCACAGTTTATCATTGCCACCCACAGTCCCATCATTCTCTCTATCCCGGAAGCTGAAATTCTGGAATTCAAAGAGGGCAAAATCAATCCCATCTCCTATCACGAAACAGAACATTACCAAATCACCAAAGCCTTTCTGGATAATCCTGAGGTGTTTTTGAGGGAGTTGTAATTAGGAAGAATCTTTATTCATTTAGGAAGGCCTTTTTAATTACTAAGGCACTATTGCACTTTTATACTTTTCTGCTGCTAAATTCTGATTATCCCATTGAATAGTTGGCATATTAGCATAACTTCCAATATAATATACGTCAAAGATTTATGAATTCCAGGAGATCATTCATCAGAAAGGCAGCAGCCTTAGGAACTACACCCATTCTTAGCTCCTTTATTAATCTATCAGAGCCCCGACTACAGGAAATACGACAAGAAGCATTAAAAAAGTCACCGGAAGAACTAGCTGCCGATGAAGATTTCTGGGCTCAGATAAAGCAGTCGTACACGGTATCTCCGCAGATTATCAATCTTAATAATGGAGGTGTCAGTCCTTCCAGTAAACCAGTTCAGGAATCTCTTGAAAGACTAAATCATTATGCCAATGAGTGTCCCTCATACTACATGTGGGGTATAATGGATCAGGGAAGAGAACCCCTCCGAGAGAATATTGCTCAGTATGCAGGGGTTTCACCTGAAGAAATCGCCTTTAATCGCAATACTACGGAGGCCTTGGATACCATTATTTTAGGAATGCCTCTTGAAAAAGGCGATGAGGTTATAGTATGTGAATATGACTATCCAAATATGCTGAATGCTTGGCAGCAAAGAGAAATGAGAGACGGAATTGTCCTGAAATGGATTGACCTTAAACTGCCTTCCGAGGATAAGGAAACGCTAATAAAACCATATCTTGAAGCTATTGGTCCAAAAACGAAGGTTATACACTTAACCCACATGATTAACTACAACGGACAAATACTGCCCATTAAAGAAATTGCTGAAGCGGCACACAAAAAGGGAATAGAAGTTGTGTGCGATGGAGCTCACACTTTTGCTCATATAGACTTTAAAATTCCTGAACTGGGCTGTGATTACTTTGGGACAAGTCTACATAAATGGCTTGGAGCCCCCATTGGCTCCGGCTTGCTATGGATGAAAAAAGAGAAGATTGCAAATGTTTATCCTCTATTGCCAAATCCGGAGCCTAAAAGTGACAACATCAGAAAATTTGAAAATCTGGGCACCAGATCATTCATGATAGAACAAGCTATTGGCGAAGCTCTAAATTTCCAATATGCCATGGGAAATAAAAGAAAAGAGGCCCGACTACGCTATTTAAGAAATTACTGGGCAGAAAACGCTAAGAAATTAAGCGGCAGAATAAGTATTCAGACACCCTTTAAGGATGATCTTTCCTGTGCATTAGCAGTAGTAGGAATAGATGGTTACAAAGGTGGAGAAATAGCCAAGACACTGTTTAGCAAATTTAAAGTCCACACTACCGGGAGGGTTAAAGTTGATATAAACGGAACTCGAGTTACCCCACATGTTTATACCAGCCTCAGAGACCTTGACCGACTACTAACCGGACTTGACTATATGCTAAAAATCTGAGATATACCCCTCTACCTCTGAAGGCAATTAGGCCTTTCTTACAAATTCTGACTTTAAGCCCATTGTGCCAAAACCAGGTATTTTGCAATCAATATTATGATCGCCATCGGTAAGTCTGATGTTTTTAACCTTAGTCCCCGCTTTTACTGGTTTAGGAGCTCCCTTTACAGGAAGATCTTTAATAACTACCACGTCGTCCCCGTCTTGTAAGACATTGCCATTTGAATCCAATATTTGCGAAGCTAATTCTTCCTCTGTCATTTCAGTAGGATTCCATTCGTGAAAACATTCAGGACAGACTAACAGACTGTCCATTGGGTAAGTGTATTCACTATTACATTTAGGACAAGGAGGAAATTCACTCATGAAGATTTTGACAGGTTTTTGTGGGCACAAAGATAACCATTCTTTCCGCTATAATAACTGACAACATGCCTTTCAGGGGAAAATCTCCTATTGCAGTGGCTTTGATTAATATTATATTAAGTCAATCTCTTCTACATTATTTTACTCACATCATATAGTATCTTCGCCGCAAATATTCCTAAAATGAAATCAAACGTATTCATAGGTCTCTTGTTTTTCATCGCAATAGGCACTTCTGCTCAAACTCAATTTCTGATAAAACCCTATCTTCAGGATGCAGAGCCCCATTCAGTAAAGATCAAGTGGGAAACATCAGAAGGTGAAGAAAGTGTGGTAGAATGGGGACTTACACCCCAGTTTGGTCATTTGTCAAAAGGGTCTTCTTCAGAGGTCTATTATGGCGGAGGCATTATCCATGAAGTTAAACTACATTCACTGAAGCGTTTTACCGTCTACTACTATAGAGTTAAAACAGGTACTTTATTCTCAGATACCTATCAATTCAAAACACCTCCATTCGCTGAAGACAGGGAGTCTTTTAGTCTTATTGCTATGAGTGATATGCAAAAGGATCACAACAACCCTGATAAATTCAGTGAGGTGGTGAACGAAGGTATCCTCAAATACATGACCGAGAAATTTGACGGCAAATTGCCAGACAATTTGGCAATGGTTCTTGTGCCGGGAGACCTGGTAGAGAACGGTCTGGAATACGGCCAATGGCAAAAGGACTTTTTCTCTCCGGGCGAAAAGCTCTTTTCTGAGGTTCCTGTGTATCCTGTTTTAGGAAATCATGAAAAAAACTCTACTTACTATTTCAAATATTTCAGTCTTCCAAGAAACGGATCACCTTCATTTAAAGAACATTGGTGGTATAAGGATTATGGAAATACACGAATCATTGGTCTCAACTCCAATGAAGGCTTCAGAGATGCTAAACAACAGTACAATTGGCTCAAACAAACCTTAAGAAATACCGCCCGAGACAAGTCCATAGACTTTGTTTTTGCAGAACTGCACCATCCATTTAAGTCTGAATTATGGATACCGGGAGAGGAGGAGTTTACCGGCCAAGTCATTAAGTTGCTGGAAGATTTCTCAGAAAAATCAGGGAAACCTAGTATACACTTTTTTGGCCATACCCATGGCTATTCCAGGGGTCAGTCTAAAGACCACAAACACCTGTGGATCAATGTTGCTTCAGCGGGTGGAGCACTAGATAATTGGGGAGAATTTGAAGGTAAAGATTATGATGAGTTTTCTGTCACTCAAGACGAATACGGTTTTGTTATGGTTCAGATAGATGCCAACGAAGAAGACCCAAAGTTTACAATCAAGAGAATTAGCAGAGGCAATGAAGAAAACCCTAAAGATAATGTACTGTCTGACAGTTTAACCATTTATAAACATGAACGAAAGCCTTTAAAACCTTCCGGACTTTACCCAATAAATGAAACGGTCGAGATTTCAGGGACGGTTTTAAAGGCTAACGACTTCAATAGCACGTTCCCATCTGCAATGCATGCAGCTTCAAACTGGCAAATAGATACAAACAAAGAATTTAGTTCACCCATTGTAGACAGTTGGAAACAGTCTGAGAATTGGTATTTCAATGAAAACCGCCAAAAGGACGATGATTTAACAGATGAACCTACCGGAGGGCTACAGCCAAATACCACCTATTACTGGAGAGTACGATACAGAGACCAAAATTTAAACTGGAGCGACTGGTCTGAGGTACTTTCTTTTAAAACCGCAGAATAAGAATATCCGAAAAGATAGTTTCTGTAACTTCAGAAGGTTGGATAAAAGGTTGGTTTACTTTAATTTAGATTCAGGCTAATATTCTGTCAACTTTAGGAAACCATGCAAAAAACAATCTTTACCACTCTGCTTCTTTTCATTACTTTCCTGTCTGGACACGCACAGTTACCAGATAATTTGGTTCTTAATCTTGACTTTAATAATGACTTTCAGGATAGCCAAAATGCACATACAGTAACGGCTACAAACCTCACATTTGCTCAAGATCGGTTTGGCAATGCGGAGTCAGCAGTAAACTTTCCGGGCTGGTGTGGAGGTAACCCGGGTCATTTAAAAATTGACAATGCTCCATACTTACAATTCACTTCCGGCTTTACAGCTAATTTTTGGGCTTCTGTTGATTTATCACAAGGAATGGATCCGTCAACAGGCACATGCTCCGCAAATGGCCACCATATGCTTTTTGCCAAAGGTGGTGATGGCTTTGGCGGCTCACCAAACGGCATATACTTTAAATATACAAATCTGGGAGAACATGTAATGGGCACTTCTCCTGGCAGCTCAGATCTTTATAACAGTGTTAATGTGCCAAATTCAGCAGATTGGCACATGTACACCTACACCGTAACACCCAGCGAATACCAATTTTACTTAGATGGCGTACTCGTTCAGTCTGCCAGTCATACATTAAACTTTAATGAATTAAATGCGGAAGACATTTATCTTGGCATTTTGGGGCCCAAATCAAGCCCTGCATTAGGAATAACAGATTGGTTTCCTCTGACTGGCCAACTTGATGACTTTCTTCTTTTTAATAAGCCCCTAAGCTCGTCAGAAATATCTTCTTTACTAACATTTACTAATTCTGCTCCTTCTATTTCCAGAATAGAACGTATCAATCAAGATGTTGTTCTTAGTGGTGGACGACGATACCTTTGGAGCAATACATTGCATGATTTCAGCGAAAATTTAATTGTTTCTTCTTACAATCCTGGCTTAAATAATGCCCAGATGAATCCAAAAGTGTATCTAAGCAAGGTAGGCAAAGACTCTCTTTCACACTCTATTGAAGTTACTTATCAGAAAGCCAATCCTAGCTATTCACAAATTGATAATTTCCGGGTAGAAAAGCTTGACAATATTTATGTACTATTATTTGACTATCCTGCAAGTTATGATACCGACAGCCTACTTATTTTTGACAGCCAATTGACCTTTTTGAGCGGCCTTTCCTTGACAAACAAAAAAATCAGACAGTCTTTCGTATGGGACAATAAGTTTGTCATTGTATCTGAAAGTACTTCTCCAGAACAGACTTTTGTTCAATTCTTTGACATGAACCTTAACTTTTTAAACGAGTCAATCATAAATCAAAAAATAACAAAAGTGGATTTTAACTCTGACGAGATAGTTTTGTCAAACAATGCCAGCTTCTTCGTCTACAATTCAACTTCCCTAAGTTTTGCAGAAAATTCCATCGCCTCTGATAATCTTTTCCTCACAAAAGAAAACATCCTGCTTAGAACAGACACAAAAATCGTTTTAAAGAGCTTAAATAACTTAGCAAGTGCTACAGAAGTAAATGTAAACTCTGATTCTCTTTATATAGATACAGATTCCTCTCATTTCTATATCTTACTGGGAAGCAGAATATCAAAATACGACAGCCAGTTTCAGCTTGTCACCTTTTTTGACCTACCCACTACTTATGACCAGGTGGGCTTTTCAGGTGGTCTGTTTATCTGCAAAAACAACTTGGGAATTAGTGAGGGGATAAAATATTTTATCTTCACAAATAATGGGACTCTAATTTCTGAGCAAAACAGCGATTACTTCGAAAATACAGACCTCAACTACGCACTATATAAATTAAATAGTGGCACCTATCTTTCAAAAATCGGAAATTCATTGACTCATTTCAGTGAATCTGGCTTGGTATACTGGACAAAAAACATTACAGGAAATGACATTTTTATCGAGCAAGATGACAGCTTCTGGATGCTCACAAAAGGAGGAAACAGAGAGAATCTTTTAGTTAAAATTAATAAAGACACCCAAAGGTGCAATTACCCATCTTTAAATCCCTTTAGTGAAAGCTATTGCCCACCTTCAAACGAAATACTACACACCTTGGAGCCCAGATTCTCAGGAACTTTTAGTTCTTATAGCTATGCCGCTCCCCCTCTTTCTTCACTTATCAAAAACTATCTGAATTTAGGAATATCTTTCGCCTGGAAAAAGGATGGTCAGGTCTATTCCAATGAATACTTTGGTGAATTTAGTGGCAATGGAAATTACTCTTTAGTCACCCTTCAGGGAGACTGTGCGGTAGAAAGCCCGCAAAAACCTATTGCCTATTCCAACAGTAAGAATCCCGTCTCTCCTTCTCTTACTGCTAGTAAAGAGTTTATTTGTGATGGTGAGTCTGTAACGCTCACAGCCATTTGTGAGGGTGGAAGCTTTAATAGCTGGATTGACGACCCCATGTATCAATTGTCATATGAAAGAAATGAGACATTAAGCAGCACTACCAGCTATTCTGCGTATTGCCGTACTGAATATTCAAGGCTGGATGAAATTAGTTATGGAGGTCAAACCGTTAATAAGGCAATCTGTGTTTCAGATAACTCAAATGTCACAATTGAAGTACTTCAGCGATCAGCCACCTTAAATTTAACTGAAGCTCTTTCAGAATCTAAAAACTATCACTCGGGTAAAATCATAAGTTCCCAAAAACTTTCGGGCCTAAATAGCCAGGTAAATTACCTTTCTGCAAAGTCCGTAAGTCTAATGCCTGGGTTTGAAGCCGGAAATAACATCCACTTTCTCAGTTCGATCTATACGGGCTGTCAAAACTAAGAATGTAGCTTTTCTTCTACAATTTTATTTCTTTTTGCATAAGGAACATAGTTTTAATCTTAGCCTTTGTACAAAACACAAATTAAGATGAAAAAGCTATTAACATTTACAGTCCTTAGTATATGCCTATTGGCATTTAGTCAAAAAACCTATGCTCAAGATACCTCATGGGGGCCAATGGCTGGCATAAACGGCTCAACCATCACGGGCGATTTTCCACTAAACACATACAAGCCAGGGGTAACGCTTGGTGCGTTTTTAAATCACTCTACCAGAGAACGAACCGGGCTAAAAGTGGAGGCTCTTTACTCTCAAATGGGCACTAACTTTGACGGTTTTCAAGACAAAATTGAAATGCATTATTTCCAGGTACCTGTTTATGGTGTATGGTATTTAAATGACCGCGGAAATGACTTTCGCCCGAAATTAATGATTGGGCCCTACATTGGAATACTCGTTAAAGGGTCAGGAAGTAATACCAGCGACAATACCTTTACAACTGAGAATTTCAACTCCGTAGATTTTGGCGGAAAAGCCGCAGCCGGTTTCAATTGGAAAGTGAGCCCGAATATCTGGCTAAACTCTGAGTTATTTATCGGCTCCAGTTTTGCTAATATTTACAAAACAGATATTGTTAACATTAAAAATCAGAACTTTGGTTTAAACATGGGTTTAAGCTTCCCTTTAAACTAAGTATAAATAGATTAAGCTAAAAGCTCCTTTGAGTTCTTTCAAAGGAGCTTTTTCAGTTTTGAAGCATTTCTAAAGAGGTACAGAAAGAAGAATTTCAACCTTGTCCATGCTTTGTCCATGGAGGGTTTATGGAATCATGATCCAAAGCCCTGAATTTTGAAGAGGTAAGGCATAAGCCTTTTTTAATCTTAATTCTCATAATCATGAAAACCATCTCTCTTCTTTCAATGCTACTATTATGTTTAACTCTTGTTACATCCTGCATTAAGGATGATCCATCTGCAGAACTCGAGCCAACTTCTTTAAAAATTGGACTCGTGGCTCATTTCCCATTAAATGGAAACGCTGACGACATTGGAACCAGCGGATTAAAAGGCACTGTGACTGGCACTACAATTGATTCTGACCGTTTTGGTAAACCTGCGGGAGCCTATTACTTTGACGGCGAAGACGACATAATCCTTTATGATAAGCCAGAATTATTAGGCCTGGGTGGCCGCAATCCATATACGATGTCTGTATGGGTAAAACCCGAATACCAAGACAAAACAAGTCATATAATATCAAAATTTAACGGAGGTATTTCAGCTGGATGGTACGTTGGAATCAATAAAGACTCTGTTTCACAGTCTTACAGAAATGCCGAACCTTGGGCCACTTATGGCACTACGCAAATAAACTTTGATAAATATGTGCACCTTTTGACCATATATGATGGCGTAAACCTGATGACCTATGTAAATGGTGAGTTAGACTCCAGCACGGCTTTCTTCAGTCACCCAAATGATGTCAAAACCCGCATTGTTATTGGCGGCCTCTATTCCAGAAATGTTATCAATGCTACTTTTAAAGGTAGTATTGACGATATCCGTATTTATAACAGAGTCCTAGAAGCCGAGGAGATTGAGTGGTTAGTGGAACATTGAAACAGCAGATTCTTCTCTATAAAACAAAAGCCCTCGCCATTTCTGGCGAGGGCTCAAGCTATTTAAAATGTCAGCTCTTACGCTTTTGCTGCATTAGCAGCAGCCTTAAGACCTTCTTCCTTTTCTTTAGTTAGCTGTCTTTGCATTGCGTCAACTACAATAGGAGCCGCAATATAAAGAGAGGAGTATGTACCTACAATTACCCCTAAGAACATCGCAAAGATGAAACCTCTAATAGTTTCTCCTCCAAAGATCAAAAGAATTAGGAGAACCAATAAGGTAGCAATACCCGTCACCGCCGTACGGCTCAAAGTACTGTTCAAGGCATTATTAATAACCTGAGCAATGCTCTCATTTGCTTTACGCTTGTCATTCAGGTATTCACGTACACGGTCAAAGACTACCACAGTATCATTCATAGAGTAACCCATTAATGTCAATACCGCACCTACAAAAGCCTGATCTACATCTAATGAGAATGGAAGGATACCATTGAATAAGGAGAAGATACCGAGTATCACCAATACATCATGGAAAACCGCTACTACTGCACCAAAACTAAAGGCCACACTACGGAATCTGATAAAGATATAAATGAACGTAACAATTAATGAATAGAAAATGGCTTTCAATGAAGACCAGATGGTGTCATTGGCAATGGTAGGACCCACCTTAGATGAGCTTACTACTTCACCAGGGTTACCGTCTAAGCTGGAAACTACTCCATTAATTTTCTCCTGAATCTCTAGTTCTACTTCAGGATTGGTATTGTCAATCTCATAGGCGGTAGTAATTTTTACCTGATCAAATCCACCAAACGTTTTTACTTCAGCATTGAAGCCAGCTTGCTCCATTGCATTTCTTACATCTTCTGTAGCTACAGTATTCTCAAACTTGGCAACATAGGTACGACCACCTTTAAAGTCTACACCCAAACCAAAGCCCTTAATACCAATAGAGATAGCACCTGCAATAATGATTCCCGCAGATACCATATAAAACTTCTTACGATTATCTACGAAGTTAATATTGGTGTTATTAAACAGTCTTTCTGTCCACTGCATCATGAAAGAGATCGTCTTACCCTTTTTGATGTAATGCTCGAAAATCAAACGAGAAATGAAAATGGCACAGAAAAGTGAAGTGAAAATACCAATCAATAGAGTGGTAGCAAAACCAAGAACCAGACCCGTTCCGAATATGAATAAGATAATACCCGTAATTAAAGTAGTCACGTTAGAGTCAATAATTGACGGCATTGCAAATTTGAAACCGTTTCTTACTGCTGTAGCAAATGGTTTTCCCTCTGCCAGTTCTTCTTTAATTCTTTCATAAATCAGTACGTTTGCATCTACCGACATACCTACTGAAAGTACCATACCGGCAATACCAGGCAAGGTTAAAGTAGCACCAAATGAAGCCATAACCCCAAGCAATAAAACTAGGTTAACCAAGAGAGCAATGTTAGCGATCCAGCCGGCTCTGTTGTAGTATATCAATACAAATACCAAAACCGCTAATAAACCTACAAGAGATGAAATTACACCGGCTCTAACAGCACTGCTACCTACGGAGGCTCCAACTACCGCCTCCTCAATGATGTTGGTAGGAGCAGGAAGCTTACCCGCCTTAAGTACGTTAGCAAGGTCACTTGCTTCCTCGAGCGTAAAATTTCCGGAGATACTGGAGTTTCCACCTGTAATTTCCTGATTAACATTTGGAGCAGAGTACACATAATTATCTAAAACTATAGCTACTCTTTGACCCACATTTGCAGCCGTCAGATCTCTCCATTTTCTGGAGCCTGTAGCATTCATTTGCATACTCACGTCTGGTCTGCCCGTTGTAGGGTCATAATCCTGACGAGCATTTGTAATTACATCACCTTCTAAAGGAGCATTGCCCAGATCTTTAACAAAGTAAAGATTTACCAGCTCTTCATTATTTGTGGTGTTTAAGAAAGGCTTAACATCGTAAACAAAACTTAAATCTGCCGGGAACAATTGCTTTACAGCGGTTCTCTTCAGAATTTCATTAACTCTTGATGTATCTTTACTTCTAACAGCAAGACCATACCCCGTATTTACAAAAAGGTTACTGAAAGCATTATTGTTGTTCAGCAATGAATCACCGACAGACGTTGAGTCTGAAGTGCCGGCAAGTTGAGAAGCCAAGTCATTTGAAGCAGTTTTAGCTGTATCAGCAGAGCTAGCATTATTGATTTTATTCTCGAGAGAGCTTAATCTAGAATCGGCGTCTAATTGACCTAAATAATTAGAAAAGGCATCTAAAGATGGTCCTATTTCCTGCATTTCATACACTTCTACAAACTCAAGCTTCGCCGCTCCAGAAAGTAGTTTACGCACACGCTGAGGGTTATCAATACCCGGAAGCTCTACCTGTATTCTGTTTGTTCCCGGTAATTTTTGAAGGTTCGGGTTGGCCACACCAAACTTATCAACACGTGTTTGAATAATATTAAAGGCTCTGTCAAACGCTCCGTCTACCTCTGTTTTTAAGTACGAAATTACCTCAACATCAGAAGAGTTTAGGCTAAGTTCTCCTCTGTTAGAAGAATTGGCAAACACTCTGGAAAGAGATGTATTTGGGGCCAGCTTTTTAAACTCATCGGCAAAAAGATCGACGAAATGATCTGTACTGGTTACTGATCTTTCAGCAGCATTAGTAATGGCCTGATTGATTCTTGGATCACGAGAAGAGCTTGCCAATGACTTAACGATATCGTTTGGCGATACCTCAAGAATTACGTGCATTCCACCTTGAAGGTCAAGACCTAATCCAAGTTCTTGTTTTGTAAGGTCTTCAAGAGTAGTTCCTAAGAAAACAGGCTGTTTCCATAGTGAATCTAAATACCTCTGTTTTTTCTGAGGATCAATGTTGCCATCAACGGTCATGGCAAAGGCTTCTGCATCCTTACGAATACTATTCGCTTTTAACGTTCTGATTAGGTAATAGGCACTCACGGAAAGCAATATGACGATCAGTGCTATTATTCCACCTCTATTTCTCATAATGAAATGGTGTCTTCTGTCCCACAAAGACGTTTTATATGTGTTAAATCAACTGGGGACACAGTTAATGATAAAATTTTATTGAAATGTAATGGAGTATTTAGCCGTAATGAGGCTGTGTATCCCTGAATCAGGGTGCATTTATAGCAATATGATGCTCAAAAAGCTTTTCGAAATAAGAAATCCGAAAAACAGGTTTTGTCACTACTTTGAAGATATTCTCTGCAACAGCAACCGTAAGTGTTAATGCCGGCAAGAGTTCAAAATCTGAACCAAAGTCAAAGGCAAAAGAAGGGATAACGTAATCAGAAGAGAGCTCAGAATACACAGCATTCTGCCCTTCTTCATCACCATCAGCATGAACAGGAACTTCCTGACTTGCAGGAATTTCAGTTAAGTCTTTACTGAAAACTATTCCAAGCATGAATATGCTCAGGAAAAATCCTAGACCTCTGAATATGTAGTTCTGATGCTTCATAACAAGGCCGCAAATCTACAATGATTTCTAAGAAAATGTCAAGTATAAACTAAATTTGTTAAATCAAATTGCTCTGAATCAAGTGCTTATTGCTATTTCGAGAGTGCCTGAATGAGCTTAGTCTTACTGACTTGCATACGCCAAATAAGGGGTTCTTCCTTTTCAGAAAGGCATTCATCGTGCTCTTTGAAGCTAAAATAATAGCCATAAACCTCCTCTGTAAGTTTTTGAGGGGTTGGATCAAAACTTTTGCCTTGATTCAACTCATAAGCTAAGGCTTTCAAAATTTGGCTCTCCTTCTCAAAGGCAGATTTGAAGGAATTTGGATTTACAGCATTCAATTCTAACTCAAAATTAGCTTCTACAGAATCTATAGCCTCTTCTCTGGCATTACAATCAGCCATATAAACCACTTTAGCTACCCCATTGCCTAAGCTTGATAAAGAAGATTGAATTTCTGCCTCGGTTACTTTCTGTATCTTGTAAGCCCCCATGTTTTCTTTAATGGCACTGGTATCAAGCTTTTCAACATTTGTACATGAAAAAGACAGGACAGCCAAAGAAAAAAAAACAAGCAGACTATATTTGATAGTTTGAAACGAATACATCTTCATGAGAATTAAGCTTTTGACTCTTCTTACCTTCTGTTCACTTGTGGCCTTTGCTCAGCAAACAAACAAAAAATTTAAAAAGAGTCTTTTCAAAAATGAAAAATTGAAACCTCTCCTAAAAGAGGCCCAAAAATACCGAATACAAATCGTTTATACGCCTATAGATAAATGGAATAATCCCGGAAAGACTCAATTCTTCAATTATGATCCTGAAGAATACTTTTATCCTGCCAGTACTGTTAAATTTCCGGCAGCCTTGTTGTCTCTACAAAAGCTAAAAGAACTGAACATTGATCGAAAAGCTAAATACACGAGCAATTCGACTATACCCTCTTATTCATCCGTTTCGGCAGACTCAACTGACTTAAGCATTGAGAAATTTATCCAATCTATTTTCTTGGTTAGTAGTAATGATGCCTTTAACAGACTCTATGATTTCCTGGGGACAGACCATTTTAATAGTCAACTTGTTTCCAAAGGATATCTGAACACAAGAATTAATCATAGATTATCTATCACTCTAAGCCAGGTGGCCAATCAAACTACCCCTGAAATAAACCTTGGTGGCCTTTACAAGCAAGCAAGTACTACTTCCAATAAAAGCTATGAATCAGCAGAAAGCATACCCATTGGCAAGGCCCATATATCAAATGGTGAAAGAATAAATAAGCCCATGGATTTCTCCGCAAAAAATCAGTTTGATTTGTTAGATCAGCATCGAATGCTCCAGAAGATGTACTTCCCTGAGACCTTACCAGATATTGAGGCATTTGATCTACGGCCCGAAGACCTTGAATTTATCAAAGACTATATGAGCCGAGTGCCAAGAAATGCCGGACACAATGAAAGCCACTACCCTGATAATTTTGGTAAGTTTCTGTTGTATGGTGACAAAGCCGGAAGAATTCCGGAGCACATTAAAATCTATAACAAAATAGGCGGAGCATACGGATTTCTTATTGATAACGCCCTAATACATGACGAAAAAAGCGGAATCAAATTCTTGCTTTCTGCGGCAATTTATACCAATGAAAACGAAACACTGAATGACGATACCTATGAATATAGCCAAATTGGCTTACCCTTCTTAGGGGAGCTGGGAAGGCATATTTATGAATTGAATTCTAAATAAATTCGCCGCCTTTCTTCTCTGCATCTGCCACAAACTGTTTAACCTTTTGTTCGTCTTCCAGCTTACAAATCATGAGCACATTGTCGAATTCAGAGACTATATAGCCCTCAAGACCACTTAAAACTACCAACTTATCTTTTGGCGTCTTCACCACGCAATTGGTAGTATCGTAAATCATAACGGTAGCATCAATAGCATTTTCATTCTCATCCTTGTCAGAATTATCGTAGACTGAACGCCAGGTACCCAAATCAGACCAGCCGATATCACTTTTAACCACATAAACATTTTCCGCTTTCTCCATAAGACCGTTGTCAATTGAGATAGATCGGCATCTGGTATACGCTGCTCTTAATGCCTCCTTCTCATCAGGAGTATAGAAGCTTTTTTGTGCCTGATTAAACGCGTCAGCCTCTTCAGGGAGGTATTTTGAAAAAGCAAATGTCAATGAGGAAGCTGACCAAACAAAAATTCCTGCGTTCCAGGTATAATCTCCACTGGCTAAGAACATATTGGCAAGCTCCAAATTAGGCTTCTCTGTAAAGGTTTTAACCTTCTTCACTTCACCATCAGAACTTTCTTCAAACTGAATATAGCCATAACCTGTATTGGCGTGTGTCGGTTCTATGCCTAAAGTAACCAGAGCATTGTTCTTAGAGGCATAGTCAATTGCAATATTAATTTTCTTTTTAAACTCCTCTTCTTTTAAAATAATATGATCGGCAGGAGCCACCACAATATTGGCATTCGGGTTTTGTTTTTGAATTTTATAACAAGCATAGCCAATACAAGGCCCGGTGTTTCTTCTACCAGGCTCACATAGAACCTGATCATCTGTCATGAAGGGCAGTTGTTTTTGGGTAAGTTCTTTGTATTCCCCTCCGGTAACTACGTAGATATTTTCTTTAGGACAGATTCCTTCAAAACGATCAGCAGTTTGCTGTATCAATGTTCTTCCTGTGCCTAAGACATCATGAAACTGTTTAGGAAACGACTGTCTGCTGAAAGGCCAAAACCTGCTGCCGATTCCGCCAGCCATGATAACTACATAATTATTTTCCATGAATATTATTTTGAGTAAGAAAAGTGGACAACCGCAAAGCTACATTTTCTCGGATATTCATCCAATATAAATTGATGTCTGCCCTATGCCATATTTTAGTGTTGATAAATATTCGCCCTCTTACATGCGGTTTTGATATCCAAAGCATGCCATCACAGACCTTCGCGTCTACCGGGTTTTCAATAAATTTAAACTTTAATCCCACCCCTCCCTTGTTCAAGGTTCGGTCGGCATACTCCTCATCTATTCGCCATGTAAGCGGATTGGTACAAACAGCCTCATCCAGTCCGTCTTCATAATAAGGCGGATAAAAGCCTTCTGCAAAAGTATTCCAGCTGACAAATCCACCTATGTCATTCGGTGAGTTACTAGGCTCAATATTCTTAAAAACATCTGGTTTCGTAGCTATACCAATCAAATAAGCCTCTACCAATTGACTTTGCCTCTCGGTGCCATCAAAAAACTCTTTTATTAAACGCTTGGCATGTACGGTGCCTTGAGAATGTGAGGCGATTACAATGGGGCGGCCATCGTTGTACTCCTGGAGATAAAACTCAAATGCAGACTTAACATCAGAATAGGCTAAATCTAAAGCTGCTTTTGCTGAGGCTTTATCAGAGGTTGTAAATGCCGAATAGTGTGCCTGTCGATATCTTGGTGCATAAACTTTACATGAGCCATTAAAAGCGGTAGCCTGATTCATTATTGTACTCTTATCTACTTTTCTGTTTAGATCCTCATCATAAACATCGGCATTCCATAAAAAGCTGTTACTGGGTTCATATGTAAAGATTGTGGGGTGGATAAAAAAGACATCTCCCTTGGCTTCATTTTGTAAATCTGACAAGCCTGAGTTAACCGGAATTGTATCTGCCAAATCTTGCATTTGCGGTAACGCCGCCCAGCTTTTTGATGTAGAATAATCAGGCGGAACAGGCCTCTCACTTGCTGAGAAAGGTATCTCAATTTCAAAAAACTGCTGTGCTGAAGCATTTAAAATCACCAAAATGAGCCAAAATGCTCCCCTAACACCCCTTTTCATTTATTTATCACTATTTTTTGTTTGAATATTACAATAATACCATTTCTTTTGTTAAACTATATAGCCCCCTACAAGCAGTTTAACCTTAATCATTATACTTTATGAACAAACTTCAACTAAAAAAGTTGGTCGGAGCTCTTATAATGCTGCTCCTATCTACTACACTTACTTATTCACAAACCAGAATATCAGGAACAATTTCTGACTCTGAAACTAAAGAACCTTTAATTGGTGTAAGCATTCAGGTAAAAAATAAAATAATTGGTACTATTACCGACATCAAAGGTGAGTTTGAGTTGAGTACTTCTACTCCTCTACCTTTTGACCTTGTTATTTCCTACATCGGTTATCAAACGCAGGAAATTCAGGTAACGTCTGATAATTCTGTTCTAAATATTTCATTAGACGAACAATCTATCATGGGTCAGGAGGTTGTAGTGGCTGCTTCCAGAGTAGAGGAAAGTGTCATGAAATCTCCTGTAGCAGTAGAAAAAATGGACTTGAGACAGATTCAACAAAACGCTACTTCTTCTTTTTATGATGGCCTTGCCAATCTGAAAGGAGTGGGAATGACCACACAAGGTCTGCTATTCAAATCTGTCAATATGAGAGGATTTGGTGCCACGGGTAACCCCAGAACAGTACAAATGATTGACGGAATGGATAACTCTGCTCCGGGCTTAAACTTCCCTATTGATAATATTGTGGGAATGCCCGAGTTAGATGTTGAAAGTGTAGAGGTCTTGCCTGGTGCAGCTTCGGCACTATACGGACCAAACGCTCTGAATGGTCTTATTTTGATGAATTCAAAAAGTCCTTTCCTTTATCAAGGTTTAAGTGCTAATGTGAAAACAGGGGTTATGTCTGCCAGTAACAGAGATAAGGTGACAACTCCTTTTTATGATGTCTCTGTACGATACGCTAAGGCAATTAACGATAAGTTCGCCTTTAAGATTAACCTTTCATATATAGGTGCTGATGATTGGCAGGCCACAGATTACTCAAACCTAAACGTAGGTGGTGTACAAGACGGTAGCAGAGGCCCGGGTGTAAACTATGATTATGACGGAATGAACACGTATGGTGATGAAGTGCAGACCAATATGACCGGTGTGGCCAACTCCCTGATTAGTGCAGGCCTTTTACCGGCAGCTGCCAAGGGGCTGATACCGGATCAGATTGTAAGCAGAACCGGTTTTTATGAGAAAGACCTCGTAGATTATGATACCAAATCTTTCAAAACCAACATTGCCTTACACTACAGATTAAACGAAAAAATTGAGGCTGTAGGGCAGTTTAATTACGGCTACGGAACATCTGTTTACACCGGAACAGGTAGATACTCTTTGAGAAATTTTAATCTGAGTCAGACGAAGCTTGAACTTAGAGGAGACAATTTCACGGTGAGAGGTTATACTACACAAGAAAACTCCGGACAGTCTTATTTAGCTGGTTTAGCGGCTGTATCAATGCTGAATGAATTTAAACCTCACGCCACTTGGTTTGGAGAATATGTTGGTGCATTTGCTACAGCCAGATCTGCCGGTTTAGGTGAGGCTGAAGCTCATGCCGCAGCCAGAGGCGTAGCTGATACTGGAATGCCGGTACCTGGTACTGATGCTTTCAATAACTCATTAGACAGATGGAGAAACCTTGGAATAGCAGATGGTGGTGGCCGTTTCTTAGACAAAACAGACGTGTATCATGCTGAGGGTTTTTACAACTTCAAAAATGAAATTGAATTTATAGAACTTTTGGTAGGGGCAAACTTCAGACATTACAGACTGAAATCTGAAGGTACACTGTTTGCAGACACAAAAGATGGGAGAGATGGGGTTATTCCAATTAACGAATATGGTGCATTTATGCAGGCCGGAAAGTCTCTTTTTAACAACCATCTAAAGTTGACGGGATCAATCAGATATGATAAAAACCAGAACTTTGACGGACAGTTAACTCCTCGTATTTCTGCAGTTACCAGTTTCGGAGAGCAAAACATCAGAGTATCGTACCAAACAGGTTTCAGAATACCAACTACACAAAATCAGTATATTGATTTGGGTACTCCAAACGGCACATTGATTGGTGGACTTCCTGAGTTTAATGACAGATATAATTTGGGCAATGGAATCTTAAGACAAAACTTATCAACTGCAAACATTGCTGCTACAATAGCCGCAAACCCACAGATTGTTCAAAATGCTACGGCTTATGTAACTGCTGCAGTAACTGCAATTCAGCAAGGTGTCACTTCTGCAGTAATGGCCGCCGTGCAAGCGGGTCAAATCCCAAATGATCCGGCTATAATAGCAGCAGCAATTCAAGCCGGAGTAAGTGATCAGTTCCAGAAAACATTTGGAACGGGTATTGAAAATAGTGCTCAGGTAGTGGCTAGTTTGGTGCCGGCATTTGCCTTAGCTGCACTTCCTAAATATCAATATCCGGGTCTGGCTCCCGAGAAAATCAGCACCTGGGAAATTGGTTATAAAGGGCTGATTGCCAAGAAACTTTACCTTGACGCTTACTATTATGAGAGTAGATACACCAATTTCATTGGTGGTACAACCATCGTGGTACCTACGGCAGCGGCGGGTCCTGGCTTACCTATAGAGTCCGGAATTGGAGTTGGAAACTTACTTGGCTATTCCAGGCCAGCCAATACCACCGAAGAAATCAAAGTTCGTGGATGGGCTTTGGGTGCAAACTATTCTATTAAAAATGGCTTCAATATTGGCTTAAATGTAGCCAACAATGAACTGGTAAACTTTGTACCAACAGCAGAGCAACAATATGCAGGTTTTAATACACCAAAATACAATACCAACATTAGCTTTGGAAAGAGAATTGGCAGTGGTGATATCTTTGGTTTTAATATCAACTTCCGTCACACAGATGAATATGTATGGGAGTCTAGCTTTGTAATTCCTACTACTACCAGTGCACCTTTGTTCTCAAATACAATTGTGCCTGCAGTAAATAATGTGGATGCTCAGGTTAGCTTTAAATTAGCTCCAATGAAGTCTATTTTAAAGATAGGTGGAACCAACATTGGTGGCAATCCTTATATTCAGGCATTTGGAAGTGCTAAAATTGGATCAATGTATTACGTCTCTCTTACTTTTGACGAATTATTGAATCGATAGAATGATTTTTAGACAAAAGAATATTTTGTAAATTTTAAAAAGAGCCTAAATAATTGGGCTCTTTTTCTTTTGCTCGCTGAAACTTTAAAAAATTTGTAGCTTTGCAGCTGTTTTGAACGCAAGAAAGAACTCTTTTCTTGAAAAGAATCACTCCTTAAAAACAGATTATTATATATATGTCAAAGATCATTTATACTAAAACCGATGAAGCCCCGGCTTTAGCCACTTATTCACTTCTTCCTATAATTAAAGCTTTTGCAGCTCCGGCAGGTGTAGAGGTAGAAACCAGAGATATTTCTTTGGCAGGTAGAATTATAGCCAGCTTTCCTGACTTCTTAACAAAAGAGCAGCAGATCGGTGATGCTTTGACTGAACTTGGAGAATTGGCTAAAAAGCCTGAAGCAAACATTATTAAGCTACCGAACATCTCTGCTTCTGTACCACAATTAATGGCTGCCATTAAAGAATTACAGTCTCATGGATATGCTCTGCCTAATTATCCGGACGAGCCCAAAAATGAGAAAGAAGCTGACATTAAGAAACGATACGATAAAATTAAGGGTAGTGCTGTAAACCCGGTTCTTAGAGAAGGGAACTCAGACAGAAGAGCCCCGAAGGCAGTAAAAAATTACGCCAAAGCAAACCCACATAGAATGGGTGTCTGGACATCGGATTCCAAAACTCATGTGGCCACAATGGCACACGGCGATTTCAGATCAAACGAAAAATCTGTTACCGTTCCTGAAGCCACGGATGTAAAAATAGAGCTTGTTTCGAATGATGGCAGTGTCACTGTTTTAAAAGAAAGTACGCCTTTACAAGCAAAAGAAATCATCGATGCTACAGTAATGAGCAAAAAGGCATTGGTTGAGTTTTTACAAGAAGAAATTCAGGACGCTAAAGACGAAAATATACTTTTTTCACTTCATATGAAAGCCACCATGATGAAGGTCTCTGACCCTATCATCTTTGGCCACGCGGTGAAGGTTTTCTTCAAGGATGTATTTGACAAGCATGCTGCTCTATTTGAAGAGCTAGGTGTCGATGTAAATAATGGTTTTGGTGACCTCGTAGCCAAGCTGAAAGAACTTCCTGCAGATAAGCAGGCTGAAATAGAAGCAGATATACAAAAATGTTACGAGTCACGTCCTGATGTGGCTATGGTAAATTCTGATAAAGGAATTACAAACCTTCACGTACCGAGTGATGTGATCATTGACGCCTCCATGCCAGCTATGATCAGAACCTCTGGTCAGATGTGGGATAAAAACGGAAAACAGCAAGACACAAAAGCTGTTATTCCTGATAGCAGTTATGCCGCAGTGTATGAAGAAACTATTGAGTTCTGCAAAGAAAATGGTGCCTTTGACCCTACCACAATGGGTAGTGTTTCCAATGTAGGCCTTATGGCTCAAAAAGCTGAAGAGTATGGTTCTCATGACAAGACTTTCGAAATTCCCGTAGACGGTGTTGTAAGAATTATAGATGCCAAAGGCAATGTACTTACAGAACATACGGTAGAAGCTGGTGATATATGGAGGGCTTGTCAGGTTAAAGATGCTCCTATCCAAGACTGGGTTAAACTTGCAGTAAACAGAGCCAAAGCTACGGGCACTCCTGCCGTTTTCTGGTTAGATGCAAACAGAGCTCACGATGCTCAGATAATTGAGAAGGTACAGCAATACCTTCCTGACTATGACACAGATGGACTTGAAATTCACATCCTGTCTCCTAAAGAGGCTACCCGCTTTTCATTAGAAAGAATAATAGAAGGAAAAGACACAATTTCAGTAACAGGAAATGTGCTTCGTGATTATTTAACTGACCTCTTCCCTATTCTTGAACTTGGAACCAGTGCAAAAATGCTTTCTATCGTTCCTTTGATGAATGGTGGTGGTTTATTTGAAACCGGGGCCGGTGGCTCTGCTCCTAAACACGTAGAACAGTTTACACAGGAAAACCACCTGAGATGGGATTCATTAGGAGAATTCCTTGCACTAGCTGTTTCTTTAGAACATTTAAGCGAGGCAGACAAAAACGCCAAAGCCAGGATATTAGGAGAAAAACTGGACGAAGCAACGGAGAAACTTCTTGCAAACAGAAAATCTCCTTCAAGAAATGTAAACGAACTTGATAATAGAGGAAGCCACTTTTATCTGGCACTATATTGGGCTGAAGCTTTGGCTTCGCAAACAGAAGACTCTTCTCTTAAAGATACTTTTACGCCAATAGCAAAAGAGCTTCAGGAGAACGAAGAGAAAATTGTGAAAGAACTTAACGATGTTCAGGGCAAAGGAGTTGACATTGGAGGATACTATCAACCCAATGATGATTTAGCTTCTGCAGCTATGAGGCCAAGTGCCACCTTAAATGGTATTTTAGCTAAAATATAAGTACTCAAATCTTCAGAAAAGGCCTCTTTGGGAAACCAGAGAGGCCTTTTCTTTTTTAGGCATGAATTTTGAATTATTTACTATTGCTCATTGAGATCATGACAAAACAAAATCGACAATACTTTAGTGAAGTTTTTAAAATTCGTACTCCTTTTACTCTATTTTAACCCTGTGTTTTCGCAGTCCTCACTGTATGTAAACTCGCAGCGTTCTTATGGTGGGGAGAATAACGATAATGCCTATGCCATTGCAGAGACATCAGATGGTGGTTTCATTTTGGCAGGCTCTACAAGATCAAATAACAGTTATGACGTGCCTGCTTCAAAGGCTTACAACAGCAGTGGTGGCGATGATTTCTGGCTGATAAAAACCTCAGCGAATGGCACATTAGAATGGTCTAAGACGTTTGGCGGTTCTAAAGACGATGTTGCCACCGGAATAGCTAAAACCATAAATGGCGAATACGTGATAGTAGGAACTACCATGTCTGTAGACGGTGACGCCAATTTCAATGGACCTAATGGCGGCTTACTTATTCTCAGAATAAAAGAAAATGGCGAACTCGTGTCTAAACGAGTGATACCGGGTGGACAACGTTTTACGCAGCCCACTTTTCATTATGCAAATGAGTTTTCTCAACCATCCGTTAAGGTAGCTCCCAATGGCAATATTTTTATTGGAGCTACGTATGAAATTGGCTCCAGTCCTTATTTGGCCAAACAGTTTTATCTTACGAAACTGACTCCTACCGGAGATACTTTTTGGGAGAAGTACTATGGAAGCTCTATTGATGATCAGATGCAAGATCTTGTTATTGCTTCTAATGGTGATGTACTCATGGTAGGCAGTACCACGGCTTTTAGCAATCAAATAGAAGGAGCGGGTAATGGAAACCTTGATTTCTTAGCTATTAAGGTCAATGAAAATGGACAGGAAATCTGGAAAAAAGGTTGGGGCGGTTCAAACATTGATGCTCTGCATGGTGCTATCGAAAACAATACAAAAACTGGATTCATTTTAGTTGGAGAAACCACATCAAAAGACGGGATAGTTACTACTCCCGGTGGCCAAAAAGATGCTTTCATTTTTGAAATAGATTATAATGGAAACATTAAATGGAAACTCCAGCCCGGCGGTGACGGAAACGATAACTTATACAATATTATTTCTGATTCAGACCAGTCTTATGTAGCTTTTGGAACCAGCGATTCCAACATCAAAGGAGTACCTTCTAAAGGCTCTTTGACAGATGTCTTTACAGTTAAACTAAGCAATGCAGGCTCCATTACAGACCTCGGCTTATTTGGCGGTGAAGACATTGACGTGGCAAGAGACGGTATCAAATACAGCAGAGGTGGATTTGCCCTGGCAAGTATTAGCCGCTCCGAGTTTGAGGATGTAAGCACTAACAATGGCGAAAATGATTTTTGGTTGTTGAATTTAACCCCTCCACCACCAATTATCTTCAGTTATTTCAGAGGAGAGTTAGATTCCCAAAATCAGGGTGTACTGGAGTGGAAAACAACCATACAAAAAGATGCCAATATCATCAGATTAGAAAAAAGCCTAGACGGCAGAAACTACAGCCGACTCAAAGATTACAGTGCCAGCTCAAATATGGCACAAACGTATTCATATACTGATAGCAATGTGCCATTAGGTCAAAACTTCTACAGACTAAAGTTTTTTGGCAAAGACGGCAAAGAGTACGCCGGCCCTTCGGTAACTATCAATCACTCACCATTGGCTTTACAACAGCCCGAGGAAAACGAACTGGATGTTTCATTCTATCCTAATCCGGTTAAAGACAAACTGATAGTTCCTATCAAAGACGGCAATGTTATGTTTACGCTTTATGACATCCTTGGCAACAATAAATCGTTTTATGCACAGTTTTCTCCTCACACAGGATGGGTTTTTGACCTTTCTGAAATGAAGAGTGGCTCATATGTTCTGAAAAGCACCCTTGATGACAAAACCGTTACAAAGCGTTTCGTTATTCATTAGTCCTCTCTACTTTTTTGTAACTTCGATGCTCACAAACCACAAAAGATGAGCAAAACTATACACTGGGGAATTATTGGAATAGGCCGTATTGCGGAGAAATTTGCCACAGACCTGGCAACAGTAGAAGGGGCAAAATTAACAGCAGTAGCCTCTTCATCAATTGAAAGAGCCGAAGCCTTCAAAGCAAAATACAATGCAGACTACGCATACGAAAGCTATGAGGCGATTTTTGATGCACCAGAGCTTGATGCTATCTATATTGCTACTCCACATACCTTGCATCACTACTGCACAAAGCTATGCCTCACTAATAAGAAGGCAGTGCTCTGTGAAAAGCCTTTTGCAATGAACGAAGAGGAGGTCAAAGAAATGATCGCACTCGCAAAAGAAAATGACACTTTCTTAATGGAGGCCCTATGGACTCGTTTTTTACCGAGTACCAAAAAGGTCTTGGAGATCATACAATCTGGAGCCATAGGTGAAATCAAAAACATACAGGCAGATTTCGGATTTATTCCGCCGTTTTTACCTGAAAGACGAGTACTCAATCCTGCATTTGGTGGCGGAGCGTTTTTGGACATTGGAATTTACCCGGCTTTTCTTTCTTTGCTACTTCTTGGGTATCCCTCTCAAATTCTAGCCTGTTCTACGAGCGGACCCACCGGAGTAGATGAAACCACTTCTTTTATTTACAAATATGACGACTCAGCCACAGCAAACCTGAGTTGTACCTTTGGTGCCAACACCAATACAGAAGCTTTTATTTTTGGTACCAAGGTCAAAATACATATTGCCAGAAAGTTTCATGAAAGTAAAGAGATAAGCCTGATACCAGACGAAGGAGAAACACAGACATTTCAGTTTCCTCGTGAAACTTTTGGTTACGATTATGAAATCAGAGAAGTAAATGATTGCCTGAATCAAGGTCGTAAACAAAGTGACTTATGGTCTCTAAAAGATAGCCAAAGGCTCATACACCTTCTTGACACCACAAGAAGGAAAGCCGGAATTGTTTACGAAACAGATCGTTCTTTTTAAATCGCCGCTTTTGAACACATATTTTTATCTAATTTTGGGCGTTTTAAATCAAAATCGTAATCTATGAATAAGCTGTTGCTTCTTTTTATTCCCTTCATTTTTGTATTAACTGCCTGTTCTGAAAAGGAAGAAACCGAGGAGATTGAACTGAATATTGTTCGTTTTGACAAAGAGTTAATGGCACTTAATTCTGAAGAAGAGCTTCAGGACTTCTTGATGAAAAACCCATGGTACACAAAAAGCCTCTACAGGGCTTTTCCTGAAGATACGGCCTTTGTCAACCATTTATACTATACCATTTCTCATCCGGAAACGCGTAAGTTTTATGCGGAAACAGATAGCTCTTTTGGTGATTTAGAAGAATTAAAAGCTGAGTTCTCAAAGGCTTTTAAGGAAATTAAGGCTAATTATCCTGACTTTGTTCCACCTTCTATTTACACCACATTCACTGGTTTGGAGAATGATTTATATGTTTCAGATACAATCGTCATTATTGCTCTGGAGTCATTCCTTGGCCCTAAGGCTACATACAGGCCTGACCAGCCCGGTTATATCCTTAGCAGGTACCAAAAGGAATATATTGTGCCTACGGTCATTAGATTAATGGCGGATGAATTCATAGAAAGTACTCCTGAGGGGACATTGCTTAATGACATGATCTATTTCGGAAAGTCATTTGAGTTTACCAAAACTATGATGCCTTCTGTAGCCGATAGCATAATTATAAGTTTACCAGACAGTGCTTTAGTAGGAAACTGGTTTGCTCAGGATATTATCTGGGCACATTTTATTGACAAAAAACTTCTTTACGAGCAAAATCAGCGAGTAAAAGAAAAATATATTGGTGAACGACCGAAAGTGCCTGAGATTGGACCTGCCTGCCCGGGCAGGGTGGCTCAATGGCTAGGCTGGAGAATCGTTCAGAAGTTCCGAACCGAAAACCCTGATGTAACGTTTCAAGAGTTGATGAAAATCAAAGACCCGCAAGAGATTTTGAGATTATCAAAATACCGTGGTCAGGTAGAGGAATAGAATGGCAAAAAGACGAAATGACTATACCGATGAGGGTAGTCAGGTAGAGAAAAAGAGATTAAGTATAGATGGCCTTAAGAAAGCCCTGAGATTATTCAGGTTTATACTGCCCTATAAATGGGTCTTTATAGTTGGCTTGGTTTTTCTGGTACTTTCCACTTCTACTACCCTTACTTTTCCAAGCTTAATCGGAGAGGTTACCAGAGTAATTGAAGGAAACTCTGACTATACTTTGAATCAGGTAGTGATGTTTTTTGGAGTTATCCTGATTCTTCAGGGTATTTTCTCCTTCTTCAGAGTGTATTTTTTCGCTATTGTCAGCGAAAAGGCCTCTGCAGACATAAGACAAAGACTCTTTGACAAATATGTAACGCTTCCAATTCATTTCTTTGAGAAGAACAGAGTAGGTGACCTCGTTAGCAGAATAAGTGCAGATGTAGGAGCTTTCCAAAATGTCATGTCTCTTACTCTGGCAGAGTTTTTCAGACAAATAGTGACCCTGGTGGTAGGTATTGGTATTATCCTATACATCTCCTGGAAACTGACTTTGTTTATGTTGCTTACTTTTCCGGTTGTGGTGATAGCCGCTTTCTTTTTTGGAAAGTATATCCGTGTTTTATCGAAAAAAGTGCAGGAAAAACTGGCAGAAGCCAGCACGGTCGTAGAAGAAACCCTTCAATCTATCAGTGTGGTAAAAGGTTTTACCAATGAGGCACTCGAGTCTGGCCGTTATAATAATTCCATGAGGGAAATTGTCAGACTCTCTCTTAAAGCTGCCGGATTAAGAGGAGGGTTTATCACCTTCTTTATTGTTGGTCTTTTTGGGGGTATTATGTTGGTTGTTTGGTATGGTGGTGGCCTTGTGGAGCAAGGTGAGATTCAATTGGCAGACCTGATGTCTTTTCTCTTTTATACTGCTTTTATTGGAGCCTCTTTGAATGGTCTGGGAGATATTTATGCTCAAATACAAAGAAGTGTGGGAGCATCTGAGCGAATTTTAGAAATCCTGGAAGAGGAAAGTGAAGTAGATCTCAACGCCTCAAAAGATGAACTCAAACTGGAAGGTAAAATAGAATATTCCCATGTTTCGTTTTCTTATCCTTCCAGAGAAGATTTAGCAGTATTAGAGGACTTTTCTTTACATATTAAACCTGGAGAAAAAGTAGCCCTGGTGGGTCAAAGTGGAGCTGGAAAATCAACTATTGTGCAGCTTTTACTTCGCTTTTACAAACTAAACGAGGGTAAAATAAGTATTGATGGCAAAGACATTCAGTCTTATGACATTACTGCTCTAAGAAAACAAATGGCCATAGTACCGCAGGAGGTAATTCTTTTTGGAGGTACCATAGAAGAAAATATTCAATACGGTAAACCGGGAGCATCAAACAAGGAGGTAATTGAGGCTGCAAAAAAAGCGAATGCGTTAGAGTTTATTGAACGTTTCCCGGATGGCATCAAGACAGTAGTGGGAGAGAGAGGAATAAAGCTTTCAGGAGGCCAAAGGCAAAGAATTGCCATTGCCAGAGCCATCTTGAAGGACCCGGCCATCCTTCTGCTTGATGAAGCTACAAGTGCCCTGGATTCTGAGTCAGAATATCTTGTTCAGGAAGCCTTAAACAAACTCATGGAGAACAGAACCACAATCATTATAGCCCACCGCTTAGGTACTGTTAAAAATGTCGATAAAATCTATGTGATTGATAAAGGAATAGTAGCTGAAAGCGGTAGACATGATGAGTTGATTTTGAATCCTGAAGGAATTTATTCAAATTTGGTTAAACTACAATTGGAGAGCAACAGGCTCGTGGAAAGTTAAAATGGCAACGAACGAAAAACTGTCTTTGAAGAACTATAATCTGCGTCATACAGACTGCAGGCAAGATGTTCTCATGGCATTTTCAAACAGTAATGCCGCTCTTTCTCATAGTGATATAGAGTACGCTATTGATGATAAATACGATAGAGTAACCATTTATAGAACACTCAAAACTTTTGTAGAAAAGGGCATCATTCACAAAATTCTGGAGGCCGATGGCGGCAGCAAGTATGCTCTTTGCAAAATGCAGTGCAATAGCGAAGACCATCACCATGATCACGTTCATTTTAAATGTAACTCATGCGGCGATACCACCTGTCTGGAAGCCATCAATATTCCAAGTATCACTCTTCCTAAAGGATACCAAAGACAAGAAATTAATTTACTTATAGAAGGGCGATGCCCAAACTGCCCTAAATAATGCATCCGCTTAAAGCAGAATTTATAAAAAGTACACCAACGGTAGAAAATTGCCCTAAGGCAGATAAGCCGGAATATGCCTTCATTGGGAGGTCAAACGTGGGTAAGTCATCACTAATCAATATGATTACCGGCGTTAAAAAACTGGCAAAAACCTCCTCTACCCCGGGAAAAACACAACTAATAAATCACTTCCTGATAGAAGATAGCTGGTATCTTGTCGATTTGCCGGGTTATGGCTTTGCCAAAGTTCCTGTGAAAGAAAAGGCTAAATGGGAGAAAATGACCTGGGACTATCTTGAAAAGAGAGAAAACCTACTTTACGTTTTTGTCTTAATAGACTCCAGAATTCCTCCTCAAAAAATAGATTTAGAGTTTGTAAACAAACTTGGAGAAAAAGAAATACCCCTAAAGCTTATCTTCACTAAATGGGATAAGGTAAAACCACAGAAAGGTCAAAAAAATATTAACGACTTTAAGATGGCTCTTACGGAAAGGTGGGCCATTTTACCTGAACATTTCATTACATCTTCAGAAAAGGGCTCAGGCCGAATGGAGGTTTTACAGCTTATAGATGAGATCAACCAATCGAATTAGTAAATTTTTTTAATAATTGGGTAAACTTTCTTAAAATTCAGCGAATTAATGTTTCTCATGCATATGGTCAAAAAACAATTTGACTTATATTTGCCGACAAGGATTATCTAACTTATAAAATAATGGCTGCGGAATACTTGGGAATTGACATAGGCGGAACAAACGTAAAAATGGGCATTGTGGATGCCGAAACCGGAAACTTATCTAATTTTTACAGCCATGATACTGGCAGCTGGAGAAAGTCTGGTCACTTTGTTAAAAGGCTGGGAGACGCTATAGCCATTCAATTAAAGGAAAATCCTAAAGTAGAAAAATGTGGTATTGGGGTGCCCGGGCTTATTACAAGAGACCGCCAAAGCCTGATAGAAATTACAGCAATACCAGAAATAAATGGCCTTCATGTTATCCCTGAACTTTCTGAGCGTTTTCCTGGTAAGGAATTCTTTTTAGAAAACGATGCCAATGCGGCAGCTTTAGGAGAATACTATTTCGGTGAAGATGGCGTACCAGAGGATTATATCTTTGTTACACTGGGCACAGGAGTGGGTGGTGCTGCCATTATTGATAAAAAAGTATTTAAAGGTGGTGGTGGAAACGCCATGGAGCCGGGTCATATGCCCTCTAAACACGGCAGAGTTCTGGAAAGAAACATTGGTAAAGTAGAGCTCTTAGATTTAGCCACAGCCATGAGAAAAGACTGGAAATCTGACACTAAACTGCCAAATGATGGCTCCATCTCCACTACGGGGCTTGTTGCTGCCGCTTCAGAAGGAGATAAGCTGGCTCTGGCTATTTTTGATGAAGTAGGCTCTATGCTAGCGGATGGACTTGTATCTATGATCAGAATTCTGGATATCACCACAATTCTGATAGGCGGTGGCCTGTCAGCTTCTTTTGACTATATAATGCCGGCTGTAAATCGCCAACTGGAATACTGGCTTACACCCTATTACCTTGAAACTATAGACATTAAGAGGGCAACATTAGGAAATGATGCCGGCTTACTTGGTGCAGCCAGTTTGTGTTTCTAAAATCTTAAATTACTGATTCAAAATTGAATTAGTAATTAGAGGGCGTGCCCCTTGCAGTATATTATTGGAGCTGGCATAAGAAAAACCTCTCCATAAAATACTATTGGCCCTGGTATCCATCATTTGTATGAATAAGGTATTGCCTCTGGTTTTTACTTTAGTGGGCTCTAATAACCTCTTTCCATCTGTTGTTTGATAGGTATTCCCTGTTAACAACTCTACTCCTTTTGGAAACTCTGTGACAAACACTAGTACCTCAGGATTCTCCATATCGTAAAAATAATTACGTCTTCTTAATTCTTTAAAAATTGATTTCTCAGTAGACTCCCAACGGTCATTTTGAGGACTGATTCCATCTTTGGCAAAAGCAAAACTTTTTAGCTCTTGCGTCTTGGGTAAACTTTTATGTCCAAATGCTGTATATGACTTTTGAGAACAAGAAGCCAAGCTCATTACGATGGCTATACCTAAAATACTTCCTAACACTTTCATCTTCAACAGGTTTTATTGTTTTACAAAGATCGCGAAAGGGATTCGAATTGATGAATATTTTTTGCACTTTTTACATAAAAAATAACACTTTAATAATAATTACGGCGTCTCTAATTATTTAACTTTTATTCTTTGGCAAAGCCTCATTGCTAAGAAATAATCTTCTAATTCCTGGCCAAAAGCAACCATCGGCCAAATGCCTACATCTAGTCAACAAAGAAGCTATTTTAAGAAAACAAAAACATTACATTATGAAAAAGCTATTTAAACCTATTTTGACTCTTGCGGCCTGTGCCCTGTTTACCTCAAATTCATTCTCTCAAGACCACAATAACGACTGGGGAGATCATGACTGGGATAACCAAAACCATTCGAAGCACCGAAGAAACAAACCTCAAAACATCTTTGACAAAAAGGATTTTGGTCTTATCCTTGGCCTAAACAGTTACGACAAGGCCATTGATATGCCAGAGCTGAATACCTGGCAGTCAAGATACGTGGCTTTGCAATGGAGAAGAAATCATAAACTCATTACTGGTCGTCAGGTAGATGTAGCTTTGGGCACCGGATTGGAGATAGCCTGGAACAACTTTATGATGAAATATGACGAGCAATACTATGAAGACGGAAACATAGCAGACTTTGAGCTGGTAGACGAGCCACTAATAAAGTCGAAGTTAGTTGTCAATAACCTGAATATCCCGGTCATGTTACAGTTTGGGTTCAAAGAAAGCAACTTCCGTTTCGGTGTGGGTGCATATGGCGGAATTAGAATAAACAGTTACCAGAAGTTTGAAGACTCTGCAGGAAAGTTTAAAGAAAAGGGGGAGTATAACCTCCGCAAATTCAATTACGGCTTAATGGCTGAAGCCGGGCGTGGCGACATGAGGCTTTTTGCCAAATATGATATGCTTCCACTATTCAATGATAACAACCCTATAAACGGAAATGTATTCACAGTAGGGCTTAGACTGTAATCTCAACTCCTATAAAACAAAAGAGGCCTTGCTGAATTAGCAAGGCCTCTTTTGTTTATTCTATCTCAACTACCACCCCATCTGTCATCGGATGCGAAACACAGGTCAAGACAAAACCTTCTTTTATCTCAGCCTCTGTTAAACCATCGTCTTCGTCCATTTTTATCTTACCTTCTGTGCACTTTCCTAAGCAGGCCGTACACATACCTGCCTGACATGAATAGGGTAAGTCAATGTCTAACTCTAAAGCAGCTTCCAGGATAGTCTGATGCGGTTCCACTTTAAATGTGAAATCATCGCCATCATATTTTACTGTTATTTCTCTGGTTTGAAGACCGTCTGTTTCCGGAAGTTCTACTTCCTCATCGAGCATCGGTGCATTGAAGTTTTCTTTAAAAATACGTTCTTTCGGCACCTCAAACATTTTAAGCATATCCAGCACCTCTTGCATCATTCCCTCGGGTCCGCATAAATAAAACTCCTCGTGCTTAAAATGAATATCAAACTCTTTAAGCATGACCACGATATTGGCCTTATTTATTCTTCCTCTAAGACCTGCCCAGGAATCCACAGGTTTACTTAAAACATGTACCACCTGAAATCGTTTTCTGTCAGCCAGTTCCATATCCACGAGTTTCTTCCAGAATATGATACTCTCCACCGTTCGGCTACCATAAACCAAAGATACCTTTGATTTGGGCTCTGCCTTTAAGATGGTTTTAGCGATTGAAATCAAAGGAGTAATTCCGCTACCACCTGCGATTAGCACAACGTGTCTGCTATTGTTTGCATCTGGCTCTACAAAAAAGTGCCCCATTGGCTCTATCACCTCCAGAAAATCTCCTTTTTTAACATTGTCATTCAGGTAATTAGAAACCAAACCACCCGCCACTCTTTTGACTGTTATAGCTACAGCTGTATCAGTGTAAGGTGATGACGACATCGAATAACTCCTGCGTACCTTTTTGCCATTATCTGCCGGCACTATAACGGTAATAAACTGGCCTGACTTATATTTAATCTGTTCAGATAAGGGATGCCAAAACTCAATGGTCACGGTATCCTCTGTTTCCTTTATGACCTCTTTGACCTGCAAAAAGTATGTCTTCATTCTATTGAATTTTCAAATTTGAAGCCGCAAAACTACGACATGCTCTACTTAAAACCACAAGAGCATTTGAATGGTTTAATGGAATCACGAAATGAACCATTTTGTTCTAAATATGCTATTAATAATAAATTAAACTAAAAGAACTACCTTTCAGAAAAGAACGGCCTAAACCTAAATATGGCAAGAAAAAAGAAAAGCGAGATAAAAAAACAGAAGGAAGATATCCTTGATTTTTTTCAAAAACACAGAGAAAGACCTTATACATTCTCTGACCTGTACAATCATTTCGGTGTGTACGATAAAGACGATCAGCTATTTTTTAAACTGATCCTTGAAGAGCTGGAGGAGGGAGGAAAAATAAACCGGGCTGGCAGAGGTAAGTTCACATTAGCCTCTGGCGATACCACTACAGAAGTTATTGGAGTACTTGATTATGTAAACCCAAAATTCGGTTTTGTACGCTATGAAGACGGCGAAAAAGACGCATTTATAAGCTCTGATATGATGGGTGGTGCCGTAGATGGAGATACCGTAAAAGTTAGATTTCTGGGTAGAAAGACCGGTAAAGGAGAAAATCCTGAGGCCAGAGTTACCGAAGTGGTAAAACGAGGCAAAGCTGAAATAGTAGGAAAGATAAAAATTTACCCCAATTACGCCATTGTAAAGCCAGACAACCGTAAGTTTCACGAAGATATATTCATTGCTAAGAGCAATTTCCTAAATGCTAAAACAGATGACCTGGTCATTGTAAAAATCATTGAATACCCTTCAGATTTTCAGCAAGCCACAGGAAAGGTTGTAGAAGTGCTGGGAAAATCAGGAGACAATGATGCCGAAATGCATGCAATCATGGCAGAATTCGGCCTGCCGGTACGGTTTCCTGAAGAAGTAGAGAAGTTGGCAGAAGCCATTCCTGAGGAAATAGAAGAAGAAGAAATCAAAAAAAGAAGGGATATGCGAGAAACGCTGACCTTCACTATTGACCCGCATGATGCCAAAGATTTTGACGACGCTTTAAGCTATAAGGTTTTAGACAATGGTCTATGGGAAGTCGGTATTCATATTGCTGATGTAACTCATTATGTAAGACCTGGCAATGTGCTTGAAGAAGAGGCTTTTAGAAGAGCTACCTCAGTATATCTGGTAGACAGAACCATCCCAATGCTGCCGGAGAAGCTATCGAATCGATTATGTTCACTCAGACCCAATGAGGACAAGCTCGTTTTTTCAGCCATATTTCATGTAGACCTGAACGGCCATGTTCATGATGAGTGGTTTGGCCGGTGTGTTATACATTCTGATAAACGCTTTGCCTATGAGGAAGCACAGGAAGTTTTGGAATTAAAAGAGGGAGAGAATAACCCTGAAGGTGTCAGTGACGAGATAAGAGAATGCCTGCTTACCTTAAATAAAATGGCCAAAAACCTCAGAGATGAACGTTTCAAAAAAGGAGCCTTCAATTTCGAGACGAACGAGGTTAAATTCAACCTGGATGAAAATGGCAAGCCTCTGGGGGTTTATCAAAAAGTCAGGAAGGATGCCCATAAGCTTATTGAGGAGTTTATGTTGCTGGCCAATAAAAAGGTTGCGGAGTTTGTCTTTTATGGCAAATTCAGTGAAAAAGTAAGCAAGGAGGTTAAAAAGAACAAAGAGGCTTCGCCTACCATGGTATACCGTGTCCACGAACCACCAAATCCGGATAAAATTAATACCTTTTCAGCTTTTGCTGGCAAAATGGGCTTTACCATAAATTCTTCATCACAAGAAGCTTTGTCAAGATCGCTTAATGGCCTTATGAGTCAAATAGAAGGTACTCCCCTTCAAAATGTATTGGAGTCACTAGCCGTGAGAACCATGTCTAAAGCAAGGTATTCAACTGCTCCTCAGGGTCATTTTGGGCTTGCCTTTGATCACTACAGCCACTTCACTTCACCTATACGCCGTTATCCAGATATGATGGCACATAGAATGCTTCAGCATTATTTAGATCAGGGTAAAAACCTGAATAAAGAAGACTATGAAGATAAATGTTCTCACTCTTCTGACAGAGAAAAACTGGCGGCAGAAGCTGAAAGAGCCTCTATTAAATACAAGCAGGTAGAGTTTATGAGCTATCAGGATCGAAATGTCATATACAATGGCGTGGTAACAGGCGTAGCAGACTTTGGAATTTTTGTAGAAATAGAAGGTACTGGCTGTGAGGGCATGGTGAGGCTGGCAGATCTTAAAGATGATTATTATGATTACGATGCCGATAATTACAGGATAATCGGTCAAAGAAAAGGGAAGATCATTGGTTTTGGTGACGAGGTGAAGGTCAGCATAAAAGAAACAGATCTGGAAAGAAGAAGCATGGACCTAAACCTGGAAGAGGCAGGTGGAAAAGCCATCAACACCAGAAAGTCGGCACCACGATCTGCTACCCGTGGCAGAGGTAATTCCTCAAGAAGAGGAGCTAAAAGCAACAAAGTGATACCGCCTAAAAAAGGAAGAAGAAAAAAAAGATAAAGAATTAAACTCTGTTTTGATATGCCTGGGGCTTATGGTTCCAGGTTTTATCAAGATGCCCCTGAATAACCTGATATACCTTTAATTTCAAGGTCTCTATATCTTTCAATATTAGCCCCTCTGTCTGAATAGGTTCCATAAAAATGGCCTTAGGTCGGCCCCACTTTAAAAGGTTCAGCGGCTCATTAATCTTAAAAAAGTTCTCATAGACCAAGGGTATGATAGGCACCTTGTTTTCAATAGCCATCACAAAAGGGCCATCTTTAAAAGGCGTATGCATCTGCGGTGGGTTTTCAGTAACAATACCACCTTCCGGCATGATGAATACACTTCTTCCGCTCTTGATTGTATCTATCCCTTTCTTGAGTGTTTTAGTGCGGCTACCCTTATCTGACCTATCTACCTGAATGTGAAGTTTTGCAAACATATAGCCAAATAAAGGAGCTTTTTTAACCGAACTTTTGCCTACATATGCAAAGTAATTATCTACCACATTCATCCCGGCCGCAATATCCAGATAAGTAAAGTGGTTAGCCACAAAAACATAGGCCTTTTTGCTATCCGGTTTAAACCTAAACTCTCTTCTTATGGGCATACCCACGCCATAAAAAAAGATATAAGACCAAAAACGGATGATACGGTGGGCAAAACGATGCCAGCTCTTTTTTTGAATACATAGATAAATAAGAGGAAACAGCAACAAAAATGGAATTAGGAAAACCAATCCTGCCCAAAGCGTATATAAAATGCTGAGAAATCTTCTCATTTATACATTCACTTCGTCCTCTACTATATGTTTCTTTAACTTAATAGGTTCTGTATTCCTTCTCATTCTGATGTTTAACATCTCTACCAGAAAAGAGAAAGCCATTGCAAAATAAACATACCCCTTTGGTACATGAACATGGAAAGCTTCTGCAACTAAGAGTGTACCTATCATGACAAGGAATGACAAAGCCAGCATTTTAACCGTAGGGTGTGATTCTACAAAATCTCCAACACTCTTTGCAAAAAGTAGCATTGCAATTGTAGACAGAATAATAGATGCTGCCATAACAGCAATAATGTTTGTCATTCCAATGGCCGTAATAATAGAATCAACAGAGAATATTATGTTCACCACCGTAATGTCTAAAATAGCTCTCGAAAGAGAAGGTGCCACCTTTTCGTTTCCATAATCATCATCTTTACCTTCAAGCTTATGATGAATTTCGGATGTAGCCTTGTAAAGCAAAAACAATCCTCCGCCTAAAAGAATCAAATTCTTACCACTGAATCCTAAATCCCAAGGAAGCCCAATATCTGAAAGGTTAAATAAGTCCTTTTCAAGGCCCATTACCCATCCTAATACCAGCAGTAGGGCTATTCTAATAACCATTGCTGAAACCAAACCTAAATTTCTGGCTTTCTTTTGCTCCTTTAATTCTAATTTTCCGGAGATGATAGAGATAAAAATGATATTATCTACTCCTAATACAATCTCCAAAAGGGTAAGTGTAAAAACACTTGTGAGTGCTGCTGTGGTTAATAACTCTTCCATGTATATTTTATTTCACGCTAAATTATCTCAATTGGCGGTATTCCCAAAAAGCCGTACGAGTATTATTTCTCAAAATCAGAAACATAGCTTAAAATCTCATTTTCAGACAGGTGCTTTGAGGCAATTACCACTCTGTATTTAAAAGTCACCTTCTCTCCCTTATTCAATTCAATGTCTGAGTTTTCTTTGCCATCAGTAAAAATCTCTGACCCAATATTGTTTACAGCATATAAACCATAGCCTCTGGCGTGCCAATGAGCGGGGTAATTCGCATTTTTCGGATGGTCTAAAACTAATACAGAAAGATTCTCATCCTCGATTTTACCTGTTAAGTTCATCCAGGCAGATCTTTTACCCCATACATCCATGCCTTCTACACCAAAATCATTTAAGTATTTACCAGTGGTTTTGTAAGTCATCTTTGGGTCGTCATGTTCCAGCTCTTTGGCAAGTCGTATAGCTAGCATTCCTTCTTTATTGTCTTTCATGAGCACCTTATCCAGTGCTTTTAAAGTCGTTATTCTGTCAATTATTCGTACTGAGGCAGTTCCGCTAAAGGTGAAAGTGGTATTTTCTTCAAGAAGCTCTTTGTTGTCATATCCTTTCCAGATAGCTGTTACTTTGAGACTTCCCTTTTTCTTACCCCCTTTTAACTCATTAACCTTAGTATGAACAATGGTTCCATAATGATGTTTACTCTGATCCCTTTCATAGGAATTGTTCCAAAAGTCATTGGTATTCACATCTCCGTTATTCAGCCACATTCCCACATGGTGTGGATGGTCCGTTCTTTCACCCTTTCTGGGATCTAAAGGCCAGCCTCTGGTAATGAGATGGTTTCCCGGAGAAAGAATAGGATATAAAACGGGCTTTTTAATGGCATTGTCTGAATCCTTTAAGTAGGATGTAAAAAGCTCATTGCCAATATACACTTCAATTCTTTCGCCATTCAAGGCCTCTTTAAAGTGTACCGGCTCTTGTGAAAAGCCAAACTGAACTAAAAACAATAGGAGAATTATCTTTTTCATTTTAATAGGGTTTTCCCAAAAATAGAAAATCCCTTGCATGATTATATCATACAAGGGATTAATAAGCTTTTGGGCCATTCTTATAAATGAGGCGTCACAATACTTTTAAGCTGAGGAAGCATCATAGCACCAGACTGTCTAAAAAGCTGTTTGCTGTTCTTAAAGACCATAATGGTAGGCACTCCACTTACTTTATATTTTCTCTGCAAAGCAGGGTTTTTATCAATGTCAATTTTTACAATTCTTACCTTTTCTCCCATTTCATCTGCAAGCTGCTGTAAAGCCGGAGCCATAGCCTTGCAAGGACCACACCACTCAGCAAAAAAGTCAATCAATACTGGCTTCTCGCTGGCTATTAATTCTTCAAATGTACCTGTCATATTCCTATCTTTTTAAATTCATCAATTAATAATAATTACCTCTCTCCCCTCTTTTCCGGTTCATATTTAATCATCATGTAAAGCCAGATGGATCTTGAAAACCTGTATATTAAAGGAACAAGAAGTATTGTAATTAACACATATGCACCAATATAAATTCTCCAGTCTACCAGGTCTTCTACAAACAAATACCAAATCAGAACGGCATTCACAAAAAGAGCAATATTCAGCATATAACTAACATACATTGCTCCATAGAAAAACCCGGCTTCTCTTTCGTATCGTAGTCCACAATGCTCACAATGACTATGCATCTCCATCATCTCTCCCTTCTTATATGGGTTTCTTGATGTGAACAATTCCCCCTCCCCACATCGTGGGCATTTCCATTTTAAAGCTGATTTCAGTAATCCCATTTTAGCTATTCTGTTCATTGCAAAGGTAAGGTTTTTCAGAACCGAAAACAGTAACAAAAGTTACTGAGAGGCATATTTCACAGGAACATGGCTCTTTAGGGTCAAATAATCCATGTGAACCAAATACGCTATACTTTGGTCTGCCTGCATTAGTTCTGAAAACGAAAAAAGGCTGATCTTTGTCTTCCCCTTATTTATCTTCCATCGTGAAAGAGGTATTTGAGGAAAAGAATAAAGACAAAACGATAAATCATGTCAAAAACATTATTTGATAAAGTGTGGGATGCCCACGTGGTGAGAAAAATTGAGGATGGCCCTGATGTATTTTTCATTGACCGCCATTTCATTCACGAGGTAACCAGCCCTGTGGCTTTTTTAGGCCTTGAAAACAGAGGAGTAGGTGTTATGTTTCCTGAGCGTACTTTTGCTACAGCAGACCATAATACTCCGACGATTAATCAGCACCTTCCGGTAGAAGACGCACTTTCTGCTAACCAGTTAAAGGCTCTCGAAACCAACACTGGGAAGTATGGTATTTCTCACTGGGGCTTAGGTCACCAGAAAAACGGAATTGTTCATGTGGTAGGGCCTGAAAATGGCATCACTTTGCCAGGAATGACTATCGTCTGCGGAGATTCACATACTTCTACTCACGGAGCCTTTGGTGCTATCGCTTTTGGTATCGGTACTTCTGAAGTAGAAATGGTTCTTTCTTCTCAGTGTATCATGCAGCCTAAGCCGAAAAAAATGAGAATTACTGTCAATGGTACAGTAGGCAAAGGCGTTCTTCCTAAAGATGTAATCCTGTATATAATTTCTAAAATCTCGGCGGCGGGTGCTACAGGATACTTTGTGGAATATGCAGGAGAGGTATTCGAGAATATGAGCATGGAAGGCCGTATGACGGTATGTAACATGTCTATTGAAATGGGAGCACGTGGAGGTATGATTGCCCCTGACGAGAAAACATTTGAATATCTAAAAGGAAGAGAACAGTCACCAAAAGGTGAAGATTGGGAGAAGCTTCTGAAATATTGGAATACCCTAAAGACAGACGAAGGGGCAACTTTCGACGAAGAGTTAGTTTACGATGCCGCTGATATTGAACCACAAATTACTTATGGTACAAACCCTGGCTTAGGTACAGGTATTTCTACCACCATCCCTAAGGCCGGTGAGGTAATTGACGGCGAAGCCAGCTTCAAAAAGTCATTGAAATACATGGGTTTTGAAGAAGGTCAAAGTGTGATAGGTAAAGAAGTTGATTATGTTTTCTTGGGTAGCTGCACAAATGGCCGCATTGAAGATTTCAGGGCTTTTGCTTCTATCGTGAAAGGTAAAAAGAAAGCTGATAACGTTACAGCGTGGCTGGTTCCGGGTTCTCATATTGTTGAAGCACAGATTAAAGATGAGGGCATTCTGGATATTTTGACTGAGGCAGGTTTTGCACTTCGTCAACCAGGCTGTTCTGCTTGTTTAGCAATGAATGATGACAAGATTCCAGCAGGTAAACTAGCGGTATCTACTTCAAACAGAAACTTTGAAGGTCGTCAGGGACCCAACTCTCGTACCATGCTGGCTTCACCGCTAGTTGCTGCTGCCGCAGCCGTTACTGGTAAAGTAACAGATCCTAGAGAGTTTTTATAACATTGCATTGGGCAATTTGCCCCCTGTCTTTTTAAATTATTAACAGGGCAATTAGAAAATCAAGTCTCATTGCTCACAGCCGAAAGCATATTATGGCATACGATAAATTTACAGTTTTACAATCAACCTGCGTTCCACTTCCTTTAGAGAATGTGGATACAGATCAGATAATACCTGCCCGTTTCTTAAAAGCCACCACTCGTGAAGGTTTTGGGGACAATCTATTCAGAGATTGGAGGTATAATAATGACAATTCTCCCAAAGAGGATTTTGTTTTAAACAATCCTACTTACTCAGGAAAGGTGCTGGTAGCCGGCAGAAACTTTGGCTCTGGCTCGAGCCGTGAACACGCTGCCTGGGCTATTTATGATTATGGCTTTCGTTGCGTAATCAGCTCATTTTTTGCTGATATTTTCAAAGGGAACGCCCTGAATATCGGAATACTTCCGGTTACTGTTTCGCCAGCATTTTTAGATAAAATCTTCAAGGCAATTGAAGCAGATCCGAAGGCTGAAGTGGAAGTAGACCTGCCTAATCAAAAGGTAACACTTGTAGCCACGGGCGAAAGCGAAGGGTTTGATATCAATGGTTACAAGAAAAATAATATGGTCAATGGCTTTGATGACATCGATTATCTTCAGAATATGAAAGAAGAAATCAGCGTTTTCGAAGAATCAAGACCATTTTAATAACAGCCTAACACTTTTCAGCACTCTGTATAACTAAAAGAGAACTGAAGGCTAGCCTAAAGCCAATGAGCAGACATATCGAAATAATGGACACCACCCTCCGCGATGGGGAACAAACCAGCGGAGTATCTTTTTCTGCAGCAGAGAAACTGACAACTGCACAGCTTTTATTGGAAGATGTAAAAGTTGACAGAATAGAAGTTGCTTCTGCCAGGGTTTCTGAAGGAGAACTGGATGCGGTAAAAAGAATTACAGGCTGGGCAGCTGAAAAAGGCTACCTTGATAGAGTGGAGGTTTTGACTTTCGTAGATGGAGATGCTTCCATAAACTGGATGGAAGAGGCCGGTGCTAAAGTAATGAACCTCCTTACTAAGGGGTCTTTAAATCACCTGACACACCAGTTAAAGAAGTCGCCTGAAGAGCATTTTGCCGAAATAGAAGCGGTAGTCTCAAAGGCCAGAGCAAAAGGCTTTTCGGTAAACATTTATTTAGAAGACTGGAGCAACGGAATGCGAAACTCACCAGAGTATGTATTTCAGCACCTCGACTATACCACTAAGCTTTCTGTAAAGAGGATTCTTTTACCAGATACCCTTGGAATTTTAACTCCTGAGGAGTCCTTTAAATTTGTAAAGGAGCTTATTGACAGATACCCCAACACCCATTTCGATTTTCACGCTCATAACGATTATGACTTAGGAGTAGCCAATGTAATGCAAGGCGTTATGGCCGGGGCTCACGGAATTCACCTCACAGTAAACGGTTTAGGCGAGCGTGCTGGCAATGCCGCATTAGCCAGTGCTGTTGCCGTGCTAAGAGATTTTGTAAAAGAGGTAACATTTAATGTAGACGAAACCACTCTTTATAAAATTAGTAGAATCGTGGAAGGTTATGCTGGTTTGCGTATTCCTCCTAACCAGCCTATTGTGGGGGAAAGTGTTTTTACCCAAACGGCCGGAATTCATGCAGATGGCGACAAGAAAAATAATCTATACGTCAGTGTTTTAAGGCCAGATCGTTTTGGCAGGCGTACGCTTTATGCCTTGGGCAAATCTTCCGGAAAAGCCAACATTGAGCAAAACCTGAAGATGCTCGGCATTACTCTTCCGGACGAAGACCTGAAAAAAGTTACTCAAAAAATTATTCAGCTAGGCGATAAAAAGGAAACGGTTACACGTGAAGATCTGCCTTTTATTATTGCCGACGTACTGGACAGAGCTCCTACCATTGAGAAAATAAAGGTGCAAAACTATGTTTTGACCCACTCAAAAGGTCTGAAGCCATCTGCTACCGTTCAGCTAAAAATTAATGAGAAGTTTTATGAAGAAAACGCCCAGGGAGATGGACAATACGATGCCTTCATGAATGCCCTCAAAAAGGTTATGAAAGAAGAGGGTATAGAACTTCCTGAGTTAATTGATTATGCCGTTAGGATTCCACCGGGTGGTAAAACAGATGCCCTTTGTGAAACCATTATAACCTGGAGAAAGAAAGGCGAGAAAAAAGAAATGAAAACTCGTGGCTTAGATTCTGATCAAACCGTTTCAGCTATTGAAGCCACAATGAAAATGTTGAATTTGATATAACTGGCTTCTGTCACTAAATATTTAGAGGCACGCCTTTAATAAAATAATAATAATATAATGGCTAAAGGCGTATTGCCGAAAGCTAAAAGCAGAATATGAACTTAAACATTGCAGTATTAGCCGGTGACGGAATCGGCCCGGAAGTAGTAGAACAGGCACAGAAAGTTTCTGATGCTATTGCCAAAAAGTATGGTCACACTATCAATTGGACCCCGGCCATCACCGGAGCGGCTGCGATTGACGCCGTAGGCGAACCATATCCAGATTCTACACATGAGATTTGCATGAATTCTGATGCCGTATTGTTTGGAGCCATCGGACTTCCTCGATTTGATAATGACCCTTCCAATCCGGTAAGACCTGAGCAAGGCCTATTGGCCATGCGTAAAAAATTAGGCCTTTACGCAAATATTCGTCCTACATTGGTTTTTCCTTCGCTTCTTCATAAGTCTCCTTTAAGACAAGAACTAATAGAAAATGCCGACTTTGTATGTATACGAGAACTGACAGGTGGTATCTATTTTGGTGACAAAGGAAGAAACGAAACCAGAGATAAGGCCTGGGATGTTTGTGAATACACCAAACCTGAGGTAGAAAGAATCATTCGTTTGGCGTATGAATATGCTATGCAAAGAAAGAAAAAGCTGACTATTGTGGATAAGGCAAACGTCTTGGAAACTTCCAGACTTTGGAGAGAAGTAGGTCAATCTTTAGAAAAAGAATACCCTGAAGTAAAAACTGAGTACCTTTTAGTAGATGCCGCAGCCATGCGAATTATTCAGTGGCCTGAAGGCTTTGATGTAATGGTTACCGAGAATATGTTTGGCGATATCCTAACAGACGAAGCCTCTGTAATATCCGGTTCTATGGGACTGATGCCATCGGCGTCAATTGGCCTTCACACGTCGGTATTTGAGCCCATACATGGCTCATACCCTCAGGCAACCGGACTGAACATAGCAAATCCAATTGGTACTGTTTTATCAGCAGCCATGATGTTTGAATATGCATTCAAACTAATGGATGAAGCACAGGAGATCAAAGACGTAGTCAATAAATCATTGGCAGAAGGAATTGTAACAGAAGACATTGCCGGTAAAGATAAAGCTTACGGCACATCAGAAGTAGGTGATTGGTTAGCCTCTCAAATCAAATAAACCAAGGTTTACAACAAGACCACAGTATAACAGTTTGAAGAAAGAAAGCCTTCGGTAGAAATGCCGGAGGTTTTCGCTTTTTGACCCACCTTTCAATTAATAAATAACAATCTTTCTCATCTGCTCTTCTACCAGAACAAAATATACACCGGGAGCAAAATAGCGGGTGTCTATTTCTATACATTGCAAGCCTTTCTGTCTAACGTCTTTAGTAATCCGCTCAATCAATCTTCCGGTGGCATTGATTACATCAATTTTTGTCTCCTTCCTGTTCGTTTTCCAGAACTCAATTCTCGTAAACTCGTTAAAAGGATTTGTGTATACTCTTAGAGGCGTTTCCTCCACAGGCTGATAAGCAATTAAATCAGGTTTCGGCTCATCCTGAGCAAAACTACAGATGGGCAATAAAGCCAAGGTTAGAATCAGGTTTTTAATTTTCACAGTATAAATTCACTAAATGTGTATACAAGTTAAAAGAAAATTCTGATTCCTATGCTCTGAGGTACAAACAAAAACACCCCCTCCAAAATGGAGAAGGTGTCTTTTTTTCATAGTAGAGGTTATAGTATCTTATGAATATGAATTTAGCATAACCGGCATCACCAGCATCAGCATGTCTTCATTTTCGTCTTTATCATCAGGAATAATCAAACCGGCACGGTTTGGCTGAGACATCTCAAGCGTTAGTTGATCTGTATTTAGATTGCTCAGCATTTCTACAAGAAATTTAGCGTTAAAGCCAATTTCCATATCTTCACCAGCATACTCACATCCCAGTTTTTCATTGGCCTCGTTGCTGTAATCGAGATCCTCAGCAGAAATTTCTAAAGCATTGCCAGACACTTTCAGACGAATCTGGTGGGTCGTTTTGTTTGAGTAAATTGAAATTCTCTTCAGAGTACTCAAAAGCTCCGCTCTTCCAATCTTCAGCTTATTCGGGTTATTCTGTGGAATAACATTTTCATAATCCGGGAAACGCTCATCTATTAAACGACAAATCATTTTGATATTGCCAAAACTAAAGAAGGCGTTAGACGCACTAAACTCAGCTTTTACTGGCATTACAGCAGAGGGCAAGCTTGAGTTTAACAGAGTTAACGCTTTACGAGGAAGAATCATATTTGTGGCATTTTCCGCCTTTACGTCTTCTCTTCTATATCTGATTAATCTATGACCATCTGTAGCCACAAAGGTAGTATGATCATTATCTAACTGAATAAACACCCCTGTCATTGCTGGTCTTAAATCATCCGTACTGGTAGCAAAGATGGTATTAGAAATGGCAGCACCCAGAACATTTGAGTCTAACTCAATACTGAAATTTCTGTTCACTTCAGGAGCACGAGGGAAATCCATTGGATTTTCGCCGGCCAGCTTAAAACGGCCATTCGCCGTAATTAGCTCGGTTCCAAAAGTCTCTTCGTCAATGTTTACTGTTACAGGCTGCTCTGGCAGACTTCTTAAAGTTTCCATCAGCAATTTTGCCGGAACGGCAATAGAACCCTTATCTGAGGATTCAACCTGAGCTTCTGTCATCATGACGGTCTGCATATCAGAGGCCGTAATGGTCAGGTTTGTTTCGTCTAATTGAAGAAGGAAATTTTCAAGAATCGGAACTATCGGGTTATTTGCAATGACACCACTAATTGTAGCGAGATGCTTCAATAGCTCTGATGATGAAACAATAAACTTCATATTTTGAGTATTTTGTGTTTGTCTGGTTTAAAACTAGGCAAAGTTAGTCAAATTGATAAAAAAACAGCTTTTCCGATAGATTTTTAGCAGCCGGTATTAAGCCGAATATTTTCTTTTCCAAAGATAGCCTTTTATCGCTCCAAAAAGAAGTACTAAAAGAGATGGTATAACCAGATTAATCAATTGAAACCTCAGGCGTTCGTCCCGACTCTTTATTGCGTCTAAAGGCCTGAGCCTAACTTCCTTGTTTCTGGCAGTAATAACCCCATTATCATCAACCAGGTAATCAATGGCATTCATCAGTAAATCCTTGTTACCAAAAGTGTGCTGACTTACTTTGTCAAATCCAAGGGGTAAAGGGTCTCCGTTCCTGCGATCAATATCATTTACCACGAGGTCGCCGTCAGCCGCCACAATGATCTTTGTTGGTTCACTATTGGCCTTAAAATATTCCGCTCTTGGATCTTGCGGCAAAATTCGGTTTTCATATAAGGAATTAAATCTTCCTTCGAGCAAATAAGCTATACTTTGAATACCTTGATTATACTCTTGCTCATCTGTCTCTAATCTTGCGTCATTATATGTGACCAAGGCCGGAGCATTCAAAACTTTAGTATAGGGCGTAGTCATTAAAAGAGGAATCTTTTGAGCCGGGCCGCCACTAACCGTGTCAATCGTTGATGCAAACTTACTGAGCACCAAATCAAGATTTTTTGTAATCAGGCTCTCTCCAAAATTATTAATCAAAGGGAAGAACCGATAAGGAATGGGCTGTATATTGGGTTTGTCTCCCATATTCCCTACCACCAGCGGTACCATAGCAGCACTGGCACCATCCTTTACCATATCTGTATTTAAACGAATCCCGTATTTAAAGAACAAGTCTTCCAGATTGTGTTTAAGTGGCTGAGCGTAGGTGCCTTCAAGGCCAATGGAGTCTACCTGAAGGCCATCGACAAAGAACAGAGCTTTGCCACCGTACATCACATACTGATCAATCTTAAATTTCGTGCTGTCATCAATCGGAAAATCTGGCTTTGGTAAGATCAAAGCATCTAGCCCAAGAAAAGACTCGGAGGTTCTGGCATCTACAATAAACAAATCATAGTATTCTTGCAGCGTGTTAATTAAGCCCGCAAAATTGACTGGCTGGAGTTTAGTAAACTCCGTCAAAAGGCCAATTTTCTTTCTTTCTACCGTGGCCAATTTCCTGAATGCCGTAGCAAAGGCATATTCTAAGTTTTCATACGATTGGTTTAATTTCTCCTGAGCACTTAAAGCCTGATTTCCCTTTAATAACAAAACACTCTCTTCTTTTCCCTCATACTTTACTAAAGCGTAAGGGAAAACCAATGTTTCTGTTTTTCTACCTCCCTTTGAGTCAAAAACATTCGTCGGCTGAATTCCTTTTGATATCAACGAGTCGATAAATGCGTTTTTTTGCTCAGGGTTACTTATGGAGTTAGGGTCAAAAAAGCGATAGTTCAGATTAGTGCCTGCATAATTCTTAAACTCATCTAGTGTTTCACGCGTGGCTTGTTTCAACCTTTCAAAGCCGCCGGGCAAATCTGAGCCATCTAGATACACTTCTATTTCAAGCGGCGATGCCAAGTGTGAAACCATATTTTTACTGGCCTCAGAAATACTATATCTTTTCTCCTCAGTTAAATCTAAGCGGACAAAATACCAGGAAGACAAAACATTTACACCAACGACTGCAAGAATTATTAAACCAAGTTTTGACTTTTTACTCATTCCGGGGAAAAGACACATTTATTCTGACTACAAAAATTACATTATTTTTGAACAAAAACGAATAAATGCGAAAGGCTGCGTACTGGATTGAAAAATTAAATCTTCAAGCACACCCCGAAGGCGGATTTTTTGCGGAGACATACCGCTCAGAAATACGTTGCGAAAATCCAGCTCCTGACATTCAAGGGAAAAGAAATTTTGCCACAGGTATCTACTTTTTGATGGAAAAAGAAAACTTCTCGGCTTTTCATCGCATTAAATCTGATGAGATGTGGCACTTCTATAGCGGAGACCCACTTGAAATTCTCTATTTTGATGAAAAAGCTAAACTCCATTCCATTTTATTAGGGAATTCTCCCGAAAACGGAGAAGTATTTCAGGCGGTTGTGCCTGCTGGCTTATGGTTTGCTTCAAGGCCACTGAAAGGTGGTGAATTCTCTCTGGTAGGCTGTACTGTCTCGCCGGGTTTCGATTTTCAGGATTTCGAAATGGCAAGCAGAGCTCAGTTAGTTTCAGAATTCCCTAATCATCAAAAGACTATTGAAGAGCTCACAAGAGATTAATACCTTTGCAAAAAAAACAAAACTCGAATGCTTCAAAGAATTCAAAGCCTTCTCTTATTACTTTCAGCTATTGCCCTGGGTGTATTTTTAGCTACCAACACCTGGACAGGAGGTACTACAGAGCAGCAAATATTAGTGAATCCATATCAGGTTCTTCAAACCCAGGGAGGCCTGGCCGGTTTTAAGAAAGAAATTTTTTATGTCGCGGTATTAGCCGGTTTAGCCATTGTGCTCAGCATTTTCGCCATATTTCAGTATAAAAACAGAGTTCGTCAAATGCTTTTTGTGGCTTTAAATTCTCTTTTAATTGGTGCTGCGGTAGCAGTGGCAGTTTATCATGTAAAGTATGATGCCATGACACTCTCTGGAGCTGGCGAAGGCGAGTTTGGTATTGGTCTGTATGCTGGTTTTGCAGCTTTAGCATTTAACTGGCTAGCCAATAGATTTATTAAAAAGGATGAAAAAATGGTGAAGGATGCCGATAGAATGAGATAAATCTTCGCTCACCTTTTTCCTTTAAAGTACCTGATCATTTCAGGATAACCCATTCTATTCCCAAGTCCGTATAGGGCTTGGGTTATTCTTTTGGTTTTTGTTTCAATCGTCTTTGCAGACTCTATCCACTTAGAGAAGTAACGCTGGTGCCCCGGTGTCAGGGTTTCAAAATACTTCATAGCTCTTGGGTCGTCCTCGAGACAGGCAAGAAAGTCTCCTGAGAAAGCAAACTCGCTGCCATCAAACTCAAGCCGTACGTTCACTTTTTGACCTTCTTCTTTTCTGATTGTTCGCCTGATTTCAGCGTTAACAGGTAGAATGAAATCCCCCTCACCAATCGGAATAACAGCCACTTGCTTTATTTCTAAAGAATCAATAAAACCCTTAACCCTGTAAGTTGTTCGGGTATCCGGTTTAATTTTTTGAGAGAGTTCTGACGGAATTTCAATGAATGTCCAGCCCGTTTTCTCTCCGTTTTTATCGTATCTTTTTAATTCAAACTCTTGTTCTATCATAATAGAGACTATTAGTCTACAAACTTACTGGATTTACAATTTCTCCTTTTTCAATACTCAAATCCTTGACTACATTTGAGTGTAAACCTCTATTTTATGAAAAATTTCCTTGTTTCTGTTTCTTGCCTATTCCTTAGTATTCTGGCAAAAGCACAGTCCTTTCATAAACTTAGCTCACCTAATGGCGAGGTAGCCATAGAGATTGCTGCCGGAGAAGAACTTAAATGGGCTGTTAAATTTAAAAATACCCATGTAATAATTCCTTCATCTATTTATATGAAGATAGGAGAAAATGAGGCTCTTGGCAAAAACATGGGAGAAGTCAAAGAAGAGTTTACCAGTAATAACTCCAGTTTTAAAACACCCTTTTATAAAAAGGCCGAAGTAGTAGATCATTATAACCAACTTACACTTCATACCTCAAAAAATTACGATGTCATTTTCAGAGCATATAATGATGGGGTGGCCTATCGTTTTAAAACTTCTTTCGTGGATAGTCTGACAGTTTATGAAGAGAGAGCCGACTTCAATTTTGATAACGACCATAAGGTTTTTATCCCCTACGTGCGTGATTTTAGAGGTGAAAGCTTGTGGGATCAGGCTTTTGAGGCTACATATGACGAGCACAAAATATCCCAGACCAAAAAAGACACCATGGCGTTTTTGCCCATTCTGGTAGAACTTTCTGACGGAAAAGAGGCTGTTATTACTGAAGCAGATCAACAAGATTATCCCGGAATGTATCTGACGAAAAATCGTGACAATGCCACTGGCTTAACCTGCACTCATGCTCCGTTAGTTTTAAAAACATTTCAGGGTGGTATAGGACAAATGAACTCATTGGCTGAAAAGAGAGCCAATTATATTGCTAAAACTAAAGGCTCCCGGCTTTTCCCCTGGCGAACCATTATTCTCTCTCAGGACGATAAAGAGCTACTTAACAATGACATGGTCCTAAAATTGGCTGAGCCTTCCAGAATTGAAGATCCTTCCTGGATTAAACCAGGTAAAATATCATGGGACTGGTGGAACGACTGGCAGCTGGCAGGTGTAGACTTTGAAGCAGGTATTAATACAAAGACCTATAAATACTATATCGATTTTGCTGCAGCCAATAAACTTGAGTATATCATCATTGATGACGGTTGGTCTTCACGACTCGACTTATTTAAATTAAATGAAGATTTAAACCTGCCAGAAGTTCTAGCCTATGCTAAAAACAAGAATGTCGGAGTGATTTTATGGGCCTCCTGGTTTGCCTTCAGACAAGACATGGAGAAGGTTTGTAAAACTTATAGCGACATGGGAGTGAAGGGCTTCAAAGTGGATTTCTTTGACAGAGACGATCAGGAAGTGCTTAGCTCTGTTTACAAGATGTCTGAAATAGCCGCCAAATATCAATTGGTAATGGACTATCATGGCTTTTTTAAACCACAGGGAATTCAAAGAACATATCCCAATGTATTGAATTTTGAAGGTGTCAAGGGTCTTGAAAATGTAAAATGGACGCCGAACGATAATGTGCCAAGATACGATGTAAGCATACCCTTTATCAGGCAGGTGGCAGGCCCTATGGATTACACCCCAGGGGCTATGCGAAACAGAAACCGGTGGAATTTCAGACCCAGCCACTCTATGCCCGTAAGTCAGGGTACCCGTGCACATCAGGTGGCTATGTATGTGCTGTTTGAGGCTCCATTACAAATGCTGGCCGATAGCCCCACGGCTTATATGAAAGAACAGGAAACTACTGATTTCATCGCTCAGATTCCTACGGTTTTTGACGAAACCGTTCCGCTGGCAGGCAGTGTGGCAGCTTTTGCGGCGGTAGCCAGAAAAAAGGGAGATGTATGGTATCTGGGAGCCTTAAATAACTGGAAACCCAGAGTCTTGCATTTAGACCTTTCTTTTTTAGGGGAAGGTTCTTTCACTGCCGAGATTTTCAAAGATGGAGTAAATGCCAACCGCAATGCAGAGGATTACAAAATTGAGACTGTAAATGTGAATAAAGATTCAAAACTTGAGGCCAGTCTGGCCGGAGGTGGAGGCTGGACAGCAATCATAAAAAGGACCAAATAAACAAGTATGAAAAAGTTATTCTGTGCTCTTTTACTTTTGACTCAAGGAGGATTTGCTCAAAAGTGGGAGCTCATAGACCCCAACGCCACTCGCGAAACAGTAAACCTCTACAAAAGCCTTAAAAAAATTCAAAAGAGAGGGACCGTTTTTGCCCATCAGCATGCTACTGAATACGGGCGTGGTTGGTCAGGTGATGCTGATCGCTCCGATGTCAAATCAGTAGTAGGTACACACCCCGGTATGATAGGAGTAGACTTTAGTGGCTTTACCGGCAGAAACCCTGAAGAATATAAAACCCGACTTAAAAAAGTGGTAGAAGACCACTACAATAGAGGTGGAATCATCACAGTAGCCTGGCATTTTTATAATCCGATGGGAAAAGGTGGGTTCTATTGGGCAGGCTCAGACTCTATTCAGGTGGTACCAAGACTTATTCCGGGTGGTGATGGTCATGAAAAATACAAACAGATTCTGGATGATATCGCCGATTGGGCAAAGAGTGTAAAAGGTGCCAACGGAGAACCTGTACCTATGATTTTCAGACCTTACCACGAATTTGATGGTGGCTGGTTTTGGTGGGGGGCTCCTCATTGTACCGTAGATGAGTTTAAAACCTTATGGAAGTTTACCCTTTCCTATCTAAGAGATACAAAAGATGTTCATAATTTCATCTATGCCTTTTCTCCTGATAATAAATTCAATACCGAAGAGGAGTTTCTTGAAAGATATCCCGGCGATGAATGGACAGATATGGTAGGGATGGATAATTACGCTGACATGGGACGAGACAGGTACGATTTGGCCGCAGCTGCAAGAAAACTCAAAATTGTCTCTGACTATGGTAAAAAAGCAAAGAAGCTAGCCGCCTTTACCGAAACAGGGCTGGAGTCTATCCCAAACGATACCTGGTGGACAGAAACCCTTTTAAAAGTAATGAAGACGGATAAAATGAGACTTTCTTATGTTCTGGTTTGGCGAAACGACTCAAGGAGTGAAACCCACTATTACGCCCCACATCCAGGTCATAGCAGTGTTGCAGATTTTCTCAAATTCCATGATGACAAATACACCTGGTTTGAAAGTGACCTGGCGAAAAAGAATATTTATAAGAAATAGAACCCTAAAAGTCTTCCTGAATTAGAATAGCTATCTCAAATCCAATTGTTTTGAAAATCCTATTACTTAATTTATTTTTAGAGCTTATGCTCTAAATCATGCAATATAAACAACCATTACTTCCAGGAGTTTTCTATCATATTTATAATCGCGGTAATAATGGGGACAATATTTTTCTAGAGGAAAGAAACTATGACCACTTCCTCTCTCTTTGGGCCAGACATGTAGAACCTGTTGCTGAGACTTTTGCCTATTGCCTATTAAAAAACCATTTTCATATTCTGATAAAAATTCGAGAAGAGGAGGATATAAAACTAAGAATGAGAATGAATCCAAACAGCCTCTCCCTTTCAGAATATTGTTCAAAACAATTATCCAATTGTTTCAATTCTTATGCAAAAGCAATAAATAAAGGATACAATAGAACCGGAAGTCTTTTTGAAAATCGTTTTGAACGCAAACGGATTGAAAATAAAAAATATCTGCTGAATGTAATTAGTTATCTACATCAGAATCCTCAAAAACATGGTTTCACAAATGATTATCGCGATTGGCCACACTCCTCATATAAAAGTCATCTATCTAAAAAGCAAACAAGGTTAGAAAGAGCCTCGGTTCATGAACTCTTTGGTTCTAAAGAAAAGTTTATACATGCACAAAACCAAAAATTAATCCTTGAAGATGTATTCGAAGATCTGGTTTGTGAGAAGATTATTTAGTTCTTCATTTATTTCACTTGTTATTCCTAATCCTAAACCTCGGAGGTCTTAAATACTTCCGAGGTTTAGGTTAAAAGATAAAATAAGATTACAAATCCGTACCAGCCACTTCTTTTGGTCTTTACTTGCCACACTTTGATCTAAAGAAACCCGTTTCAGCGTGTCTGAATCAGATATACTTCTAAATTTGTTAAGGTCTATCGCCTATAAATATGAATAGAAGAACCCTGATTAAAAATCTGGCTCTGGGTACCGGAGCTGCCCTAACCCTGCCTTCCTGGGCTCAAGGCTGGTCTACTGAAAGTCTGGGGGAAACCTCCTTTTTCAACTTGACCGAAAATCAAATCCTTGAGGCTATTGCCGGCACTTTTATACCTGAAGGAAAATCTGAACCCGGAGCTATCGGGCTGGAGGTTCATAAATTTCTGGAAAGACTTTTTGCAGATTGCTATGCTCCGGAAGATCAGGAAAAAATAAAAAAAGGATTAGCAGACTTAAACATAAAGGCCAAAAACACCTATAGTAAAGATTTTGCCAACTGCACCAAAGATCAGAGGGAAAGCTTGCTGATAGGCCTGGAAGCTCCCAGTTCTGAAGATAAAGAATGGTTTTATGATACACTAAGACAAGAGACCATCAGGGGCTATACCACTTCTGAATATGTGATGATCAATCATTACAACTATGAAATGGCTCCAGGCTATTATAATGGATGCGTAAACCTTGACTCAAACTCTTAATTAGAATACCATGGCCAATCTTAACCTTAACGTTAAAAAGAAAAACACTTACGATGCCATAGTAGTGGGCTCTGGTGCCAGTGGTGGCTGGGCCGCCAAAGAACTGTGCGACAGAGGCCTGAAAACATTGGTGCTCGAGAGAGGGCGGGGTGTTAAGCATATAGAAGACTACCCTACTGCATCTAAAGCCCCGTGGGATTTTGAATACCGCGGCAGCGTGACCAATGAACAAAAAAAGGGTTTTGAAATGGCCCGCTATATGCGTGCCGAAACGCTTCACTGGGCACTGCCAGATGATGAGCAGCCTGTGGTGTATGAAAAGCCTTTCAGGTGGTTCAGAGGTTACCACGAAGGTGGTAAGTCTCTGCTATGGGCTCGGCAAACACAGCGTTGGTCCGATTTTGATTTTGAAGGCCCGGCCCGTGACGATTTTGCGGTCGACTGGCCAATCAGATACAAAGACCTGGCTCCCTGGTATGACCATGTAGAGAAGTTTGCGGGCATTGCTGGTTTTAATGATAACCTTGATGCACTTCCAAACAGCATTGTTCAGCCGGGCTGGGATCTTAACTGTGTGGAGCAACATTTCAAAGAGACTATAGAAAAAGTCTATAACGACCGCTTTCTGGTTTTTGGCAGATGTGCTCACCTGACAGACCCTCAGCAGATTCATTATGATCAGGGACGTGGCCGCTGCATGAGTCAGAGACAATGCAATAGAGGCTGTATTTATGGCGGCTATTTTAGTAGCAATTCCAGCACTTTGCCCTGGGCGGCCAAAACGGGTAATTTGACTTTGAGACCCCATTCGGTAGTGCATTCAGTCATTTATGACAAGAAAAAAGAAAAGGCTACAGGTGTAAGGATTATTGATGCTACCAGCAAAGAAATGGTAGAGTATTACGCCAAAGTGATCTTTATCAATGGCTCTGCCATCAATACAAATGCTATTTTGCTCAACTCAAAATCTGATAGATTTCCGGAAGGTCTGGGCAATGACAGCGGCGTATTGGGCAAATACATTGCCTGGCATAATTACCGTGGCAGGGTCTCTGCCCGTCACGAAGGATTCAAAGATAAAAAAACCGCAGGAGCACATCCCAGTCACTCGTACATCCCTCGATTCAGAAACCTTTACAAACACGAGGAAGACTTTCTGAGAGGTTACGCTACCGGCGTAGGCGGAGGAAGAGGGGAGTATTCTTTAAAAGAAGGTATGGGTGACGAGCTCAGAGAAAACCTGCTGAGCCGCCAGCTAGGAGGGTGGAACATCTCTGCCTGGATGATGGGAGAAACGGTCCCGGTAGAAGAAAACCACATCAGATTACATGAATCGCTGGTAGATAAGTACGGTATACCACAAATAGTTTTTTCCTGCGACTGGCAAGAAAATGACGATAAAATGGTAAACGATTTCATGACCCAAATACCCGAAATGATGGAGAAGGCTGGCTTTTCAGATATAAAAGCCAGCGACTCACACGCTGCACCCGGTTCAGACATTCACGAAATGGGTGGTGTTAGGATGGGAAAAGACCCTAAAACCTCCATGCTGGATGCCAATCATGCTTTGCATGCATGCAAAAACGTGTATGTAACAGACGGGGCCTGCATGACCTCTACCAGTACTCAAAACCCAACACTTACCTACATGACTTTCGCAGCCAGAGCGGCCAATCATGCAGCAGACCAGCTGAAAAGAAAAAATCTTTGACCTTTAGAGGCAACAAGAATTGAGGTATCACGAAAGAAGTAAAACTCAGACCAAAAAAGACAACAAAGAATATGAACTAATTAATAATACTTTTGAATCAAAATACTGTTTTAGGCAGGGTCAAAGTCAGACTGACTTTGAATTTGCTAACTGAGAGGTTTTCAAACTTTGTTTGTGCTCACAGAGTCCTGTTTACAAGATTATTTTGATAGCGGCTTTTGGGTCGAAAGCGACTCCGATACTTTTTGCCTTAAAAAGTAGAGCCCACCAAGCAAAGGCTATGATGAATATGAATAAACAAATACCAACCCGAAAAAAATGAAAAAAACACCTTTAATCCTTTTGGCTTTCATAGCCACGCTCACTTTTTCCTGCAGCAGCAGTTCAGAAGAAGAAACTACAGAAAAAGAAGCCCTTTTTACAGATGAATTTGGTGTACAGGCATACACCTTCAGAAATCAGTTTAATGACAGCACATGGACCACCGAAGCCATCTTAGACACCATTGCGGCTTTAGGTTTTACGGAGTTTGAAGCCGGTGCACCTAAAGGAATTAGCCCCGAAGAATACAAACAGATGTGTGCCGACCGCGGCCTAGACATCGTTTCTACAGGTAGTGGTTTTGAGCAATTAATAGAAAACCCTCAGGCTATAGCCGATGACGCCAAAGCCTTAGGAGCCCGCTATGTGATGTGTGCCTGGGTACCTCATAAAGAGGATTTTGATTTAGAAGAAGCTCAAAAAGCCGTAGAAGTTTTCAATAATGCAGGAAAAGTATTTGCAGATAATGGGCTGACGTTCTGCTACCACGCTCATGGATACGAGTTTGGGCCAAACCCGGATGGTGAAGGAACCTTGCTTGATTACATTATTCAAAACACCAATCCTGACTATGTGTCTTTTGAACTGGATGTGCTCTGGATGATGCATGGCGGTGGCTCAGATTCACCACATGCCCTATTGAAAAAGTATGGCGATCGTTGGAAACTGATGCATGTGAAAGACCTGAAAAAAGGAGTGGTAGGAGATGGAACAGGCGGCACTCCGGCCGAAAACGATGTGGTCTTGGGAACAGGACAAGCGAACTGGCCTGAGATACTAAAATTAGCCAAGGAAGTAGGTATCAAACACTATTTCATTGAAGACGAAAGTGAGCATGAGTTTGAGCACATTCCAAAAAGTCTGGACTATCTCAGAAGCTTAAAAGTAGATTAAATCACCCTAATTTCCTTTTCTCAAAGACCCATGATAATCGTGGGTCTTTTTTCGTTACTTTATATCCAGAATAAACCTTCAAAGAAATGGCCGATGTACACTCAAAAGAAGTACGAAGCTATAATATGAGCCAAATCAAAGGAAAAAACACCAAGCCCGAAATGCTGGTGCGTAGGTACCTGCATGCTCAAGGATTCAGGTATGGTTTACATAATAAAAAGCTTCCTGGAAAGCCTGATCTGGTTTTACGCAAATACAAAACCGTCATCTTTGTTCACGGCTGCTTCTGGCATGGACATGAGGGTTGTAAATATTTCACTATTCCTAAAACCCGAACCGAATGGTGGCGACAAAAAATAAAACGAAATAAAGAGTTGGATTCCCAACACATTAAAGCCTTAAAATCAAATAACTGGCATGTCATAGTTATTTATCAGTGTGAAATCAAAAAGGACAGAAGAGAAAAGACATTTGAAAACCTGCTCTCTCATTTTTCTTCAATTGCTAACGTTTAAACTAAAACGTCACTCATAGTCTGTTGATTCAGAACGTGCATTATGTTGTAATTGCTGCACTCAAAGTGCCCTATGAAAATTCAAGAAAAAACCGGCCAGAGAATCAAAGAAATCCGCAGGCAGAAATCACTCTCCCAGGAGGCATTGGCCTTCGAAGCCCAGGTACACCGAACTTACATCAATGATCTGGAGAATGGCAGGCGGAATGTAACAATCAAGGTTTTAGAAAGAATTACGGATGCTTTGGGAATTTCATTATCGGAATTCTTCAAAGATATTTAATGTCATCCAAACCTCTATTTATTGATCTTTTTGCCGGAGCCGGGGGGCTCTCAGAAGGCTTTATACGTGCTGGTTTTGAACCAGTTGCTCACGTAGAAATGGATAAAGCTGCATGTAACACGCTAACCACGCGTACAGCCTATTACTATTTAAAAGATAAAGGCAAAAGTAAAGTTTACGAGGACTATCTGAAAGGTGAAATAAACCGGCAGGAGCTTTACAGTTATTTACCTACGGAACTTAGAAAGACTATTATTAATGCCGCAATTGGAAAAGAGAATAACTTTCAAATTCAAAATACGATAGACGAGGCTCTTAAAGGAAGGTCTGTGGATCTTATTGTTGGCGGACCTCCATGTCAGGCGTATTCACTGGTAGGTAGAGCCCGCTCTAAAAATGGAATGGAAGAAGATGAAAGAAACTATCTCTTTAAGCAGTATGCGAATTACCTAGAGCGTTACAAACCAAAAATGTTCGTCTTTGAAAATGTCCTTGGCTTAAAGTCGGCTAAGGGTGGTCAGTATCTCACAGAAATGAAAAACCTTTTTCTTGAAAAGGGGTATAAATTCAAACTATTTACTCTGGAGGCTACGAATTTTGGTGTTCTTCAAAAGAGAAAGAGAATTATTATTCTAGGCTGGAGGTCAGACCTTGAGCTAGAGATTCCTCAATTGGATGAAGTAAAAGATTCTGGAAACTACTTTGTTGAGGATTTATTGAAGGACCTTCCACCCCTCAAAGCTGGAGAGGGTCGCGATAAATTCCTGCCCTACTATTCTCAACCTTCAGATTACTTATGTGATAAACATATCAGAAATGGTTTACCTATTATTACCCAACATATAACGAGGCCACATTCTGATCAAGATAAAGAAATTTATCAGATCGCAGTAAACAAGTGGTTAAAGAAAAAGGAACGCCTGAATTATAATGACTTACCAGAAAGGCTGAAAACTCACAAGAATAGAGAGTCCTTTTTTGATCGCTTTAAGGTTGTGGCTGCTGACCAGTCATACTCGCAAACTGTTGTTGCACATATATCAAAAGATGGTCATTACTATATCCATCCGGATATTGAACAAAACCGTTCACTGAGCGTAAGGGAGGCGGCAAGGCTTCAGTCTTTCCCTGATGACTACTATTTTGAAGGAGAAAGAGAGGGTGCCGGACGCACTGCGGCTTTCAGACAAATTGGTAATGCCGTTCCACCATTGATGGCAAAAGAAATTGCTTGTCAAATTAAAAAACAGCTTCAATGAGCGATGATTTAACATACAAGATTAGACCAGCAGCCAGATTGATACATACAATCGGTAGTGATTTAATTGGAGACTCTTATGCTGCATTGGTTGAACTAGTCAAAAACTCATACGATGCAGACGCCACGAAAGTCGACATCGTTTTTAAATATACCGAAATTGACAATGAACAGGCTTTAATAATTTCAATCAAAGATGATGGTCACGGAATGGATTTCGATACAGTAATTAACAAATGGCTAGTTCCAGCGACCGATGACAAGCTTAAGAGAAAAGTAAGTAAAAAAGGTTCAAGAATCTTACAAGGGAGAAAAGGTATTGGACGTTTTGCTGCTTCCATTTTAGGTCAAGAAATGACACTTTCCACTGTTGATGAAAATGGTGAAAAATCTGAGGCGGTTATTGACTGGAGAATTTTTAAAACAGATGAATTTCTAGAAAACATAGAGCTTCTCATTGAGAAGAAGGAGACTCAAGAGCCCTCAGGAACAGACATTTTAATTATTGCTAAAGATGAAAAATATGAAGAAATAGTTATTGATGAAAATGGTGATGAAGAAGTAATAGAAAAGACTGATTCAAAACTATCTTATTGGAATAAAGACTCTCTAGAGCACTTAATTAATGAATTAAGAAAACTCATATCACCATTTGAAGAGTCAATCGAAGATGAGTTCAAAATAAACTTATCATTTGAGAATTCACCATTCCAAGAGATTGATGAAAAAATCACTATAGATACTTATCCAATCATTAAATATTATGATTATCGAATTTTTGGAACTATTTCAAATGACGGTACGGCCAGTTTAGAATTCGAGAATAACATCAACCCAGAAGCTGTTCAAAAAGAAAAAATCTCGCAAAAGTTTGAGCTTTCTGGCAACAATAAATATTGCGGTCTAATCAAAGTTGATTTTAGGGTGTTCGACCGCGAACCTGATGCTATTGACAACTTGATTAATAAAGGACTAATAAACCCAGTATCTAAAAAATATATGGGTAAGAATGATGCAAGAAGACTTCTGAATGAAGTTTATGGCGTAAATGTTTACAAAAACAACTTTAGAATTCGTCCTTATGGTAATGGTGGTGTTGATTGGCTAGATTTAGATAAGGACAGGATACAAAATTTCACTTTAAAGATTAGCAATAACCAGATAGTTGGGTTTGTAACGATTCAATCAGAGGAAAAATCTGGATTAGAAGAGAAAAGTGCCAGAGATGGATTAAAAGAGAATGAGTACTATTTTGGATTAAAGGAACTGGCACAAAAAGCTTTATTTGAACTCGAAACTAGACGACTAGCGTACAGAATAAAAAGTGAAAAAAGCAGAGGGAAACCAACGAAAGTACAAGACACGATAAATTCCCTTTTTAGTCTAGCAGAAGTCAAGTCATCCATAGGCAAAAAACTTTCAGAGTTTAAAATTGATAAAAAAGCAATTGATGAGATTGACAATATATTAACCAAAGAAGAGGCTAAGAAAGCTGAACTCAAAGAGGAAATTGAAAAAACAATAGCGATTTATCAAGGCCAAGCAACTCTAGGTAAAATTGTCAACTTTATTCTACACGAAGGCAGAAAACCATTGCAGTTCTTCAATTCAGAAACTAAGGTGATGGAACGTTACTTAAAATTCTATCGAGCAAAACCAACTGAAGAGGACTATGAACAACTAGTAAAAAGTATAAATGGCTTTAAGATTAATAGCAAGTTCATTTCGACTCTATTTAAGCGAATATCACCTCTCGCTAAACAGAAAAGGGAGAAAAAGTCTGACTTCTCAGTTATTCGTGTCATTGACGAGAGTTTAGATGTTTTCAAATCAAGTATTGAAGAAGCAAATATTGAAATTGACATCGTTGGAGATGAAAAAGTAGAAATTTTTGGTTGGTCAGAAGATTTGTATATAGCCTTAACAAACCTAATTGAGAACAGTATTTATTGGCTGGGTATATCCAAGACAGATGAAAAGAAAATAGTAATAGAAGTTATACAAAATAATGACTCTGTTATTATTGACTATAAAGACACAGGTCCAGGCTTAACAGATTTGGAAATTGAATCTGGGGCCATTTTTGAACCTGGTTATTCTAAGAAAATTGATGGGACTGGTCTTGGTTTAGCCATTGCTGGTGAAGCATCAGATAGACTCAATGGAGAACTTTCTGCTAGAAAAAGTGATAACGGAGTGAACTTCCAAATAGAAATTAGCAAATAATTATGGAAGAGTTAAGAATATTAATAGTAGAAGATGACAAGGCTATCTACAACGATGTGTACAAAAGAAATATTGATTTATTCAATAAAGAAAATAAGGAACATCAAATAACTGATGTTTGGATACAAAGCAAAGATGAGGCGATTGCAGCACTAAAAAACCCTGATAATATTTTTGATGGGGCAATAGTAGATTTAGACTTAATGGGTTCGGGAGGAACTGATACTTCTGGAAACGAAGTTGTCAAAGAAATCAAAGAAAATTTACGTTTTCCGACTTTTGTAATCACCGGAACCCCGCATCATATTTTGGAAGAATTAAAAGGTGACAATTCTGTATTCAAAGTATTAAATAGAGATGAAGTAGATGTAATGGATACTCTTGATAAATTCAAGACTATAAAAGCAACAGGAATTCTTAACCTTTTAAATCGAAACGGAAAGATTGAAGAATTAATCCAAAACATTTTCTGGAATCACATTTCAACTTCTATAGACAATTGGGCACTAGATAACAAACGAACTTCAGCTGAGAAAGAAGACTCACTTCTACGTTACACCATTTTACATATGTTGGAGTATTTAGATGAGAGCAAAGTACATCCTAGCGAGTTTTATATAACAAGACCTGTAAAGGAAAATCTTTCGACTGGAGATTTGATTACTTTGGATGGGAACAGATTTGTTGTTCTTACGCCAGCCTGTGATTTTGCCCAAAAGAAAGTTTCTAAAGTGTTTTTATTGCGAATAAAAGATATTTCAGAAGAAGTAAGTGGGATTGAAGAAATACAAACTATTGAGGGCTTGAGTAATTCCAAAAAGGGAAAGTTAGAGAAAATCATACGAAACAGTAGTTCATATTTTCATTTTATCCCTCAGCATAACGGCATCCATGCTGGGATTATAGATTTTCAGCATAAGCTTTCAATTCCAATAGAAGAAATAGAGACTAGAATAAGGAATTCCGAAATTGACAGGTTTGCTACAATCTCAATGCCTTTTTTAAAAGACTTGATTGAGAGATACTCAAGTTATTATGCTAGACAAGGCTCACCTGATTTTGACTCAGATGAAGTTATTGCAAGCTTATTTAATTGAAACCCGTGCCTCAGATTTGCTGCAAAGTCAATAAGAAAAATCGCTGTTAACCTTAGTGGCTAACACCACTACCCCAAACCTCACGAACTATGGTCACTCACAATCAGCCACTTGTCGCAAACTTTTTGATGATTACTGAGAAATAACCGCAGCTGGCTTCTTTTCCTTTGTATCCCGAATGAAAACAGCCCGTGAAAAAGTAAATTTTGCTGGTCTCTATCTGAATGGTAATCCGGTAAAAAATAGATGATCTTTTCTTGGTACCGATAATTGATCATAGTTGGAATGAGTATTAGCCTTAACTGTAACATAACCTCACTCCTTCCTAGCCTCCCTCGTACCCATCACAAGCATCAAAATCTTATTTCTTTTGATAATAAACTCATAAAGTGCCCAGCAGATAAGGAAGGTACCTACACTTATAAGAATGAATTTTGGAGCTAATCCCCAAGGTGTATCCATCAGCCACCAGGCCAGTAAAATAATGACGGTTTGATGCAAAATATAAAACGGATAAACCGCCCTGTTCCAGTAGGCAATGGCTTTACTTTTTCTATTCAGGTAACGAGCAGAAAGTGAAAACCATAATAGCAACCAGGACCAGACACTAGTCTGATTGATTATGGCTTCGGTAATGTGGCGGGCAATACCGTCTTCAAAATTGGCTCTTATGATTAAAAACAAAGAGTAAGCCAGCAAACCCGTTATCAAAAAGGTCTTTTGGCCTTTGGCCAATGTGGCCCAGAAACTTTCCCGTACTTGAATCAATAAAAAGCCATAAAAGAACAAGAAGGCATTATATGGCAGATAGAACCAATCATCTATTAGGGCATGAGTCACAGGAAAAAAGGGATCTACAAATACCTCAAGTAATACCAAAGGAAGAATAAACCAGTAAATAAGTACAGGACTAGCTGCCAGTCTGTTTACCAGCCGCATAAACCCATTTTGAGGTCTTTTTCTAATCCACAAAAACAAAGGCAACAAGGCCAGAGAAAAGAGCAAAATATAGGGCAGAAACCATAAATGATGCCAGGTCAAATTGCCCTCAGGATATACACCTCGAAAGGCCACGGTAGACCAAAACTCAAGGTAAGACCCATGAAACTCACCATTGACTACACGTTCGGCATACACTTGTGCTGGCGTAATCATAATCATCCCAAAAATTAAAGGGATCAGCAGCGTTTTTATACGCTCAGCAGAGAAGGTAGCCGGGCTTCTTTTCCCTAGAGAAAAGGAGGTCCCCATCCCCGAAATAATGAAGAGCAAGGGCATTCGCCAGCGGTTCATAAATAGCATGGGGCCTTTTAACCACTCATAGGTTTCGGGGTTTTTAATGTGCCAGCCCCATGGCACAAAAAACATTCCGGTATGATAAATTATAAGTAAAGCAAATGCCAGCACTCTGAGCCAGTCTATGTCGTATCGTCTTTCCATGGCTCAAAGGTTGAGAGATATTCTATAAGTAATGACCCGCATGTGATGACTGACCCGCTTCTGTGCTCAATAACAAGCTTTTGTGGCAGACCGCAAGCTTTCTGGGGCAGGGAACAAACCTACGTACGATTCATTTGCTCCTTAAAAGCATCAATATATTGGCGGGAAACCGGCACCTGATCCGTACTGCCCTTAAGTTTAAGTTTAAACCCCTGGGCGTTTCCGCTTACTTTTTCTACAGCTTTAAGATTCACCAAGAAAGATCGGTGTATTCTAAGTAGATACGGTAGGCCATCCAATAGGCTTTCCAGACTATTCAGTGTCATTCGCTTCATTATTGCAGGAGCATCAGAAAAATACAGATGCAGATAATTGCCTTCTGCTCTAACATATTGAAGAGAAGATACATCAAGCTCAAAAGCTTCAGACAGAACCGGTGTTTTCACTGAAATTAATTCTGTGTGACTTACCGGATGATCAGACTCAAGTTTACTGTTTAAACTTTCGGCATTCTCCAGATTTTTGAATAATTGAAGGTTCAGATTTATGGAGATCACAGGAACAATAAGCAGTAGCCCACCTATGAGGGTATTTGTTAATTCTTCAAACAAATAGTGCCAGGACCAATTGTGTGGGTTATCATAGATCAGGTCTCTTATGAGGAAATCGACAAGTCCGACAAAAAACAGAATAATGGCCATAAGGAGTAGCTCATTTCTTAACATCCAATTATCCGTTAACGTGGATAAAAAACGTAAAACCACAGCTAAAACCAATAACACCAGAACCGGAATAACAGAGTGAATGAGGCCAATGACCAAAGGGCTGAATTTAAGCTCCGGATTATACAGTTTATGCGGTACTACAAGCAAATTATACCCAGTAGAAAGCACCAGAATAACACATGATATTTGCCAAAGCTTTTTCCCTTCAAGGTAAAAGCTGTAAGGTTGTTGAAGAAACTTTCTGATCATGAATGCCTTTTGTCGTAAACCAAAGATAGTCAGCTTTCCGAAGATTTAGCACGTTGGGAAAATTATGAACATTTTACCGAAACAGCTTAAAAGGTAGATTTTATGGAATTGATTCTCCATTTTCAATCGTATTGCTTGAATTATACTCCCTGAACAGCCATCAAATACCATCTAAAACAAGATGTCAAAAGAGGCCCGTCCGCAAAAAAATATGATTCATGTCAAGGCTGCTATCTGCCTGAACAGAATATATTCAAATAATAATTACCTTTGGGCAAATTTTAACGGATCAATTTTTCCTGCTAAATGAAGCTATACTTCGATAACAGCCAGCTAGACGCTTTGGCATCCAAATACGCTGAAGAATACAAACAAAATAAGCCATTTCCACATGTGGTAATTGATAACTTCATGGATCCCGAAGCACTCGATAAGATCCTGGAAGAATTCCCCAAGCCTGGTCAGAAAATCTGGCACGATTACAAAAGCGACTACGAAAAAAAGCAGGAGCTTAATGGCGAAGGCAATGTAGGCAGTTTCACGCAGCATATTCTTTATCAGTTTAACTCCGCACCATTTCTGGTTTTTCTGGAGAAACTAACCGGAATAGAAAACCTGATACCTGACCCTTACTTTTATGGCGGCGGCCTGCACCAGTTAAATGGAAAGGGAAAACTGGGTGTACACGCAGATTATAGCAAACACGTAAGATGGCCACTTGATAGAAGGGTAAATGCCATTTTGTATCTTAATAAAGACTGGAAAGAAGAATATAACGGCCATCTGGAACTCTGGGATAAAGACATGACCAAATGTGAGCAGCGAGTATCTCCTCTGTTTAACAGACTGGTGGTGTTTAATGTAACAGACTTTAATATGCACGGTGTACCTGATGAGGTGAAATGTCCTGAAGGTATGAGCCGTAAGTCTTTGGCTTTTTTCTATTTCACCAATGGCAGACCTGCAGAAGAAATAGATCCAAACAAGAAACTTCATGTGAAGTTTACCCAAAGACCAGGAGATACCGGCCCGGCAGAGCAAGAAAAGAAAAACATTATTGGGTACGAACAAAACCCTGTAAAACGACTGATAAAGCAGATTACTCCACCTATCATTTATGATACGGTGAAGAGTTTAATGAGCAAATAAGAAGCATTTATGAAGGAGAAAACACTGCGGGCACTAGCAGTTATTTTACCACAGTTTCATCCTATACCCGAGAATGACAAATGGTGGGGAAAAGGATTTACAGAATGGACAAACGTGGCCAAAGCCACACCAAGGTTCAGAAACCATTATCAGCCGCACCTGCCTTCTGATTTAGGCTATTATGACCTCCGCCTGCCAGAAACCCGCGAAGACCAGGCAAAACTTGCACTGGATCATGATATTTATGGCTTCTGTATTCATCATTACTGGTTTAATGGCGAAAGGCTTCTGGAAACACCCGTAAATGAAATGCTAAGACTGGGCAAGCCTGATATCCCGTTTATGCTTTGCTGGGCCAATGAAAACTGGACCAGACGCTGGGATGGCTTAGATCAGGAAGTGCTTATGAAGCAGGATTACTCTGCAGAAGATCACAGAGCTCACGCAAAATATTTATGTGAAACCGCATTTAAAGATGAACGTTACATTAAAATAGACGGCAAACCGTTTTTCCTGTTCTTTAATACGCACATTATCCCCGACCTGAAGGAGAGTATAGAGATCTGGAGAGACGAAGTCAAAAAACACGGCTTCCCTGATATCTACCTTGGCGGGGTAAAGACTTTTCAGGAAGCCATTAAAGACCCGGAAGAAATAGGATTTGATGCCGTAATAGAATGGCAGCCCGACTGGGGCAACCTCAAAATTCATCCTAATTTCTGGCAAAGAATTAAGCAAAAACTGGGCATTGAGAATTCATATTCAAAAGATAACTATGCCGAGGTAGTAGAGCGGATGCTGGCGAAGATTCCACCAGAGACTAAACACTTTGAATGCATTATGCCAGGCTGGGATAACTGTGCCCGTAAGAAAAAGAAGGCCTTTGTAATAGATGGCTCTACCCCAGACCTTTACGAACATTGGCTTGAAGAACTTTGCAAAAAGTATACACCTCCTTCAAAAGAAGAAAACTTTCTTTTTATTAATGCCATGAACGAGTGGGCAGAAGGAAACCATCTGGAACCAGATCATAAATGGGGAAGAGCCTATTTAGAGGCGACTAAAAGGGTTTTACAAAAGTACCTTTAAGCTCTTTTTACCGCTCTGTTGATTACCCATATGAGTCCAAATGCAGAGATAACTATTAAAGCAATCAGCACTATTTGCTGAGTATTGTCTCTGTTAGGGTCTTCCAGAAGTCTTCTGATTTCTTTTGCTTGGGCTCCGGCCCAAACTGACATAACGGTACGAGGAATCATCCCCAGGAAGCCACCCAAAATGATATTCCTGAGTTTTGCACCAGAGAGTGCAAAGATGAAATTGGTAAAAGTAAAGGGTAGTATTGGCGAGAGCTTTGCTAAGGCGATAATTTTCAGCTCGTCCTTTTTAATACTATTCATCAGTTTGCTGGCTTTGGGGTTTTGACTAATAAAACCCACAAAACGCTCATGATCTACGAGTTTTACCAATTTATAAACCAGGTAAATGGAGGCCATATTGATCAGAAACAACATTGGTAAAGTACGCCATCCCCAAAAATAACCTAAAACCAACGCACAAAATGTAGGAGGTGTTAGAGCAAAAGCCTGACTAAGTATTCCTAAAAGGGCAAACGCCAGCCATTCAGGAGTACTCATAGTAGAAAATGCCGCCTCATTCTTAATGAAGTACATACTAAGAAAAGACGTCATAACCAGTGGCACTACAATGAGCACCAGCGAAGAAAGCATTGGGATGCTCAAATATTTCTGAAACGCCTTTTTCAATACATTACATTTTTCTGACGATGTTATTCTTAAAATCCTCGTATACCTTTTCGATGCCTTCTTTCAGATCAATGCTGTGTTTCCAGCCCAATTCATGAAGCTTGCTGACATCCATAAGTTTACGCGGTGTCCCATCCGGCTTATCTGTATTCCAGACAATTTCACCTTCATAACCGATGGTGTTCTGTATTATTTTAGCTAACTCCTTGATTGAAACATCCTCTCCAATACCAATGTTTATATGTGTCTTTTCATTATAATTTTCCATTATGTAAAAACAAGCTGATGCCAAATCGTCTGAATGTAAAAATTCCCGCATAGGTTTACCTGTCCCCCAAAGCTCGACGAAAGGCTTTCCTATCAATTTAGCCTCATGAAATTTACGAATCATTGAGGGTAAAACATGAGAGTTTTCCAGATGATAGTTATCGTTTGGCCCATATAAGTTCGTTGGCATAACCGAAATAAAATTACATCCAAATTGATCCCTGTAAGCCTCACACATCTTAATCCCAGCAATTTTGGCTATTGCATATGGCTCATTTGTACTCTCTAAGGCTCCGGTTAAAAGATATTCTTCTTTTAAAGGTTGCGGAGCCATCTTAGGATATATACAAGAAGAGCCTAAAAATAATAATTTTTTTACCCCTGATAAATAGGAGCCATGAATTATGTTATTTTGAATCTGAAGGTTTTGGTATAAAAAGTCTGCTCTAAAAGTATCGTTTGCGGCAATTCCACCAACTTTTGCCGCAGCAAGAAAAACATAATCAGGTTTTTCCGAAATAAGGAAACTAAAAACATCATTCTGAATTCTTAGATCCAATTCTTTAGATGTTTTTGTTAATAAGTTCAAGTACCCTTCTTTATTGAGTCTCCTAACCAGGGCAGAACCAACCATTCCATTGTGACCTGCAACATAGATTTTAGCCGTTTTTTCCAATTTTTCTCTACCTTTAACGTTTTCGGAAAATAAATTTTAATACGAAAGTACAACGGATCATTCAGAAATGAAATCGAAACTTGTTATCGCTTTATTATTCCTTTCAATTGGTTTAAAATCATTCGCTCAGGATGCGGTGCCTATGGCAAAAACCAAGGCAGAGAGAAAAGCCGAAAGGAAAAAGATGACCCTCGAGGAGCGAATTGAGGATGTGCTACCCGTGGATGTTTCATTACCTTCGGCCTCAATTAATACGCCAGACAACAAGAAAATTACATCAATTGAGGAGGCTAAAAAGTATGTCAGCGAAACGGTTCCTGCTTACAAAGCAAAAGCGAAAGAACTAAAAGCCAAGGGTAAAAAAGCCAGAAAAGAGCTTAGAGAAGCTAGAGAAAAAGTTTTTGATGGGAAATCTTACGAAGACATAGCTGTAGAAAAAAGAATATACCGCAGAGGCTCCGGAAGCAGAATGCAATACATGGAATTCTATACTCTGGAAGATTTCCAACAGCCCAATCCCTACAATCGCTCTTTATTTTGGTATGACGAAAGAACCAAGAGAATTGTAGAGGCCGTAGCCCGTGATAGAAAAACCAATCACCTGATGCATGGCCCATACAAAGAATACCGAGGTGAAACCTTGGTTAAAGAGGGCTATTATTATCTGGGTGCCAAAGATGGACGATGGGAAACCTATGACACAGATTTTATACTATTAGATAAAGTGTCCTATGATAAAGGTTTTCTGGAAGACGCGGAGATCAGTTACTATGACGATGCCCAAAAGAAAATTAAAGAGGTAATACCTTATCTCTATGGCAAAAAAACGGGAGACTATTACTTATTTCATGAAGGGGGTACCCTGGCCGTAGAAGGACAGTATGATAACGGTGTAAAAATAGGTCGATGGGTTGAATATTATGAGACCGGCAACAGGCGTAAAAGAGAAATTCAGCACCCAAAAGATTGTTATGATGACACGGAGACCATCATTCTTCGGGAATACTCAGAAGAAGGCAAAATGACTTTTGAGCACGAAAGTGTAAAAAGACTGTAAATCAGATTTTACTTTCTAAATGAGCTTTCAGCTTTGCAATGGCTCTCCCCCTGTGGCTAATAGGGTTTTTCTGTTCCAGACTCATTTCGGCAAAAGTTGTATTGTAGCCTTTAGGCACAAAAACCGGATCATACCCAAAACCTTGATTACCGCGTTTCTCCTTAAGAATTTCTCCTTCAACAATACCCTCAAACATCTCTACCTCACCATCTAGAATTAAGGTTATCACCGTTCTGAACTGAGCTTTTCTGTTTTTTTCTCTTTCAAGTTTAGAAAGAAGCTTATCCATGTTTTTCTCATGGTTACCATGCTCACCTGCGTACCGGGCAGAATAAACACCTGGTTCACCATTTAAGGCTTCTACTTCCAGACCAGAATCATCGGCAATACAACTTACCTTGTATTGGTTAAAAACATATTGAGCCTTAATCAGGCTATTGCCCGCAAAGGTCTCGGCTGTTTCTTCTATTTCTTCCTGACAACCAATCTCCTCCAGTGTTTTTACCTCAAAGATACCTTTAAGCATCTCCTGCAGTTCCTCCACCTTGTGTTTGTTATTCGTAGCTAAACAAATGGTTTTCATATTCGGTTTTTAAGCCCCTTCCTGCATTCTTTCAGCATTCTCGGCTATTCGCAATTTTTCAATAAAATCATCTATTTCGCCATCCATAACAGTAGGTAAGTTATACACCGTATGACCAATTCTATGGTCTGTCACCCTACTCTGAGGATAGTTATAGGTTCTAATTTTATCGGATCTATCACCACTACCTACTAAAGATTTCCTTTCAGAACTAATGGCATCATTGTGCTTCTTAAGTTCAGCTTCGTACAGTCTTGAGCGTAATACTTTCAATGCTTTATCGTAATTAGCATGCTGCGACCTTCCGTCTTGACATTCCACTACGGTGTTGGTAGGTAAGTGAGTAAGTCGTATAGCAGATTCCGTTTTATTAACGTGCTGCCCACCTGCTCCGGATGCCCTGAAAGTATCCTTTTTAATATCGCCCATGTTTAGCTGGAAGTCTACCTCATCGGCCTCCGGCAAAACCGCCACCGAAGCTGCAGACGTGTGAACCCTTCCCTGTGATTCTGTAGCAGGTACCCGCTGAACTCGGTGTACGCCAGACTCAAATTTCAGTTTACCGTATACCTCTTCGCCATTTATTTCAGCAATGATCTCTTTGAAACCACCAGAGGAACCTTCATTGACATCCATTATGGTCATGCTCCAACCCGGTTGTTTTTCAACAAAACGCTGATACATTCTGAATAAGTCACCGGCAAATATCGAGGCTTCATCTCCTCCGGCACCCGCTCTTACTTCAAGAATAGCGTTTTTCTCATCATTTGGATCCTTCGGAATCAGAAATTCCTTCAGTTTGGCTTCTGACTCTTCTTTTTGTGGCTCTAAGTCATCTATCTCCTCTCTGGCCATTTCTCTCAGCTCCTCATCTTTTTCCTTAGTAAGGATTTCCTTAGCCCCAGCCAGCTGACTTAGTATTTCTTTATAGCGTTTGTATTCATTGACAATCTTCTCCAGGTCTTTATATTCCTTACTGGTTTTCTTGAATTTGGCCATATCAGAAACCACCTCAGGCATACTCATCTGCTGAGATACTTCATGGAACCTTTCTCTAATTGCCTCTAATTGTTCTAACATATCGGATATTCTCTGGCCGCAAATTTACATCCTTTTTTTAGTACCAAACGATGGCCTCCTCTTTCGTTTTCTTTTTAAGATCAGGAACCTTGGCCTTTTCGGCCGGAAAACCTATTGGTAAAAGCAAAAACGGCTTTTCATTGGCGGGTCTTTGAAGAATTTCTGTTAAGAAATTCATAGGGCTTGGTGTATGTGTTAATGTTACCAGGCCGCACTCATGGATAGCTTTAATCAAAAAACCGCAAGCCAGACCCACACTTTCATTTACATAATAATGCTGTTTTTTGCTACCATCTTTATTTAGACCAAAGGTTTGTTTAAAAACAACAATTATCCAGGGAGCCTCTTCAATAAAAGGCTTCTCCCAATTGGTCTCAAAAACCTCCAGATCCTTCAGCCACTCCTCGTTCATTCTCTTATGGTAGCTTTCATATTCTTCTGCCTCTGCAGCTTCTCTTATTTTACTTTTTAATATCGGATCAGACACAGCACAAAAAGTCCAGGGCTGCATATTGGCACCACTGGGAGCAGAAGATGCTATCATCAATAAGTTTTCAATGATCTTTTTACTTACTTCCTTTTCCGAAAAATTCCGAATTGACCTTCTATTTACAGCTTCTGACAGGATTTCAAAACTTTTGTCTTCTACTTCTCTCTGTGTAAACTCTTTACAATTGTATATTTTCATTAGACCCTTTTTATACATTTTCAGACTTGCTCCCGTAAAATAAAATTCTCTAACATTTTATTCCTTAACTCGCTTACAAATTAGGCTTATTTGCTTTGATTTGCGTCAACATAGGCCTGAAGGGATTCTTTTTTATATCCTGAAAGCCTTGTTTGAAAATTGAATTAATTAGATTAATATTGTTTAATCATTTTAAACTTATCGTTCCAACCATGAAGAAATTAATTTCTATTTTATCTGTCTTCTGTTTAACCTTGTCTTTTGCATTCGCAACTGAGCCACAAGAGTCTTTTACTTTCAATGAAGACGAAATCGCTGCTGAATTTGACCAGCTAAACAAAATTGAGAAGTATGTTCAGGAAAGTGATGTTACACTTGAAGAACTTCAGGCTCAGAATTCAGATCTAGTAGATGGTATTGAACTTAGTGCTGACACCAGCGGAGCTCTTGCAGCAGCTGAAATGCCTCTTGGTATTCCGGCTTTCTGGTGGGGATGTGTACTTGCTGTTCTTGGTGTAATTCTGGTTTATGTTTTAACTGACCAGGACAAAGAGCAAACTAAAAAGGCTTTGATCGGTTGTTTAGTTTTTGCCGGAGCATGGGTTATCTATTACGTAATTATCGTAGCTATTATTGGTAACACTTTCTGGTTCTAACTTAAATAAGCCCAATTATAGAAGCCCAAGCTAATAATTTAGTTTGGGCTTCCGTTTTTAATAAAATGAGATTATCCCGTTTCGTATTCTTAGTTTTCTTCTTTTTGCTTACCGCAAAAGCTGTTTCTGGACAACAGTTTTACCGTTTTAAGGCCGACATTTCTGTAAAAGATAAATTAGCCGATGGTAAATACAGGCTGACCATGGGTAAGGTTTATTATGACAAAATTTACAAGAAGATAGTATACAAGCTCACTTTCCCTGAGAAAGAAGACATTATCATACAAGACACTACCCTCTTTAAAGTAAATTCACAAGGTCTTTTAACAGACAGAAGTCAAACTCTGCTGATGCCAGACTTTACGGTCTTTCATTTGGCACTTACAGGTAAGCTTTCTGACTATGGTCTTACCAGTAGCAAAGAAGAAAAGGCCATTTATAAAATTGGTAGTGTAGAGAAGACAGACGATGGTATTTTAACTACCTGGGTACCTTCAGACCCAAAATTTGCTACACTTTTTGGTAACATTAAAATGCTGAAGAAGAATCGCCGCCTCGATGTCATGATTTTTTATGACAAAGATGGCAGAATGGTTAGCCGTCAGTTTTTCAAGAAGTACGTTAATGTAAAAGGAATAGAGTTTCCTTCTGAGGTAACTATGATTAGTTACGGTGCCGATGGCGGCAAAAACTTACAACAAACTACCTACAAAAATATAGTAATTGATCAGCAAGATGAAGACGAAATTTACAGGTATCGTATTCCTATCACTAAGTCTGCTACTATGCGTAAATAGTGGTTTTGCTCAAAAAAGAGCAGACTTATATAGAAATATGCTTGATGATGGTAATATAAAAACCACCTATTGGCAAGCCCAAAATAATACGAATGAGTTACAAACGGCCTTCTCTGGTTTGTTCCTCTTTTATAAGACATTTATTTCTTCGCAAGACCTTACCGTTTGTACATTCACCCCTTCTTGTTCTGAATATGGGAGCGGCACGACCGACGGCGAGAAGCACGGAACAGCCATGACGAGAGAATCGCTTCATGGCAGACATCCGAGGATC
>JANSYO010000186.1 GCA_024742395.1 Cytophagales bacterium
AATTAAACCGTGTCATGTCTTTCCGCAAGCGTATTTCCATGAATTAACGCATAGAAGTGTTGTTCCAGATATCACTGTTAAGTCGATCTACTTCTTCACTATTCGAAGGGTCCTTTTCGTCGTTGTGTGTTTTTGAATCAAATTTCAGTGTTTAATTGATTGAATTCGATTTGTGGTTTGCTTTGTTTTCAAGTGTTTTGCGTGCTTTACCGCAAGTTTAGCATTTCATTAGTTTTCTGTTTGGTGGTATTTTTGGTTATAATTTCCTATTTAGACATTGGTTTGATCATGCTGTTTGTATAATCAGCTTCTTTGATGAATGTTATGTGGATTTCTTTTGTGTCTTGAAGAATGATCAATCATCCCTGTTGCGATCGTGAAATAAGAAATTTCGTTTGGTTTTTTGCAAGTGGCAGTAGTCGGGTTGGGCAGCAGACTGTAATGTGAATAAGTTTGAAACTTTATCTTCAATGAACATACCTAAATTCCAACTCTGATTTTGTAATCTCTAATCTTGGTAGTTTCTATTGAGAAGGGAAAGATATTCTTCTTCTTATCAAGTTTGGAAGATTTGAATAGCTTTGCGAGCAGGTATGTTTCTTTAGTTTTTTGGTTTCTCTCAAAGCTAAAACTGTAGTAATTCCCTAAAGTGAACTTTCTTTTCGGCGTGAAAGTACATCTCTTGTAAGGTATGTTTAAGGCAAGTTTATCCTTTTTTCGATCTTTGATATCGCCCCGGATAGCATTGTGGTTGGGATTTTGTTCCGCTAGTTCAGCCACTTCTTTTATACCAGAAGGGAAATATACCATGGATACAACATTGAGTTTAGTACCATCATCTGGTTTTAATTCATCGTACACAGCACCATGTTTTGGAATTACACAACCACCATAACCTCTAATTGCACTGTTGTAAATTTGCAGAAAATCTTTAGTTGTATTGATCTCCTTTGCATCAGCATGAGAGCAATGTTCTTTAAGAATTCGACTGATTAATCCAAAATGACGATCACATTCAGATTTACCGTGATACTCCGGAAAATATTCAAAACCAACGGATTTGATACCATTCGAACCAATTAGTGAATGAAATCCGGCAAGCATTTCCATGGTTCTGAAATGGTTAGGCGCATTATCCATCCAGAATTCAAGTTTGTCGGTTTCAAAGTGTCGAAAAACAGGATGTTTGATGATTTTTTTTAAAATACAGGTAACTGTGCAACTATCATGGTTTAGAATTGGACTAACAACGGTGAAAATGACTTTGTATAATTTGGAATCCAAGCCTTTGAACAATGCCACTAAACCAAAAACGGTTCGCTGTGGACTACTGAACCACACACTTGAGTCAACTTCGTTGCTCATACCAAGATTGATATTTGCTTTAAAGTCCATTGTGAGATGAGCAGTACCATGTTTCAATTGATAAATGGATGTATCATAGTCTTTCGTTCGTTTATCACAGATTTCTTCATGAAAATCCATTGCTCGGAGCATGTGAATATCTTCTGTGGTTTTTTCCATTTTAGCATTTAACTTGGGACGAAATTTTCGTATTTCCTTGTGAATAGGGCAAACATCAAATCTACTTTGAGGTTTCTTGACCCATTTTGGTTTCAGATTGAAAAAGGTGGTCCTACTGCACTTTGCTTTTAAGTGTGGCTTCATTTGAATAAACTTTTCATAGCTCTCCTTAATCGTAAACTTTCTGTAGTATACAGAAACAACATCAGCATTTCTATTTGATTTCGTTCTCCTATGAATTACAAAAGTATCATGGGGTGACACTCTTGATAAGTGTTCGCACTCCCAAAATCTTTGTACTTCCAGTTTTTCATCAGGAGATAGCTTGCATTTGTACTGTCTTTGTTTGTGTTTATATTTTCCTTTTTTACTTTTACTCCACACTGTGTCCTTAATCAATGGACTCTCAACGCATGATTTCTTGAATTTAGAATAAGAAACATGCTTCGTCAGAGCGAATAATACTTCTGTATAGTGCAGAAATCCTTTTTTGCTTCTTTTTTTGAAACTAGTGTTTATCTCGTTGAGAAGCCCAGAACTATCGTAATAACACAATTAGTATGGATTACAGTTTGTAGTTGTTTACTTACAGGATGTGATCATTAGCAGTTTCTTGTTGTTCACCCAAAGAGTAATTAGCAACTCCTAAATGTTGCATTATCTTGTAAATGCAGTGTTTTGTAGCTTCCTTTTGACCTCCTTTTTGTTGTTCAAATGGTTTCCAACTGTGTGATTTCAATTGTATGCCTGGGTGCTCTTTGTGATAAGAAGCAGACAAAGTTTTTGATTTTTTTCTTGTTTGCGTTCTTGAATTGTTTGTTGCGACTTGCACTGTCCTCGTAGGTGTAGTAATTATGTCCTCCTGATTGGTGGGATCAACTACAAGAACATAATCAGGCACAACATTGCAACATTCTCTGTTTCTGTTTGTTAGTGTCGAAAGATCTATTTCTGGATCACATTGACATTCACAAGCAATGTTGGGTGTGTTGAGATCATGTGTGAGTGATTGTGGTAGGTTTTGTAAGCGCAGCATGTGTGGAAAAAAAAATGAGAAATTTTGCCTTCAGTTTGGAATTTTCTCTGTGCTGCGAGAGCTTTGTAATAAGAATATTGACTAAATACTAATGTAAGTGTCTACTTTAAGATGGAAGAACTATTTTAACGAATTATACAAGAAGAACGCAGCAAAGAATTCATCGCAAAACCAATGCACAACATGTTAGAAGCTTAGCTTCCTGGCACCTATCATTTTGTATATGTTTTAGATTAGTCAAATAGTATGAGGAAGGAAAACAGAAGGCGAAGTTGCACAGCATTGTTATAAGCTTGGGTCAGAGTGGGATATATCATCCTGAACCTCAATGAACACCTTGAACAAAC